>JBMYLM010000001.1:0-138385 GCA_049596335.1 Neptuniibacter sp.
CTCGAAACAAAAGCGACCGTTACCCGAGATGTTTCGTCAAAAGAGAGTTCAGATTTCTTCCCATCCAACCATCACAGCTGCCAGGTATCCTAAAGATACTGGCAGCACGCTGTTTTACATCAAACCGACATCATACAAAATAGCGATCAAGTGGGTTTTATTTCTAGCCCCAAAAATCCGCTTTGCGCGTGTAATATGATAAGTAATACCTTCCTCAGTTAACTTCAGTTTATCCGCAATTCTTTTTACCGGCATCCCCTGCGAAGTCATCTTCAATATTTGCAAACATGTTGAGGATAAAATTTCATGTTGTAAAAAAGGGTTTTGCTCTTTTTCACAAACGGTCTGCAGCATTTTGTGATAACGATTAAGAGCCGGAACCAACCAGTGTTCTAGCTTTGCAAACAACTGATTAAACTCATCGTCCGCCAGCTCATGGTATAGAGCAAAATAATGGAACCAGTAATCTGAACTTCTACTTTCCAGAGGGATATAAACTCTGGACCCAACACCATTTTTTTCCCAAAAGGAATCCGCCACAGAACAACTTGATACAGATGAACCATTAATAACTAGAGGGCCATTGTGGGATGAGAGCAGATCAATAGCAGGATCTTGCTCTGAAATATTGTCCATATATTCACGTACAACATAGTCGGGCAATGAACCGGCAACTTCTCTCGAACTTGTACTACGTAACATTCTTTCCAGATCGAAATCTGCCCGCAGATGTTTGCAGGTCGTAACTGAATAAGAAAAATAAGAGAAGCCTAGCTGGCTTAGTACACTTTCAATTTCACCTAACAGTCGATCCCAGTTGTATTCTATCGCCAGAATAGAGGTATTTTCTGATATTGAATGCCCTTTCAAACTTTCGAGCACTACAGCCATGTCTTGCACTAAACATTCCCTCGCGAACGAAGCCATTCATTATGGCAAACCCTGAATAGGAAAAATTCAAACAAAAAAAGAACTTTACCTATTTATATTTTAGATCGCTAATCTTGAAATGCCATTCAACGTTTCAAGCTATAGGGTAATAATAAAGTTATTCCTGCTGGCAAGTAGTACCAAAAAATATAGTTTAAGTAGTTAATTATTGATACAAGACTAAAAAGTGTATGATTTACTCTCAATTACAGGTTTTTCTGGGCTTCAAAGGCGATCTAAGTATACAAATAACCAAGTATTTGACTCTGATAAATACCAAATAAACTGTGGTTATATTCAATCAAAGGCATCATTAACCTTATTAAAAAAAAGGCCATTAGATACCAATGACTAACTAAAATTCAGTAATCAAAAACCAACTTAAACAGTCGTTTGAAACAAAATGAAAAGCAATAACGAATCAATCAAATTACAAAATGATATTCAAAAATTCATTGATTCTCACCCGGATGGTTTTAAAGAATTTGCGCTCATGAAAGATCTTGAACAGCACAATTCAACTTTACAAAAGCTGCAAGGTAACGACGAACTGACACTTTTTAAAAAGCATTTCCTGATCATGAATGCACTGTACAAGTTGCAAGATTTCTATCATCGGGAGCACGGTAAAAAACTTCTGATTAGCGCGACAAAAATACATCTCACAGAACATGCCCTGGAGATTTCATCACAGCAGCTCTCTCCTGATTGCTCCGAAGCCAAATTAAAAACCTATTATCTCGATTGGAGCAATCTTGTAGACATGGATCAGGGGGCCGTTGAAAAGCTTCTCGATGACTTCTGGAGTAAATTCTTTGCCTTAGACAAACGCCAAGAATCCCTGGAGCTACTTGGCTTGGCAAGTACAGCTTCGGAAAAAGAGATTAAATCAAGATTTAAGTATCTAGCCGCTCAACATCACCCTGACAGAGGCGGTGACGCAGAGACTTTCATTCAGATAAGGCTGGCGTACGAAACGTTAACCTCATAGCAATGGTTTAAGTAGCATTTCAGATGTGCCAAGCAATTAAAAAAGGGAGCATACGCCCCCTTCATTTTGTTCAGCCTTAAACAGGCCTGATTATTCGTCGCCTTCTACCCTGTTACTACCGCTTTTCTTCGCGATAAACAGGTTCTCATTAGCACGCCTTAACATGTTATCAGAATCATCTTCAGGACCTGTCAAAGCCGCTACACCCACACTGACTGTGAATTTCACATCACCTGTTGCGTAGGGTATTTCCATTGCTTCCATCAGTTTTCTGACACGGTTACCTGCAGCCATACCCTGTTCGTGGTTGGTTTCTGGCATAAACATCACAAACTGATCATCTGAGTAACGGGCAAGAAAATCTGATGTGCGTTTCATTCCATGGATGGTTGTCACCAACTGTTGCAGAATTTGATCGCCACAATCCCAGGAAAAATCGTCGTTGATCTGACTGAAATGGTCCACATCAATCACCATAAGACTGCAGACCCAATCATAACGTTGTGCCTGTGCTACGGCCTGATCAAGTACAGGTTTAAGAGCACGACGATTGTACGCACCTGTCAGAGGGTCTCTCTGTGCCTGGCTGGTTACTTGTCTCTCTAAGCGGCGTTGTGCAGAAATATCCCGGAAGACGACCAGACATTCACTACCAGCACCGCTACAGCGTAGCTCTACCCATTTTGTTTCTTTTAAACCCTGCTCTTTCAAGCCTGGGTTATGTTCGGGACGTAGTTGAATATCAGTCTGTTTTACTTTTTTCTTTTCGACGGCTTTTACCGCTGCAGCCGTGATTGATGATGAAATATCTGCCGGAAATACCTCTTCCAGCTTACGCCCTGTCACCGCATCAGCATCAATCCAGGTAGAGTTGCCAGCAGAACAAGACATAATTAAACCGGCAACCGGATCAATTACCATCACCACATCAGACGTAGCGTTCAGTAGCGCTTCAAAGCGTGCTTGAATCTGTTTATCGGACATCCACCTATCTCCATGACAAAACTAGAACTATCAAAAAGATAGCTGTTTGCACGGAAGCGGACAACCTGTTTTTAGATTTTTATTTTCAGAACATCGAATGTGTCGGATGATCCTAGAGAATGTGATATTCCAACGGAGGAAACCCGTTGAACTCAATAGAACTATAACTGGTGGTGTAGGCACCGGTTGAATACCAGAAGATGTGGTCACCTATCTCTAATGATAAGGGCAGTTCATACTTATGCTGCTCATACATAATATCGATACTATCGCAGGTCGGCCCTGCAAGTATGACTTCATCAACTTCGCCATCTTTATCAGTATCAATATGGTATTTAATGGCTTCACCGAGCGTTTCAATTAAGCCATTAAAAACACCCACATCTGTATATACCCAGCGTTCCAGTGCGGTGGAAGACTTTCTCGAAATCAAAACCACCTCCGAAACAATCACTCCGGCATCGCCGACTAAAGATCGGCCAGGTTCCAGAATGAGCTTGGGAACATCATCACCAAAATCTTCTTTTAAAAAGCGGGATATCTCTTCAGCGTAGGTCGAAAACTCATTGGTTTTCTGAAGATAATTAGCAGGGAAACCACCACCCATATTAATCATCTCAAGCGTGATTCCGAAATCCTGTTTCAGGCGTTCAAATATTACTTTAACCTTAGCGATCGCCCCATCCCATACGTCGATATCTCGTTGCTGAGAACCCACATGGAACGAAACACCGTAAGGAACCAAACCCAGATCACGAGCCATAACCACCAATTCAACCGCCATTTCCGGGTTGCAACCAAATTTACGGGACAGCGGCCAGTCGGCCCCTTCTGAACCATCAGTTAAAACACGGATATATACTTTTGAGCCCGGTGCGTTTTTTGAAAGGTTGATCAGATCCGCTTCAGAATCTGTAGCGTACAAGCGCACCCCCTTCTCAAAGAAGTACTTGACTGCAGAGGCTTTTTTTATCGTATTGCCATAGCTGATCCTTTCAGCAGCAACACCAAACTGCAGAACTTTATCCAGTTCCTGTGTTGAAGCTATATCAAAACTTGAACCGGCTGCAGCCAGCATCTCAATGACTTCATCAGATGGATTTGCCTTAACGGCGTAATAGATATCCGCAGTTGGGAAACCACCTTCCAGTTCGTCATAACGGCTTTTAATGACAGAAAGATCCAACGCCAGGAATGGAGTCGGTTTTGTATCAATCAATTGCTGCAGTTTTGATGCAGCTTCAGCACTAAAAGGTGGTGGCAATTTCATCTTTGAGGCACTTTCAAAAAGATTGGGGAGAAAAAACAGGCGCGCAGTATAATCAGGAAATCTGGAATAGGCCAGCGTATATTTTGACACCTGTTTTTGGGTCTGAACTCAGCTAAATCCGCTTATAACTCAACTCCCTGAGAGACTATTTTTTCTATTTCAGCAAAACTTTTCGCCTCGTACATCACATCAAAACCAATTTTCAGGCATCTTGATATATCGCTGGAAGAGATAATGCCTCTCACCCGCATGACACCGGCGGTACTCTCGTCTACGACAACAACATGCTGAGCGCCAGAGCCTTTAAGTGTCAGCATGATATCTCCAACTTTGGCATCCCTGATCTGCGGATAAGTTAAGGCTCTGATGTGAAGCTTACTCAACATAATGTGCCTGATTTGTACCTGATCACGGCTGACACCATCACGTTGCATAAATGCCATGACCTTACGTCCCTGTAGATCTGCAGCAGTCACAATTCCGGAAAAATTATCGTCGTTATCCACCACAAACAGTAATCGCACGTGCTGGCTTTTCATATATTCAATGGCATCATCAATATCCATTGATTCAACTACTGTTACGGGTTTGGTTTGCGTAAAATCGGTTAATGTTTCAAGTGCAGGACTATGAAGTGAGACAGCTTTGTTCGACTGTTCAGGTGTCATGATAAAGTCGACTTCGGCTATCTCCTGAAGACGGATATGTTTAAATTCCTGAAACATAGATTCCTCTTTTATTATTTTTTCTTTCAGAATAGACAAGGAATAAAACTTTACCCTAGCGCTTAAAACAAAAAAGCAGCCCTCTGGCTGCTTTTTTGAAAGAGTGTGAATTAATAACCCAATTCGCTGGGATCAATCACAACACCTAAGGAACGCTTATCAATAAACTTACCTTTAGCGGTTTCCTTGTACCTAAAGGTAACCTTTTTACCGATCTCTATTTCCAGCTCTTTGTCCGGTGATAAGTAAGAGTAGCAATCCCCTTCCACCGTGATTTTATGAATATAGTACGGGGGCATACCTACCCACTCAGTAAAAGGTCCTTCGGTTTCTACTTGTTCCAGAATACCCCGACCCGATAAGCTCGGCTTTTTCTTGTAGCCAGAGCGGCGGTTACTGAAGTTACCAGCCATTCATACTCCTTTACTGTCTAGGAATGTTCTTTATTTATACTGACATTAGCAGGTTTAATTCGATCAGTCAGAATTAATCGAGACCCGGTATTTCAATATTAGTCGTGTGTAACAACTGCCACACGGATCGCATCCATTTTTAACGTTGCAGATTCAATCGCCTGGATCAATTGCGCGGCCTTATCGTCAATAGCATCAATCTCTTCCTGACGGATATTCGGATTCACCTTAGCCAACTTGACGAGTCGATCCTTTTCCAGATTATGTTGCAGGACGATTTTGTCTCGAGCGACCGCCAACAACTCTTGTTCTATATCTTCAGCTTGCTTCTCTAGCTTTGAACACAGACCGGATATTTCATCACGAGCATGTTTTACAAGGTTAAAAGCGATGTTTTTGCCTACTCGCTTGCCCAGTGCGGAGAAATGCTTTTCTGTTATGACCTCTGTCAGATCTGCACCATTACTATCAACCACCTTGCGGATACACGCTTCGGGTAAGTACCGTTGAAGTTGTAACTTGCGATCTGCAATGCAATGCACCCGGAATACGGTTTCTACCAGAATACTGCCAGCTTTTAACGGCAACAGCTTCATTGTGCAAAGAGAGGAGCTGCCATAGCTACCCTCAAGCATCATTTCCATTGCACCTGAAACCATTGGGTGTTCCCAGGTAAGGAAATGCATATCCTCTCTGGACAGGGCTTCGGTGCGTTGAAACGTTGCGGTTAGACCATCTTCCTGCAAATATGGAAAATGACTGGTCAGCATATGATCACTCGGGTGAAGAACCACGCCATTAGTGCCAGTACTGTCCTGATCCAGACCGAAATGATCAAATACACGCCCCATGTAAGACGCCAGCACACTGGACTGACTGACTTCTTCAACCGCTTCCAGAATCTGTTCAGCCTGCTCTGGATCACATGAATTCAGCTCGAGCAATCTATCCCGCCCCTGCTGCAGTTCATCCAACAGAGCTTCTTGTGATTGAGCGGTAGTGTTAACCAGTTGATCCACAGCCTCAAGATCTGATGGGGTCTCCATGCATTGATGCAGTTCGGCAGCATATTTTTGCATCAAAGCCTGTCCTGTTGGACATACCTGCTCAAAAGCACCCAACCCTTCACGGTACCAGCGCAGCAAAACCTCCTGCGAGCTGGATTCAAAATATGGGACATGAATATTTACATCACGTAACTGACCAATTCGGTCCAGACGACCTATGCGCTGTTCCAAGAGGTCAGGATTCATCGGCAGGTCAAACATCACCATGTGATGGGCAAACTGGAAGTTTCGACCTTCACTGCCAATTTCGGAACAAATCAGCAACTGCGCGCCCTCTTCAGCGTCCGAGAAATAGGCTGCAGCACGATCCCTCTCCAACAGGCTCATACCTTCATGAAACAGAGCCGTTCTCTTGCCTTCAAAGAGTCGAAGTTGCTTCTCAAGGGTGATCGCTGTCTTGGCATGGGCACAAATAATCAGTACTTTTTCACCGCGGTAACCTTCCAACCAATTGATCAACCAGTCAGCACGGTTATCGATCGTCAGCCATTCTGCTGTTTCACCCCCAGCAATTAAGGTTTCCGGATGCAAACGCTTTTCCATAGGCGCATCGGCACTTGCCTCAGCATAAGCTTCTGGCAGGGGGAGTTTGTAGGTGTGCAATCGGCGCTGCGGGAAACCTTCAACACTGTCACGGGTATTCCTGAACAGAACCCGCCCTGTACCGTGCTGGTCAAGTAGTGTCGAAACCAGTTCATCGATCATCGACTGCGGGCATTCACCTGAGGCACGATTGCTTTCTAGTTTTTCTGCAATGTCGTCGCCAAGATACTGATGCAGTAGCCCGCTGAATTCATCATCTTGTAGAGCATTACTCCACTGCTCAGGATCTTTAATTATTTCAATCAGCTGATTGACCCGCTGGAAATCTTTTTCCTCGTTAATAAATTCCTGAAGGTCATAATAACGGTCCGGATCAAGCAGACGTAAACGCGCAAAATGGCTTTCTATACCTAACTGTTCTGGCGTCGCTGTTAGCAGTAGTAGCCCTTTAACCTGGCGCGCGAGTGTTTCAATACAAACATAAGAGTGGCTGGCAGCTTCTTCACTCCAACCCAGGTGATGAGCTTCATCAACCACCATCAAATCCCAACCAGCTTCAACTGCCTGATCCAGATACTTTTGCTCGCGGGTGAAGAGTGACAGAGGGCACAACGCAAGCTGTACTGTTTCGAAAGGATTGGTTTCCGCTTCAGAACAACGGCCCTCATCCATGATCGAAAAATGCAGATTGAAACGACGTAGCATCTCAACCAACCACTGAAATACCAGACTGTCAGGAACCACAATAAGGGCTCTGGAGGCTAAGCCAGAAATAATCTGTTGATGCAGAATTAAACCTGCTTCGATAGTTTTACCCAGCCCAACCTCATCAGCCAGCAATACACGTGGCGCGGTTCGTTTTCCTACTTCTGAAGCGATATAGAATTGATGTGGCAGATACTGGACACGAGGGCCAATCAAACCATACGCAGGAGATTGTTGATGGTTATGCTGGTGTTTAAGCGTTTCCAGTCGCAATTCATAATGGCTCAGCTTATCAATCTGGCCAGCAAACAAGCGCTCATAGGGCTTACTGAAATGCACCGAACTTTCCAGAGACGCTTCATGGATGAGTTGTTCGTTACCATCCGCATCATGGCCGATGTAAATGACGCAACCAGAAGAGTATTCATGTTCTGATACCGTAATGCTTAAGCCTTCATCATCGGCAATCTGATCACCTACTGGGTAGATGATACGACTCAGGGGAGCATTGCTTTCAGCATAGGTACGTTCTTCCCCTGTTGCGGGGAAAATCATCACTATCCTACGATTTACCAACTCTTTAACTATGCCTAATCCTAACTCTGCTTCAGGGTAGCTATACCAACGTTGGCCTATCTGGAATTCTTCGGTCATTTAACAACTATTTTTTATGCGGGAAAAAGAGCTGCGCATAATAGGCAACTTCTCATCAGAAACCAATCTCTTTTAAGCTTAGTAAATACTAGGGAACCTGCGAACAAGTCATGTATGCGCTCTGGCTTATGTGATGATTCACAATCAAGGAAGTACTTTGCAGTAATGTCATGACCTTGCAAAAAGGACTGACACAGAGTGTGCTTCATCACAGAAGCCCTTTATTGGAGGAGAGGGGGTAAGTCCTGAAACCTGCATCTGTTGTGTTGCTGCTCTTGTTAAGGACTTTTGCCATTAACTGCGAACAGCGCCTTACATCTACAGGTTTCAGGGCTTACAGAGCACAAACATGACTTGTTCGCAGGTTCCTAAGTCCGGGTTATACTGTTTACAATAATGTTGAAGGGGAAATGGAATGAAATTTAGTGCCTATTTTATAGCGGCAGTTTTAACTCTTGCTCTCTCTGGCTGTGTTAGCCAAACGAAACCGACCTCCACTGCAATCAATATCAGCGGTGAAAATAAGATCAGCCAGGCTCTCATTGCGCAACACAATAGCTGGCAAGGAACCCCTTATAAACTTGGTGGTGAGAACCGTGATGGCATTGACTGCTCAGGTTTTACCAAACTGACTTATCGGCAATTATTCGGTATTCACCTTCCAAGAACGACTAAAGGTCAGGCTTACTACGGTGAATCCATCCACCCAACCTCATTACAAGCCGGTGATCTTGTGTTATTTCGCACAGATGGCGCCAAACAACGTCATGTTGGGATTTATGTAGAAGATGGCGTGTTTCTCCATGCATCCACAAGCATAGGCGTCACTTTAAGCAGACTCGATAACCCCTACTGGAATAAACATTACTGGAAAGCAATTCGCCCTGGTGACATGGCCAGGTTACATAATCAGCGGTAGTGTTTACGGAGGTGATATAGAAGACGTCTAGTCACCTCCGCATCCCCCTCCACAACCATTCGAATCACTGCTACAACCACTGCAACCGCCACCACAGCCTATATGACTGGCACAGTAGCCCTGATCCTTCTTCCCCATACAGTTCAGTTGGTAGATAAACCCATCTGGGATTTTAAGTTCACTGTCTAAGGCAAAGAGTAGCGGTAGTCTTTTAGGGTGTTGAGGATCAATACCTTCTCTCTGACAGGACAGCCTCCACGCTCGTTTAATCCCATCCTGAGCTTGTGTAGGCGACTTCATAGCTTCAGCTGGCGTGTGATGCAGAAAGCGCCCAAAGGCTTGTTTACAAAAAGAGTCATATTGGCGAGTAAATAAGATCAGCTCATGCCAAACCTCATCCACAGCCTGAGACGGCATGGATATCGGACGTTTTTGGGCCATCAGATTAATATGGAAAAATGCCTTTAATCCTTCAAGCACCCTCTCACACTCACCATCTGACAAATGCGGATATTTGACCTGTAGCTGCTGTTTAAGCTTGAGCGGAAAAATATAAGCATCAATAAAAGCGCTCTTCTGGCGAACTTTTTTACGTTTTCGCAACCCAATAACAACGAGCAAAGAAATTATCACTATTACTGTTATGAGAATTGGGTTCATCCTGATTTCCATAAATTGAATGACAGAGAAACTAAACTTAAAAACAGAGTGCAGGAGCAAAGCATGAAAATCAAACTTACCCTTTTTCTGTTTACCCTCTCTTTGCTTCTCAGCCCTGGTGCTTACGCAGACTATAAAATTGAAAACGTCAGTGGAAATATCTACCGCTTTATCGATGATCGACATCGCTCTGTATTTGCCGTGACATCAGAAGGAATCATCCTCACCGATCCTTTAAACCCTAAGGCTGCGCTCTGGCTTAAACAGGAACTCCACAAACGCTTTGATCTACCGGTTAGATATATTATCTACAGTCATAACCACAGTGATCATATCTACGGTGCCGAAGTATTTGATGATCCCGAAATAACGGTAATCTCTCACCATCTGGCGCAACAGGATATTATTCGTACCCGGGCTCGAACTCGTATTCCGGATAGCACCTTCTCTGAAAATATGACCATCACGCTTGGAGACACTGAAGTAGAACTAAGATATCACGGGCCAAATGACGGCAGAGGCTCAATTTCCATGCTGTTCAAACCTGAAAAGGTTCTGTTTGTGGTGGACTGGATTGTGATTGGTCGTATGCCATGGCAACGACTATGGAGCTATGACATTCGGGGGATGATCAACTCAACTGAAGAGGTTCTGGCTCTGGATTTTGATCACTTTGTGGGGGGCCATGCAGATACAGGCAACAAAGCCGATGTGGAAAGATACCTAACCTACCTCCAACAACTGGAAATAGCAGTCATTGACGGTATTCATAAAGGACTCACACTTAAAGAGATTCAAGCTCAGGTGGATTTACCAGAATATGCCCATCTGCCTTTCTATAAGCAGTGGTTACATCTGAATGTCGCCGGTGTTTATGAACGGCTGATGGAAGAATCAGGGATGAGCTGGAGACCGGATATACCTTAAGGAATCTACGAATAAGTGCTGTTGGCACTCTGGCTTTGGAGATGGTTCACAATCAAGGAAGAACAATGCAGCAATGTCCAGACCTTGCAAAATTTAGTGATACCGAGTGTGGATGATCACTGAAGTCCCTAGCACCTAAGACATAAAGGCAAGCCCTGTAGACTGCATCTGCTGCGTTACAGCTCTTGTTAAGGGCTACGGCCATTAACGGCGAACTGCGCCTTGCATCTACAGCCTTCAGGTCTTGCAGAGCACTAACAGATCTTGTTCGCAGGTTCCTTAATCCATGACCCGTTCTTCAAGCTGCTCAATAATATGATTACCTATTGGAATGGCCGAAGTCGCTGCCGGTGAAGGCGCATTACATACAGCCAGACAGCGACCGCTGTGCATAAACAGGAAGTCATCAACCACTTCACCATTTCGCATAACCGCCTGGGCACGAATTCCCGAAGGATATTCCGTCATATCCTCTAATTGAAGGGTTGGGCAGTATTTCTGCACAAGCTTCAGATAGCCTGATTTCGATAAAGAGTTTTTTAGCTCATTGAGTGTTGCTTTGAAATGCTTAAAAACAACTTTAAACAAACCAGGAAAACAAAACATAGCCAGACTGTCACGGAGGCTGATGTCTGTTTTTTTGTAACCTTCGCGTTTAAAGGCAAGTACCGCATTGGGCCCAACGGTCACTGTGCCATCAATCATGCGGGTGAGGTGTACACCAAGAAACGGCAACTCTGGATCAGGAATGGGGTAAATCAGATGATTCACGATCTGGTTATGCTGTTCCTTCAACAGATAATATTCACCTCGGAACGGGATAATTCTGAATTCAGGTTTCAAGCCCATCATTCTGACCATGGAATCAGAATGTAAACCACTACAAGCTACCAGATATCTCGCCTGAAACCGTCCGTTATTGGTAAAGACCGTAACCCGATCGGCAAACTCTTCCAGCCCTTTAACTTCTGTATCGAATAGGACAGAACCACCGCTTTGTTCTAACAGCTCAGCCATCTTGTTCGTAATCCGGGTGTAGTTAACGATGCCGGTTGAAGGAACAAATATAGCGCCAACCCCGCTAACATTCGGCTCCCTATACTTAAGTTGCTCCTGATCAAGCACTTCGATCTCTATACCATTATCAGCGCAACGCGTGACTAAAGCTTGCATACGCTCAAGCTCTTTGGTACTGGTTGCAACCAAAAGCTTCCCGCACTCATCAAATGGGATTTCATGATCCTGACAGAACTGTTTCGTTGCTTTATTACCCTCTTTACAAAATCGCGCTTTTAAACTGCCGGGTTTGTAGTACACACCGGCATGAATCACACCTGAGTTATGCCCGGTTTGGTGCTGTGCTGCGCCACTTTCTTTCTCAAGAACAAGTACCGTTTTTTCAGGATACTTTTTCTGTAACTGCCAGGCAGTGGACATTCCAAGAATACCTCCACCTACAACAATAAAATCGTAAACCTGTTTACCCTGAGTATTGGAATGTAAATCGGAATTTGATGGTTTCATAAGTAAAGGCATACCCAAGAAATTGGCTGTATCTATAAGCTAAAGCACTATCAGTGTTGGCAGGATAAAGCGCCCGGATACTGAAAACAAATTTACTGAGGGGTTGAGCCAGATAAGTAAGCTCAGAATTAGAGAGGTGCGGGCAGTGCCTCGCTGGTAGCAAAGCCCACACCGTTGACCTGTAGGTTCAAAACCTGTTTGTGTGACACTAGTAAGGAGGGTTTTGTTCCTTTAACGCCAATATATTGTAGTCGGTATTTTAGGTTTATGTTTTCACTCAGGTATTTTTATCAGAGAAAATTTCAATAAGCCGTAGATGACCAGTCAAAGGTGGGAGCCTGCCCTTCCCTTGCACGTTTATACCAACCCGGCGCATCGATCACATCGCCTTCATGATTTAATGGTGGGTAAGCCAGTCCGTTATCACGGCAGTATTTAGCAAGATCCCGGTTTCCCCACTCAAACAAGCAGGTTCGGACCTCTTCCTCCTGCAAACGATTCGTATCGTAAAGCCCGGCTTTCATACGCTGATATTGAGCTTCAACCAGTATTATCCCGGCGGCAGTAGATACATTAAGTGAACTCACTATGCCCATCATAGGAATTACAACATGAGCATCAGCGTTAGCAGCAGCCTCCTCGCTCACCCCCTGTTTCTCGGCTCCCATTAACAAGGCGCAGGGCTGAGTGTAATCAAATTCCCGGTAATCGATTGCATGGTCACTAAAATGAGCGGCAACCACTTTCATTCCTTCAGACTTAACCGTGTCTATCGCCGATATCACATCCGTATGCTGACGGGTTTTAACATAATAATCGCTGCCCTTGGCCGTTCCTCTGTAGGTTCTGTAACCCTCTTTGGGAACCACTGTGTGCACCCGGTGAATGCCCACTGCGTCACAGTTACGTATCAATGCGGATAAGTTTCGGGGTTTGTTCACCTGATCAGCAATCAGAGAAAGATCCGGCTGGCGTCGGTGTAACAGTTGCAGGAGTTTTTCAGTTCTTTCAGGAGTCATAACAAATAAAGGCAAAGTAAAACGATTGCGGACAGTATCAGAGTTTCTGCGAACCTGCGACTGTGTAATAATACGCCTCATCTTTTTAGTGTTACCGAATAAAACGAAATGACCAATCTACCAGCGATCATCGCGTACCAGGGTGTTCCAGGCGCGTACTCCCATTTATCTTGTCGTAAAGCACATCCGGAACTGGAAGCTCACGCTTGCTCAACCTTTGCTGACGCAATGTTTATGGTAGAACGCGGTCAGGCAAGACTTGCCATGATCCCTCTGGAAAATTCGACCGCAGGACGTGTTGAAGAGATCTATCGTTTAATGCCTAAAACCAAGTTACATATTGTTGGTGAGCATTTCGAACCGGTAAATCACTGCCTCTTGGCGCCTAAAGGTAGCTCTGCGCAGACTATCAAAACCGTATCATCACACCCTCAGGCACTCGCCCAGTGTGATACTCACATTCAGGAGCTTGGGCTTGAGCCAATTGCCAGCCTGGATACAGCCGGTGCGGCAGAAGAGATCAGTAAAGATAATGATACAAGCCGTGCTGCCATTGCTTCTAGCCTTGCAGCTGAGCTTTATGACCTGGACATCATTAAAGAGAATTTTCAGGATAGAACTGGTAATACAACACGGTTCATGATTCTGGCTCGAGACAGCCATATGCCTGAGCTGGATCACAACATCCGTTTCATGACATCCATAATGTTTACCGTGAGAAACATCCCAGCAGCGCTGTATAAAGCTTTGGGAGGTTTTTCTACCAACGGCGTCAACATGCTGAAGCTGGAAAGCTACATGGCATCTGATTCTATGACTGCCACAAGCTTTCATTTGGACGTTGAAGGGCACCCTGACCAGAAAGCGATGAAATACGCGCTTCAGGAGCTGGACTTCTTCGCTAAAGAAGTACGTATTATGGGTACTTACCCGTGGCATCCATTCCGTACCCAAAGTGGTCAGATTATCGAATAAACCTGAGTTTGTTCTTACTCAGGAATCTTCGGAAAAGGCTTAAATTCCAGCTAAAAAACGGGCAAAATACGGGAAAACCCCTATTTTGCACCGCAATAGAGCACTCCCATATATACCTTTAACCCCCTTATACCTGTACCAAAGTTTAATTTTGCAATGCACAATTGCAGGCCTATACTGATAGTGCAATTGATGCTTTTTCCTATCAAGGACATGTGGTAGTTGGAAAGCTCATCTGCATCCCATCTTCAACTCTGGCCTCGCCATGAGTTAACGCTTTTTTAGCCCCTCTGATCGAGGGGCTTTTTTTTACTCAAATCAGATCAGAAAAAGGTTGGATAATGACTGTCTGGCCCTCTGCAATCTCGTCATATTGGTCCCCTATCTCAATAAAACAATTTGCCTGAACCATCGATGACAGGATTCCAGACCCCTGAGAACCAGTACTTCTGACAATCAATTGCCCCTGTTCGCTGATCTCATAAACACCGCGGGTATAATCCGTACGATGAAGTCTGGACTTCAGGCGCTCTCCAGCAATAGCCACCATCCTGACCGGCGCCCATTGTTTCTGACCCATCAGTTTTCTCAACGCAGGTTGAACAAACTGGCTGAAGGTCACCATAACCGCCACCGGGTTACCGGGTAAGCCAAAGAAAGGCGTCCCCTGTACTTTGCCAAATGCCAGTGGGCGCCCAGGCCGCATCGCTATTTTCCAGAAATCGATCTGCCCGACTTCTTCTAAGGAATCTTTGATGTAGTCCGCTTTGCCCATCGATACTCCGCCTGAGGAGATCACCATATCGGCTTTAGCACTTGCTTCCAGCAAACACGCGGACATGGCCTGCTGCGTGTCATCGATGATGCCGAAATCAATCACCTCACAACCCAGACGAGAGAGCATGCCATGCAGGGTGAACCGGTTCGTATCGTAAATACTGTTTTCCGGAAGAGCACTTCCCTGTTCGACCACCTCATCCCCGGTGGAGAAAATTGCTACTTTGATTTTCCGGTACACCTTCACTTTATCCAGACCCAAGGAAGCTATATACCCCTGCTCCTGAGGCCGGATAATATGCCCCGGAGATAAAACAACCTGTCCTCTCTGTATATCTTCCCCGGCCAGACGAACATGCTGACCTTTTTTTACTGGCCCAATAAAACTGAGTTCACCTTTATCAACGGTACATACCTCCTTAATAAGAATGGTATCTGTACCTTCTGGAACCGGTGCGCCGGTCATTATTTCAACGGCTTCACCTTGCCTGACCTGATCATGAAACCTTTGCCCCGCAAAAACCTGGCCTATCACTTTGACTGGCATGCCCGATTGCAATGATTCAGCGGCCACAGCATAACCATCCATTGCTGAATTAGTTTGCTGTGGTACGTTAATCAGTGAAATCAGCTCCTCTGCTAACACCCTTGATGTCGCTTCACTTAATGGCAGGTACTCATGCCCTTCCACAGGGTTTACCTGAGACAATATCCGCTCAATACTTTCTGTAACAGGCAGCATAGCTTCAGGGTTTGCAGAAGGGTCAAAACAGCTCAGCACTTCACTCATGGGTAATGATCTTTAGTCGTTTTCAGCATTCAGGTAGCTTTGGATAAAGGTCAGGATTGCCTTTGGGTCGTTGATATCCAGAACAGGGATATCCCTCTGCATAACCACCGGCTCATCGGAAGCAAAGGCGATGATATTCTCGTCTTCACCGTGCATCAGTTCCCTGTTCAACACGGTCCTATGTAACTCAATTTTTGGGAAAGGGTCCAGTTTAAATCCCTCAACCAAAACAAGATCAAGTAAAGAGTGATCAAGACGGCTGATCATATGCATAAGAGACGGGCGATCACCCTGATCTTCCTCAACCATCAAAGCCCAGCGCTTCCCGGAGCTGATCAGCATCTGATCCGCTCCGGCTTTTCTTAACTCATAACTGTCTTTTCCCGGGTGGTCTACATCAAACTTATGATGAGCATGTTTAATAACACCTACCCGGATACCTTGCTCTTTCAGCATTGGGATCAGTTGTTTTAAGAGGGTAGTTTTACCGGTACCACTCCAGGCCGCAAATCCAAGTAACTTTGGCATTTCTTGCAGCTCTGCCAGATCATCACGACGATTGACATTAACGAAGGCTTCTTTATGGTCAGAAAAGTCAGCCGTCTCCATAGTATGTAATGCGTACCAGCGGTCAATTTTACGTTCACCTTCCGCCAGAGTCGCCAGCAAACTGTTCAACAGATCCCGTTTGATTAAGGCCACCACCGGTTGCAAACGCTGACCATCGTGGGCAACGACAATCTCAGCACCATCAGAAGTTTTTGCCAACAAACGTGCAACAAGATCATGAGGCAACTGAGGACTATCACAAGGTACAAAAAGCACCCAATCCGTACTCGCGTGCTTTAACCCGGTGGCAATCCCCATCAGTGGTCCCTGAAAATCCCCCTCCAGATCACAGACCACAGGAAGCCCAAGGGTGCCATAAGCATCAAGACTCCTGTTTGCATTTATCAGTGCCTGTTTGACCTGAGGTTGTATAGTGTCCAGCACGTGCCGGATAAGAGGCTTACCATTAAGCTCCATCCAGCCTTTATCCACACCACCCATACGTCTTGCCATGCCTCCGGCAAGGATGACGGCTGTGACCTGATCATTATTAAGCATATTTTTTAACTTCCTCTGAGCAGACAGTTTCCTCAATCTCACCATCTGCAAGATGCAATCTGCGTGTACACAGTTCTGTTACCCGGTTCTCCTGATGGCTTGAAACCATCACCGTGGTTCCATGATCCAGAAGATCCCCGACTAAGTCAGCTACGGTATGAATTGATTGTTGGTCCAGATTTGCCGTTGGTTCATCCAGAAACAGTAATCGTGGGTCAAGAACCCAGGCACGAGCAAGAGCCAACCTCTGCTTTTCTCCGCCTGACAGTGAGTGGGCCGACTGTTTAGCCAGTGGCTCCAATCTCGCCCAGGACAAAGCCTGATTTACTTTCTCTCGGATATTGCGGTCATGATGTCTGCGGGCTTTCAAGCCATAGGCCAGGTTAGCTTCAACATCACCCGAAAAAATATAAGGGGTTTGGTGCAGGTAAATAACCTGTGGATGCAACCGACTTTGCCACCAGCGTTTCATTTCTGGAGTCACATTAACATGACCACTGCAGGGCTTTTCCAAACCGGACAGCACCTTCATCAGTGTGGTTTTACCCGCACCGTTATCCCCACTCAGATATAAACTTTCACCTTCCTGCATTTTCAGGCAATTAATACTGAACAATTCCCGCGAACCGTAACGTTTCACCAGTTGCTGAGCATTCAATTCCAGTCCCATAAATCCCCCTAAACCAACTGCCCTTTGCCACGTACCGAGGCCAGTGTGAAATTCAGTATTAATGCCAAAAGCAAGAGTACCAGCCCCAGCGCCACTCCCTGGGCGAACATGCCCTTACTGGTTTCCAAAGCAATAGCTGTGGGGATATTCCGGGTGTAACCCATAATGTTGCCGCCCACCATCATTGAACAACCCACCTCAGAGATTATCCGGCCAAACCCAGCAAGTAATGCAGCCAATAAAGCGAAGCGCGCTTCACGGACCATGGTCCACACAGCGATAACCAAATTAGCTCCCAGGGTTCGCGCTGTTTCCCAGGCACGTTTATCAATACTCTGAAAAGCAGACTGACTCATACAGACCAGTAAAGGGAAACAAAGCATTACCTGCCCTATGACCATTGCCGGCTGCGTAAACAGCAGATGAAGATCACCAAATGGGCCGCTGCGTGATAGCAGTAGGTAAAGTGTCAGCCCAACAACAACGGTAGGAACAGCCATTAAGGCATTGAACAAGGCGATTACCATCCAACGTCCTTTAAAATCCACCATTGCTAACAAGAAGCCAACCAAAATAGCGGGGACGGTTGCTATGGCAATCGCTGTCAATGAAACCCGAAAAGATACCCAGATAATGTTCCACAGCGCCATATCAAAGCTGAGCAACAACTTTAAGGCCTCAATCGAGGTTACAAACAGACTATCTTCCATTAACTACTGCCTACAGTTACGACACGCAATTACTTGCCTGCCATTTCAGGTGCAGAACCGTGAAACAGCACTTTACCTTTAATCCGGAAGTCATTAATCAGTTGCTGACCTTCCGGTGAAACAAACCAGTTTGCCAGTGAACCGGCTCCCTTTACGTTCAACCCTTTGTG
Source organism: Neptuniibacter sp. (assembly GCA_049596335.1). Classification (GTDB taxonomy): domain Bacteria; phylum Pseudomonadota; class Gammaproteobacteria; order Pseudomonadales; family Balneatricaceae; genus Neptuniibacter. The sequence continues at coordinate 18,531 of JBMYLM010000001.1, forward strand.
CAGTTCAGGGTTAACCTGAATGATCTGATAGGGATTGAACATGCGCTTATCACCTTCAACCAGAAGCTTAAGCTGTAATCTGTCTTCATAAGCCAACCAGGTTCCACGATCCGTGATCGTATAACCGTTCAGCTCATCGGCAATCTGCAGCACTTTGCCCATGCCCTGACCAACCTCTTTGTAGTTAGCGAAGCTTTTGCCAGATTGTGTTTTCGCCCACAAAGACAATTCTTTTTTGTGTGTACCAGAATCATCCCCACGCGAGATAAATTCCGCATTGTTAGCAGCAATAAGGTTAAGAGCTTTGGCTACATCAATTGAACCTTTAATACCCGCTGGGTCAGCCTGAGGGCCAACAATCACGAAATCGTTATACATAACACTCATTGGCTTAATGCCAAAACCCGATTCCACAAACTTTTGCTCTGCTTTTGGCGCATGAGTCATGACCACATCAACATCTCCAGCCTGCCCCATTCGCAAAGCCTTACCTGTGCCAACAGCAATGACCTGAACCTTAGCGCCGTACTTCTGTTCAAAAACAGGTAAGAGACTGTCTAATAGTCCGGAATTGTATGTACTTGTTGTAGTGGCTAGTCGAATGATTTGTTCTTCTGCGACTACAGAGGCAGAACTGGTTGCTAACAAAAGTGTGGTTAACAGCCCCGATACCCAGCTTTTCATTATTCATTCCTTTCTTCATTGTTGTTATGTGTAAAACTGACTCCAGAATCAGTTCAGCAATTAGAATGCCAAACAAAACCAATCCTCTGACTTTATGACCCAGGACGAGTAAAAGACGGCATAAAGTCTAAGGAATTAAGCCTTAAAAACATGCCTAAAACTCCAAATAGGAAAAAATGGATCAAAATGAAACAATAGTCTTATCGGATTAAAGGTTAATTTTGAGTCATAATGTCCACTATGATTTTTGATTGTGACAATTTGTCCACACTCATTCATTACTGATAACCTTTAGTTCGCTTTAAGTCATTTTGTGAGATCGCATAACAATGGACACCTCCAACTCAGCAGCACTTCCAGCCGTATCTGTTCTCATTGTTGATGATGAGCTGGGGATGAGAAGTTTTCTCCAAAAAGCTCTGGTGAAACGCTTTGCCTTGGTAGAGGTTGCCGGCAGTGTTGAAGAAGCGGAAGAGTTACGCAAACGATGTCATTTTGATCTGCTAATTGTGGATATAAAGCTTCCCGGACGTTCCGGTATGGAATGGCATGAAGCGATCGAAGATACGCAGCGCAGCAGCGACATCATCTTTATGACCGCTTATGCCGATCTGGAAACGGCGATTAAAGCACTTCGGGCGGGAGCCTCAGATTTCATTCTCAAACCATTCCGGTTAGAGCAGATGATGAACGCTGTAGACCGCTGCCTGGAACGACGCTCAATGGCCCGGACCAACTTTGTATTGCGAAGAGAGGTCGAAAAAGCCTTTCCAACCACCGATATGATTGGCAGCAGCCCATCAATCCGACAGGTTCACGACGTCATTTACCGAGTCGCTAAAACACCTTCAGCTGTGTTAATCGAAGGCGAATCCGGTACGGGTAAGGAACTGGCAGCACGAATGTTACACCAGTTGAGTGGCCGATCCGGTGCTTTTGTACCCGTTAACTGTGGCGCCATTTCCCCTGATCTTCTGGAAGCAGAACTGTTTGGACATACTAAAGGCGCTTTTACTGGCGCCACCAAAGCCCGGGATGGCCTGTTTAACTTCGCCAGTAGCGGCACCTTGTTTCTGGATGAGATTGGCGAGATGCCTGTGCTGATGCAAGCCAAACTGCTGAGGGCTCTGGAGCAAAAAGCGGTGCGCCCTGTAGGCAGTGAGCAGGAAACCAGTGTTGATGTTCGAATCATTGCCGCTACCAACCGTCACCTTAAAGATGAGGTTGCAAACCACCGCTTCCGCGAAGATCTATACTACCGGCTCAATGTATTAAGTATCACCTTGCCACCATTACGGGATCGTCGTGAAGACCTTCCAGACCTGATACACCATTTCTCTGCGAAACTATCCCGTGAACTTGGTCTGCCAACGATCCCATTTAGCCACGATGACTTAAAAGCGATGCAGTCTTATAGCTGGCCTGGCAACATTCGGGAACTTAAAAACCTGATAGAACGTTGCATCCTGCTTGGCAAATTACCTGCAGATTATTTCCGGGAACAGGAAGACGAAACCAAGCCTTGTGCCAGCTTTAGTGGCTGGTCTCTGGATGAGGTTGAAAAGCACCATATCCTGCTAACGCTCGAGCAGCACCACGGGAATAAATCATCCGCTGCACGCGAACTTGGTGTATCCAGAAAAACTCTGGATAGAAAACTCTCAGCCTGGGCAGCGGATCAGGAAGCTTGTGAGCAAACTGCATGAAGTTCAGTTTCGGTCTAAAAAACACCCTGCGGCATAAGCTCCTGTTGCTGACCCTGCTGCCTCTGGCACTTACAGCTTTTGGGTTCGCAGTGATGTCCGCTTACTGGACCTCCAGTTATACTGATCGCCAACTGTATATGAAGGTCAGTGCCGACCTTTCTGTAGCCAACGGTACCCTGAACTTTATGCAGCAGGAACAGGTTGATACGCTGCAGCAACTAGCGAATAGTTTTGAGTTTCGAACCAATTTACAGCTGGGCGATACACGTGAGCTAAGCGTTCAGCTCCTGGAGGTTAAAAGCAGTCGTTCTCTGGATTTTCTTCGTTATATAAAAACCGACCAACTCGAAGCCCTGAATGAACCCAACCTGAAACTCTTAATTCCGCGCCTGTTGGATAAAGAGAACCTAAACGGCATCACAATACTAAACTCGGCGGAGTTAGATAACATTGCCACGGGGTTATCTGATCAAGCGCGTATCGATTTGATTGAAACGCCGAGAGCCGTTCCAACAGAAAGAACCATAGAAGACAGGGCGATGGTCCTTAGAGCCTTAGTCCCGATTACTGATGATTTCGGTGAACTGATCGGCATTCTGGATTCTGGCATTATCCTCAACAATACCACCAGTGCAGTAGACCGTATTCGGGACCTTGTATACGGTAAAGGCAGCCTGCCTGAAGGCGGCATTGGTACCGTCACACTGTTTATGGATGATGTACGCATCAGTACCAACGTTCCTCAGGATGTCTCCAGTATCAGTCAGGGTAATCGCAATCTCAGCCTGAAAGAACGAGCCATTGGCACCCGGGTTTCTGCTGAAGTGCGAAAGCAGGTACTGCTTCAGGGTGAAACCTGGATTGATCGCGCGTTTGTGGTAAATGACTGGTACATCTCAGCATATAAACCCCTGCTGGATTTCAATAATAAGAAAATCGGCATGATCTACGCCGGTTTTACTGAAGCTCCGTTCACACAGATCTATTACAAAACCCTGATCGAATCCGGGACATTAATCCTGTTGATCATGCTGGTTTCCGCTGTCGTTGTAACCAACCATACCCGGCTCTTACTGCAACCATTAAATAAGATTCACTCCGTTGTGACTTCAGTCCGTGATGGTTCGATGCAGCCCAGGATTGGTAAACTCGAAAGCTCCGATGAACTCGTCGATCTGGCCAAACAGTTTGATGTGATGCTTAACCTGCTGGAACATCGAGAACAGCAGATACGCCTTGCCAATGATCAGCTTGAAGCCACTGTAGACAAGAGAACACGTTCACTCAGACGCCGAACAGAAGCCCTTAAAGAACATATCCGGTTGTTAAAAAGCACCCGACAGCAACTTCTGGATAAAGAAAAGCTCGCAGTTCTGGGTGAATTAACCGCCGGCATCGCCCATGAAATCAATAATCCCGCTGCCGTAATTCTGGGTAATATGGATCTTTTAGTCGCTGAGCTAGGGGATGCTGTCGAACCTGCTCGCAGTGAAGTGGATATGGTTATCCAACAGGTTTACCGCATTCGCTCACTGATTAACAACCTTCTTCAGTACAGCCGTCCTGGTCATTATGTGGAGAGTTACGAACATCACCAGATAAACCAGATAGTGGAAGACACTCTATTGCTGGTTTCCCACGCGCTGGAAAAACATCAGGTAAGTATTGTTAAAGACTTCCAGGCGACATCCCTTGTGGAAGTGAATTGCCAACAGGTCCAGCAGGTTCTGGTGAATTTAATTCTAAATGCATCCCACGCATTGGAAGGACCGGGAGAAGTTGAGATAAAGACCGCCGACTGGTTTGAAGGCGACCAGCTTAAAGGAGCAACGGTTACCGTGATCGATCAGGGTAAAGGCATTACTAAAGATCACCTCGAAAAGATTTTCGATCCTTTTTTCACAACTAAGAAAAGTGGCACAGGCCTGGGGCTATCAGTGAGCTACAGTATTATCCGGCGCCATGGTGGAGATATCACCGTACAATCAGAAGAAGGCAAAGGTACGCAGTTCCAGGTTTATCTGCTGCAGGATGCCGACCTTAGTTCTGAAAGCAGTGAATCAGGCATTTTGGAAGGGCTCGCTGCTGCAGAACGCATGAACCGAAGAGCGGTAAACAATCTGGAAAAACAGAGTTAACTTTCTCCCTTAGCTGGCAGGCCACAAACTCAGGACAATTGCGTAATCATGCTGGCATTGTCTTTACTGGGATTCCGAACTCCATACCATTCTGCCACACCGGCTAAGATCATAACCCTGCAAGTGACTTGCTAACTCAATACCCTCAATACTTTGCAGAAATTCAAATAGCTGCTGCAGTAAATTTCGAAAGTAGACATTTCTGGGTACAACCAAGTCAAAACTTTCATTACAAACATGGATAAAGCCAAGGCCAAATTCTCGGGCAGCACTCAGTGTACCTGGGCCAATATCAGCCTCCCCCTTTGCAATCAGAGAAGCCACCTCCCGCTCTGAATATGCGGTGTGATTCACCGTCAGGCTATCGTATGGAATCGCCTGTCCGGCCAGCCATTCATTCAAAAAGCGCTGTGAACCGGCCCCCTCCTGACGAACAACCCAACGGGTACTGCAGTCCAACGCATCATTAGTGGTTTCAAAACGGAACTGATCAGCATCACGCACAATCAACCCCTGGCTACGACAAAACAGATGCACCAATACCCAATGCTTTGATTGGGAATAACGTTGCAAAAGCGCAGGATGGCGTACTTCACTCTCTTCCATACGCCCCCAGTGTATTGCACAAGCATCGGCATGGCCCTGCCCTAACAGATCCAATCCAAGTTTAGTGCCTGTCACCGTGTAACTAAACAAAGCTTTTGTCTTGAGTTTCTGGGTCAGCCGGTTGGCTGCGGCTTGCAGTAAAGGGTCATCACTCCCGGCTAACAGAAGGCGATCAGCCATAATGCCACCATGGCAACTTTCCAGTAACCAACGGTCCACCAGCGACTTCGGAAATAGCCATTTACCGGTCAGCTTTGTTGCAGGGATCTCGCCTTCTGCGGCCATGGCATAAACTTTCTTTTCATTCAGGTGCAGATATTCCGATAACTGCCTGACGTTCAGGAATGCATTATTGAAATCACTCATGACATAGCTCCCTTACGTTTAGCAGAACTGCGCTCATATCTCTGGTCTGGAATAGCATCACGCTGCAATGAAGAACCACCACTGAATTGCAGGAAGTGTTTACCCTTAGCCCGAGCCAGCATGGTAATACCGAGTTCCTTTGCCAGAGCCAACCCCATCTGGGTTACACCAGAGCGCGATAACAACACCGGGATCCCCATTTGAGCTACTTTGATTACCATTTCTGAGGTGAGACGACCTGTGGTGTAAAACACTTTGTTCTCATCACTAATATCATCCAGCCACATGCGCCCAGCTAACGTATCTACAGCATTGTGGCGACCTACATCCTCCACAAAGGCCACCACTTCACCGCCCTCACAGATTGCACAACCATGCACTGCACCTGCATTTTTATAAGTCTCGTTATGGCTGTTCAGATTATCCAGAAGAGCATAAATCATGCTTTGCTGAATCTTCACCTCAGGAAGTGAAACTTCAGCAAGTTTATCCATAAGGTTGCCAAACATGGTGCCCTGCCCACAGCCGGTGGTGACGGTACGTTGCTGCAGTTTTTCTTCCAGATCTTGTGGTTGCTCCCGCGTAACCACTGCTGCTGCCTCAACTTCCCAATCCACCTGAATGGCCACGAGCTCATCCAGACTATTTATAAACCCTTGATTTCTGAGATAGCCAAGCACTAAAGCTTCAGGATCTCCTCCCAGTGTCATCAGCGTCACAATTTCACGTTTGTTCAGATAAATGGTCAGCGGGCGTTCGCATGCAATTTGCAGATCCCGGGTATCTCCCCGTTCGTCTAATACCTGAACGGTCTCTGTAAGTTCTGTTGCGGCCTGACTCAGTATCAGGCCTCTGTCTACCATATCCATGCTCTGTCCTGCTTCGACTTTCACTTATCTAATTGACGTTAGGACGAAGCAATAACTGTTCCGCTGTAGCTTTACCCCCGGTTTTACAGGACTTCTAAAAAAACACCTTTAATCCATATGGACAAAATGTCCCACCCTATCTGCATCTTTGAATCCTTTTGACCTTTCAATTGTGGGTTTTTACTCCCCAGCCCCCGGATTTCGGGCCATGGCCTGAGCTTTGCACCGCTACTGCTCCAGACAATAAATACAGCCGCAAATAAAAGGCTACAAATAATGAAAGATAGAAATTCAGAGCAATGGCCTCTGCAGGTCAATCTCCATTCTGAGACGATCAATGTCGGAGGCTGGGATAGCGAACGCTGGTCTGTCTCCGCACTCAACCCGGATCAGTCCAGTTCAGATGGGCACAACCTGACACTTGAGCTTCATAAAGATGAGCGCACAGCTTATCGCTTTAACCTGAATTCGAAAATTCCTCACCTATTCATTCTTTGTAATCAGGATGAAGCCAGTGGTGAATTCACCCCCGTACATATCACCGCGAGTCAGGATGATGCGGCTTCGTTTATGGACGGGGAGCACCAGCTATTAGAAACCCAAATGCCTCCCGCCATCCAATGCTGGATCGATACCTACCTGGGCATTCATGGGGAACTCATAGAAGAAGGCAAGAAAAAGAAAAAACGCGGCAAAGGGCGAAGCAGTGGACGATAAACCTTCATTCCTGTCCCGGTGGGCACAGAGAAAAGCTGAACAGAATAATCAGCCTGATACAGAAGCCAGCGAACTTGTAGCACCTGACAACTCAGCTACTGCAATCACATCAGATTCGGAAGATATCCAGACATTAACCGATTCAGACATGCCTGAAATAGACACTCTGAATGAGAGCTCTGACTTCAGCCAGTTTTTTTCAACCGGGGTCAGTGAAGAGCTAAGAGATCTGGCTCTACAGAAACTGTTCCGTCTTCCCGAGTTTAATCTCCGCGACGGCCTGAATGACTACGATGATGATTTCAGCAAGATGCCTGCACTGACTGAAGCGGTGGCTTCAAAACTACGTAACTGGGCAAATGAACAGAAAGAAGCCTTCGAAGAACAACTATCTGATGAGGTAATGAGTGAAGAGCAGCCCTCTGAGGAAACCCAGACAGAAGCAATAGATACACCGACTGCTGAGGATGAACTCGGAGATGCGGATTTAGAGGGCTGAGTATCCATTTGACTCAACCCTGTTACCTAAAGAAGACATTTTGTCCCATCCGAGCAATTAACGAACACAAAGCATACGACCTATAGCCATTAAACGGTGCTTTTATTCCGCCAATCATGGTTCCCCCTTTGCTTTGTATATAAGTGAGCAACAGTCCGCATGAAGGGGGCGGACTGATCCAGCAGGGTAAGTTCCGGCACAATACCAGAACACCCTGCTGTCAAGTGAGGTAGAGAATGAATAATAATAACAGCAGAAACATTATTGCCCGTGATACGGCGCTGCAAAGTGTTTCGCTACCAGTGAACCTGGCACCGGCTACGGTAAGCTTTAGTACCTACGGCCATCTTCTGATCACCGGACCAGAAGATATGATTCGTATTGCTGCTGAACAGCTGCCTTCATTGCCAAGCCTTACCCTGCTCGTCACAGAATCCATAGAAAACATGGACAGTGAGCATTTAGAGAAAGCCCTGGCTTCAGCTCAAGAACACACCATCTACAACGCATCCATCAAATCGGTAAAAGGATTTCTGGGACAATTTCAGGTCATTATTGGGCACAATGGCGAAACTGTAGAATTTTCCAAACTGGCGCAAAACAGGCCACACTTTGATCTGATACTTAATCTGGGAAAAGAAGATTTATTCCAAACAGAGTTGGCGCCTGCAGGTTACTTCCATGTAGATCCAGGCAGCCATGAATATGCCAGCGTATTAACCGAGCTACCGGAATATATCGGCGAGTTTGAGAAACCACGATACTTCCAGATCAATAATGATATCTGCGCCCATAGTAACCGGGGACTGACGGGCTGCACTCGTTGTCTGGAGGTTTGCCCTGCAGATGCAATCAGCAGTGATAATGTACATGTCAGCATCAATCCCCACCTGTGCCATGGAGCGGGAGGCTGCGCAACAGCATGCCCAACTGGAGCAATCAGCTATGCTCTGCCACAGCCAGTGCGCTTACATGATTATCTGCAACGTACTCTTGAAGAGTACCGCAGTCAGAATGGCAGCAACCCGGTCATTCTGTTTCATGACAAAGAACAGAAACTACCCTCTGGCCTGCCTGGGCATATGCTTCCAATCCAACTTGAAGAGGTCGCAGCAGCGGGTCAAGAGACATGGCTTACTTGCCTCGCTTCTGGAGCGGCTCAGGTACTCATTGTTGTAAATGATCACCTTCCGGACGTAGTTTTCGAACTGCTAAAAAAAGAGTTGAAAGTCACACTGCAGATGCTGTCAGGCCTTGGTATGCACACCAATGCTTTGCAAATGGTCAAAGTACAAGCACTGCTTGATATGACAGCCCTTCCAAAACCCTTGGTTGAGGCAACACTGGCACCACTTAAAGTCAGTAATAAACGTGAAGTTCTGTTCACGGCTCTGGATCATCTGATTGAACAGAGCCCGATTAATACTCCAGATTACCTCGCCCTGCCGGCGGGTTCCCCATTTGGTCAGATCACCGTAAGTCAAAACGATTGTACCCTGTGCATGTCATGCGTCGCGGTCTGTCCCTCTCAAGCTCTGACCGATGGTGGGGAAAAGCCGGCCCTTAATTTTCTTGAACAAAACTGCGTTCAGTGCGGTTTATGTGAATCCGCTTGCCCGGAAAAGGTGATCAGCCTCCACCCTAGGTTATTACTTTCAGAGCAGAGGAATACTGCCGTTGAAATTCATGCAGAAGAACCTTTTGCCTGCATCAGTTGCGGTAAGCCATTTGCTCCTAAAAGCACGGTTGAAAAGATGGTCGAAAAGCTAAGTGGTCACCGTTTCTTTGAAGGCCCAGCCATTAACCGTTTGAAGATGTGTGAGGACTGTCGGGTACAGGATATCTACACCGATCTTACATCACACCCTGAAAAACAGCTGGAACTTTAATGGAGCACACCACTATGAACATGATCAGTAAAGCTCCAGCACTACAGGAAACCGACGAACTGCGGGCCGATATTTATGCTCTTCTGGCCACTCTGATTCGCCAGCCTCCCCAGACCGAACTGCTCTCCTGGTTACAGGAACTTCAGCCCGATCAGGATGAAGACTCTCCTATGGCGCGAGCCTGGAGCAGCTTGGCATTGCACGCTAACCATAGCGTTCCTGAACAGCTAGATGATGAACACCACCACCTTTTCATAGGTGTAGGCCGCGGTGAGTTGATGCCATTTGGTTGTTGGTATCTGACTGGGTCTTTAATGGAGAAGCCTCTGGTTGTTCTGCGCGAAGAGCTAGAAGTACTCGGCTTTGAACGCCAGCCAAATGTAAAAGAACCCGAAGATCACATTGCTGCCCTCTGTGAAGTCATGAGCATGCTTATTCAGAGTGGTCGTAGTTATGAAACCCAACATCAGTTCTGGCAAAAACATATCCAGAGCTGGGCAATAAAGTTTTTTAAAGATTTGCAAAATGCCGAGCACGCAGTGTTCTACACCGCTGTAGGCCTGCTGGGTGAAGCATTTATGCAACAGGAAGATAACTGGTTCCTCCAGTTATCCCCTGCCGCACGTGAGGGCGGAGAACAACAATAAGGACGCTTAATCCAAAGCGATGATGACATTGCGGAGACACGATGATGAGCCAGCAGAAAACTCCTGATACAGGGCGCCGCGGCTTTCTTAAGAAGCTCGGAATGGCAGGAACCGCCGCAGGAGCAGTTGCCGTAGCAGGCACTGTTCAGGCAAAGGTAACCACAGCTGAATCCGGTGAGAAACAGGAAGGTTCCGGTTACAAAGAAACTGAGCATGTTCGTAGCTACTACGAAACGTTGCGTAAATGATAGCCGCATGAGGTGAGGAAATGAGACTAACTAAGAAATCCGATCAGCCCGCGGCTCCTTCACAGTCATCTGGACTTGGATTAAGCCGTCGAAGCTTTCTGAAAAATTCAGGTATTGCCGCCGGTGGTGTTGCAACAGCCGGCATGATGGCTCCGGGCATGATGCAACAGGCTGAAGCCGCAGGTGTCAGCTCTGGTGCTCCAACTGAAGTTAAGCGTACGATCTGTTCGCACTGTTCTGTCGGCTGCGGCGTTTATGCTGAAGTTCAAAATGGTGTTTGGACAGGTCAGGAGCCTGCTTTCGATCATCCGTTTAATGCGGGTGCGCACTGTGCTAAAGGTGCGGCTCTGCGTGAACATGGCCACGGCGAGCGTCGCCTGAAGTACCCAATGAAGCTGGTTGATGGCAAATGGAAAAAGCTTTCCTGGGAAGACGCCATTAACGAAGTTGGCGATAAAATGCTGCAGGTTCGCAAAGAATCCGGACCTGACTCTGTGTACTGGCTGGGTTCTGCAAAATTCAGCAACGAACAGGCATACCTGTTCCGTAAATATGCAGCGCTCTGGGGTACCAATAACGTCGACCATCAGGCTCGAATCTGTCATTCCACAACGGTAGCCGGTGTAGCAAACACCTGGGGTTACGGTGCAATGACAAACTCTTTCAACGATATTCACTTTGCAAAATCGATTATCCTGATTGGGTCTAACCCAGCAGAAGCCCACCCGGTTTCACTGCAGCATATCTTCCGCGCTAAAGAACGTAACAAAGCACATATCATCTGTGTAGATCCACGTTTCACACGTACGGCTGCTCACGCCAACGAATATATCCGAATTCGCCCGGGTTCAGACGTTGCCTTCATCTGGGGCCTTCTGTGGCATATCTTTGAAAACGGCTGGGAAGACAAAGAGTTTATCCGTCAGCGTGTTTACGGCATGGATGAAGTCCGTGAAGAAGTGAAGAAATGGACTCCAGCAGAAGTTGAAAACGTAACTGGCGTTAAAGAAACCCAGATGCGTCGTGCGGCCAAAGAGCTTGCTGAAAACCGCCCAGGAACGGTTATCTGGTGTATGGGTGGTACCCAGCACACCACAGGTAACAACAACACCCGCGCATACTGCATATTAATGCTGGCACTGGGTAATATGGGTACTTCCGGTGGTGGTACCAACATCTTTCGTGGTCACGATAACGTACAGGGTGCAACCGACCTGGGCGTTCTTTCTCACACCCTGCCAGGTTATTACGGTCTTTCTGACGGTGCTTGGAAACACTGGTCCAAGGTCTGGGGGCTGGATGTTGAATGGGTTAAGGGAAGATTTGATCAACAGGTCTATCGCAAACTGAAACCTATGAACAACAAAGGTATTCCGGTATCACGCTGGATCGATGGTGTTCTGGAAGACAAAGCGCAGATGGACCAGAAAGATAACCTCCGGGTTATGGTTTGCTGGGGGCACGCTGTTAACTCACAAACCCGTGGTCCGGAAATGAAAACAGCGATCGAGAAGCTGGATACGCTGGTGATCGTTGATCCATATCCAACCCACGCTGCGGTTATGTCTGATCGTAAAGATGGTGTTTACCTGATCCCGGCTTGTACTCAGTTTGAAACCTACGGTTCTGTTACAGCATCCAACCGCTCTATCCAGTGGCGTGATCAGGTTATTGAACCTCTGTTTGAGTCTAAGCCGGACCACGAGATCATGTATCTGTTTGCGAAGAAGCTTGGCTTCGACAAAGAACTCTTCAAGAACATAGAGATCAAGAACGGGCAGCCTCTGGTTGAAGATATCACCCGTGAATTCAACAAAGGCATGTGGACGATCGGTTATACCGGACAAAGTCCTGAACGTCTGAAGTTACACCAGCAAAACTGGCACACTTTCAACTTTGACACCCTTAAAGGCGAAGGCGGTCCTGCCAGCAATGAATACTACGGAATGCCTTGGCCATGTTGGGGAACGGCGGAACAAGGTCACCCAGGTACACCTATCCTTTACGATACAAGTAAGCCCGTTGCAGAAGGTGGCCTGACCTTCCGTGCGCGCTTTGGCGTAGAGCGTGACGGCGTAAACCTTTTGGCCGAAGACTCCTTCTCTAAAGGCTCTGATATCAAAAACGGATACCCTGAATTCAGCGACAAACTGCTTAAGAAACTGGGTTGGTGGAACGACCTCACCGCTGAAGAGAAAGCTCAGGCTGAAGGTAAAAACTGGAAAACTGACCTTTCTGGCGGTATTCAGCGTGTAGCCATCAAGCATGGTTGTGCTCCATTTGGTAACGCTAAGGCACGTGCCGTTGTCTGGACCTTCCCGGATAAAGTTCCTCTACACCGTGAGCCACTCTACTCCAACCGTCGTGATCTGGTGAGCAAATACCCAACCTGGAACGACTCGGAGTCCATGTACCGACTGCCAACGCTGTATAAGTCCATTCAGGATAAGGACCTTTCTCAGGAATACCCGATCATTCTGACCTCTGGTCGATTGGTTGAGTACGAAGGTGGTGGTGAAGAAACCCGCTCTAACCCGTGGCTGGCTGAGCTGCAACAGGAGATGTTTGTTGAAGTTCACCCCGCTGATGCCAATACCCTTGGCTTCAAGGATGGTGACGATGTATGGGTTGAAGGTGCTGAAGGCGGTAAGGTCAAAGTTAAAGCGCTTATTACCCGTCGTGTTGATGAGGGTGTGGTATTTATGCCATTCCACTTCGGCGGCATGTTCCAGGGTAAAGACCTGACCAACAAGTACCCAACAGGTGCGGCACCTTATGTCGTAGGTGAAGCGGCAAATACCGCAACAACCTATGGTTATGACCCAGTCACTCAGATGCAGGAAACTAAGGTAACCCTGTGTCGTGTTCAAAAAGCCACAGCATAAGGGGTAACAGATTATGGCTAATATGAAATTCCTCTGTGACTCCAAACGCTGCATCGAATGCAACGGCTGCGTCACAGCTTGTAAAAATGAAAACGAAGTGGATTGGGGAATCAACCGTCGCCGTGTTGTAACTATCAACGATGGCGAACCGGGAGAAACATCCATCTCGGTTGCATGTATGCATTGCTCAGATGCACCTTGTATGGCGGTATGCCCTACAGACTGTTTCTATCAGACTGATGATGGCATTGTGCTGCATAACAAAGACCTGTGTATTGGCTGTGGTTACTGCCTCTATGCTTGTCCTTTTGGTGCACCACAATTCCCAAGCGACGCTGCCTTTGGTGAGCGCGGCAAGATGGATAAATGCACCTTCTGCGCCGGTGGTCCTGAAGAAGATAACAGTGCTGAAGAGCGTGCGAAATACGGTGCAAACCGTATTGCAGAAGGCAAGTTGCCACTCTGTGCGGAGATGTGCTCAACCAAAGCACTGCTGGCGGGTGATGCCAATGAAGTTTCTGATATTTTCCGTGAGCGTGTGATCTATCGTGGTCACAACGATGGCGCTTGGGCAATGTCAGAAGAAGACCTGGCCTACGATGCAACTCAGCATAAAGCCTGATACAACCAACGGTCACGGGTGCTCTGCACCTGTGACCCGGATTTGAGGGAGGAGTTATGCTCCAACTGAAATTACCACTTAGGCTGTTTGCTCTCTTTATTTTCTTTTTTTCAGCACAGTCGTTTGCTGTGCCTTCCGACGCGAAGGTCGCAGGCTTTGCAGGTGCTGATTATTGGGAAGTAGTACAGAAAGGCGAGAGTGGCACGACTCAATCACAATCACGTGAAGCCGGACAGTTAATCAATGTTAAAGGCGAAGAGTGGCGTCACTGGCGAAACCAGTGGGTTACCCCTGCCGGTGCCTACGCCTTGCTCGGCACATTGAGTTTACTTGCGGTGTTCTACCTGATTGTGGGTCAGAAAAAATTGGATCATCCACGTACAGGTCAGGTTATCGAGCGCTGGAAACGCCTTGATCGGGCCAATCATTGGCTTGTTGCGGTTCTGTTTATCGTTCTCACGATCTCAGGATTGAGCATTTTGTATGGAAAGTTCTTCCTTAAAGATGTGATGGGCGATTCACTCTGGGCAGGTTATATGACCATGAGCAAAACGTTACATAACTACCTGGGACCTCTGTTTGCCCTGAGTTTGTTATTTATGATTGTTCGTTGGTTAAAACATAACTTTTTCAACAAAACCGATCTCATCTGGTTCTTCAAAGGTGGTGGTATTATCGGCAATGCACACCCGAGTGCCGGCTACCTTAATGGGGGTGAAAAAGTCTGGTTCTGGATGATTACAATCATAGGCTTATTGGTCTGTGCAACGGGGCTGGTTCTTGATTTTCAAAACTTTGGGCAACCCAGAGAGACCATGCAAATCGCTAACCTGCTCCATGCAGCCGGTTCATTACTTCTGATCGCCGGATCTTTCGGTCATATCTACATAGGTACGATCGGAACCGAAGGTGCGTTGGAAGGAATGAAAACGGGTTATGTCGATGAGACCTGGGCGAAACAGCACCATGACCTCTGGTATGAAGAGGTAAAACGTAAAGATAGCTAAAACCCCTGGCGACATTCTGTCCTATCTGGAATGTCACCTTTGTTACCACTTGGCCCTCCGCCAACCGTTTGTTAAACCCTGACAGACGTGCTTTTTTAACCGGCTTAACCGCCGGTTTTTTTTGTGCCTGTGCCACAGGAACTATAATCTTAGTAGTCATGACTAAATTGATGTACTGTTTAGATTCTAGTTAATGGACAGATAATTTTATGAAGCCAACCTGTGTGAATGACGTTTTAAGCCATATAAAGCTTGAAGATTTCACCCACCATTCGGTTTTTGGCGCCCTGCCAGAACCCGAAATACTCTGGTTGTTAGAGCATGGAGAATTGTTCAGCCTTGAGACCGGAGAGTCACTGTTTTTGCACGGTGATCGTGGAGATAGCTTCTTTGTGATTCTTAAAGGTTCGCTTGAATACTACAAATATCATGATGGCAGTTACGCCTACATCCGCAATTATGCTCAGGGTGAACAGATTGGTTTTGTCAGTATGATCGCTTTACATAATCGGGTTGGAAAAGCCCTTGCTTCAGAAGAGAGCCTGATTA
Source organism: Neptuniibacter sp. (assembly GCA_049596335.1). GTDB lineage: Bacteria > Pseudomonadota > Gammaproteobacteria > Pseudomonadales > Balneatricaceae > Neptuniibacter. Next base: position 33,963 of record JBMYLM010000001.1, read on the forward strand.
TGAAGGTGGACAGTAATCTGTTCCATGAATTCCACCTTCATGCTCCTATGGAGTTTGGTATTCTGGTGATGAATCTGGCAAGAGACATGGCCAGATCTTTCAGAGAGGTAAACAATCTGATTGTCACTCTGACCATGAACAAACAATCTGTCGATTAATCCGCCGCTTCTCTTTCCCAGCGCTGTTGCATCTTCTCAAGCACCCTTGCTACCGCCGCAAAACCAAAGCTGGCAGTCACACAGGTAGAGGCACCAAATCCACCAGCACAATCCAAACGCGTGTTGCCATCAGTAATGCTTTTCTGGGCACATACCGATCCATCAGGCTGCGGGTAAACAAGTTGTTCCGTTGAATAAGCACAATCCACGGCAAAACGACGTCCACTTTTGCTGAACCGGTAATGCCTTCTTAGGAAAGACCTCACCTTAGCTGCAAGTGGGTCGTGGTTAGTTTTAGCCAGATCTGCGATGGTAATTTTCGTCGGGTCAGTTTGTCCCCCTGCTCCACCCACAGTAATAACAGGGATTTTGTGGTAGGAACAATGGGCAATTAAAGCCGCCTTTTCTTTCACGCTATCAATTGCATCGATCACGTAATCAAATTCTGAACTGATCAGCTCAGGAATGTTTTCACGAGTAATAAAGTCTTCAATTTCAATGACCTGACATTCAGGGTTGATCAACTTTATACGCTCTGCCATCGCTTCAGTTTTGGGGCGACCCACGTTACCGGTCACAGCATGAATCTGACGATTGGTATTAGTAATGCAGATATCATCCAGATCAATCAGCGTGATTCTGCCTATGGCTGTTCTGGCAAGCGCCTCAGCCACCCAGGAACCCACACCACCGATTCCAATGACACAGATATGCGCAGTACGGAACCGGTCCACGGAATCATTTCCATAGAGTCTGCGTGTTCCCCCAAAGCGATTTTCAAAATCCCCTGACAAATTACCGACTCCTAAAACTCATCTTCGGTCAGTTCGGTGAGGATTACCGTGCCACACTTAGCACACTTACCCTCGATAAAAACGATCTCGTTCTGCTCATATTCAACAGGATCGACCATGCCTAAATTGACTTCCTGGCAGTGGTCACACCAGGTCTGCTCAAGAAAGGCTTTCTTTTCTTCTTCATCACGAGCGTTGAAATCTCGCGCTATACGTTCACTTTCACTCATCGCAAATTCACTTTATAACATTCACAATTTAAACCGCTGGCCATTTTAAATTCTCAGGCTGATTATACTTCTCTGCGATCAAATCCAGACACTGTTGATCAAAATTATCGCCTATATCCGGTAAACAGGAGAACCTAAAACTCTGTCCTTTTATTTTAAAGGCCAAAGCATAAGCATGAAGATAAGCTCTGTCGGCTTCAGTGGCACCGTAGGTACTGTCTCCCAGGATCGGGGCGCCTTCACTTTTTAAGGCAACCCTGATCTGGTGTGTTTTACCGGTAGCAGGCTTCACCAGAAACAATCGCAAACCCGGCTTAACTGATGTGCTGAAGAATTGGGTAATTGCGGGGTTGTTTCTAGAACGCAGTAACTTCCACCCACCTCTTCGTGCTTTATCCATATCTCCGATTACAGCACCCTGCTTACGTCGAGGCTTTTTATCGGACAGCGCCAGATAATATTTTTCTATCTCACGATTTCTGAACTGTTCAGCAAGATCAGCAGCAACCTCAGAATTCAAGGCAAGAACCATGACTCCCGACGTCACTTTATCGAGACGGTGCACTAAATACAGGTCCTGCAGGCCCATCTCACTTTTCAAATCCATCACTAAACCTGAGGCAGCGGTATCTTTATGAACACTGATCCCCGGAGGTTTATTAATGACTAAAACATCGGACGTCTGATGTAGGATTTGATACACAAAATTATGCCGCTAAGAAAAGCGGCATAATGATTGAGGTTTAGATACTTTGCAAGCCAGCAATGATACTGAATGATCACAGCTGGTTATTTCAGGTGATCAAGTAATTTTTTCCAGCTGTTTCAGAATGTCATGCGCTTTGCTGGTATAGATGTGGAAGATAAGGCTACGTTTACTATCCGGCTCTTTAAGGTATTTAACCTCAAGGCAAGCAACGTTATCTTCTAAGAACTGAGCTGAAGCAAAACGTTCATCACCTCGTTTGATGTTGAGGAACTTTGTACCTTCGGAAACCAGGGCAGACGCTTGTCCGTAATACCGATATAACCTTTGTACCAGTCACGTCCGAGAACTTTCCCTTTCCCGTTTAAGTGAGTCACTGTAAAGCGTATTCCATTATCCTTAACTTGAATACCTTCTTTCTCGAGTTTGTTGGCAAACTTCTCGGTTAAATGCTTGGACATACTTCACCCCAAAGTCACTACACATTTTAATGCGCGTATTTTGCATTAAGCGTAAGCCAAATATGATGACAATTCGATTAAATTAAAGGATAACTTGATTCAAACGCTTAGCTGGCAATCAGAGCCCTAAGACTTCCTTGATAAAGGGAATCGTCACTTTGCGCTTGGCACTCAGAGACGCCTGGTCTAATTGCTCAAGCAGCCGGGTCAAATCACCCATATTTCGGCTGGTATGATAAAGCAGGAACTTGCCCACCTCATCTGTAAACTCAAGCCCACGTAAAGATGCTCTCATCTGCAGTGCTTTAAGTTTGAAGTCGTCATCTAAATCCTGAAGTTGAATGACAACACCCCAATTTAATCTGGAAGTCAGATCAGGCAGTGCAATACCCGTATTCACCGGCGTTGCCGATCCAGCAACAATCAGGTTATGCCCCAACTCGCGAATACGGTTAAATAAATGGAAAATCGCCTCTTCCCAATCCGAATTACCTGCAATCGCCTGGATATTGTCCAGACAGACCAGATCAAGGTGCTCCATACCCTCAAGCACATTGCCTTTAAGGTGGATTAACTCATCCAATGGCAGATAAGCAGAACTGCGGCCATTAGGTTCTGCAGCATGACAAGTCGCCTGCAGGAGGTGACTACAACCAACCCCTCCAGTCCCCCACAGGTAGATAAACTGTTCACCCTCACCGCAAGAGATCTGCTTAAGGCTGTTACAAATCAGTTCGTTGCCTTCTTCGTAGAAGTTTTCAAAACGAGCATCATCCCGCAAGCTAACTGAAAGAGGGATTTGAAAAGGTTGTTCTGTAGTCATTTACTCGGGGTTCTGGGGTTCGATATTCCTATGGTCTTCTGAACCATATAAAGAGCTGCTTTTATATCCTTCATGCAGGTGACGGAGCAGTACCATAATTACCGCCGCTACGGGCAGTGCCAGCAGGATGCCAACAAAACCAAACAGTTGGCCGCCAGCCATAATCGCAAAGATAACTGCCACCGGATGCAGACCAATACGATCGCCCACAAGCAAGGGGGTCAACAACATCCCTTCCAGCAACTGGCCTATGGCGAAAACCACGCCTACATAAGCCAACACCATGGGATCATTAAATTGCATAAACGCCGCAACTCCGGCAGCAATAATACCAATGATAAATCCCATATACGGAACAATGCTGGCAAGGCCCGCGATCATACCAACCAATAGCGCCAGATCAAGTCCTACGATCCATAAACCGATCGCATAAATGGTTCCAAGGGCCACCATTACCAGTAACTGCCCCTTCATAAATGCACCCAGAACCTCGTCACATTCAGATGCCCAGAGAGAAACTTTGGGTTCAACATTGCGCGGCAACAGGTGTTTTACCTTTTCAATCATCACATCCCAGTCACGCAGCAGGTAAAAAGTAACCACCGGTATCAGCACCAGATTGGCTAACCAGGCAGCAATTGCTACACCAGATCGAGTAATTCCTCCAACCAGCTGAGCCATGATGTTGCCGGTTTTTTGCAAATCACCAAGAATTAATTCTTTAAGATGTGCAAAATCAAACATCGCCGGTTCCAGACTGAAGGTGGCGATCAACCACGGCATAACTTGCTGCTCAAACAGCTGAATAACCTGAGGGATTCGTTCAATAAGTATCTGTATTTGTAATCCCAGCTTGGGAATGAACAACAGAAACAGCATGAGCACTAAGGCTGACATTACAATAAAAACAATAATAACGGATGCTGCCCGGGACAAACCTGCATCTTCAAGGCGGTCAGCAACAGGATCAGCCAGGTAGGCTAATAACGCCCCTACCAGAAAAGGCGAAAGGATGGGCGATAAAAGGTAAACCAACCCTCCGGCTACCAACGCCAGAATAAGAAAAAACCACCGCTGCGATTCTGTCATGCCCGCTTCCCTTTCGGTTATTCCTGCCAGTAATAGTGGAGAATTTCTGAACCATCAGCCCCGTAGGTAAAATCCAGCGCCTGAAGGCGCGGTTCCAGAGCCAAGGACTGCTTCAACAAATCGGTTGAACCATCCAGCTCAAGTCGCACTGTCACATCGCTACCGTTTATCAGTTCAGGTTTAAGTGTTTTAACCACAGGCAATGAACGCAGATAATCAGTGGCCTGGATGTAGTCCGAGAACTGAGTGATATTGCTGAAATTAACCGCGATACCTTTCTGATAATGGCTGAGATTGTAAGTGACTGGAACGGCGATCGGGGTAAATATCAGATCAGCAGTGGTGTTTACCAGCTCGGATACCACTTCTTTTAATGGCCCGGCAGTCGATCGTCTCTGTTGTGAGGTACCATCAATGATTATCCATTCAACCTGATTAAACCCAGACTGCGATACCTGCATCCGCGCCGCTAAAACTGCGTCAGGCAGATATCTTGCTGATGCTTTATCAATGGATGTTTCAAACAAGCCCCATAGATCACTGACAGGCAACGCGACCTGATCTTCCAGGTCATAGATAGGCAATTGTACAGGCAAGCCTCTGCGTGCGGCTTCAGCTTTGAATAAGCCTATAACTTCAGATTCTGAGCTCAAATATTGCTGCTGCCCAGTCTGATCATTAACCAACCAGAGTAATAAAGTTGGGCGTTGAACGCCCAAAGGTTTCAAACCAGCATGATTGATCAGCCCGTCCAGCGCCACCGGATTGAAGTCCAGAATTAAAGACTGAACCGGAGAGGCCGCTACGGAAGCTGATTGATATCTAAACTGCTGCAGATAATCCTGGGCGACCGGTAATTGAGCATTGATGGTAGGGTTACCCTGAAGATCGGAACGGCCGGTCACTTTGACCAAAACCTGCTGCAAACCCGCTGTTACCTGGGTTGCCGTTGGAACACCAGCCTGATCCGAAGGAACCGTAATTTCTGCCTGATACAAATTATCAATACGAGCAGCCATTACTACATTGGAGAAGACAACAAATAAAGCGATAACAAATATCTTCTTAAAGTCCATTAACGTGCCTGATATTTCCAAATTTAAAAGTGCAGTTACTGTACCATCCAATATAATTATTTCATATTCATTATCCAGATGAGTGTATTCGGCAGCCAGAAACTGTAGAATACGCGCATATTTTTCTTCCTCACTTTCCTTGTACATGAAAGGTTTACTGTTCCATGTCTACTGGTTCTGAAAACAGCTCTCTGAGCTACAAAGACGCTGGCGTTGATATTGATGCTGGCAATGCCCTGGTTGATAGAATTAAAGGCGTAGCTAAAAGCACGTCTCGCCCTGAAGTTATGGGCGGCTTAGGTGGTTTTGGCGCTCTGTGCCGTATCCCGGAAGGATACAAAAAACCAGTACTGGTAGCGGGCACTGATGGCGTAGGAACCAAGCTGAGACTAGCAATGGACCTGGGTAAGCACGACACAATTGGTATCGATCTGGTAGCAATGTGCGTAAATGATCTGGTTGTTGCGGGTGCTGAACCTCTGTTTTTCCTGGACTACTATGCAACAGGGAAGCTGAATGTTGATACCGCTGCTGATGTAGTAACTGGTATTGGCAAAGGTTGTGAACTTTCAGGTGCTGCATTGGTGGGTGGTGAAACTGCTGAAATGCCAGGCATGTACGAAGGTGAAGATTATGACCTTGCTGGTTTCTGTACAGGTGTCGTTGAAGAAGACGAAATCATTGACGGTAGCAACGTAAAAGTTGGCGATACCCTGATTGGACTTGCTTCTTCAGGTCCTCACTCAAACGGCTACTCTCTGATCCGTAAGATCATTGAAGTACGTGGTGCTGAACTGACCGAAGAGCTGGATGGTAAGCCACTGGCTGACGCCCTGATGGCTCCGACACGTATCTACGTTAAATCACTGCTCAGGCTGATCAAAGAGTCCCAGGTTAATGCCCTGTCCCATATTACGGGAGGCGGCCTGCTGGAGAACATTCCACGTGTACTGCCAAACAGCGCTAAAGCAGTAATTGATACACAATCCTGGAAGATGCCTGCCGTATTCAACTGGTTACAGGCACAAGGTAACGTTAAAGCTACAGAAATGTACCGTACCTTTAACTGCGGTGTTGGTATGATCATCGCCGTACCTACGGATAAGCAAGAAGAAGCATTAAAGATTCTTGCTGATGCCGGTGAAGAAGCCTGGGTTATCGGTTCTATTGCCGAAGCAAAAGAAGGCGAAGAACAGGTAGAACTTGCAGGCCTGGAGGCGTAAAAAGCCACATGAACAAACGAATCGTTGTCCTGATTTCAGGGAGTGGTTCTAATCTTCAGGCAATTATGGATGCTATCGATGCCGGTCAGATCAATGGCCGCATCGAAGCCGTCCTGAGCAACAAAGCTGACGCTTTTGGTCTGGAGAGAGCTCGCAAAGCAAGTATTCCAGCACTGGTCCTCAAACATACAGAATTTGAAAGCCGTGAAGCATTCGATCAGGCAATGATTGAAAAGATTGATGCTTATCAACCAGACCTCATCGTTCTGGCGGGTTTCATGAGAATTCTGACACCAGAGTTTGTCCGTCACTATGAAGGCAGAATGTTTAACATTCACCCTTCTCTTCTGCCTAAATATAAAGGTCTGCACACTCACCAGCGCGCCATTGATGCTGGAGATAATGAACACGGCTGTACAGTCCACTTTGTAACTGAAGAACTGGACGGCGGACCTCTTGCTGTTCAGGGTAAAGTCAGTATTGATGTGCAAGATAATGCAGACAGCCTGCAGCAAAAGGTACATAAGGTTGAGCACATTATTTACCCTCTGGCTGTGGAATGGTTCTGTGCAGATAAGCTGCAGTGGACACCGGATGGTATTAAATTAGATAACGTAGTTTTGCCATCTTGCGGCCACCAATTGGATAGCAGCTCTTAAAGCAATTTAAGGGAGTTACAAATGCCTGGGTTCAAATTCGTTTCTAAGTTCTTAGTTTTGCTAAGCGTTGCGCTGAGCTGGACTCTCACTGCCAGCGCAGCAGAAAAAATTCCGCTTAAACCTTTCTCTGCCTCCTATGAAATCAACTGGAAAAGCGGTATATCCCTCAGTGGCAATACCGTTCGCACACTAAGTACAAACGAAAACGGTGACTGGAGTTTTGAATCCAAAGCATCAGCCATGTTTGCGAGTGTTTTTGAATCCACTCAATTCAAATGGCAAAACAACCAGATTATTCCCCTTAAATATCACTTTAAACAAAGCGTATTAGGCAAGAAACGTATTGCTGACGTGAGCTTCGATTGGGAACAGTTAAAAGTTACCAACACGGTAGAAGATAAACCCTGGAAGATGCCTATTTCTGAGGGTGTTCAGGATAAACTCAGCTACCAACTCCTGCTGCAACAAGACCTTGCGAGAGGCCTAGAAGAGTTTAATTATTCAGTCGCTGATGGTGGCAAGCTCAAGCAATATAAATTCGTTGTTGACGGTAAAGAGATCGTAGAGGCCCCGATTGGCTCATATGAAGCAATTCGTATTAAACGCCTGAGAGATGCTAAGAAAAACCGGGAAACTTTTATTTGGTTTGCTCCGGAACTTGATTACCAGATAATCAAACTGCATCAGATTGAGAAGAAGGATAAATCCTATACCCTTCTTCTCAAGGAATTAAACAAGTAAGTCAACCGACTGTTTAGGGAACCTGCGAACAAGTCCTGTTAGTGCTCTGCAAGCCCTGAAGGCTGTAGATGCAAGGCGCAGTTCGCCGTTAATGGCCGTAGCCCTTAACAAGAGCTGTAACGCAGCAGGTGCAGTCTACAGGGCTTGCCCTTTGGGGCTTCTGTGATGATCCACACTCGGTGTCAGTACTTTTTGCAAGGTCTGGACATTGCTGCAAAGTACTTCCTTGATTGTGAACCATCACCAAAGCCAGAGCGCCAACAGGACTTATTCGTAGGTTCCTTAGCTACTCGATGTCAGGAATCCAGCTTGCTGGCATCGCCCCAAAACCTGAAAAAAGATCATAACCACCATACTCGTCAACCAGGTCGGCCAACAGAATTCTTTTGTCATCCACAAATAACACAGCGGTCTGTGCTCTTTGGCCACTGTGAATATCCTGATAAGGTTCAGAGAACACCATACGGTTACGCATGTCAGATGAACCTAAAAGTTCAAAGAAGTACGGACGCCAACTCCAGTTGTAACCACGGTGCCTTTCATCTTTAATCCAGCCTTTATCACTGTTTTCATAATTGGGCGAAATCTGATTCCCAAAACGATCACAGATATAAAAACGGATCAGATTATCGGCCGCAATAAAGTGCTGTAAATCTTCGTCATCTTCCGAAGCCCGAAGCACTTCACGAAGGGCCAGCAATTCATTTTTAATCTTATCAGCACGCCAATGATTACGAGATGTAGCATCGATAGCGCGATCCCGGAAATGACTCAACAGATCTTTAACTTTCTTACAGGTTGTCTCAGGCACCTGCAGTTCTTTTGTTGCTTCAGAAAACAGAAAGCCCTGTACGTAAACAGCATTACAACTCAGAGCCAGATAGTACTCATCCTCAGTTTCAACGCCTTCACAAAGAACCTTGCTTCCCAATTTAGAAGCCATCTCACCGAGCATCTGAACCATTGAGGAGCCTCTGGTGTTGATTGCTCCCTTCTTAAGTAGAGTCATATCAAGTTTGATGATATCGGGCTTAAGCAGCTCAATTCTGTCCAGTTGAGAGAACCCGGAACCGAAATCATCAATAGCTACCCGGAACCCTTCCTCACGATAGCGTTCAACCAAACGCTCGATAATCTCGAGCTCGCCATCCAGCTCAGTAATTTCTATTACAATTCTCTGTGGATCACCAGCCACCTGCTTCATCATTTTCAGGGTTGGCAGATCATCCAGGGATTCCAGATATTGCAGCCATTCCGGAGAGATATTGATACTCAAAAAAGTATCTTCCGGCAGGCTTGATAACACTTCAAGTGCCTGTAGGCGTACATCACGATCGATCTCAATGCGTTCTTGAACTGGAATTTTATCATCGGAAAAAACTCTTCCAGCAGACACAATATTTCCCGCAGCATCTTCCATTCTGGCCAGTGCTTCATAACCAGCGATTCGGCCTGTAGCTGTTTCAACTATAGGCTGAAAATACGGGAAAATTTTTAAACTCATAACTTGTACTACTCCAACTTCCGCCAGCGGGCATTCCTTGCCCAACATCTTTTTAATAATTAACGGGATAACGATTTCATTTGATACATTCTGTTATCCGCAATTTCGATCAATTCACCTGAGCCTAGAGCATCATCAGGATAACACGACATACCCGAGCTGAAACCTAGTTTAATCTGTTGGCCATTTGTTACAAATGGCTTTTCAAAAGCCCTTTCCAACTGCTCTATGCACTTAGCTAAGATACTGCTATCAGTGATACCAGTAATCAATACAACAAATTCATCACCACCGTATCGAGAGACCGTATCAGCCTCACGCACATTTTCACGGATCCTGAGAGAGACCTGCTTCAATAAATCATCACCCGCTAGATGGCCATACTTGTCATTGACTGGTTTAAAGCCATCTAAATCGAGAAACAGCACAGCTAACATGTTACCAGAGCGTTTTGCATGTAAAATTTCAAGATCCAATCGGTCAAATAAAGCTCGGCGATTCACCAACCCTGTTAATGCGTCATGATTAGCCAGGAACGCCAGCCTCTCCTGCTCATCGGTATAGGTACTGATATCATTAACTGTCAGGATGATAAATTCACTGTCATGGATCGAGAAGCTTTTTTCAATAATTTGAACCCGTAATTCGGTGCCATCAGCCATCACAGCAAAGCAATTATTTTCTTCATACTTGAAAAGCTTACGTTCTTTTATCTTATGGAAGTGCCTTTCATCATAGCCAAACATATCCTGGGCCATTTCATTCGCCATAACAATTTTTCTACTGGCATCCATCACTATGATTGCTGTAGCAGCACTGTTCACAAGACTTAAAAAACTACCGACCTGACGCTCCGCCTCACTCGAGCGTTTGTGATAGATCAACACGATCACCACAAAGTTTACAAAAGCAAAAAAGAACGCAATGGTTTGAAACCAACGCAATGAGGCGGTTTTCTGCTTAGACAGCTGTTCCATACGCGAAGTCAGATCGTTCATTAACTTCAGAATTTTTAAGTTGTTATCCTGAGCGGCAGCCAGCGCCTGAGCATGAAAATTCTCAGCATAGCCATGCTCCAGCAATTTACTGACAGGGGCTGCAATTGAAGCAAAATAGTATTTAGTGTCGTGGATATATTGCTTTGCAAGCTCATCATCAATCGCTTCAAAACGATGCTCAGACCCACCTCCACCAGTTATCCAACCGCCCTTATCGAAGGCATATAAAGTTGAGCTGAATAACTCATAGACATGTTTTAACTCAGCCATGCTTTCTGCACGGACCTCAGGATTACGCTCAAGAATAAGCAAAACTTTGGTGAGCCTTTGCGATAACATTCGCTGGCGACCAGAAACGTTAATAGCCTGCGCATCTTTTTCTACTTGCACCGTTATGTAGAAGTTGATGCCCAGAATTGAGCAGTCCAGCACCAAAAATAGGCATATCGCCACTGTAAGCCATATCTGCCTTTTAAAATTTGCAGTTAACCCCTTAGGATTGGTGCGGCCTGATATCGATAACCTAGTTAACAAACCATCCATAGCCTTAGAACCTGCAAAAAATAAACCAATGAGTCTGTTTAGGTTTAATCAAAAAAATACATTTCTGATGTTTAAAAAGAGATGGCTAGAAACGAATATACTTGTCGAGTTCAGGGTTTACAGGCACATCCCAGCGTTTGAGCAGCTCTTGAGCATCTTTAAACTTCTGCTCTGCTTCAGGGCGAAGATGACCTAAAGACCCGGTCAGACTCGCTCTGACTCTCAACATCTGATACTTAAAGAGAGGCAAAATTTTGGCTTCTATAACAGTTCCACAGACTTTTTCCTGTTGCATCATTAAAGAGGCATCGGCGGTCTCAAAATATTTCATCTCAAACTGAATAAGCTCCTGAATATTCAGACAGTTTTCCAGTTGTTCCTGAGTTGCCGCAGCAGCAATGACATAGGCTCCGGATAGAGGCGTGAAAGACGCTTCAGTAATTTCAATTTTACGCTCAGCTCTTTTAATCGCGGTATCAACAGTTTTTTGCCGATAAATGGCAAACTGTTTACCCAGCTCATTAACTTTTTCGGTATTTTCCGCGTTTTTCTTGGTTAGCTCAGAATTTTCCTTACTCAGCGCCTGAAGCTCAGTAATATTTCCAAGTCTCTGATATTCAGATAATTTTGAATAAGTAAGATAACCAAAGACCCCTGCCGCACCTAGGATGAGCACTACAACCAATGCAACAACACCGCCGATGATGAGTTTTTTATTCATAAGGTGGTCCTTGTAGTCAACGCTTAACTTACTGAGGTAGCAGGAAATTAATCCATTTTACATCCGGTAAGATTAACACCTTCCAAATTACAGGTACAAAAAAAGGCAGCTGATGCTGCCTTTTTTGACTCTTAGAACTAACTTAGCTTACCAGCCAGTTACTTCTTTCAGTGCATCACCAATCTGAGCCAGGGAACGTACAGTCTTAACGCCCGCATCTTCCAGAGCTGCAAATTTCTCATCAGCAGTACCTTTACCGCCAGAGATGATTGCACCCGCGTGACCCATACGCTTACCAGCAGGTGCAGTTACACCAGCAATGTAAGAAACAACAGGCTTAGTCACGTTAGCTTTGATGAACTGAGCAGCTTCTTCTTCTGCAGAACCACCGATCTCACCGATCATTACAATCGCTTCAGTCTGTGGATCGTTCTGGAACATTTCCAGAATGTCGATGAAGTTAGAACCTGGGATTGGGTCACCACCAATACCTACACAAGTAGACTGACCGAAACCAGCGTCTGTAGTCTGCTTAACAGCTTCGTAAGTCAGAGTACCAGAACGGGAAACGATACCTACTTTACCTGGCAGGTGGATGTGACCTGGCATGATGCCGATCTTACATTCGCCCGGAGTGATAACACCTGGGCAGTTAGGACCGATCAGGCGTACGCCCAGTTCGTCACACTTAACTTTACACTCCAGCATATCCATTACCGGGATGTGCTCAGTGATACATACGATCAGCTTGATACCACCGTTAGCCGCTTCCAGGATGGAATCCTTACAGAAAGGCGCTGGAACGTAGATAACAGATGCTTCAGCGCCAGTTTCTTCAACAGCTTCAGCAACAGTGTTGAATACTGGCAGACCCAGGTGAGTAGTACCACCTTTACCTGGAGTTACACCGCCAACCATTTTAGTTCCGTAAGCAATCGCTTGCTCAGAGTGGAAGGTACCCTGACCACCAGTGAAACCCTGACAGATTACTTTGGTGTCTTTATTAATCAATACGGACATTATTTACCCTCCGCTGCTTTAACTGCCTGTACAGCAGCATCAGTCAGGCTGGTAGCCGCGATGATGTCCAGACCAGACTCAGACAGTAGCTGAGAACCCAGCTCTGCGTTGTTACCTTCCAGACGTACAACTACAGGTACTTCTACGCCTACCTCTTTAACTGCACCGATGATACCTTCAGCAATCAGGTCGCAACGTACGATACCGCCAAAGATGTTAACCAGTACTGCTTTAACTTTGTCATCTTCCAGGATGATCTTGAACGCTTCAGTAACACGTTCTTTAGTCGCGCCGCCACCAACGTCCAGGAAGTTTGCTGGGAAACCACCGTGCAGAGATACGATATCCATCGTACCCATCGCCAGGCCAGCACCGTTAACCATACAACCGATGCTACCATCCAGTGCAACGTAGTTCAGATCCCACTCAGCTGCGCGTGCTTCACGCTCGTCTTCCTGAGATGGATCTTCCATTGCCTGAAGATCTTTATGGCGGTATACAGCATTGCCATCGATCGCAACTTTAGCGTCCAGACAGTGCAGATTACCTTCTTCAGTGATAACCAGAGGGTTAATTTCCAGCAACGCCAGATCTTTTTCCTGGAACATCTGCGCCAGACCCAGGAAGATCTTAACGAACTGCTTAATCTGATCACCTTCAAGGCCCAGTTTGAACGCCAGTTCACGGCCCTGATATGGCTGAGCGCCTGTCAGTGGATCAACGGTTGCTTTCAGAATCTTTTCTGGAGTTTCTTCTGCTACCTTCTCGATCTCAACACCACCTTCAGTAGATGCCATGAAAACGATACGGCGAGAAGAACGGTCAACTACCGCACCCAGATACAGCTCGTTTGCGATATCTGTGCAGTCTTCAACCAAAATTTTAGAAACAGGCTGACCGTTTGCATCAGTCTGATAGGTAACAAGGTTTTTACCCAGCCAGTTAGCTGCGAACTCTTGTGCTTCTGCAGGGGAGTCAACCAGCTTTACACCGCCAGCTTTACCACGACCACCCGCGTGAACCTGAGTTTTTACAACCCACTTGTCACCACCAATTTTCTCTGCAGCTTCAGCCGCTGCTTCTGGAGTATCTACAGCGTACCCTTTGGATACCGGCAGACCATATTCGGCAAACAGTTGTTTACCCTGGTACTCATGAAGATTCATGCTCTAATCCGTTGTGTTGTCACTAATAATTTACCTGCACCGGAGATCTGATTCGCCTCCGTAGCAGCCCTGTTGGATCAACAACAAGTTTTGCTAAAACGGCTGGAGCCTTTTAAGCAACCAGCCGAATCTTGTCTACGCTAAAAACTTAGCGTTTTTTTCGGTTCGCCATGTGGATAGCGTGACCGTCAGCTGCAAGTGCAGCTTCGTGAATCGCTTCACTCACTGTTGGGTGAGCAAATACTGTCATCTGCAGGTCTTCTGCAGTTGAGCAGAATTCCATTGCGATGGCAGCCTGACCAATCAGTTCACCGCCCAGACCGGAAACGATGTGAACACCTAGTACGCGATCTGTTTCTTCACAGGCAATCAGCTTAACGAAACCATCAGTATCGTTGTTCGCCATTGCACGGCCGTTAGCAGCAAATGGGAATTTACCCACTTTATACTTAACGCCTTCTGCTTTAAGTTCCTGCTCAGTTTTACCAACCCAAGCCAGTTCTGGATGAGTGTAAATGATGCTAGGAATAACATCGTAGTTCATCTGTGCGTGATGGCCTGCGATGATATCCGCAACCATGATGCCTTCTTCAGATGCTTTATGCGCCAGCATAGGACCACGAACTGAGTCACCGATTGCGTAAACGCCTGGTACACCCGTCTGGCACTGTTCATCAACAAAGATGAAGCCGCGCTCGTCCAGGTTTACACCAGAATCGTCAGCCAGCAGGCCCTGTGTCTGCGGCTTACGGCCAACAGCAACGATCAGTTTGTCTACAACCAGTTCTTTGTCACCTTCGGAGTCAGTGTAATTAACTTTTACTTCTTTACCGTCGATGATTTCAGTGCCCGTACAACGCGCACCCACTTTGATATCCAGACCCTGTTTCTTCAGCAATTTAGCTGCTTCTTTTGCCAGATCTTTATCTGCAGCAGCCAGGAAATCATCCATCGCTTCAAGAACAGTTACTTCAGTACCCAGGCGAGCCCAGATAGAGCCCATTTCCAGACCGATAACACCAGCACCGATAACACCCAGACGTTTTGGTGTTTCATCGATTTCCAGTGCACCTTCATTATCCAGAATCAGACCTTCTGTCAGAGGTGCTGGCGGGATCTCTACAGGCACAGAACCTGATGCCAGAATTACGTTTTCAGCTTCATAAGTAGCTGAAGCACCATCAGCAGCAATGACTTCTACTTTTTTGCCGCCGTGCAGTTTACCCATACCCTGAAGCAGGGTAACGCCATTCGCTTTGAACAGGCCACCGATACCGCCTGTCAGGTTGCCAACGATTTTGTTTTTACGCGCAATCATTGCCTTAGTATCCATTGAGACTTCACCCGTCTGGATACCGTGCACGTTAGCGTGCTGAGCATTATGGAATTGATGTGTAGATTCCAGCAGTGCTTTAGATGGGATACACCCAACATTCAAACAGGTACCACCGAGTACCGCAGCGCCTTTATCGTCTACCCATTTCTCAACACATGCAGTTTTCAAACCCAGCTGTGCCGCACGGATCGCAGCTACATAACCACCAGGGCCTGCACCAATGACAATTACGTCAAATTTATCAGACATGTTTTATCCTATCTTCACTCTGTTTTTTGAGGGTCGACTTAGACTTCCAGGAGCATACGTGCAGGATCTTCCAGAAGATTCTTAATAGTCACCAGGAATTGTACAGCTTCCTTACCATCGATCATACGGTGATCGTATGACAGTGCCAGGTACATCATCGGCAGAATCTCTACCTGACCGTTAACCGCCATAGGGCGTTCCTGAATCTTATGCATACCCAGAATTGCAGTCTGAGGTGGATTCAGGATTGGAGTAGACATCAGGGAACCAAACACACCACCGTTAGTGATAGTGAAAGTACCGCCCTGCATATCTTCCATACCCAACTTGCCTTCACGACCACGCTTACCAAAATCAGCGATAGTTGCTTCAACATCAGCCAGGCTCATAACATCAGTATCACGCAGTACTGGTACCATCAGACCACGGTCTGTAGATACAGCTACACCGATATCCTGGTAACCGTGGTAAACCATGTCGTTACCATCGATAGATGCGTTTACTGCTGGGAATTTTTTCAGTGCTTCTGTTGCTGCTTTAACGAAGAATGACATGAAGCCCAGACGAGTACCGTTGTGAGTTTTCTCGAACAGGTCTTTGTACTGCTTACGCAGTTCCATAACCGGCTTCATGTTTACTTCATTGTAAGTGGTCAGCATTGCTGCATTCTGCTGTGCTTCAACCAGACGCTTAGCGATGGTTGCACGCAGGCGTGTCATAGGAACACGTTTCTCAACACGCTCACCTGCTGGAACATTCACAGGTGCTGTTGCAGGCGCCGGCGCAGCGCTTGCTGCAGGAGCCGCTGCTGGAGCAGCCGCAGGTGCAGAAGAAGCACCACTCTTCATAAAGTTAACAACGTCTTCTTTAGTGATGCCGCCGTTTTTGCCCGTGCCTGGAATTTTAGATGCGTCCAGACCGTTCTCGTCGATCAGTTTACGAGCTGCAGGACCGACCTTCTCAGCGTCACCCGCTGGAGCAGTTTCCTCTGCAGCCGCTGGCGCAGCAGCAGAACCGGCAGCACCCGCTTCAAATTTAGCGATCACTTCGTCACTCAGTACAGTGTCACCTTCACCTTTCAGTACTTCAGCAATTACACCATCTTCAGGTGCTACTACTTCCAGTACGACTTTGTCTGTTTCGATATCAACAATCAGTTCATCGGCTGAACAAGCTTCACCAGGCTGTTTGTGCCATGTTGCAATTGTGCCGTCTGCTACAGATTCCGGGAATGTTGGCGCTTTGATTTCGATGGACATGTTTTTTCCTTTATCGTTATCACCATCAGGCGATTAGTTAATTAATGGTTAATCGCCTGATCAACCGTTGAGTGCTTCGTTAACTAAAGTTTCTTGCTGTTCAGCGTGTACGGAAATGTACCCTACCGCTGGTGCCGCAGATGCTGGACGGGCTACGCCTTCCAGATGCAGCTTGCTGTCATGTTTCTGCAGAACGTGACGCATATGGTGCTGCATTGAGTACCATGCGCCCTGGTTCAGAGGCTCTTCCTGACACCAAACCACAGATTCCAGGTTAGTGTATTCAGCAATTGCTTCCGCCAGCTGTTCTTCTGGGAATGGGTACAACTGCTCGATTCGAACAATCGCCACATCTTCTTTTTCCAGTTCAGCGCGGCGGTTATACAGATCGTAGTAAACCTTACCGCCACAAAGAACCAGACGCTTAACTTTCTTAGGTTCAAGCTTATCCACTTCACTGATAACTGGCTGGAAGGAACCTTCTGCCAGCTCTTCCAGAGTTGAAGTCGCTTGCTTGTGACGCAACAGGCTCTTCGGTGACATAACCACCAATGGCTTACGCAGTGGGCGCACAACCTGACGACGTAGCAAGTGGAAAATCTGTGCTGGTGTAGTCGGCGTTACAACCTGAATGTTGTGCTCAGCACACAACTGCAGGTAACGTTCAAGACGCGCAGATGAGTGTTCTGGGCCCTGACCTTCAAAGCCATGAGGCAGAAGCATAGTCAGACCACACAGGCGCTGCCATTTGTGCTCACCAGAAGTGATGAACTGGTCAATTACTACCTGAGCTCCGTTGGCAAAATCACCAAACTGAGCTTCCCAGATAACCAGTGCATTAGGCATCGTAGTCGCATAACCATACTCGAATGCAAGTACTGCTTCCTCAGAAAGGAATGAGTCATGCAGAGTAAGACGTGGCTGCTCTTCAGACAAGTTATCCAGTGGCAGGTAAATTTCAGCCGTTTTCTGATCATGAAGAACCGCGTGACGATGCGAGAAGGTACCACGACCAACATCCTGACCGGTAATACGAACTGGATGACCTTCAGCCAGGATAGAAGCATAAGCCAAAGATTCAGCCATACCCCAGTTCAGTTCCATTGCACCGTGAGCCATACGCTTACGGTCATCAATGATCTTCTGAACCTGACGCTGTACTGCAAAACCTTCTGGTACATCACAGATCTTGTCGCCCAGTTCCTGAAGTAATTTCAGGTCAACCTTAGTTTCAGGGCAGTCGAATGACCATTCATGGCCCAGGTAAGGTTTCCAGTCTACAAACAGTTCTGAGTTTGGTTCATGAACCAGAGATTTCACCACATGCTCGCCGTTCTCCAGCAGCTTGCGGTACTCTTTTTCCATCTCTTTGCTTTCTTCAGGCGTGATTACACCTTCTGAAATCAGCTGCTGAGAATACAGGTCACGCGTTGTTTTCTGCTTTTTGATCTGAGCATACATCAGTGGCTGCGTACCGGATGGCTCATCCGCTTCGTTGTGGCCACGACGACGGTAACAGAACAAGTCGATAACAACGTCTTTCTTAAATTCGTTACGGTAGTCAACCGCCAGCTGAGTAACAAAGCGTACTGCTTCAGGGTCATCGCCATTCACATGGAAGATAGGAGCCTGAATCATTTTAGCTACATCAGTGGAGTACTCAGTAGAACGGGAGTCTTCCTGCTTAGATGTTGTGAAACCAACCTGGTTGTTCACAACAATATGAATTGTACCGCCGGTTTTGTATGCGCGAGTCTGAGACATCTGGAATGTCTCCATAACTACACCCTGACCACAGAACGCCTGGTCACCATGGATGTTTACCGGAACAACCGAATCCCCTACCGGGTCTTCACGGCGATCCTGACGGGCACGTACAGAACCTTCAACTACAGGCGCAGCAATCTCAAGGTGAGATGGGTTAAATGCCATCGCAATGTGCACTTCACCACCCGCAGTTTCAACGTTTGAAGAGAAACCCTGGTGATATTTAACGTCACCAGAAGTATCAACAACTCGTTTACCTTCAAACTCATCAAACAGGTCAGCCGGGTTTTTACCAAAGATATTAACCAAAGTATTCAGACGGCCACGGTGGGCCATACCGATAACCACTTCTTTAGCACCCTGCTTACCAGCACGCTGAATTAATGTATTCAGCGCAACAATCATGGATTCACCACCTTCCAGGCCGAAACGCTTAGCGCCGGCATAACGGGAACCCAGGTATTTTTCCAGACCTTCAGCTGCTGTCAGGCGCTCAAGGATCATTTTTTTCTTATCAACCGGTGCTTCAGGATGGGAACGCACAGGCTCAAGGCGGGACTGAATCCAACGTTTTTCCTGAGTATCTACAATGTGCATATACTCAGCACCTACTGTTGTACAGTAAGTTTTCTTCAGATCCGCAATGATATCTTTCAGTGGTGCTTCTTCTGGCCCAAAGAACAGAGAACCCAGCTGGAATACAGTATCGTGATCAGCTTCTGAAAGTTCATGAAAGCGCAGATCCAGATCAGGAACATCTTCACGCTGCATCAAACCCAGTGGGTCAATATTCGCAACCTGATGACCACGTACACGGTACGCGTTGATCATACGTAACACTCGAACCTGTTTCTTTTCATGTTCAGAACTCACTGAACTTACAGCAACAGGTGCGCCACGTTTCTGGTTTTTGGAAAGATAGAGGAAATGCTCTCTGATGGCAGAATGTGGTACATCCTGTGTCAGACTCTCACCCACCTTCGGAAGCTTATCGAATTCTTCGCGCCATTCCTGAGGAATCGCATTTGGATCCATCAGATATGTTTCGTACAGTTCTTCAACGTATGAAAGGTTGCCACCGTAAAGGTGTGCATTCTTCCACATGAGATCCATGATGCCTTCTTGCATTCTTGATCACCCTGGCTCTGGGGGTTTGGTAAGCTGCAGCAGGACTCCTCCTGATTTAGCCACCCCTCTTTGAGTTACCTTTTAAAAACCCGATCAAACAGATATTCCTGTCTCGGGAATGCTATCTTAAAGCTTTTAAAACGGAGCTTTATATAATTCTTTTTGGGAATATGTGCTTTTTTTTACAAAAAAATGCTTTTTATTTTCGAGCAAGCAAAAAAAACGGTGCCAATTGGCACCGTTTTTAATTTCTTAGGTTGCTTGCGATAGCAGCATGTTGCGAATTTTACCGATTGCCTTAGTCGGGTTAAGGCCTTTCGGACATACATTCACACAGTTCATGATGCCATGGCAGCGGAAGACGCTGAACGGATCGTCCAGATCAGCCAGACGCTGCTGAGTAGCAGTATCTCGGCTGTCCGCCAGGAAGCGGTAAGCCTGAAGCAAACCAGATGGACCGATGAACTTGTCTGGATTCCACCAGAAAGATGGGCAAGACGTTGAACAACATGCACAAAGAATACACTCGTACAAGCCATCCAGTTCAGCACGATCTTCTGGAGACTGAAGACGCTCAATCGCTGGCGGAGGAGTATCGTTGATCAAGAACGGCTTGATCTTCTCATACGCCTTGTAGAACTGAGTCATATCTACAACCAGGTCACGGATAACCGGCAGACCAGGCAGAGGACGCAGAACCAGCTTGTCATCTTTAACTACAGCAGACAGAGGCGTGATACATGCCAGACCATTCAGGCCGTTCATGTTCATACCATCAGAACCACATACACCTTCACGGCAAGAACGACGGTAACCCAGAGATGGATCTTTGTCCTTCAGCAGCTGTAACAGGTCCAGCACCATGATGTCCTTACCACCAGGGATATCGATATGGATATCCTGCATGAATGGAGCATCGTCTGTTTCAGGATTGTAGCGATATACACTAACCAACATGATAGAAGCTCCTTAGTAAGTACGTGTTTTAGGTGGGAAAGGATCCATTGTCTTAGGTGCAAAGTTAACTGCACGCTTGCCAATGGTTTTATCACCTGGGAAGTAGACAGAGTGGCACAGCCAGTTCTCGTCATCACGCTCAGTAAAGTCGTTACGTGCATGAGCACCACGAGATTCTTTACGCTCTTCCGCAGCAATAGCTGTCGCTTCCGCAACTTCAAACAGGTTCTCAAGTTCAAGAGCTTCGATACGAGCTGTGTTGAACGCCTGACTCTTATCTTCAAGATGCAGGTTTTCAATCTTCGCACGAATGCCTTTCAGCAATTCCAGACCTTTCTGCATGCTTTCGCCGTCACGGAATACACCGAAGTACAGCTGCATAGTGCTCTGCAGTTCCTTACGAACTTCAGCAACACGTTCACCACCTGTAGAGTTATTCAGACGATTTAGACGTGACATTGCATCTTCAATGTTCGCCTCAGTTGCATCTTTAACTTCGTAACCTTCACGCATCTGTTGTTCGATCTGCATACCTGCAGCACGACCAAATACAACCAGGTCAAGCAATGAGTTACCACCCAGACGGTTGGCACCGTGTACAGATACACATGCAACTTCACCACATGCGAACAAGCCATCAACGATCTTATCGTTACCCTCAGCATCAGGAGCAATGGCCTGACCACCGATATTCGTAGCGATACCACCCATCATGTAGTGACATGTAGGCACAACAGGGATTGGCTTAACAACAGGGTCTGTAGCAGCAAATGTCTTAGACAGCTCACAGATACCCGGCAAACGAGAGTGCAGTACTTCTTCACCCAGGTGATCCATCTTCAGGTATACGTGATCGCCGTCTTCACCACAGCCACGACCTTCCAGAATCTCAAGGATCATTGAACGCGCCACAACGTCACGACCAGCAAGGTCTTTAGCGTTTGGAGCATAACGTTCCATGAAACGTTCACCGTCTTTATTGATCAGGTAACCACCTTCACCACGACAACCTTCAGTTACAAGCACACCTGCACCTGCAATACCGGTTGGGTGGAACTGCCACATCTCCATATCCTGCGCAGGAACACCTGCACGCAGAGACATACCCATACCGTCACCGGTATTGATAAGAGCGTTGGTAGTAGAAGAATAGATACGGCCAGCACCGCCTGTTGCAAGAACAGTTGCTTTAGCCTTGATGTATACAGTTTCACCAGTTTCAATGCAGATAGCGATACAGCCAACAACTGCGCCATCGTCATTCTTAACCAGATCTACTGCATACCATTCGTTAAGGAAGGTAGTACCAGCCTTCATGTTGCCCTGATACAGAGCGTGAAGCAGTGCGTGACCAGTACGGTCTGCCGCAGCACATGTACGTGCAGCCTGACCACCTTCACCAAAATTCTTAGACTGACCACCGAAAGGACGCTGGTAGATACGGCCAGTTTCAGTACGGGAGAATGGCAGACCCATATGGTCCAGCTCAAATACCGCCTGAGGGCCTACAGAACACATGTATTCGATAGCGTCCTGGTCACCGATATAATCGGAACCTTTAACGGTATCGTACATGTGCCAACGCCAATCATCATTTGGGTCAGCACTTGCGATAGCACAAGTGATACCACCCTGTGCGGACACAGTGTGGGAACGGGTTGGGAATACTTTTGTTACACAGGCAGTGTTCAGACCACTCTGTGCCAGCTGAAGTGCAGCACGCATGCCTGCACCACCGCCACCGACAACAATCGCGTCAAAAGTAAGCGTACGTAGTTTAGACATCTTTTAAATACCCCACAAAATCTGAATGCCCCAAACGACGTAAATAAACGTCACCAGGCCACAGCCAGACTGAAACACAAAACGCATACCTGTTGGCTTGATGTAGTCAGTAGATACAGACCACAAACCAATCCATACGTGCGCAGCAAAGGAAAGCAGTGCCAGCAGAGTAAAGATACGCATTGCAGTGCACTGGAATAGTTCTGACCACATTTCGTAAGTCAACTCAGCGCCAAATGCCAGATAACCAATCAAGAAGACTGTGTACGCAGCCAGCACAACGGCTGTCACACGCTGAATCATCCAGTCATACAGGCCACTACGGCCAAAGCTAGTAATACTAGTTACCATATCCATACTCCCGAAATGAGGACTGCTACAGCAGCCAGACCCAAGGTCACTTTTGCTGCCATTTGACCACTTTCTAATTCTTCACAGTGGCCAAAATCCATTACCAGGTGTTTGATACCAGCGAAGAAATGATACAGCAGAGCTGAAACACTTCCCCACGCTATAAGCTTCGCGAAGAAGCCATTCTCAAACATATCTACGGCTTCATTGAAGCCAGCTTCAGATTCCAGGGACAGACCCAATGCATACAAAGCAAATACAGCACCAATAAAGAGTGCCACACCTGTTATACGATGCAGGATGGACGTAATCGCCGGAAGCGGCTGCTTGATAGTTCGAAGATCTAAATTTACAGGTCTTTTCTTATTCACGGCTCTTGTTCACACTTTGCGGCCCCTTTGCAGGGCTCGGTTGCTCGGAAGTGTTGGAAGATAAGTACCTCGCTCTCTGAAGGTTATCCTTCATTTACCTGAATATTTATGAGTTACACTCACACTCAATCAGGAGAAAGAGATAAACTTCGGAGCGAGAGTATAAGCATTTCACCTGCACAATACAACGCAATCGCACACGGCTTCGCCTTTTGTCTAGGCCTCTTGGCCAATATCAAAAGTCGTACAACCAAATGATTATTCTGTCATTTAAAGATTCTTGTTAAAAATCTCTGTTGATTTGTTGCATTGCGGCAATAAGCCCGATAAGTCCGATTGACAAACTTTTCTGAGACTCTATATTGTGTGAGTCCACAAATCGGGCCGAGACTCTTAGATCTGACTATCGAAAAAAGTCAAAACAGAATTAAAAACATAATGATAGGAGCCTTTTAATGGCTGATAAAAAAGCACGATTAACTGTCGACGGTCTGGATGAAGCTATTGAGCTGCCAGTATATTCAGGCACATTAGGTCCAGATGTAATCGATGTACGCCCTCTGACAGGTAACGGCCTTTTCACTTACGACCCAGGTTTCGTTTCTACCGCAGCGTGTGATTCCGGCATCACCTTTATCGACGGCGGAAAAGGCGTACTCCTGCATGGTGGCTACCCAATTGACGAATTGGCTGAAAAATCAGATTACATGGAAGTCTGCTACCTTCTGCTGAACGGCGAATTACCTACTGCCGAGCAGAAAGAGAAGTTCGTTCACACAATCAAGAACCACACCATGGTTCATGAGCAGCTGAGCCACTTCTACAACGGCTTCCGCCGTGATGCTCACCCAATGGCAATCATGTGCGGCGTAGTCGGTGCACTGTCATCTTTCTACCATGACTCTCTGGATATCAACGATGAACATCATCGTGAAGTTTGCGCATACCGCCTGATCGCGAAAATGCCAACGATCGCAGCAATGTGCTTCAAGTACTCCTGCGGCCAGCCATTCATGTACCCGCGTAACGATCTGAGCTATGCAGGCAACTTCCTGCAGATGATGTTCGGCACTCCTTGTGAAGAGTACCAGGTAAACCCTGTACTTGAAAAAGCAATGGATCGCATCTTCGTACTGCACGCAGACCACGAGCAGAACGCCTCTACGTCTACAGTACGTCTGGCCGGTTCGTCAGGTGCTAACCCATTCGCATGTATCGCTTCCGGTATTGCAGCACTGTGGGGGCCAGCTCACGGCGGCGCTAACGAAGCCGTTCTGAACATGCTGGAAGAAATTGGTGATGAGTCTCGCATTGATGAGTTCGTTGCTAAAGCAAAAGATCCAAACGACCCATTCCGTCTGATGGGCTTCGGTCACCGCGTTTACCGTAACTTCGACCCACGCGCTCGAGTTATGAAGAAGTCTTGTGACGAAGTTCTGGCAGAACTAGGCCTTGAAAACGATCCTCTTCTGAAGATTGCAAAACGCCTTGAGCAGATTGCTATCGAAGACGAGTACTTTGCAGCTCGTAAACTGTACCCGAACGTAGACTTCTACTCCGGTATCATCCTGAAAGCAATTGGTATCCCAACCAACATGTTTACAGTGATCTTCGCGCTGTCTCGTACAATTGGATGGATCTCTCACTGGAACGAGTTCCACAGCAGCCCGAACAAAATTGGTCGTCCTCGCCAGCTTTACACTGGACCTACTCAGCGTAGCTACCCTGAGTAAGATAGCCACTTCACAAAAAAGCCGCTTTTTAGCGGCTTTTTTATTACTCATTCACATCAACGCGCTCTCAAAGCGGCCGCTTTAAACCTTTCAGCCAGACTTCTGCCCTCTTTCAATCCCGGCTTATATCTCAGCCAGCTGTAGACATTCGGAAGATCGGGTAAACCCAACCTATCTCCCAGCAACTCGGTACCCTCCAAAACCGCACTCTGAGGTCTTGCAGTCACAGCCAACCCACTCTTTACTGCCGCCATCAAGCCCTGATAACTCGTTGTTGTATACACCAGCCGCCATGGAATCTCCTCTCTTTCCAACGCCTTAACCGAATAGCGCCTGAACTGGCATTTATTCGCATACATCGCCAAGGGCAACTCCCGATATCCTGACCATTCCCAGCCCTCAGCTCCAATCCAGGAGAGCGGCTCAACACCCAACAACTCACCCTTCCCTTCACCTTGCTCCATTGAGAGAGTCAAAATCAGATCATAATCACCACGATCAAACCCAGCATTCAAATCCACACTGAATCCCGTCTCCACATTGAAGCGAACCGCCGGGTTAGCCCTGCAGAAATCGGCCAGTAGAACAGGTAAAACCCCTTCGGACATCCCTTGTGAGACCCCCATTCGCAGCTCACCTGACTGATCACTAATACGTAGAGAAGCCAGAGCATCATCCTGCAGAGCCAACATACGCCGAGCATAGCCCAACAACATCTCACCCTCGTTGGTGAGAACCCTTTTTCGACCATTCGTTGCAAAAAGGTCCACGCCAACTTCCTGCTCAAGCCTTTTAATCTGCTGACTCACTGTTGATTGAGTTTTATGCAAAAAATCAGCAGCTTTTATAAAACCACCCTGCTCAATTACCGAAATAAAGGTTCTTAGCAAATCGCTACTTAAGTTAGGAAGCGCCATATCAACACCATTTAATCGCCATTTACGATCATTTAAAACAAAATTAATCATTATTAATAAACAATGGCATCCTCTATTCTAATTTGCAAGCAAGCAACGGAGGAATTGGACATGCCCTTTATTAACATACAACTCAGCCACGAGTTACCAGTTAAACTCCAGAACCAACTGGCAGAAGGCGTTACCCAGATTATGAAGTCCACATTGGGCAAAAAAGCCGAACTAACAGCCACAACCATCACCACGACAAATACTGATCAGTGGTTTATTAACAGTGATCGTCTTGCTGACATCAATGAATACAGCGCCCAAGTTATTGCCAGAATCAGCGAAAATACAAATACAGAAGAAGAGAAAGCCAGAGCTATAGAACAACTCTACAACCTGTTAGACACACTATGCGGCCCAATCAGTAAAACCAGCTACATAATGATTGATGAAGTCCCAATGACAGACTGGGGCTATGGTGGACGGACTCAGGAGCACAGAAGAATTAAACGCGCCGAAGATGGATCAATTGACACTGAACACTATCTACAAAAAGGCAAAGCCATACGCTCAAAATCCGCGTTCAGCCTACTTTCAAAACTAATTAACAAATCAAAATTCACATAAAAAAAACCGGGCATTAGCCCGGTTCTTTTTTACACCCCAAAGGAGCATTTAGTTTTCACAAGTGGATTCAATCTTATGAATCGACAGGTCAGCACCGTTGTATTCCTCTTCCTGAGTCAGGCGCAGGCCAGATACCGCTTTTACGCCACCATACACAATCACACCGCCGATTACCGCAACAGCAATACCCGCAGCGGTGCCGATAAGCTGAGACATCATGCTCACACCACCAAGACCGCCCAGCGCTTCTGTACCGAAGATACCGCAAGCAATCGCGCCCCAGGCACCGCAGACACCGTGCAGCGGCCACACACCCAGCACATCATCAATCTTCCATCTGTTTTGCGCAACGGTAAACAGGATAACGAAGATAGCGCCAGCAACACCACCTACGATCAGAGAGCCCATAGGGTGCATCACATCGGAGCCCGCGCATACAGCTACCAGACCCGCCAAAGGACCGTTATGAATAAAGCCCGGGTCATTCTTGCCAAAGATCAGCGCAGTAATAATACCCCCAACCATGGCCATCAGAGTGTTCACAGCTACCAGACCAGAGATGCCGTCCATGGTTTGTGCAGACATAACGTTAAAGCCAAACCAACCGATACACAGAATCCAAGCACCTAAAGCCAGGAATGGGATATTCGAAGGCGGGAACGCAATCAGCTTACCGCCTTTATAGCGACCGTTACGAATACCCAGCATAATTACCGCAACCAGCGCTAACCAGCCACCGACACCATGCACCACGACAGAACCGGCAAAATCATGGAAGCCAGCGCCAAAGCTCTCTTCTAACCAAGCCTGGAAGCCAAAGTTTCCGTTCCAGATAATGCCTTCAAAAAACGGATATACAAATGCCACAACTAACGCAGAAGCAATCAACATCGGCCAGAACTTAGCTCGTTCAGCGATACCACCTGAAACAATTGCAGGAATCGCAGCAGCAAAGGTCATCAGGAAGAAAAATTTAACCAGCTCATAACCATTATTTGCAGCCAGTTCCGCCGCAGGAGAGAAGAAAGTCACTCCGTAAGCAACCCAGTAACCTACGAAGAAATAAGCCATGGCTGAGAAGCCAAAATCGGTAAGAATTTTTACCAGGGCATTCACCTGGTTTTTATGACGAACGGTACCCACTTCAAGGAATGCAAATCCGGCATGCATAGCAAATACCATGATCGCACCCATTAGGATAAATAGAGTGTTTGAACTCTGGATAAGCGTCTCAACTGCGCTGTTGACGTTTTCCACGTTTATCTCCTGTATCTTGGCCTTCATGCACCAGAAAGCCACAGGATCAAACCTGAAGCACTATCATAGTGCAATATTATTAATTTAATTATGTATAGAGTTTCTTGAAAAAAACTTAAGAACCAATGAAAAAGACTTATTTATCAAATAATTAATAAGAATTATGCACTATTTCTTCATTTTTAAAGAAAATCAATGACCCAAATTAAAGCAATAATTATGCCACGCACAGGTATTGAGCACGTATTATTTATGCGTAATACGATAACAGCAGTGAATGCGGCTGTTGCGTTTGAAATCGGGATCCAGAGTTTTATGAGTGATCTCTTCAATAACACAATCCGGAAGAGCTTCATGATCCATTTTGAAGCGCCGGTAGTTATTTGAGAAATACAACACACCGTCTTTTCGCAGCAATCTCATTGCCCCTTCAATGAGGTCTACATGATCTCGCTGGACATCCAGCACGCCCTGCATTCTTTTCGAATTCGAGAAAGTCGGTGGGTCCATAAATATTAGGTCATACGCTGGCTCTCGCTGCACTCTCAGCCATTTCAGGCAATCGGACTGGACCTGCACATTCTGCGGATTATCCTGACCATTCAGATCCATATTTCGTTTCGCCCAGTTCAGGTAGGTCGCGGACATATCCACACTGGTTGTGCTTTTTGCGCCACCAACAGCCGCATGAACAGATGCAGTCCCGGTATAACAGAAAAGATTCAAGACATCTTTACCAGCCGATTCCTTCTGTATCTGATGTCGTATAGGACGGTGGTCAAGGAACAAACCTGTATCCAGATAGTCATGCAGATTGACCAGCAAGCGACAGCCATGCTCAACCACCTCTTTAAAGCGATGGGTTTCAGACTGCTTCTCGTATTGCTTACTCCCCTGCTGCTTCTGACGCTGCTTCAGGATGATTTTTTCTTCAGGCATCTGCAGAGCCACAGGTAAAGCGGTCATTACATCCTGCAGGCGTGCAAAAGATTTAACCGGATCTACTTTTTTAGGCGCCACATACTCCTGCACATGCACTTCATCACCATAAACATCTACAGCTACTGAGTATTCAGGAATATCTGCATCGTAAAGACGATAGCAATCGATGCTTTCTCTTTTCACCCATTTAGATAACTGCTTCTTATTTTTAAGCAGCCGGTTGGAAAACATCTGCGCGCCCTCACTGAGAGCAGCTTTATCTGCAACAGGTGAATCAACCTGCTCCACTTTACGCTCAGAGATAGGGTAGATGAAAAGACGGCTTTCAAGCGCACCGTTAAACAGCTTGTACTGCTTTTCTGCCCTCAAACCTGTGACTTTGCACAGATCAGGGTTAGAGGTAAAGATTGCTGCGGTCCAGCCTGCAAACTGCTCCTTCAACTTATCCCCAAGATGGCGATAGAGGAACATAAGCTGCTGTGTTTCACCCAGACGCTCACCGTAAGGTGGGTTAGTAATCAGGAGACCATTTCCATCAGGCAGAACAGTGCGATCCAGATCCTCAAGTCGACAGGTTGAGAAATCAATAAATTCAGCTACACCGGCGCGCTCGGCATTTTGTCTTGCAGATCTGAGTACCTGCTTGTCCTGATCACGACCAAACAGATGAATATCAAGCTCCAGAATCCCCTTAGCTTTACGGCTCTGTGCCTCTGCTACCAGGTCATCCCAGATTTGACGCTGATGTCCATTCCATCGGGAGAAACCAAAACGTTTCCTTTGCAGCCCTGGGGCAATGTCAGCAGCCATTGTTGCTGCTTCAATCAGCAGCGTTCCTGAACCACACATGGGATCCAGCATGATCTTAGTGTCGACGGCCTTTTCTGGCCAGCCACTACGAATGAGCACAGCTACTGCCAGGTTTTCTTTCATCGGGGCTTCACCCGCCTTCAAGCGATAGGCACGGCGATGCAAGCTGTCTCCGGAGAGATCAAGAGCAATAGTCAGCTTCCCCCTGTGCATACGTACGTTGATACGCAAGTCTGGGGCAACCTTATCAATACTCGGACGCCCACCTGTTGCATCACGAATCTGATCAACAATCGCGTCCTTAACTTTTAATGCTCCGAAATGGGTATTATTAATACCTTGTGTACGGCCCGTAAAATCAATCAACAAAGTACCCTGGCTGCGCATATGCTCAAGCCAGTCAATCTGCTGAACTGCCTGATATAAATCATCGGCGGTTTCGGCTTCAGTCTCCAACAAAGGCATTAAGACCCTGTTGGCAAGTCGAGACCACAAACAGATACGGTAAGCATCTTCTAACTCACCCTGGCACTGCACCCCTGCGACCGTTTGCTTGGTTTCAGTCAGGCCGAGTTGCTTCAACTCATCTTCAAGGAGCTGCTCAATACCTTTGGGACATGTCAGAAAAAGCTTCATATTTACTGATTCTCAATTACTTTATTCATGAACAACTCAATTTAAGTGAAAACAATTCACCATAAATTGTGTCGGCCTGAGTTTTTTATAACCCAATGAATCTATTTAGTTTTTTGCAGCCACACACTAACTATCTTTATTACAGCCAGGAAACATAATAGCTACATTCAATCGCACAAACGCGTTTTTTTAGATATTTATAGAAGTCTGCTCTGCTGATTTTAACCGAATCGCAAAGCGGAACCCCAGCGGATACCACGTCTCAAGGAACCGCTGCTCTCAACTCAAAATAATCAAGAGAGGCTTCAATACATGAAGAGACAAAAACGTGATCGTACTAGCACACTTTTCAATCGCGGCTTTCAAGCCGGCTTAAGTGGAAAATCCCGAGATAATTGCCCTGTAAATACATCTGACCTAAGAAGCCACTGGATGAGTGGTTGGCGCCAAGGGCGAGAAGCTCACTGGAATGGCATGGATGGTGTTTCTGCGATCCAATCTGACCCAGCATTACACTGACAACTAATTAATCTAAATAAAAGGCTCCAACTGGAGCCTTTTATTTTGCCCGGGTTTCAACAATCTCTACAACTTAAGCTGTTGAATCGCCTTAACAGAATCGGTTACCAACTGCGGTCCACGGTAAATAAAGCCGCTGTAGATCTGCACCAGGCTTGCACCCGCTTCAATTTTTTCTGCCGCATCAAAACCTTCAGTAATGCCGCCAACACCAATAATGGGCAATGCACCATCAAGCGCTTCAGCCAATGTACGAATGGCCTTTGTCGACTTATTTCTCACTGGAGCTCCCGACAAACCACCCTGTTCATCCGCATGTTCCAGGCCTTCAACACCTTCGCGAGACAGCGTGGTGTTCGTCGCAATGACTGCATCCATCTCGTACGCTTTCAAAGAGGAAGCAACCAGACCAAATTCCTCCTCATTCATATCAGGTGCAATTTTAACTGCAATCGGCACATAACGATCATGGAACTTAGCCAGTTTCGCCTGTTCAGATTTCAACGCATCCAGAAGGCTGTTAAGAGATTCACCATACTGAAGTGTTCTCAGACCCGGAGTGTTCGGTGAAGAAACATTTACAGTGATATAAGACGCTTTCGAATACACTTTTCTCAAACAATAGAGATAGTCGTCATTCGCTTTTTCGTTAGGCGTATTCTTGTTTTTACCAATATTGATACCCAAAACACCCTTGTAGCGACTTTTGTCCAGGTTTTTCAGCAAAGTATCAACACCGCCATTGTTAAAGCCCATCCGGTTGATGATGGCCTGCTGTTCAGGAAGGCGGAAAATTCTTGGTTTGGGGTTACCAGGCTGAGGTTTAGGGGTAACAGTACCCACTTCAACAAAACCAAAGCCCATGGAAGCCATACCATCAACAGCGATGCCATTTTTGTCTAAACCAGCAGCCAGACCTACACGGTTTGGAAACTCAATGCCCATCACCCTTACAGGATCAGAGAGAGCTTCAGCGCCCAGTAGTTTGTTTACACCTAAGGCTGCTGCCAGATTCATAGAATGCAGAGCAACATCATGAGACAGCTCTGGCTCTAATCGGAACATCAATGAACGAGTCAATGAATACAGCATATGGTCCCCAATGGAAAAAAATTTGAACGATTATAGGCGAGGCTAAATTGGAATAACAGGCCCTAACATCGTCTAAGAAGAATATGTTTCGGCAAGATGTGCAGATTCTTAACAAGCAGGCATGCGGCGAAGCTGCGGTTCAGCGGACAGAGCAGCTCGGTGCCACTCGCCTGGTATCTGCCAGGATTTAAGCCAGTCTGCGATATCTACAGCAGGCATTGGACGAGCAATCACATAACCCTGCGCAAAGTGACATCCGGCCTCGATCAGCAACTTACCATGATCAACAGTTTCCACGCCTTCAGCGATCACATGCAGCTTAAATGCCTGAGCAAGTCCCAGAATCGCGGTGAGAATCACCTTATCATCACTGCTTTCAGAGATGCCGCGGATGAAGCTCTGATCAATTTTAAGCGTGTTTACCGGCAGGTTTTTCAAATACGAAAGTGAAGAGTAGCCGGTACCAAAATCATCAAGCGCGACAGTGACCCCAAACTCAGCACAATCTTTCAAAAGACTGGAAGTATGCAGGGTGTCAATGAGCGCTCCGGATTCCAGAATCTCTAATTCAATATTCTGTGGCGGCAATTCGGGATTATCAGCAAGGCATTTTTTCAGAACTGTCAGGAAATCAGACTGTTGTAACTGGGCCGCACTGACATTTATGCTGACCGGCAAATCGATACCCTGTTTATACCATTCTGCTGCTTGTTTAATGGCCGTCGCAATTACCCAGTGATCGATATCGATGCCAACCTGATGATCATGCACAGCAGGAAGGAACTGAGCAGGTCGCAACACCTGATCGTCTTTATTCCAGCGAATTAATGCCTCAACTCCGGATACAACACCCGTGGTCATCTCCACTTTAGGCTGGTAGTACAGCTCGAACTCATGTTTAACCAAAGCCTGTCTGATGCCCTCAATGGTCTCGCAATCATCCCGGAGTACGCGGTCATGTTCAGCATCAAAATAGTGGTAACGATTCTTACCTGCACGTTTCGCTTCATACATGGCCTGGTCAGCCTGACGCAGTAGCTGATCAGCATCCAGATGCTCATCCTGAGGATAGAAAGTCACCCCCATACTTGCACTGACATGCAGCTCCAGATCATCTATTCGAACCGGATGCGCCACTGAGGCAAGTAATCTTTGTAAAGTATCAGCACAACTCTTCTGATCAGGCAGATCCGTCAGCACCGCCACCATTTCATCGCCACCCAGCCTCGCCAGGGTATCACTGTCTCTCAAGACCTTTTTCAGTCGGTATGAAACAGTCTGCAGAAGCTGATCGCCTGCTACATGACCATGGTTATCATTGACCTCTTTAAAGCCATCAAGGTCGATGTAAACCAAAGCCAGCTGCCTATGCCTACGGACCGCCTGCGCCATCGCATTTGTCATTCGGTCTGCTAAAAGCGCACGGTTAGGCAATCCGGTTAGCACATCATAGTGAGCGATATGCTCCAGCTGCACCTGATTGCGTTTGAACTCTGTGATATCACGCACTACTGCCAGAATACTTCTGACCTCCCCTTGTGAATCCAGATCAGGTGTCAGCTTCCAGTTTAGCGTCTTAGAACCATTCGGGCCGGTCAGTTCAGTTTCCAGTTCCTGCTCTTGCTGCTCATGAGTGACTAGATTGACCAGTTTATCGAGTTGCCTGCAGAACACTTCCGGGAATGCCAACTCGGAAAAGGTTTTACCAATGTATTCATCGGGTCGTGAAAAATAGATCTCAACAATATTTTCCGATACAAACAGATTTCGACCGCTGGTATCAATCCGTAAAATAATGTCCGGTAAGGCTTCAATCAGAGTTCGCTGATCTTTTTCAATCCGTAACAACTCACGTTCAGCCTCTTTACGCGAGGTAATATCAATATGAGTACCAATTAGCCGGCGCTTGCCCTCAGAACTCTCCGCTAACTTGCCTCGTGACAACACATCAACCCAGTGGCCATTCTTATGTTTTAAACGGTACTCAATCACCAGACGGCTGCTGTCACCCGCGAGATAATGGTTTATTTGCCGCTGCACAGTAACTAATTGCTGGGGATCCACAAGCTTCTGCCAGCTTTCGATGCTGTCTTCTAACTCATCCTCTTGGTATCCCAACATCCCTTTCCAACGTTTGGAAAAATAGACCTGATTAGTTTCCAGGTTCCAATCCCATAAACCCGCATTGGTACCTTTGATGGCCACATCCAGTCTCTCCTGGCTTTTCAGAAGCTGAGCCTGGGAGCTGTTCAATTCATGGGACATCTCAATCAAATGGGAGCTAATCACACCCCATTCATCACCTCGCTGATCCATGCCTTCAGGCTTTATCCGCAATTTTATTTGATTGATTAATGCCAATAACTGCTCAAGTGGCTCACGGATACTGCTGCGAACAATTTTTCGAAGTAGGAAGAACGTAATCAAAGCGATGAACGCTGTCAGAATGACTACCCGGAGGCTGGAATCTGAAATAATCTGATGCAGGTCTTGTTTAACGACCTCATTTCGCCCCTGTGCTTGCTGATCAAAGTGCTTGAGCAATAGCAACAAAGACTGTTGGTAGACATGAATCTGATCCACTGAGCTGTTCAGGCTCTGATACTTATTAAAGTACTGGATTAATTCTGCTCTGTAGTTCGACAGGTTTGTTTGTAACAAACCAAGAATGTTTTCCATCTTTGCTGATGTTGAAGTCATGGTCTGTAATCGCAGTCCCATGTCATCGAGCTGACCAATAACCCTATCTGCGGGGTGTTCATCTCCTGCAAAACTTTGCGTGGAATACCGGGCAACATCCCGGCTAATCAGTAGTGAGGTTTCTTTAAGACCCGCCACCATCACCATCAACTGATCAAGATGATTAGTACCTTTACCCAGAAGTGTTTGCTCGATCAGCTGTTTTCCGATCACTTGTTCGAGATCAAACAGGTTCTGCTCTGTAACGGTTTCTTGTAGTTTTAGAGCTGTCTGCACCTCTTTGAGCTGCTCACATTCATTCAGTAACGCATTAGCAGCCTCAGTGAAGGAAGCATAAGTATTTCGAAGCTGAGTGTTTTTTATCGCCTTGGTGAGATCATCAAAAGAGGCAAATGTAGGGCTTAAACTGCTTCCAGAAGTCGATGTATCGGTACATTCGCGGCTATACAAGCTTACTTCAGACAGCGTCAGTGAAATGCGCCGCCCCAGTTCAGCATTCTGAATCACACCGTCCATCTCATAATCAATGAGATCTGACAGGATTTCCTCCACCCGGTTGAAACCAGTGGCCGAAATAACTGCAATCAGAGCTGATGAACTGACAACAAGCACTCCCAGAAATACCAGTTTTCCGGTAATGCTACTAAGCATGCGACGCATCTGTATTTTTACTTCTGACGAACCAGAGTTGCCCCTCTAAGAGCTAGAGGTTTGAGGGGAACGTCATTGCTATCGAGAGCGGTGACATTAACAATCCTTTCCCCTTTGGTATTTTTTACGACTGGGATATTCGTTACCGATTCACCCTGCAGAGCTTTAAGTAACATTTCAGCAGAGGTTTCGCCTTGCTCATAGCCTGTTTTTACAACAGCGGCCCAGGCGCCCTGCTCAACCTGATATCGGTTTCCCCCCAGAAGAGGCTTATTATACTGGGTCTTCAGGTAAGACAGTACTGCTTTGTTATTCATACGTTGGTCTGATGAGTCCAGAATGCCTTCCAGACTATCCACAAAAACCACATCGCATGAAGCATTCATCTCAGGGCTAATAGCATCG
Source organism: Neptuniibacter sp. (assembly GCA_049596335.1). Classification (GTDB taxonomy): domain Bacteria; phylum Pseudomonadota; class Gammaproteobacteria; order Pseudomonadales; family Balneatricaceae; genus Neptuniibacter. The sequence continues at coordinate 69,355 of JBMYLM010000001.1, forward strand.
ATATCAGCAGTTGATTTCACCCGAAAAAACTTATGCACTTTAACCGGGTAGTCGGCCATTTCAGTGTCTACCTGCTTGTTCAAAGCCACACCAGATGAGACATCATTGGTCATGAAACACGCCGACTGAATTTTTGGCATTAACTGCTTAGCAAAGGCCAGTGACTCGTGTACATGCGCCCTTTCCAGAATCCCTGAAATATGGGCATTTGGGTAACCATACTTGTCAGCAGCAGAGTTGACGCCTGCAAACATCACCGGAGTATCTACCTGATCCTTTAAGGAAGGCACCACAAACATTGACTGAGCATTATCATCGATGGCAATTACGCCATCAGGCTGGATATTTTGATAGGCCGTTAGCGCTTCGGCTGCTTTGGCTGGACCATTAGCAGGGTCAACCTTGGTGTCCATATAGAAATAAGTAATTTCTGTTTTTTCCGCCAGAACAGAATCAATTCCCTGCTTAATTTCCTGACACCAGGGGTTATCCTGCTCATAGCTCATTACTACGAGAACTTTATCAGTTTCAGCCGATGCAATTGAAACAGAACCAGAAAGAACACAACCGAATAGCAATGACACCAGACTTGGTTTCATGACAGACCCTCACAACAACGCCACTTTGATACCCAATTATAATCAGTCAAACCTGCATGGATACTGATCTATCGGGCCTTTTTAATTATTAGAAAGGTTTATACTGACGGTACCATTGTCTTGGCTCAGCTGAGCTTTTCTATTCCCTGAAACTTACCTTTATTATCAAACACAATTCTGAACACACCCTTTATGCCATCTTTCAATAGAAACGGGCGCAGGATATTTGCCGGAAACTGCACACTTTTACCATCCAGAGTCCGCGTGTATACGGTCTGAGCAACCCCCTGATACAACAACTTGTACTTTTCAGCACTAATGTTCAGGTTAACGATTATGTCTTGCATCTTGCCCTGTTAGAACCATTCAACTACTGTACTGACTGGATTTTGCCAGATCGAAGAGTTCACGCAAAGCCACGGTATACATCGCATACTCTTCTTTTTCCGCATTTTTTAATTCTGCCAGCACATTCATCCATCGATCAACCAACCAGGCGTTCTCCTTACACCATTGTTCAACAATTTCTTTCAAATTGAATGATTTTCCGTAACTGGATATCGCATTGCCAACAACCGCACGCTGCTGCCACTCAAGATCATCACGAAATGCTTCTCTCGCCAATGCCTGCCAATAGTTTTCCACGGTCAGGTGATTAAGCTGCTGGCTCAACCAATCCAGCTGGAGAGCTTCACCCAGGCTGAAATACACCTGAGCCACTTTATCTGTTGGTAGATTAGTTTCTGCAGCCACTTCAATAATCCCCAGCGCAGAATAGAGGCTGCGGGTACCTGCCAAATATTTTGCTAACTTCGCCGGCACACCCTCCTCCCGGTATCGGGCACAAGCGGTATCCCAAAGTTCTTTAGGGTCACCACTCAGCAGGGATTCCTGCTTGCTGATAATCACAGCAAGTTCAGCGGTAAATTTCTCAATTTCTTTAGCACAGTCCGTTTCTGCTCTACGATTACGCACGAACCAGCGGGTTGCACGGCGTAACAAATGTTGCAGTTCCAGCATCATTTCAACCTGAACCGCTGAGCTGACTTTATGATCGAGCTTTTCAATTTGCTGCCAAAGGTTTTCAACATCAAATATATCCCGGGCAAGGATATAGGCCCTGGCAATCGTAGGTGCATCTGCACCGGTTGATATTTTCAGACGGTCAACAAAGTTAATGCCCATAATGTTGACCATATTGTTGGCGATCTGCGTACCAATGATCTCTCGTCTCAAACGGTGGTTTGTAATCGCGCCTGAGAAATCATCGACCAGATTCTGGGGGAATGCAGTAAACAGTTCCTGAGCCAGATAAGGGTCATCGGGAACTGAAGACAGGGTTAAATCTTCTTTCAGATCAGCCTTACTGTATGAGATCAACACTGATAATTCAGGACGTGTCAGGCCTATAGTGCCATGTTTCCGCTCATTTAAAGCATCATCTTCTGGCAAAAATTCCAGGGATCGGTCCAGTTTCCCGGCACTTTCCATATTACTGATGTAGCGCTGATACTCCGACATGCTTTCCAGAGAGCGCGATTCAGCCAGAGAGATAGACTGCACCTGACGATAATTGTTTTTCAGTACCAGATCTGAGACATCGTCTGTCATTTGCTCCAGCAGACGGTTTCTCTGTTTTTCTGTCATATCGCCGTTATCAACAATCTGATTCAACAGAATTTTGATATTCACCTCATGGTCAGAACAATCCACACCACCGGCATTGTCGATAAAGTCCGTATTCATACGTCCACCATTCAAGGCGTATTCCATACGTGCTTTCTGACTCATGCCCAGGTTGCCGCCCTCACCCACGACTTTACAGCGAAGTTCGTTACCATCTACTCGCAAAAGATCATTGGCTTTATCGCCAACATCCGCATGAGTTTCGGTAGTTGCTTTAACATAGGTGCCAATACCACCGTTCCAGATCAAATCTACCGGTGCTTTAAGCAAGGCACTGATAAGATCCGTGGGTGTAACACTGCTTTCTGTAAGGCCTGTTAGCTCCTGAATTTCCGGTGATAGTTTGATCGCTTTGGCACTGCGTTCAAATACGCCGCCACCTTTGGAGATGAGTTTACTGCTGTAATCTGTCCATGAAGAACGCGGCAACTCAAATAAACGATTACGCTCCTTCCAGCTCTTCGCTGCATCGGGATCCGGATCAATAAAAATATGCAAGTGGTTGAAGGCAGCTTGAAGTCGAATATGCTTCGACAGCAACATGCCATTGCCAAAAACATCCCCGGACATATCACCGATGCCGACAACGGTGAAATCATCTTTGTCTGTGTTCAGTCCCATTTCCCGGAAATGCCGTTCAACTGAGACCCATGCCCCACGGGCGGTGATGCCCATTTTTTTATGGTCGTAGCCCTGACTACCACCGGAAGCAAACGCATCTCCTAGCCAGAAGCCATATTTTTCGGCAATGCCGTTAGCGATATCAGAGAAGGTGGCCGTACCTTTATCCGCTGCGACGACCAGATACGTATCATCTTCATCGTGGCGTACTACAGAGTCTGGAGGAACGACCTCTCCCTCCACCAGATTATCGGTAATATCCAATAAGGCACTGATGAAGATCTGATAGCACTGAATACCTTCTTCCAACCAGGCTTCCCGGCTCATCGCATCGTGAAGCTGTTTTGCAACAAAGCCACCTTTAGCTCCCACGGGCACAATGACTGCATTCTTTACCTGCTGGGCTTTCACCAAACCAAGCACTTCGGTACGGTAGTCCTCCATACGGTCTGACCAACGCAAACCACCACGGGCTACTTTGCCGCCACGAAGATGCACACCTTCAACCCTTGGCGAATAAACGAATATTTCAAATTTTGGTTTAGGCAGCGGGATTCCTGATATGTTATCCGGCGCTATTTTGAAAGAGAAATAGTCTTTTCGCTCGCCCTTATGCATCTGGAAGAAATTGGTTCTCAAAGTCGCCTTTATCAGTTCCAGATACTGGCGAACAACCCGATCATCATTCAGGCTGACAACATCATCCAGACTGGTAATAATCTGACTCTCTATATCCAGAGGTTCGGCCGTATTACCAGGTTCAAAACGTGCTTTAAATAACGAAACTAACTTGGCTGCGATATCGACATAGGTGGTCAGAGTTGAGCTGATCGCCTCCTGACTGATCGGGAACCGAATCTGCTTCATATAAGCGGCATAAGCTCTGAGCATGGCGACCTCACGCCAACCGATGTGTCCGCCAAGCACCAAACGGTTAAACACATCATTAGCAGCGTTGCCCTGCCAGATATTGACAAAAGCCTCTTCGAAAATCTGTTTCAGACTGCTCAGTGAAATCTTACCTGTACCGGTATAAAGCAGATTGAAATCATGAATCCAGATGGTTTGCTGTTTACTATCGATCCGGTAGGGGTGCTCATCAATCACGCGTAATCCGAGGTTCTCAAGCACAGGAATAACATCTGAAAGCGGCAGTGAGGCTCCCGCGCTGAATAGTTTGAAGTTAAGATTATCCGGCTCTTTCTCTAACGCCTGATAAAAGCTCAATTGTAAGGGTGATGATTCTGTAAGTTTGTTGATATGTTGCAGATCCACCACGGCCGTTCTCGCAGTGAAATCAGAACAGTAACTGCCCGGAAATTCATCACCGTAAAGGTTGTACAGAGAAATTCCCTTTTCTTCGCCCAGTGTTTCCACCAATGCATCACGAAGATCATCTTTCCAGCTGCGCGCGGCTTTGCGAACCAGGTGCTCCAGTTTCATCGCGTCGTAAGTCTCAGCAATATTATCGCCACGCAGAATAAACTGGGTACGGGTCAGGATGGATTCCGAAAAGTAGGTTGTAAAATCGGCCAGATCGCATCCCAACTGTTCGCAGAGTAAAGCCTGAACTTTGTGTCTAAAATCAGTGCTGTAAATATCCCTTGGAGAATAGACCAGGCAGGAATAAAACTGGTCAAAATAGTCTTTTCTTACAAACAAACGGATCTGCCGGCGTTCATGAATCTGCAGAATATCAATCACAGTATTAAACAGATCCTGCACACTGACCTGAAACAGATCATCCCGCGGGTGAATCTCGAGTATCTGTAGCAACTCTTTCCAGTCATGCCCGTAGGGGTGCAAGCCAGACATCTCCATGACCCGATCCACTTTGCGACGCACCACCGGAATCTGTCGTGAACTCTGGATATAAACATTCGAGGTATACAAGCCCAGGAAGCGGCACTCACCGACAATCTTGCCCTGCTTGTTGTACTGTTTGATGCTGATGTAGTCAGGATAGATCGGTCGATGCACCTGAGATTTACGGTTGGACTTAGTAAAAGAGAGTATATCCGGGATCAGTACAAAGCCTTCAGCATCCCTGTCGCTTTCATTTACCAAGGCAGAGCGACAATGTTCGTCACAGAATTTCAGTAGACCCAACTGACTTCCGGGGACCACCTCCAGAGTTTTCTTGCCATGCTTCTCAACCAGTTTGAATTCATCGTATCCCAGGAAAGTAAAGTGATCCTTGAGCCATGCAATGAAATCATGAACCTCTTTAACATGATCTTTGTCCAGCCCTTTAATCGGTTTGGCGAATCGCCCTGCAAGATCATGACACTGTTTTAACATGGGCTCGAAATCTTCAACCACCATGTTTACATCTTCCAGCACCTCAAGAAGGCTGTGCTGAAGATTATCCAGTTCTTCCTGATCGGTATGCCGGTCAACTTCTACCGAAACCAAAGATTCACTGTGGCAATGTGCAGGTTTGCAATCTTTGCTGTAAACCCCTTCCAGGTTACCGGACTTATCCCGGCGCATATTGACTACAGCGTTATGGATGGCATAAATGGTCAGGTTACGTTTGTTCAGTTCCATCCGCAGGGAATCCACTACAAACGGCATATCATCCAGTAACAGTTCGATAATGGTGTGTGTAGATTGCCAGCCATGCTGTTCATAATCCGGGTTAAAAACCCGTATTTTTGGCTGTTCACGTTTGCGCTGTTGAATGAACTGCCAACAGGCCAGAGTGGAACCATAGAGGTCTTCAAGATTCCACTCCATCAAATCCGTGACAGACGCCGAAGCATAATAAACTTCGGCAAAACCGATGAGTTCAGTGGCGCGGTTTTCAGGCAGGTTCGTTTTAATTTGCTGGCAGAGGGAAGCCAGAATATTGTCTTTATCATCCAAACTGTAATGCACCATGACCGCCATCCTGTTTGTCTTGTTATATCAACAGTATAGGAGGAGAAATCAGTTATGCTTCATTATCTTTTAGTGAAAAAACAATCTCTTTTACGGTGACTAACTTGAATCAGTAAAATGGCCTCATAACAGAACTTCGAACCAAATTAGCATCGAACATTCTGTGCGATATGTTAGTCTTGTTATCAACTCATCAGACTTACCGAGAAGAGTAACTGAATAGATGACCCTGCAGCAGTTTCGCCAATTCCTTTTGTGCGCATTATTCATCCTGTGTCCCCCCGCCCTGCAGGCCGCTGTTACTACCGAGATTGATCGCACCACTGTATACAAAGGCGAGAAGCTCACCCTGACACTTAAGATTGACAGTAAGGTTGATCAACGCCCGAATCTTAATCATCTCGAAGAGAATTTCCGGGTACTGGGTTCCAAAAAGACCACGCTCTCGAGCCATAGTACCGGCGGGGTCATCACGTCTACTCGCTGGTATCTGAAACTAAGAGCGATGACCGAAGGTAATGTAGAGATCCCACCGATCAACATTGGTGGTGAATACAGCTCTGCCATTGCGATCAACGTGTTACCTTCCGCACAAAACCCCGCGCCCGAAGAGACCGGCCTGCAACCGTTTTTTATTGATCTGGAAATCGATAAAGAAGAGTTATATGTGAACAGCCAGGCTATTCTCAGAGTCAAAGTCACTCATCTCAACCCTTTGCCTCTGGACTCACAACTTTCCAGACCCAACGTCCGCAATGCCATTGTTAAAGAACTGGAATATCGCAAAGAGTACAAAACTGTTGTAAATGGTCAGGATTATTTCGTCACTGAATACAGCTATACACTCTTTCCGCGAGAAGAAGGTGCTGTAGAAGTAGAACCGTTTTTCTTCAACGCAACTCTGGATAATGGCGAAATTCTTGATCTGAGCAGTTCACTGCTACTGCTTAAAGTTTTGCCTAAAGCGTTTAGTAACAACAAGAACATCTGGCTGCCTGCCGAATCTGTCTATATTGAGGACAACCTCACTGAAGTTAATCAGGTGGATAAAGGAGGCTCCATTGTTCGCATCATTACGCTTGAGGCGGAAGGCGTGCCTTCCTCCAGCCTGCCGTTATTGACGGATATGATCAACAGCAATGCCGAGATCAAACTCACTAATGTGGTTCTGGAAGAACAGATGACTGATACCGGCATTACCAGCCGCCGGATGGAAGAGCTGGAGATATTCCCGACATCAGATGCCGATGTCACTTTGCCGGCCATTGACCTTCCCTGGTGGAGTACTCAGGTAGGACGCGCGCAAAATGCCGCCATTCCCAAACGACTGATTAAAGTGGCAGGCATGGCGACAGTGGTTGAACAAACAGAACCGGTAATCGCCGTACAGGAATCAAAAGCTGAATCCGGTCATCTACTTATCTGGCTGCTGACAGCCATCGCTATTATCGCCACTTTAGGTTGTATCTATGCATTTTATTTCCTGCGCCAGTCTAAAGAGCACACGGCTCCAGCTACACCTAAAGCTCCAGAGAATCAGTTGTCTGAGCACGAACGGGCCATGCAGCAACTGGCAACAGATCTGGCCGAGAGAAACAGCTTTAAAGCCTTAGCCATGGCCTGTGAGCAGAGCAACCCACAAATGGCCAAAATACGCCTGATTGAATGGGGACAGCAATTCTTCAGAAATATGGATCTGAGCACCGCTGATGAAGTCTGCACCCTTGCCGGAAATGGCACCCTTACCTTCCTTGTAACCGATATGGAAGATTACCTGACCAACAATCCACATCTCTGGCATGGTGATCTACTCATCGAAGAAGTTGAGAAAGTCCGCAACCGGCGTAAACGCCAGCAAACCGATAGCTATAATGAAACGCTGAGCTATCAGAATTAGATTAATTGCAGAGTTTCGAGCATGGAATACGAAAAGCACTCAGCCCTGATGCGCATCGTTGGTTTAGGTGGCGTAGATGAGAGGGAAAACGAAACTGCCAAACGCTGGGGCAGACGCCTCGAAGCGCCGATGGTACTTGCCGCAATCTGGATTCTGATTGACTGGTATCTACAGGCCAAAGGGTTGGAAAAAGGTTACGTTACTTTCGCATCTGACTGGCTGATCTGGTTGGTTTTTCTGACTGAACTGGTCATCATGTCGATTGTTGTGGATGATCGTATCCGTTACCTGCGTCACAACTGGATGAGCCCACTGATTGTGCTTGCCGGGCTGCCTGTACTCTGGGGAAGTGAAACCTTTTACGCCGGCATTCTAAGAACCATGCGTCTGGCCCTCACCATTGGTATTTTCTTCCGTGTTTCTAAAGATGTCCGTAACCTGCTCTCCCGACATAACCTGGGCATCACCCTGTTTGTCTGTTTTATCATTCTGATCGTTTCCGGCCTGTTGATCTCTGGCATAGACCCCGCCTTTGAAACCCCATTAGATGGCCTTTGGTGGGCGTGGGTTACCGTCACAACCGTTGGCTATGGTGATCTGGTTCCAGCCACAACTGAAGGCAGAGTTTTTGGTTCCGTTTTGATTCTGATGGGTATTGCCATGTTCTCAATGCTCACAGCCAGCTTCTCAGTATTCTTTATCGAGCAGGACGAGCGCGAGCTTTCTGAGAAGGAAGAGCGCAACTTACAACGTATCGAAAGCCTGGAAGGTAAGCTGGAAAACATCGAGAAGCAGCTGGATAAAACGGTACAGCTGTTACATGACCTGAATGGCAAAGAGTCAAAGCCGAAAGATAAAAACCCTGATCAGGAATAATGTTTTCAGCAAGCCAGTCTTTGTAACACTATGATTAAGCAAGAAGGCGAAGGGGATGTCCCCTGCTCCTTTGATTACTCCAAAGTTTTTAGGCACAACTATAATCATAGTGTCAGTCAGAGTGATCACTTAATTCTAAGGCGGCTAAATGGCTCTACCTGTCAAATCAGTTCGTATGCTCGGCTTGGTGCTGGTAATAATCATCGCACTGAAAGCGTTATTTATTGTTGCAGACCACAAATTTCAGATGACGTCAGGGGCTGAATTTTGTGGTAGCTGCCACAGTATGAAGCCAATGACTGTTTCTTATTTAGATGACTCCCATGCAAAAGTGGCTGTCTGTGCAGACTGCCATTTGCCTCAGGACAACATTCTCAACCATTATTTTCACAAAGCCCAACATGGCGTAAGGGATCTGATTCAGGAACATGTGATTGGCACTGAGCAGATTGACTGGGTTCAAAACCTGTCAAATTCAGCAAAGTTTGTTTACGAATCAGGATGCTTAAGTTGCCATCAAATACAAGATAACAACAATGAACTGGCACTGAGCCATAAACCTTATATGGGAGACAACAAAATGCATTGCGTGCTCTGTCATCAAGTGGGGCATAAAGGCTTGCGTCAGTTGCTCGAACGACAAAGTTCGATGGGTGCCTTTTAAAACCTCACCCCACAATGCTTTCCAGTGCTTCAGTCAGAGTTTCGTACTTAAACTTGTATCCGATACTCAACAGCTTTTCCGGATAAACCCTCTGCCCTTCCAGCAACAGCTCTGCTCCATCGCCCAGAAGTAACTTAATTGCGTATCCGGGCATAGGCAGAATCGCTGGCCGGTGCATAACCTTGCCTAAGGTTTTGGAAAATTCACGATTAGTAACAGCATTGGGGGCGGTCAAATTAAACACACCAGATAGATCAGGATGAGTAAGCAACATCTCAATGACATCCACTTCATCATCGACATGAATCCAGGACATCCACTGATTACCACTGCCGATTGGCCCTCCCAACCCCATTTTAAAAGGCAGATACATTTTGGCTAATGCCCCGCCACTGCCCAAGACAATACCGGTTCGAATCAGGCAAACACGTACACCGAGCTCTTCCGCATTCAAAGCCTCATTTTCCCAGTCCTGACACAGTGAATGTGTGAATCCTGGGGTAGCTTGCACGGATTCATCAAGTTTCTGATCACCCACCACACTGCCGTAATAACCAATAGCCGAACCACTGATCAGAACTTCAGGCTTCTTCTCTAATCCTTTGATCCACTCAACCAGTGCTGCGGTTAAGTTAATACGACTCTCTCTGAGGAGTAGTTTACGCTCGTTTGACCAGCGCTTGTCAGCTATGGGTTCCCCAGCAATATTAACAACCGCATCGACCTCAAGATCATCCTTAGGGGGCATCTCTGTAACAGGAGTCACTGCGTCGCCAAAAATCTCTTTAACTTTACTTGAATCGCGGGTGTAACAAAAAACTGCATCTCCCTCTTTTAACCAGTTACTGATAAGGTGCTGACCTATAAAACCTGTACCGCCTGTTACCAAAATTTTCATCCATTGATCCCCAAGCCAGTGCTTTGTTGGTAGGATTATCGAAAGAACTTACGTATTTGAACTTTAAGGATTTGTACGTAGGTTCCTCAACATTCAGATTAGCGAATTTTTCTAAGAGTGCACTATGTTTACAGGAATCGTTCAGGGGACCGCCATCGTCCAGTCCATCACCAGAAAAGATGACTTTATGCAGCTGACTGTCGAATTGCCAGAAGAGCGTTGTGAGAATCTGCAGCTGGGTGCAAGCATTGCTCTGAACGGGACATGTCTGACAGTAACTGCCTTTGAAGGACGAAATGTCAGTTTTGACCTGATCATTGAAACCCTGAAAGTGACTAACTTAGGCAAGCTGGATATTGGTGATCGCGTGAATTTTGAACGCGCCGCCCGTTTTGGCGATGAGATTGGCGGACATGTGTTATCGGGTCACGTACATACACAGGTTCAGGTTGCCGAGATTGAACGAACCGAAACCAACTGCATCCTCTGGTTTGAAGCAGAAAACCAGTGGCTGCCTTACCTGTTCCCAAAAGGCTTTGTTGCCCTGAACGGTTGCAGCCTCACCATTGGTGAGATCCAGGAAAACCGTTTTAACGTTTATCTGATTCCGGAAACGTTGTCTGTTACCACATTTGGAACCTGTCAGAAGGGAGACAACATCAATATGGAAATTGATGCCCACACTCAGGCAATTGTGGATACGGTTGAGCAATATATGGCGAATCGCCCTAAGTCATTCAATTGATTAAAATTGTAATTAATATTTCTCAGTAAAAAATTTAATTTTTTTCTCTATATTTCTATCTCGCTGCCGATAGCATTTTAGTACGCCTGAAGTGGAGACGGGATGAGCCCAAGTTCATTAGAACGGGAAAACCAGGAACTCAAGAGAACCATGCGCTTGATGCTGAGCAAAGCCGAGCGTAATGAGTCTATTTTGAGCAACTTCTTTGAAGTCGAGTTGCGGCTACTTTCCTGCACACGCTTGTCTGAATTACTGGACCTGATTCTGATCGAGTTCAAGGAGTATTTCCGTCTCAGCAACGTCAACCTGATTCTATTTGATCCTGAGCATGCCGCACGCAGCCTGCTGGACAGTTATGTTCCTCCGGCTCCCGGCAACACTTTGCGCTTCGTTGAGAATCAGCGCCTGTTAAAGTCGATCTACCCGAATCAGAAAATGATCATAGGACCTCCAAGCGAGGAGCTCAGCCGCGAAGCCTTTCCAGTATCCGAAAGCAAAGTAGCGTCCTGTGCACTGTTACCCTTGATCCGTGAAAACTGTCTGATTGGCAGCCTGCATCTGGGCAGTAATGATATAAGCCGTTACACCGAACATGTTCGCTACGACTATATTCAGCATCTATCCTCCGTGATCTCCGTTTGTATCGAGAATTGCATCAATCAGGAGAACCTTAAACGCCTGAGCAGTGTGGACATGCTGACCAAGGTTCATAACCGCCGCTCCTTTGAACAGGAGATCGTGCGCGAATTGTCACGCGCCAGCCGCGGGGGTTACCCTTTAACCTGTCTGTTCCTCGATCTGGATCATTTTAAAACGGTCAATGACACCTATGGCCACCAAACCGGTGACCGTGTTCTGCGAACGGTGGGCATGTTTCTGAACAAGCAGTTACGTAAAACTGACTTTATTGCACGCTATGGCGGCGAGGAATTTGCTATTTTGCTGCCTAACTGCGACCAGGCTAGAGCCGAATCCGTGGCTGAAACCCTGCGCAGCAAACTGTCTAAGCTTATTTTTCGGGATGAAAACGGCCATCCATTCAGAATGACGACCTCGATCGGAATTTCTCTTTGTGAACCTTCGCATTTCTCTGGTTTTGATCTGGATGAGCTGGCCTACAAGCTTATCCAGGCGGCTGATAACGCTGTTTATGTTTCCAAGCACGAAGGTAGAGATAGAATTTCTTTTAAAGCCTTCAGCGAGCCTGATTCCGAAGCTCACCAGGCTTAAACACCTCTAAGCCGCATTCATATCAATGATCAGTTCTTTATAAAGGTCAGTGAATTCCTGAGCCAATCGAGCGCCAAACAATGGGTCTTCAGGTTTCGGTAGCTGTTCCGCAAGATAGTCCCAGTCTTTAGCTTCTGCCACTGCATTAATTTTCGGGAAAATGTCACCCTCTTCCAGATTCAGATGATTCGTCTGGCGCAGGACAAAGTCTTCCAACAGTTCTGCAAACTCTTCCATTGGGATCACCGCATCGTGCAGTACTCCGTCAATTGCTTCCTGCAACGATGTACTGGACTGTCGCAAATCTGCGTGTTCTTTCTCACAATTACTAAGAAGCGTATCCAGCTTAGAGTCACGCCCCATAAAATACTCGTAGATTTTGTCTTCACGCGGATGATGAAAGCCATCGGCATAGCCCGAAATATAACTCACCACATCACCAATCAGATTAAAATTGGGATGTTGACCCCCTTTCATTTTCTCTACCTTGGAGCGTAATAGCACCAAAAGCTTATCGAGATTGATATGATCCTTATGTAGCTCTGTAAGAATCGTCATACATACACCTCTTAGGATTGTTAATCAGTCTCTATCTAAACAGAGGCAAGCGAGTATCGGTGTTGATAAAGATCAATCAACGGACAGTTAAAAATTTTGATTCGGCAAGCTTTGCTGCAAAGCAATATGAACAGAAAATATTCGTGGAAAAAAAAGACCAAAGAGCAACGCCCTTTGGTCTGAAGATTTGCATAGCAGCTGATCGTTTTACAACTACTATGCGTAGGCCAAGAGTAAAGCAAACGCTTTCTCACTCTAGATACAGCAACTGCCGGGCCAACTTTTACTTTAACTGTTTTACAAGTTCAGAAAGGGTGGAAAACCTAAGGTCTGTTATCTCAGGCCAGTGCCTGTCTGCCCTGTCCACATGGATAGTTTTAACCCCGGCTTGTTTACCGGAGATCAGGTCGAATTCAAAATCCCCAACCATAACGGCAGAGGAAGGCAATCTATTCCATTGATTTAAAAGGAATTTAATACCATCTGGTGAGGGTTTTGGTTGAGACTCATCGCGACCCAGCACAAATTCAGAATCAAAATAGCCCCCAGCTCCAATAGCCTCCAAAGAAAGAAGAGCCAGTTCCCGTGTATTTCGAGTAAGAATCCCCAGGCAGCAATTCACATTATGCAGTTGTTCCAAAAGTTCCAGGGCACCTTCCGCAGGGTGTGCTAGTGCAGCATAGTGACGCTCCAGCTCATCCAACCGCTCCAACATAGTGCACTTATCTTCAGGAGCGGCCTGATCGATATATGAGAGAATATCCGCGTTGGCAGGAATACCTAACTCATTGCGGATATGCACAAAATCATGAACCGGTTCAGTTAGTGTGCCATCCAGGTCAAACACCCAGCTATTGTATTGCTCAAGATTCATATCTATCCCAGAAACAAAAATGCCGAAAAGCTTAACTTTTCGGCATTATCTGATTAAACAATAAATGTCATATCAGGCTACGTTGTAGCAAGCCTCATTGAATGGATCCAGTGGATTTTCCAGCAAATCATCCGCAGAAAAATACAAAATACGTCCTTCAAACTTGAGTGACTTTGACAGGAACCAACGATCCAGTTCTTCCAGGCTCTCATCACTTGAATTGGCATCCAGCCAACTGATTACAACATTATAGAAATACACACCAAAGAGACCCGCAGCAGCTCCCAGAAAGAAGTCAGAAGCCAGTGCAAATACCAACAGGATCAGACCAACGATCCAGATACGGTTTGCTTTAGCGTTTTTAAACGCGTCCATTGACGATTCATGGCTCTCTTTCAGGCGCATGTAACGTCGGAAATTTTGCTGAATATCGAACTTATCTTCTGCAGACAATAATTGAGACATTTTGCATCCTTGATTCAGGTATATTTTTTTATTATTAACATCGTTCCATGGCCAGCTCATCTGACCAGGGTATACACTCAGGTCGAGTATAGCCGAGGTAAATTGATCCGTCCCCCCGGCTAAAGGCTAAATTTTAAAAATTATGCCAGACTTTTGCTTACAACTTCGTATACGTCCTTAGAAAGTTCACCACTGTTGCTGATTCGCTCCAGTTCAGCCTTCATCAGTGCCTGCCTTTCAGGCGAATACTTCTTCCAGCGGGTCAGAGGCGTTAACATTCGGGAAGCAATCTGCGGGTTCTGTTTATTCAGTTCAATGATACGATCCGCAAGGAAACCATAGCCGCTGCCATCCATCGCATGGAAATTCACCGTATTCTGGGCACAGAATACGGAGATGACTGAACGCAGTTTGTTTGGGTTTTTCGCATCAAATGCAGGATGCTGCATCAGCTGTTCGACTCTTTGCAAAGCACCCGATTTAGGATCTGCAGATTGAATCGACAACCACAGATTCACCACCAGGCTTTCGTTCTGCCATTTGTCATAAAAGTCAGCGAGCAGACGTTCAGCATCAGCAGAGAATTCTGAGTGCGCCACCAGAGTTAACGCCGCTTGCATATCGGTCATATTATCCGCTTTCTGATACTGCTGATTAGCCAGCTCCAGATAGACCTCTTTCTCAAGACACATCAGATAAGATAAGCACAGGTTCTTAAGGCTGCGTCGCGCTATAGAATCGGAATCTGGTGAGTACTCTTCCTCTGTATCATTCGCTTTGTAGACCTCAAGTAAACTGCCTTCCAGTTGTTTTGCGATCTCTTTACGAACAAATTTACGCACTTCATAGATTGCTTCCACATCCACTTCATCTGCGAGTTCTGACAGATAAGCTTCTGACGGCAAAGTAAGCACTTTGCTGACCATTGCTTTATCCAGGCCTTCAGCTTCCAGCACTTGTTTAAATGCTGTAACCAGACGCTTATCCAGATCCATTTCATTTCCAGGCTGATACGCAGCAACCAGTTCCTGCATGATATCCACAGCCAGTTTCTGTGCAGCATCCCAACGCGAAAAGCCATCGGAATCATGAGCCATAAGGAACATCAGCTCATCACGTTCATAGGGATAAAACAGTTTTACCGGAGCAGAAAAACCACGCAGCAATGATGGAACAGGTTTAGAAGTAAGGCCTGTAAAGGTAAAGGTTTGCTCCACTTCTGTAACATCCAGGACTTCAGTCGCAGCTCCATTAGCAAGAGTAATATCCTCACCTTCAGAATTCAGCAGACCCAGTGCCAGAGGGATATGGTATGGCGTTTTCTTTGGCTGGCCCGGTGATGGCGGGCAGGATTGTTTCACATGCAGTTGGTATTCGCCCTTCTCTGCATTAAAGCTATCGGTAACATGCAGTTCCGGTGTTCCAGCCTGATGATACCAGGCGCGGAACTGGCTCAGATCCTTACCTGAAGCATCTTCCATTGCCTGAATGAAATCTTCGGTTGTAACCGCCTGACCGTCATGGCGTTCGAAGTAGAGATCAGAACCTTTTCGGAAAAGCTCCTCGCCCAAAAGAGTGCGAACCATACGTACAACTTCTGCACCTTTTTCATAAACCGTCAGGGTGTAAAAGTTGGAAATTTCGATGAATGAATCCGGACGTATTGGATGTGCCATTGGCCCGGCATCTTCGGCAAACTGGGCCGTTCTTAACAAGCTGACATCTTCTACACGCTTAACGGTGCGAGAGTTCAGATCCGCAGAAAACTCCGCATCTCTGAAAACTGTGAAGCCTTCCTTCAAGCTCAACTGAAACCAGTCTCGGCAGGTAACTCGGTTGCCCGACCAGTTGTGGAAATATTCATGGGCAACCACACCTTCAACACGCTGGAACGAAGCATCCGTAGTGGTGGCTGGATTTGCCAGGACACATGAAGTATTGAATATATTCAGACCTTTATTTTCCATCGCCCCCATGTTGAAGAAGTCGACTGCCACGATCATATAGATATCCAGATCGTATTCGCGACCATACACCTCTTCGTCCCATTTCATCGCATTCTTAAGGGACTGCATAGCGTAATCGAGCTTGTTCAGGTCTTTCTGCTCTGCGTAGATCAACAGGCTGACTTCACGGCCAGACATAGTGGTGAATGTATCTTCGATGTATTGCAGATCACCTGCAACCAGCGCAAACAGATAAGAAGGTTTCAGGAAAGGGTCTTCCCACATCACCCAGTGGCGCCCATTATCAGCTTCACCCCGATCCACCAGGTTACCGTTTGAAAGCAGTACCGGGTATTTTTCTTTATCCGCTTCGATGGTGGTGTGGAAGATCGACATCACATCGGGACGATCCGGGAAGAAGGTGATGCGACGGAACCCCTCAGCTTCACACTGAGTACAGAACATGCCATCGGATTTATACAAACCTTCAAGTGCAGTATTTGATTCAGGATGAATACGGGTAACCGATTTGAAAGTAAAGTTATCCGGAACCGAAGGGATGCTGAGTAACTCACCGGAGCGTTGGTATTGATCTGAACTTAACTCTTCACCATCAATAGTAATCTTGCACAGCTCAACATCTTCGTGACCATAAAGCTCCAGAGCAGGTGTTGAATTTTTACATTCGGGGTTACGCTTAACCACCAGCTCGGTTGTCACCAGTGTCTCATCTTCAAACAGATTAAAATTCAGCGCAGTGCTTTCAATAATATAAGAAGGAACGGTGTAGTCCTTCAGGTAGATAACTTTTGGTTCTTGAGACATGTTCTTTTCCCGGTTATCAGGCGGATACAGCAACCTGATAAGCTGTAAATTTACGAATATTAATTACGCCGGCATCCAGAATAAGGTACTGGCCTTTAATGCCCTGTAACACTCCGGATACTTCATCTGTCTTATCAAAACTTAATGACGAAACTTTCTGAGGATAGTTCAATACCGGATAGTTAATCTCAACTTGTTCGGCATCTGGTAGTTTTTGGATTGCCTGAATACCGTATTCCGATTCCAGAGCGGCGATACCTTCTGCACACTCGCTGAAAAGCTGCTCACGTTTTTCAGACAAGTCCAGGTCTTCAACCTCGTTTTTCAACATCTTGCGCCAGTTGGTTTTATCGGCCACATGCTCACCTAACAAGCGTTCAACCTGACCTGATTGAAGACGAGTTGAAACCCTCAGAATAGGTAATGCCTGAACAGCCCCCTGATCGATCCAGCGGGTAGGTATCTGAGTACCACGGGTGATGCCGACTTTCACACCCGAAGAATTAGCCAGGTACACATAGTGGTCCTGAAAGCAGAACTGCTCGCCCCAGGTTGAATCCCTACAGGTACCCTCATGGAAATGACACAGCTCCGGCTTAACTATGCACTGGTCACACTGCGGCAATCTTTTAAAACACGGATAACAGTATCCCTGATTAAAACTCTTATTGGTTTTACGGCCACAGTGGGTACAGTTAATCGCGCCTTGGTACACCAGAGAGATAGGTTTACCGATCAGTGGATTAAGATGAACTTCCTGATCACCTACAGGTAAGAAGTACTGGACGTCATCGCCCAGCTCGGTGCGCATTTTACTTAGCGCACCAGAAGCAAGTTGCTGCATTGATATCAGTCGTCGGTCAGAATTCGGATTGTGTCGGGCTGGAGTGGATCTTTACCGTGTTGAGAACCATCTTGTTTGGTTCGATCAATAAAACCAACTCGATCGGCTTCCGGCATTTTTTCATGGTCATATGCGATAACTGCACGCATGCAGATATCACGCTGTTCAGTTGTCAGTTGACGGCCGTCAGGCCACTTTCCCAGTTCAACTGCACGCTTAAGGGACTGATGCATCTCAGGCGTCATGGCCTGAATCAGTTGGTCATAAGTCATTGGATGTCTCTTTTACTCAGGGTGTAGCTCACTAAAAATAGTCTAACACATACCTTAATTATTGAGCATAAAGCGGGTAACTTCTTTCTGAATCATCAGGCGATTTTCCGGCTTTGGAATATGCAGATCATCTATTCGATGAACTTCCACCAGATTTTGCACAGCTTTGCCGGCCTTATCTTCCAGTTTCTCTGGCGCGAAATACACATCTTCCTCGGCAACAAATAACTGAACCGGGGCTTTGAAATCCACCAGCTGTTCAATCATGAAAGGACCAGGGGGCACCAGCGTCATCGGTATGCCCGCCATGAATGTTGAATAATAGTATTGTTCCAGTGCTGGCCAGTTATCCCCCATTACAGGTTTCATAAGTGAGTCAAAATGCAATCTATCCGTATGCAATTTAAAACTCACTAAAGGCATGATGAGTTTTTTAAAGGGCCGCCACAAAGGTCGGAAAAAGCCTGCGGGAACAATAAGAGAAGCCGAAGTAATTCTCTTGGGATGCAACACCGCATAATCCAGCAGCACCGCTCCACCGAAGGACAAACCCACCATTGGGCATTGCTCAATGCCATAATTATCCATAATCTGATCAAGCCACATAGCATAAGTCTGATGCGATGGAACCGGGGCTAATCCCGGAGTTTTACCTGCTTGCCCTGGTATGTCTGGGGAGATCACACGGTAGTGCTGAGTTAAAGGCCAAAGCAGTTCAAGATTAAATGGTGCGGGGGTATGCAAACCATGAAGAGCCAATAATGGCGGTGCATCCTGAGGGCCTGCTTCCAGCACCCACACAGGGCCTATATGGGTATTAATGTATCTGCCCTGCACCTCACCAGGCAGAGCCTGCCACTGTTGCTGATACTGTTGGTTTAACTCAGGAGATAGCAAAGTGGCATCCATTATCTTTACCTTTTAGATAAATATGAACCGATAGGAACAAACGCTAAACCCGCCAGCATCCCCACCAGATGTGCAGTATTGGCAATAGCACCGAAGCCCAAGCCCTCAAGGATTCCGGTATAGCCCAGCATCAGCCAGACAAGCATAAAGCCCATTAAGGCTGGCGGCAGGCCAAAACGTTTGCTTGGGTGGCGTTTATCCCAAAGCCATGAATACGCTAACAACGCAAATACCACCCCAGACATACCACCGAACATCGGTCCACTGACGATATACTGACCAAAGTTGGACAATAACCCGGAAAACAGAACCAAACCCAGTAATGCCCGGGTGCCCTGCAATATTTCCATGCGCGTTCCGATAATCCACACCCAGAGCATATTAAACGCTATATGTGCGATGCTGAAATGAATCAGAATAGGCGTGAGAAACCGCCAAAGTTCCAGAGTCTCAAAATTGGCCTCAAACCCTCTGATAAACAAGGTATTACCCTGATAGCGGAAGTCCGAAAACGTGAAGAAGCTCAGCATGTCATTATTGGCACCGAAGCCGGTAATAAAACTTACGAAAATACTGGCGACGATTAAAATACAGGCTAGTGGTGCCTGCTTTGCGGTTTCAGAAAAACCGGGCCGTTGCGGGGCATTTGTCACGATCTGAACCTGGGAAAGATCCTGACCGTTTTGCCATAACTCGAATAACTTCAGAATCTGTTCTGCACTGACCGTATGTGCAATCCACAGTTCCTGGCTGTCTTCAAGTTCAACAATTCTGTGTGGTATGTCGTTTTCCCAAAGGAAGGTCGTAAATTCTGTCAAATCTGCGCTTAGCGGAACAGACAGCACCCGGTTCATCGGCAACCTACGACATCGGCAATTTCTTTCTGGACATCCACCCAGATAAATTTATCCGGCTGGATCGTTTTTTCATCGTCCAAACGATACGCAACTAACTTACCGTACTTAACCGCACTGTAATCCAGGCACGCTATATTATCGGTTATTGGGGAAGGCTCCCCTTCACGCCAATAGTGACCGATAAATAAAAGCTTCTCCTCCGGTCCGTAGTACAACAGGTCATTATAATCCTGCTCTGTGAGCTGCAGACGCGCTACATGTTCCGGCAACGGGTCCGGCTGGAACACCACATCGCCATAGAGCTCAGGTTCAACCGCCCAGAACTTGGTACGGAAGAAACGGCGCTCATAACCATCTTTACTCACCATCACTTCGCCATTAGGCAAACTCAGATGAGTACCACGCAGCAATCGGTCCACCAGCGCCCACTCGAAAGTACCGCGCTTAGAAGAGCGATGGAGAAAGTCTTCATCAAAGATATGATCAGGGTATTTAGCTTCGAAACGTTCAATCAGCTTCTGATGCCAGCATGCATGTACGACCCGAAAGTTTTCAAATTCCAGATACATGGGCATTTCACGTATCCACTGATGAAATTTTTCCCGCTCTTCCGGGTAATCCTCAAGCTGCGCAATGGTTTCCGCTAAGATACGGTGATGTCGTGGACTGTGTTCACGCAGGTAGCTCATTCCGCTACCTTCTTTACCCTCAGTGATGTAACTGAGGTAGTTGTATTCATGATTACCCATCACGATCTGAGCATTGCCTGTCTGGACCATGTCGTAGGCAATATTCAGGGCTTCGCGAATACGGGGGCCACGATCAACAATGTCACCCAGATAGATCACCTGACGATCAGGGTGGCTGTAGACCCCATCCACTTTGCTGTAGCCGAGCTTGGTTAGCAGAAGTTCAAGGCTGAGGGCACAGCCGTGAATATCTCCTATCAGGTCATATCCCTGCACTTCTCTCGTCACATTACTCTCCAAGCTTGGTACCCCAGCCCAGTTTCTCTCGGCATGTAGAGTAAAAATCGTAATTCAAAGGATGCAAGAGCTTCAGCTTATGCGGTTTCTTATGAACTGTTATCGTGTCACCCGGCGCACAGGCGATATCTTTCTGTCCATCGCAGGAAACTGTCGGGTACGCGCCACTGTCTGGGTTGATAACCAGTTTCAGCTCACTATTGCCGTTCACCACAATAGGACGACTTGATAGTGTGTGCGGGAACATTGGCACCAGAACCAGTGCGTCCAGTTTAGGGTGCATGATCGGGCCTCCCCCGGAGAGTGAATACGCTGTCGAACCGGTAGGGGTAGAGATAATCAGACCATCAGATTTCTGGGTATAAACAAACTGTCCTTCGATATATAACTCAAATTCAATCATTCGAGCAGCTTTACCCGGGTGAAGTACACAATCGTTAAGTGCAGTGCCTTCTGCGATTGGTACACCATCACGTTTAACAATTACATCCAGAAGGAAGCGACTGTCTACCGTGTATTTTCCTTCCAGCACTTCCGTTACTTTCTCTTCGATCTCGTCTGGAGAGATGTCTGTCAGGAAACCCAGATTGCCTCGGTTCACCCCGAGTACTGGCACATGGTATTGAGCCAGAGAACGTGCAGCGCCCAGAAGACTGCCGTCACCGCCCACTACGATGACCAGATCACAGATCTCACCCATCATTTTCTGTTTGCTGGTCTGCTGACCATGACCCGGCATGACCTGAGCAATCTTCTCATCCAAAATTGTGTTTAACCCTCTGTCACCTAAGAAACGGACCAGGTGCTTCAACGTATCAATGACTGACTTACTACCTAAACGACCGATCAGGCCAATATTACGAAAGTAATCCATTTTTACTCCGGATAGAGGGGTTAGATTTAGCAAGATTATCACACTATCCCGCTGATTTTTCTCTTAGTTTTTAGAACCATATACTGAACGCTTACCCTGTAAGCCTCCGGTATGAAGAGCAAGCAGAGTTGAACCTGGTTTAATCAGATCCTGTTTGATCATTTGTAGGGTGCGTAGCAACATTTTAGCGGTGTATACCTGATCCAGAGGCACACCACATTCAGACTCAATCCGTTGTATAAAGTCTGTTAAATCCGGCGGGCACTTAGCATAACCTCCAAAATGGCCATCGAGATCAAGCGTCCAGTTTTGTGGATCAACCTCCCCCGAGGATTGAATGAGATTTCGAATATCATCGTAAAGAAACGCTGCATTCTTAAGCACCGGTATACCCAGAATATCCTGAGTTGGCTGTGAAACGGCAACTCCGGAAAGAGTCCCGCCGGTACCGCAAGCCAGTATTACTCGGTCAGGTTTAACATGTTGAAGCACCTGCTCCGAGAGGATTTCCCTACACCCCTTCACGGCCAGTTTATTACTCCCGCCTTCAGGAATAACTAAAACGGGCTGTAATGATTCAGGCAGAGAGTTGCAGAGCTGCTGGATATAGTCAGGATCTTGTCTTAACCGGTAATCCTGACGATTCACAAACTTCAGTTGCATTGCCCATTCCTGAGCATCACTCAAAGTCGGGTTTGCAGCATATTCAGGTTCTCCGCGAATAACACCAATACTATTGAGGCCCACCTCCTTGGCAGCCCAGGCAAGCGCATGAATATGGTTGGAGTACGCCCCACCAAAACTCAGCACTGTGCGATAGCCATTATCTACAGCAAATTCGAGGTTGTACTTAAGCTTGTACCATTTGTTACCACTGATGTATGGGTGAGTCTGATCCAGCCTTAACAACCAGAGTTTGATGCCCTTTTCAGTCAGTTCAGGCAGTTGTATCTGTGTTACAGGCAGTTTTTGCGGCTTTGAGAATGCAGAATCAATAGTCATAAACCTGAAACATAAGCGTCATATTCAAGCAATCATTGCTGGTTAAAGTTATCCGCAATCAAAAAGAGGATAAAAGAAATGGAAGATTATACTGAAGAATTGATTGATTTAAGCTTTGTTGAATACGAAGACGATGAGCTATATGACGATGCCGAAGAACAATAATCGTTTTATTGTTCTTCCCCCCTTCTGCAACGCCCTCTACCAATTTTCTTTACACTTTCTTTGAGTACATATGCGATTGCAGTGCTCGAATTAGGTCGTAAACATTAAAAGCCGTTACAATAGCTGCAAAGTTACATCGTCTCTCCATACAAAATCGACCATCAGGATAGATTGCGAAAGGATTGTTGCGCATGCGTTCAGGAAAAAGCATTTTACTCGGCACTCTGTTGCTCTGGTGCTCTCATTCCAGTGCCGATGAAATCGACACTCATGCCGCCATCAACATCGTCCAGTCTGTAATCGGTCAATGTGAACATCAGGGCATGCTCGCCTGCGAACCCCACCTTCAGGGTATCGATGAACTTTTCAATTACATTCGTGTATTCAGGCAGGTTTTGAATCTGGATAAAGAGCTCAGAAGCTTTGTTACACATAAATACCCGAATGCACCAAAACTACCCTTCAAAGCCTTTAAAGCCAGCCGCTACCTGGCCATAAATGTAAACCTAACAACTGAACAATTCGCCTCCCGAGTCGTAGAAGCAAAGCAGGTAGCTGATGGATATGATGTTGTGATGGATGAAGCCAATGGCCCAGTACTCAAACTCCGGAGAAAATCAGACAAATGGTCAATGATTTTTCCATCAGAAAGCAAAGAACACTTTAGCCATCTGAAGACTTTATCCGCCGCAGGAGAGTTAAAACGTTCAGTGTTAATCTACCGGATGCTGGAAGCGGATCTCGCTGAGATATCTAAGCAAGAGTTAGAGCAAAACATTAATCACGATCTTGCACCGCTACTGGTCAGTATTTTTGGGGAACAGCGCTTCCCAGAACTTCAAAAATGGTCGCAAAAAGATGTAGATGAGATCATCCGTTTTTACAGCCAGTTTTCTAATGCTGAAGAGATGAAAGCGCATTTAAAAAAACAGTACCCGAGTTAATTGCTAGAACTCATTATTGGGCTGCTTTTACAAAACTGTTCATCAACTGATCTACTACTGAAACTGCAGCTTTTTCTCTTCCCTGAACATCCATGTGGTTTGAGAAGTTTTCTATTTTAGACGTGGAAACTTTTTTCGTTTGAACTGAGCCGTCAACGAAACTGAATGTTAATTCAGCATCAATCAGCCCTAACACAAAAGGCCGGGATTTATCGTAGTCGAGCTCAAACTCTTTACCATGCATAAGCTCTGCGATTGCAACTCCCAAAGGCCCTAAACTGCCGTTGGTGCTTACACCTTGCAGCAAGTCAGCCTGTTGGTTGGATTGCACAATCATACGCTCGAGATTGATCGTTACAGTTTCCGGTTGTGTTGGCCAGTTTACAATCTCTCGATGAAGTCTGATTTGAAGTAACTCAGGTAACTTTGGTGAGAAATGGTCATCCCCTAATGTCCAGACACCATACTCAGAGCTTGTTACCAGAAAAGAGCCGAAGCTGTGCTCACGATCTGTTACTGGTCGTTCATCAATGATATTGACTGATGTTTTACTACCGATAGAACCGACAGTAACATCATCCTCAACGACAAAAGCTTTCGTAGACATACAGGCCTGAAGCGTGAGGGCTAGGCAGACAACAACAATTAAACGTAATGACTTAAAGATCATAAACTCGCCACCAACTGAATCCAAACCTCTGCTATTTAACACGCTTCCAGATACTATTTGAAGCAGTTAATGCGGGAGATTCAGGCGTAAACGTTGCCAATCTTCTTTTGGCTCATTAAGCATCATCTTCATATCCACAACATCCTCTTCAATGTTGTAGCTGTTCTCAAACCCAAGTTTCTGAGCAAGAGTCTGCATGCCTTTGTTATTAGGCAGAGTTGAACCAATAATCTGTAAAGTTCCGCGGCTCTTGCAGTAGTCGACGATCTTACTCATCAAAGCCACCCCTAAACCTTCGCCCTGAAGATCATCACGAATCACCACGCTGAACTCTGCACGGACATTGTCTGCATCCGTTACTGCGCGCACTACGCCCAAGGTTTCCACCCCTTTTTCCTCTTCCCGAGGTACCGAGATGATAAACGCCATTTCGCGGTCATAATCGATCTGAGTCCAGTTCGCCAATTCCTGATGGCTAGGAACGCCACGGCTGTAGAAATAACGCAGGCGAATCGATTGCGGGCTGAGTTTGTTGTAAAACTCCAGATGATTAGGCTCATCTTCACCACGGATGGCTCGCATGATCCCTTTACGGCCTGAACGTTTAAGAACAATGCTTTCACTCAGGTGTTCAGGGTACGGAGAGATAGACAGGCGCCCTGGTTCTTCCGACAGTGACACACTTGCATCGGTAATCAACAAACCACTCTTATTAACCAGAAGAGGGTTAATCTCAAGGCATTTAAGGTGCGGCAGGTCCACAATCATTTCAGAGAGTTTCAGCAACAGCTTGCACAGTTGTTCTTTGTCCTGTTCAGGACGATAGCTGTTCTCTTCCAGAATTTTCCAGATTCGGGAATGACTGATCAGTTCAGATGCCAGCGCCATGTTCAACGGCGGCAACATCGCATGTCGATCGGCCAGAACATCGGCAGTATGACCGCCAGTACCAAACAGCAGAACCGGGCCGAAGGTTGGGTCACGGGTAATCCCTACATTGATTTGCAGTGACTGGAAACCACGCTTCATCTGCTGAACGCAGAAACCCATCATCTCATCTTCAGAGAAACGTTCATTTACCCGATAGGATAACTGGGTCGTTGCATGTTCAATTTCAGAACATGAGAACAGATCCTGAACAATATCTTTCCAACGCTGTTCACCCTCTGCATCGTAAGAGAATGGGTAAACATTCTTGTTATGCAAAGCTTTAATCTGTACTGAATTCTCAATCTTTTCGGCTTCGCAGGTGACCTCACTCAGATCATTGCAATAGTAGGTGCTGGCAACAGGAAGATCATAAAGATCCAAAAGTGAGAAGGTTTCTGCATGGGTAAGGTAATCACGACTTTCTGCCACTGCCGACTGCACCAGATCACGTGCACGGATATGGTTTGCAGTGTGCTGCTCTACATAAGGCGGCGGAGTTTGTCGCATTACTTCCTGATTTCGGTGAAATTCAACCATATACATAAACGCATCCACCGATTCCTCTGGTGTAAGGAACGTCGAGATCCCCGCAGCGTTACAATGATTTCGAGCTTCGATTGCGGTTGCTCGGCCCATCCAGCAAGTCAGAACATTGCGGGGCGTTTTCTTAGCAACTTCTATCACTCGGTCTGCAGTTTCCACTGCTGGAGCCAACCGGGTTGGTGCATGCAGCACCAGGACTGCATCGACATTCTGATCCTTGGTAAGAATCCGAACGGCTTTCGCGTAACGTTCCGGATCGGCCGTTGCATCCAGATCAACCGGGTTGCTCTTATTCCAACGCTCCGGCATAAATTCTTCGAGCTGCTTTACCGTATCTTCGGTCAGCTCAGATAG
The DNA here is from genome assembly GCA_049596335.1 of Neptuniibacter sp. GTDB lineage: Bacteria > Pseudomonadota > Gammaproteobacteria > Pseudomonadales > Balneatricaceae > Neptuniibacter. Next base: position 95,472 of record JBMYLM010000001.1, read on the forward strand.
TTTGCCCTGTTTATTCAGAAGACGTTCGGTTGCCAGCGCATTAGGCCCCATGCCATTACACAGAATAGCCAGGCGCTCGCCACGCATAGGCTTCATTCGGGAAAGGGTTTCCAGGGCATTGAATAACTCATCGGAAGTTTCTACCCGAACGACACCTGCCCTTCTCAAGGCTGCATCATAAACCTGGTCATCATCGTAAATACCCGGAGCCAGTTCAGTACCTGAAAGCTCGCCCACAAAGGTGTCGTTTTTCAGCACCAGTACTAATTTGTTTCTGGAAGCTGAGCGGACAGCGGAAAGGAAATCCCGTGCAGAACCATCAACCCGGTTAATCTGCAGCAGAATTGCGTGGGTATAGGGGTCCTGAGCAAGATAATCAATAACAGACGGCAGATCCACGTCGGCTCCGGCTCCCAGTGTGAGGAAGTGAGAAAAACCAATTTCCTGACCTGTTGCCCAGTCAATCATTGCAGTACCGATGGTGCCGGACTGGCCAACATAGGCCACTTTGCCTTTCTCAATATTTACATGGGAGTAGCTGGCGTTCATGTTGTGGCCTGGCACCAGCATCCCCATACAGTCAGGGCCTAGAATACGAATACCGTAGGGTTTAGCCGCTTCTCTTACCTGTTCACATAGATCGACACTTTCACCAGCTTTGATGGAGATACCGCCACTCAGAATCATCGCGGCTTTAACCATACTCGCACCCAGAGCACGAATAATATCCGCTACCGTTTCCGGTGGAGAACAGATAATTGCCAGATCAGGCATCTCGGGCAGTTCAGGCAAGCAAGAGAAACAAGGAACGCCATGTACAGACTCATAGCCCTGAGAATTAATGGCATACATAGGGCCTTTGAAACCACTCTCCTGAAGGTTTTTCAATACAACGCCACCCATGCTGTTCTCGCGCTCAGAAGCGCCGAACACCGCAATGGAAGATGGTTTAAAGAAACGTTTCAGGTATTTAGTGGACACAGTAATTCCCCTTTTGTACTTACCCCTAATTTTACTGTTTTTTGCACTGCAACAAAACAACAATATTACACTAAAGCATAAGTATCAAAGTCGAACCTATTCATACTTGAGTTTAATCAATAGTTTAGTGTTTAAAAGAACATCCCTTTTTGACAGGAAAATGACAAAACCCGGCTTAGCCAAAATAAAGTCTCGAACTTGTAAAAATTATTCTCTTCTCAACTTTCCAATTTTGAAATCTGTACCATAATCAGGCTAAAGGCTTTATAACCTGGTCGAGGAACTGAATATGGGTGAGCAGCGTCACACTGGGGATGAACCGAAAGTCAGCATTGATATGGATGAATGGGTAGCTGAAGACGAAACCGTCGTTAAAGAAGCGGATTCAACTATTTATCAAAAAGACAGTATTAATCCAGCAAAACGTAGAAGACTGGAAGCTATGCGTGAAGAACAAGAACTGATGCGTGATTTAAAGGACGTGTTTGACGATTACGATGATTAATACCCCCTCCTGAATGGGAGCTAATTCAATGAAATGTGCCGTTGTTGTGTAACAACGGTCTTAATTTCCTGCTCCATTTGATATTCTCCTCTCAGAACACTCGTAACTTTCGCTAATGCCCTCTTTCCAGCTGGAAATATCTTCAAACAGGATTCCCAAATGCTCGAAATTTCCAGCCGTGTATCCATTCCCGATGCTGAAATAGAGATGAACGCCATCCGCGCCCAGGGCAGCGGCGGTCAAAACGTGAATAAAGTTTCTAATGCCATTCATCTGCGTTTTGATATTAAGCGCTCTTCCCTGCCGGATTTTTACAAAGAGCGTTTGCTGGCACTCAGTGATCAGCGCATCACTGCAGAAGGTGTAATTATCATTAAAGCTCAGCAGTACAGGGAGCTTGAACGCAATAAGGAAGCCGCTTTAGAACGCCTGAAAGAGCTTATTCTGAACGCCACCAAAACCCAGAAAGCCCGACGTGCGACCAAACCTACTAAAAGCTCTCAGAGAAAACGTTTGGATAAAAAAACCAAACGAGGCCAGACTAAAAAGAACCGTGGCCGGGTTGACTATTGATGGGTATGAAATTTTTTCCTGTATTCGCAACTTGTTCAGCTCTTTTAAGCATTGCTGCCTGGACCTATCGGTTTATCGATGAGTACAGCCGGTATCAGGAAATCGCTTTTTATGTTCTGGTTCCTCTGATCTGCTGGGGATTTTTTATTGGCTTCGCTTACCTGATGATGAATAAGAAAGTATGGATCAGAATCGTTGCAGGCATTCTTCTGATCCCATTTTCTCTGCTGTGGATCTTATCCGTCTGGGTTGGATTTTACGGGCTGAAAATTCATTAATTACTCAAACCATTTTTATTTTGTTTAGGTAGCTCATTTCCTAATCACATCAGCGAACACAAACCCTTCCCGTTCCACCACCTCAGTCACCTCAATAGCAATCGGTTGTTTAAAAATGGGAGCATCAAAGACAAAGCTATGAAATTCACCGTTTTCGCCGCAAGGATCTACGGATTCTGGTAAGTCATTCAGGAATTGCTCTGTATACTCACGCCCAACAAACGACGCATCGAGCTGTTTGGGATCCACGCAGGTGATGACAGTTTTCAGACCCGCATCAATCATTTTCCTACCCAACTGATCCGTAGGTTCCCCCCACAGCGGAAAAACCGGCTCAATACCTGTGCCCTTAAGCTGAGTGACTCTATACTGGCGAATATCTTCCAAAAACAGATCACCAAAGGCGCAGCATTCAATCCCTCTGGCTGTTATCTGATCGATAAACTCCTGCATAATTTCTGCGTATTGTTCATTGCTGCAGGGGTAAGGTATTTCAATAATATCCAGAGGAAGACCAATCTGTTTTGCCTGTTCCTGTAGCAGTTCAACACGAACCGCGTGCATGGCTGTTCGAGCAAATTTCTTATTGATCGTGCAGAACAAACCAACAATCTCATATTCATCCTGCTGCTGTAGCTGATAAAGGCTCCAGGCGCTGTCTTTGCCCGTGCTCCAGGACATCATCAGTTTTTTCTTCATGGAATTCACTCAGATGGAATTTTCGTTTTTAGGGTAAGGACAGTGGCGACAACCGTTACCACAGCAATAACCACGTTTCAGGTGATACCAAGCGCTGAACACATAGTTTCCCTGTTCAACGTTGTAATCGATGCCTTCCTGAAGTTCTGTTGAAGTAGCAAAGGGCCTCGCCAAGGCCACCACTTCAGCAATTGGCTTGGACTTTAAGGTTTCACTGACCCTGTCGTGAATTGCCGCCTGCAAACAGTCAGGGCATCGGCAACCCTGTGAAAAATCCAGCGGCATGATTGCAGGGTAAGAATCACACCAGCAGCCCTTGCAGCCAGGTGAAGTACTGCAGTGAAAATCAACGCCACACTCAGAACATTGCTTATTGATGACGGACCTCTTAGTCAACACGTTGAAGGGGCTGCGATATTATCAGTTGACCCAACCTTAAACCAAACGATGGATACTCACTTCGAACTGTTGCTCGCCCGCACTGATAAACAATTGCTCTTCACTGAGGGTAATTGTGAGATCCATGTTGCGATCACAGATTTCAGCCAGAGGATCAACCTGTTCAGCAGGTAACTGAAACACTTCTGTTTTGGGTAAACCTGAAATATCACCACCCTGCTTCGACCACCAGATTTCTGTCTCACTGCCATAGGCATAGAGACGAATTTTCTCAGCCCGGCTCACCGCTTTGCGTAACCTTTCTGTAGACGCCTGACCTACCTCAATCCAGCAATCTACCGTGCCTTCTGGCCTTACAATCCAAAGATCCGGTTCATCCGTTGAAGAAAGACCTTTAGTGAAACTCAGATCCGTATCGTAGTTGATCACATAGGCCAGAAGACGCACCATCATTCGCGTAGCCGTTTCTGACGGGTGCAAAGCCAGAGTGAGTTTTTCGGTGGCATAAATATCGCGATTCATATCCACAATATTAACGTTTGCCTTATAGATGGTGGGTTTTAACGCCATGATGTGTTCAGCTCTGTGAAATTTGCACCTTTATACTGCAAGCCTCCTCGCTTTTAAATACAATTCACACTCTTTATCGCTAGAACTACGGAATCACTATGGAACTTAAACAACTGGCCATTCGGGAACTGCTGAAAGAATCGGATGAAGCACCGGCAAAAATCTCTGACCGTGGCGGCATTATCCCGGTTACAGACTCAATGGCGCGCCAGTTGTTTGATACCCTCTACACCGCATTCAGCCGCCGCTCCAGTCTGACTCATGGAGCATTCAATCAGGAAAACGAAGACAGTTTTCCGTTTATCTCCGCTTTTGAAGCATTCAGCAAATCAGAGTGGGATGAACAGAACTTCGAGCAACTGACTGAGAAAAGCATGGCGCAACTGATGCTGGCGATTAACAGCCCATCCGCACATACTGCCTATGGTGGATATGTGCTGTTCGCACTCTACTCAAGTGACCGTTATGACTTTATGCTGGTTGCGCTGGTAAGGGATAAGTCCAGTATTGTGTTTGATAACAACCTTCGCCCAACTGAGGTGATGGAAGTAAACCTGGATCAACTGCACCAGGCCATGCGCATCAATATCAGTACTTTCAAAAAGAAGCAGGACAGCTATCTGAGTTTCATTGGCAGTAAAGAAAAAGGTGAGATTACTCACTACTTCTCATCTGCTTTTGGCTGTACGGATGTGACTCCCTCTAAGAAATCCACAGGCGAGCTGATCCGTGCAGCACGTGATTTCTGTAATCAAAACGATCTGACTGAAAAGAAAGATGCAGTAGTTGAGGATGTGGTCAGCTATCTGGAACGACAAAAAGCGGACCGTGAGCCCGCAAACCTTAATGACATTGAAAATCTGTTCGATGCTTATATCCCGCCAGAACAAGCTGAGACTGTCGCTGGCACCTTTGGTAAATTCGCCAATAAAGGTCCATACAATGTCAGTCAGGAGTTCCAACCCCACACCAGTACCATCAACCGTTTTGCTAAAGTACGCGTCAAGGCGGATAACTGGAATCTGGAACTGGCAAAACGCTCTTTCGGCACTATTGGTTCCAATCAGGCAATCGAGTTCGATGAGGAAAATGGTCGTGTCGTGATTAACCGCTTACCTAGTAAAGTGGTTAATCAGCTCAGAGAAATTCTGGAGCAAGAGGACTAGTTCCTCAGCTCCACATACCCAGGCCTGCTAACAGGCTTTAGCTCAGCAACGAAACCCAGACGGTTACACTGACAATCGATGCCAGTGTTGAAAGCACCACAGTAAGTGATGTCTCTTTCTCTTTTACGTCATACCGGGCAGCCATCACATGTGCCAATGCGCCGGTAGGCAGAGCCGCCAACAGGATGGCAGCCATAAACCAGTTCTGGTCTTCGATGCCTAACGCCCTGAAAGCAATCCATGTCAGCAGAGGGTGTACTACGAGCTTCACCACCACCAGCCAGAACAGTTCGGCTTTACTATCACGCAGTGTCCGAAACTCCAAACCTGCTCCGAGGCAGAACAATGCAACAGGCACAGTTGCTGGCGCCAGCATTTCCAAAGAGTCGACCAACACTTTAGGTAAATCAATCTGGGTAGCGGAAACCAGAACCCCCAGGAAAGTGGGAATCACGATTGGACTGCGCAGCAAAGCCTTATCCAGAATCCTCAAAACCTGGCTGGCTCCCTGCCCTTCATGGCGCAGAGTTTCCATAAGAAACTGAGTCCCTCCGATCTGGAAGACATTGCCCAACAGAATAATGCAGATCATTGCGCCGTATGCGTCTTCTCCCAACAACCCGAAAACAACCGGAATCCCCATATAGGCATAGTTGGAGAATGTGCCATTGAGTGCTCGTATAACTAACGCTTCTTTATTGCGTTCTGAAAAAAACAGAGCACAACCAAAAGCAGCAATGAGTGCTGTAGCCACAACCGCCAATAAAAACGCCAACATCGCCACAGGCTGAAAGATAGAATCAATCGAGAGTTTATAAACTGAATTAAATAGCAGAGCAGGTATCGCAAAATAGAACACAAACAGATTCAACGGTGCCATCGACTGTTCTTGCAATACAGTTCGTTTGCCCAGATAGCCCAAGCCGATCAGGGCAAAAAGCATGAGTATGGTTTCTAAGCCTGCCATTCCGTTTTCACATATCTGCTTACTTTAATGAGGGCGCCCATTAGATCAATTTGTATACCGCAGGTCCAGACATCATTCTTTAATAGACCATCCATATAGTGCTACAGAATAGGATTTAAATATTTTTGTGCACTGCACAAAAAAAGTGTTGACTTGGTCAATAATTCAACTACAATGGCTTTCATATTGTGCACTGCAACATAAATTTTTTAGGAGAAATAACATGACTACTACTGTTGATTTTCAGAAGTCTTTCGAAACTGTTCAGTCTCTGATGAACCTGCAGGCGCAGGCTATCACTAAGTCTATCGAACAGCAGAAAAAATCTGGTGAAGAGCTGACTGCTTTCTTCCAGGGCGAAGCTGAAAAAGCTAAAGAGCTGAAAACTCCAGAAGAACTGATCAAGTTCAACATGGAAGCAAACAAAGCTCTGTTCGAACTGCTGAAAGGCCAGGGCGAAGCTTTCACTTCTATCGCAAACGAAACTCGCGAAGCTGCTATGGCTGAGCTGCAGTCTATCGCTAAGTAAGTTTGACACTTATTTTCAAAAGCCGGATTTTTTAATCCGGCTTTTTTGTGCCCATAAATTGCAATAACCACTCTGTTCCCTTCCTCCCTTCAAACTAAAAATTATCTTCCTTTGTGTATTGATCAGTTAACTAAGTGTTCTGATATAATGCAGCCTTCAATTTTGCTGTAGAGGCACCTTGAGTTAATGACTGAAGAAGACCTTATCAGTCAGCTCTCTCAATTATCTATCGAGCAACTGGACGCTTTACATGAAAAACTTCAGCTGAAGATCAAATATCAGAAAGCTGAACGAGAGCGACTAACAAAACTTCCTCCACGTACTTCCAACGATCTGGAAGCACTGGCTGAAATGCAAGGCCTTGATTTGAGCTCATTGCTAAAGGACGTAAAAAGATACAGCTGATGATTACCTCCTGATTCCATAACAGGACGTAAATATCCACTGAGCCAAATCGAGCAACACAAGCTTACATAGTTCTAAGGCTTTATCTCTTCGAAAGCCTGTTGGAATCTTTTTGAACATATACAGGACAACTTAAATGAGTCTTGCTGATAAAGTATTAGCCGTTAATAACGACCTTCCAATTCGTACTGATTTACCGATCCACAGTGGCAAAGTACGCTCCGTTTATTGGCTGACTAAAGAAGACTGTAAACGTCTGATCAAAGAAAAAGGTTACAACGTCCACCCCGATGCTGATCTCGCTGTAATGGTGATCAGCGACCGCATTTCTGCTTTTGAATGTATCTGGACCGGCGAAGGTGGAATGAAAGGTGTTCCTGGTAAAGGCGCAGCCCTTAACGCAATTTCCAACCACTGGTTCAAACTGTTCCGTGAGCAAGGGTTAGCCGACAGCCATATTCTGGATATTCCGCACCCGCTGGTATGGATTGTTCAAAAAGCTAAGCCGGTAATGATCGAAGCCATCTGCCGTCAATACATCACTGGTTCGATGTGGCGTGCATACGCTAAAGGTGAGCGCGAGTTTTGCGGTATCCAGATTGCGGAAGGTCTGGAAAAAGATCAGAAACTACCCGAGCTGCTCATCACCCCATCCACTAAAGGCATTATGAAGGATGTTCCGGGGGTTCCTGAAGTGGATGATGTCAATGTCACCCGAGATGATATCAGCAACAATTTTGCTGCCTTTAAATTTAAATCAGAAGACGACATCGCTCTGTACGAAAAGCTTCTGAAAGAAGGCTTTGAGGTGATCAGTTCAGAACTTGAAAAAATTGATCAGGTCTTCGTCGATACCAAGTTTGAGTTTGGTTATGTGACCGATGCAGAAGGTCGTGAAAAACTGATCTACATGGACGAAGTCGGCACGCCGGATTCATCTCGTATCTGGGATGGTCCTTCTTACCGTGAAGGTAAAGTAATCGAGAACTCCAAAGAGGTATTCCGACAGGAACTTCTGAACCATTTCCCTGATTCAGATATTCTGGTGAACAAAGATCGGATGGAAGAGCGTTATGCTCTGGCTCGTGATAACGAATTACCTGCAAGTCTGATTCAGAAAGTATCCGATACTTACGTCAACATTGCTGAAAAGATCATTGGCGAGAAACTGGAGATTGCTGACAACCCTAAAGCAGAGATTATTGAAATTCTGCGTAATGATTATGGGCTTATCGACTAATCAACACATCGGTTGATCTGAAAATAAACGGGAGAATACCTCCCGTTTATTATCTTTATAAGTTCTTTCTCTAGACTTAATCTAACCTACATTAACTCTGTTTTTTCCTGCCTCTTTTGCAACGTATAGTGCATTATCTGCTCGAGCTACAAACGACTCTAACTGTTCCCCTTTTTCATACTGGGCAACGCCAAAACTACAAGTTACAGGCTGGTTTATTTTGAAGTCGCTGGATTCTATTTTCTTGCGTATCTTTTCAGCTATAGTTTCCGCTGCTGTGATGTCAGTCTCAAGCATTACAAAAATAAACTCTTCCCCGCCCCAGCGACCAAAACGATCGGTTTTACGAGTCATGTCAGCCACACTTTTTGTCACCTTAATTAACACCTGATCACCAGCAGCATGCCCTTTATGGTCGTTAACTAGCTTAAAGTCATCAATATCAAAAAATATGAGTGAAAGCTCCCAACCATGACGTTCTGCCAAATCTATGTAGTTTTCGAGTTCATCCCTCAGCTTTCTTCTGCTTAGAATACCCGTTAAGGCATCTTTATCAGCCATTTCCTTCAAAACCCCGTTATAGGTAGAGATTTTGATGAATCGATAAAGTACCAATAATCCTATCCCAGCTACCACACCGCCGATCCACCAGAGAACTGTGTAATCTACAGTATATTTGTATTCCACCACCATCCAGCGGTCATCTATCTCCGAATGCTGTTCAGGGGTGATTGAACTGATCGATTTATTCAGGATGTTTTGCAAATAAGGTGAAAACTCAGTAATCGCTATACCTATATCCCAGCTGTCCTTAAGTTGATCACTGATCCTGATATCTGAGATCTGATGTTCTTTAATCAGGTGGGCTAAATTTGCGTCCGCTCCAGCCAGGGCATCAATCTCTCCTTCTTTCACTAAACGTAAACCTTCCAGATAGCTTGCTACCGGGTAGATATCTGAACGGTTGTAACGATGTTCCAGAATATCGTGGAATGCTGAGCGTTTAAGAACACCAATTTTTTTACCGCTTAAGCTGACAAACTCACTGTCAGAACGGATGGCGACAACCGCGGGAATCGTAAGGTAGGGCTTGGTAAAATTCAGATAAGTACTGCGTTGAACTGTCTGCATAGCTCCCGGAATTAATTCACATTCACCCAAACTTGCCTTTAGCAATGAGTCATCCCAACTGCGGGTAGGCACGATTTCATACTGCAGTCCTACATTAGACATGATCAGTTCAAAGTAATCCGCAACCATTCCCTGATGCTGATTATTTGCGTAAAACTCATAGGGAGCCCAACTAGGGTTCACACAGATTTTAATCACGGGATAGGAATTAAGAAAACTTTGTTCTGCCTTACTGAATCGATGGATATTACCAAGGGGGCGGTAAATAAAATCGCTGAAATCATAACCCCGATAAATACTGCCAGTAATCAAATACACCTGAGCCATCTGATTAAATTTATCTAATGTCAGGGTACCAAAGTTACCATCATCGTCGAATGCCAGCTGTTTTAACGCATTGCCTTCATAGATCAGGGCCTCCAGTTTTTTATTTTGGCTGTTGTATTTATCTACAATGATATGCGCCAGCTCCTCAACGTTATCAAACGCATAAAGCCAACCTCGGATAGTCGCCCGGTAGAAGCGCTCGGTCAGAGTTGGGTTCTGAACCATAAATTTACGCGAAGTGAACAGCAGATCTGAATACATATCAAAGCCATAATCCCGCGGGTGGATCATATTGTATTCAACACCCTCCTGCTCCATGCGATAGGGTTCATTAGAGATATAAGATGCCATTGCATCTGTTTTGCCCAAAATGAGATCTGCAACATCGTAACTGTGGTCTTGTTGATTAAACGCCCCCACAGTAATTCCGGTTTGCAGCATCATTGCCATCAGTTCACCAACTTTCTTGGCATCATTGGTGATCATGACGTTTTTATCTTTAAGATCAGAAGAGAGCGCTATACCTGAATCTTTTCGGGTTAAAAGCATCAAAGGGGAATGCTGATAGGTCGCTAACATAGCAACAATATCTGCCCCAGCATTTTTATCGATTAAAAGCGAGGTACGGCCTACAGCAAACTGAGACCGTCCGGTTATGACTTCCTCTACTAGATCAAGGCGATGATCAAACTCTTTCAGTTCAACATCCAGACCTTCTTCAGCATAAAAGCCCTTTTCGATGGCGGCATAATAACCGGCAAACTGAAATTGGTGCTTCCATAACAATTGAACAGACAGTTGATCGTTTGCGTATACAGAACCTGAGAAAAAAACTAAAACGCAACACAACTTAAAGAAACGCATGATGACTTCCCGAAACTCCCTTCCACTAAAGAGTCTAGGCTAAAAACGTTAATTTAGAAGGGATTAATATGAAAACTATAAACAATTGCAGGGAGGGAAAGATCGTCTGAAATTATGCGGAGTCGAGTAAGTGTTTAAGCCCGGCAATTGCTACAAAATTCCGGGGTTTCCGGCTCTTCTGTTAAATGTTCGGTAATGGGGGCGCCGCAGCTGGCACAGTAACCATGAACATTTATATCGATCTTATTAAGAGCCTGTTCAACCTGTTTGATACGTTCCTGATATTGCTCAATATCAGAAGTCGGTACTAAACCTTTATCAGGTGAACGTTCTTCGGCTTCAGCATGAGGATGTAACGAGCCAACCTCTCGATCCAGCTCTGACTTTAACTGCTGCAGTTGCGACAACAGCTTTTCCAGGTGAACTTCATCTACTCCAGCCATATTAACCTCTTAATCTCATACCCTCAGAGTGGCACAAGTTGCGGACAGAAAAAAGGCCACATCATGATATGCAGCCTGTTTCGAACCCTGAATAAGGGTGTAACTGGTTATTGTGCCAGTAAAACTTCCACCGCAGCTTTCAAAGCGGCATCGTCACAAGTTGCACAGGTACCTTTTGGAGGCATAGCGCCTTTACCAGTAGCCACAACCTGAACCATGGCATCGATTCCTGCTGCTTTACGTGCCTCCCAGGCTGCAGCATCACCTGGCTTAGGTGCTCCACCAACTCCTGCAACATGACAGCCTTTGCAATGTTTATCATAAACTGCCTGACCATCTGCCTGAACGCTCATTGCGCTAAAAGCCAAAACACCCGCTGCTACAACACCAACAATTTTTTTCATTTTTTATGACCTCACCTGATCAACTCAAACCGCTTTTTTGTATTCAACTTGAAAACAAGATCGAAAACCTTGATCCAGAGCATGAAAGACCGTTAGGTCTGTATCAATCTAGACCAAGTTTAGGCCAAGTATAAAAAAAGCGGCCTTAATGGCCGCTTTATGAGTGTGCTTATTACAGTTCTGCTTAAGAACTTAATTCCAACAATAGCTTGTTCAGGCGTGCAACATAACTCGCAGGGTCTTCTAGCTGGGCACCCGCAGCAAGGCCAGCCTGATCGAACAGGACCAATGCAAGGCTGGAGAATCGATCTTCATCAGATTCCTGATCCAGTTTCTGAATCAACGGGTGTTCCGGATTGATCTCGAAAGCAGGTTTGGTATCAGGTACAGCCTGACCAGCCGCCTCCATGATCTGACGCATCTGCATACCCATATCGTGAGCACCCAGAACCAGACAAGCGGGAGAATCCGTCAGACGGTTGGTGATACGAACCTCTGAAACCTGTTCAGAAAGGCTGTTTTTCAGTCTGTCTAACAGACCTTCCATCTCCTTAGCCGTTTCTTCCTGTTCTTTCTTCTCTTCTTCTGACGCTGTTTCGTTCAGATCCAGCTCACCTTTAGCAACATCCTGGAACGCTTTTTCGTTGTAGTTGAAGATCTGGCTCATCATCCAGTCATCAATACGGTCTGTCAGAAGCAGAACTTCGATACCCTTCTTACGGAAGATCTCAAGGTGGGGGCTGTTTTTAGCCGTGTTGTAGTTGTCAGCAACAACGTAGTAGATCTTGTCCTGACCTTCCTGCATACGCTCGATGTAGTCATCCAGAGATACATTCTGCTCATCGTTATCGTTATGAGTTGATGAGAAGCGCATCAGCTTCAGGATTTTCTCGCGGTTTGCGTAATCTTCAGCAGGACCTTCCTTCAGAACCTGACCAAACTCTTTCCAGAACGTCGCGTATTTTTCCGGATTGTTTTTACCCAGCTTAACCAACATATCCAGAACACGCTTGGTCAATGCAGCACGAAGTTTTGAAACGTTATCGTCTTTCTGCAGGATTTCGCGGGAAACGTTCAGGGACAGATCCTTCGAATCCACAATACCTTTCATAAAGCGCAGATACAGTGGCAGGAACTCTTCTGCCTGATCCATGATAAATACGCGCTGCACGTACAGTTTCAATCCACGAGGGGCTTCACGGTTCCACAAGTCATAGGGAGCTCGCTCAGGTACAAACAGCAGGCTGGTGTATTCCAGATTACCTTCAACACGGTTATGCGCCCAGGTCAGAGCGTCGCTGAAGTCATGGGAAATATGCTTATAGAATTCCTGATACTCTTCGTCTTTAACTTCAGACTTATTTCGAGTCCAGAGTGCGGTCGCGCTGTTTACAGTCTCATCTTCTGGAGTCGCCGGTGCTTTTTCTTCACCCTCTTCATCTTCCAGACCAGGGGTTTCTTCCTTCTGCATGATGACAGGGATTGAGATATGGTCAGAGTATTTACGGACCAGTCCACGCAGAGCGAAACCATCGGCAAAGCTTTCTTCACCCTCTTTTAGATGCAGAGTGATACGCGTACCACGGCCAGTCTTCTCGACATCACCGATTGTGAACTCGCCTTCGCCTTCTGAAACCCAGTGCACACCTTCAGTGATGGGTGCACCCGCCTTACGAGTGAACACTTCAACTTTGTCTGCAACGATGAAAGAAGAGTAGAAGCCCACACCAAACTGGCCGATCAGTTGGCTGTCTTTGTTCTGGTCGCCCGTCAATTGAGACAAGAACTGAGCAGTACCTGATTTTGCAATGGTACCCAGGTGTTCGATCACGTCATCACGGCTCATTCCAATACCGTTATCTTCGATCGTCAGCGTTTTAGCGTCTTTATCGAAGCTGATGTGAATGTTCAGATCACCATCATTTTCATACAGAGCACCGTTGGATAAAGCCTCAAAACGGAGTTTTTCAGCTGCATCCGAGGCGTTGGAGATCAATTCCCTCAGGAAAATCTCTTTGTTGGAATACAGGGAGTGAATCATTAAATGAAGCAGCTGCTTCACTTCAGTCTGGAAACCATGAGTTTCTGTACGTGTTTCAGTAGTCATCAACACAAATCCAATATTGCTGTTGTTATCAAAAATTTTGCGCTGCTTACTGCAATGCAATTACCGATAAAAGCAATATTGGGACGCTCAGAACCTTTTCAAGCACATTTTTTATTTGTGCTCCGCTCCGTCACTCATCATCAGGGTTCTGAGAGTGGAAGATTTAAACTCACGACGATAGAGAACAAAGACCACACCCGCGGCTAAAGCCATAAATAACAGAGGATTAATAAACCAACCAAGTATCGCCAGGCTGAAATAATAGGTTCTCAGCCCTGAGTTGAAATTGTTGGCGGCCATGGAAGTCATTTTCGCAATCCGATTGGCATGAGCATCTGACTGGCGTTCCGAGATATGTTCTTCCGGTGCCGGTGCTCCGCCAATCATGATCGATACGAAACCGTATTGCCTGAGGCTCCAGGTGAACTTAAAAAATGCGTACACAAACAATGTGATCATTAGCAGAATTTTAAGCTCCCACTCCCCTCGTGTTGCAGGAATCGAAAAGGGTATATCTGCCACGATATCAATTGCCTGCTGAGTAGATCCCAAAACTGTCATCAAACCCGCAAGAATCAGCATGGTGGTAGAAGCAAAAAATGAAACCCCTCTTTCGAGGTTTGCGATTGCGGTGGTATCAGCGATACGAACATCACGGGTTAACATCCGCAGCATCCACTCCTTTCGATACCCATGCATGATGCTGGCAAGGCAGGGAGTATCGTAACTGCGCTTTTTCGCATAACGCATATAACCTTTAAAGCACAACAGAAACCAGAACAGTGCCAACAGGTTCAGCCAGTTAGCTGTAATAAACAGCAGCAGGGAGTTCATATTTAACATTCCAAATAGATTTAACGTGCAAAATACACCAACTCATTGTAAAACAAGCATAAAGTAATCGTCTCCATCTGGAAACTCTCAACATGTACGTTGATATTGAATCTCTGTTTTGGCTTACCCTGATCATGCTAGTGATCTACCACTGGTGGCATTCTCAGAAAATTAAGGAAATCGCCCTCAGGCATACCATTAAGCAGTGCAAAGAGCTGGACCTGCAATTGCTTGATGCCAATATCAACCTCAGAGGTCTCTGGTTGAAGCGAGATTCAGAAGGACGTATTCGAATCTGGCGCTCGTATAATTTTGAGTTTTCTTCAACCGGTGATGAACGTTATCTGGGCAAGGTTGTGTTGCTTGGAAAGAAAATTACTAACTTTGAACTGGCCCCACATCGAATGCACTGAGTGACTGACCCAACTCAATTGCATCAGCAACTTCCACTAAAGATGTTGGTATTTAGTCATCTAAGCTGCTATAGAATCAGTACTCGTTTTATTCTTACAAAATAATAAAAAATACAGAATTATGAAATTCAACGCGCTGCTTAGTTTGTTAGCTACATCTGTGCTGGCAAGCCCTGTTTATTCTGAAACACTCCGCCTTCTGAACTGGGAAGAATATCTCAGTCCAGCTTTAGAGCAACAGTGGGAAAATAACACGGGTAATCAAATTGAAAGTGTTTTCTTTGACAACGACCAGAAACGCGATGAAATCCTGCTGAATGCTGATCATCACATTATTGATATAGCTGTAGTAGATGAAATTGTTGCAGAACGTTTTGGTCAAGACGGTCGTTTGCTGGAACTTAATGAAGAACTCGTACCCAACTTAAAGCATATGGGTAAGTTCTGGCGTGAGCGTTGTAGTAAATACGCTGTCCCATATTTCTGGGGCACCTTAGGCATTGTTTACCGCTCCGATAAAGTCAAAACCCCACCAGATTCTTGGAAAAATATATTAGAGCCCGAGCCTGAGCTGAAAGGTCATATCGGAATGATGGACGATTATACCGATTTGCTAGCACCCGCAATTTTTATGAACGGGCATAAACTCAATACTGAAGATCCAGAAGAGCTGAAGCAAGCCTTTGAGACGTTAAAAAAACAAACCTCAAAAGTTTTAACTTATGAGTATGTCTACACCTATGTAACTTCTAATCCCAAAGCAGACGAATTGCATATGGCTATGGGTTATGGTGGAGATCAATATATTCTCAACGATAGTGTAGGTCTGGAAGGGCTATGGAAATACGTAGTTCCCAAAGAAGGCACTGTGCTCTGGGTCGATTGCTTGGCTGTACCCTCTAATTCCAAAAATACCAAAGCAGCACTGAACTTTCTCAACTACCTAAGCGAACCCCAAATTTCTGCAATACATGCCGAAGAACTCTACTACGCAACGCCAAACGAAGCAGCAATGCAACTCGTGTCAGAGGAATATAAAAACGATACGGAGATATTTCCTGACAAAAACATTTTGGAGCAAAGTGATCTCTACGAAGAGATGACAAATTCCAATATCGAAAAAAGACTCAGAATTACTAATGCGATAAAAAACATCCATGAATCTCAGTAAACGCGCTAGTTTTCTAATTCTGCCCGTCATATTAATCAGCTATTCGCTGGCAGCCTTGCTTGTTTATCAACAACAAAGTCAGTCATTACAGAAGCTCGAACAGAATCAGCTAGATCACCGCGTTGGGGAGCTTCAAACGGCGTTTAATTCATACAGTAGCTTCGTCGATGCTTATCAGTTGTCGCTGATTGAAGGTGATGTACTGGCCAATTATTTCCGCGATTCACAGAACATCTATCGCGGAAAAATTCTCACGGCGAATATGGAATCTTCGGTCCAGCGCTATTTCCACAATAAAAATGAATTTGTATCCCTGGCAATCATTGATAAAGGCAACAACCTTACTTATTACATAGAAAACAGCACCGACCCTTTCGCAAGTGCTGCCCCCGAGCAATTCACTTTTGCAGCAACTATGCAAAAGAAAAAACAGTTAATGAGTTGGCAGCACCTATCTTTAGAAAAATCCTCGTTAATTCAACAGGGGTTTTCAATCGATTCCAGAACCTTTGCTCCCCCTCTTATCTCTGATATGAACCACGCAATATAGGTGATCGTGGCAGTTAAGCCCAAGCGGTTTGATCAACTCTTAGATCAAACTGTGCAGGAATACAGCGCTAACGTCGCCTTTATCAATAAACCAGCGCTACAAAAAAATCTAACTGAAACCATCAGTTCTACAGCGAAGTTATACAGCGATTATTATCTGCACATTACCCCCAGCCATGATTACCTATTAACGAAACTCACAATTCTGAAACAAAAGTTATTCCTGATTTTTGCCGTCAGTACCATTCTGACGTTTGCACTCTTACAGTTCCTGATCCGACATTTCATTACGAATCCAATTACTGATCTCGATAAGCAACTGACTGCGGTTACAGAATCCCGGCAAAAAGAGATTAGTTATCAAAAGAAAAATGATGAAATCAGTCGCTTAGGTAACAAGTTTTCTAAGCTGCATGCGGAGTTAACATCGACTCTGGAGGAAACTAAGCTGCAATCCAGAACCGATGCTTTGACCAAACTTCCAAACCGCGCATCGTTTTATGAAAATGGCACTAAGTTACTGGCGCAAGCTAGCCATCAGGAAGAGTCAGCTGCGATCATCTATCTCGATCTGGATAATTTTAAATTCGTTAATGACAAGCACGGCCACGAGGTGGGCGATAAACTCCTAAAGTCCGTCGCAACTCACCTGAATCATACAGTGACCTTCTTTTCTCAGCAGGTCGATAACAACTACCCTCAGGTATTCCGCCTCTCAGGTGATGAGTTCATCATCTTGATCAAAGGAAAAGATGATCAATTCATCCAGAAACTCGGCCAGAAAATTCTTAATCTCTTCTCAGGTGGTTACCAGTTCGAATTAGGTAGTTTTCCAGTGACAGCCAGCCTTGGTATCGCGAACTTCCCAAAAGACGGTCATAGCCTGTCACAACTTATTTCAAACGCCGATCTGGCCATGTACCAGGCCAAGAAAACAGGCAAAAACAAACAATCTTTTTACTCAAAAGAGCTGGCTAAAAAAGACCGTAAAGTTCGCGAAATTGAATCACGCCTGAAAGCAATCAATTTTGATCAGGAATTCGTCCTCAATTACATGCCAATTCTGAACGCAGCAGGAAAGGTTAAAGGCTGCGAGGCTTTGCTCCGCTGGAGTTCTCCAGAATTGGGACCTGTATCACCGGAACTGTTTATCCCTATCGCTGAAAGCAGCGGATTATTTGAAAAGATTGATCTATGGGTGATCAACCATGTCTTCGAAAACTTGGGGGCTTTGAGAACCCTGTTGGGTGAAGATATGGAAATTTCGCTGAATATATCCTCTGCTGAACTGAATTCAGAAAGTTTTTCTAAAGGTGTTGCTACTCTCGCTACACAGCATCATGTGCAAACCCGGAACATTATCTTCGAAATCACTGAGACATTCGCCCCTCATCAGGAGCAAAATGCCCTGGACTGGCTGCAGGAACTTAGAGAGCCCGGCTACAAAATCGCCATCGATGATTTTGGTACCGGTTATACCAGCTTAATGCAGATGGTCGAATATCCTGTAGATATCATTAAGTTCGACCGACAGTTAGTGGAACGTATCGCAAAACCTCATAAGAAGGCTCTGGCTAAGTCTCTGCTTGATATTTGCCACCTGCAGGGGTTGGAAGTTGTAGCGGAAGGAGTGGAGACTCAGGAGCAGTTTGAGCTTCTTAGAGAGATCAATTGCGACTACCAGCAAGGTTTTTTAATCGCTAAACCTATGCCTTTATCTGAGTTGGAAACCTGGCTCACTGAAAACAAACTAAGACCCGTTAACAATTCAGCAAGTTAATCCGGATTATTCCAAATTTCGGGCACAAAAAAAGCAAGGGTTAAACCTTGCTTTTTTAGTTTCAGAAAAAATACTTAGATTTTTTCGATGTTCTCAGCCTGAGGACCTTTCTGGCCCTGAGTGATAGTGAACTTAACTTTCTGACCTTCAGCCAGGCTTTTGAAGCCGTCGCCAGTGATTGCAGAGAAGTGTGCGAATACATCTGGGCCATTTTCCTGCTCGATGAATCCAAATCCTTTTTCGTCGTTAAACCATTTAACGGTACCAGTGGTAGACATATTAGTGTCCTATTCTTTAAGAGTAATATAATGCTTTGCTATCAAAGCGGCCTTGCTTGAAGTGTTGCGATTACTTATGAAAAACAGGACGAAGTACCTTTACCGGTCACTTCCTCGGTGTTGTGAAGCATAAATAGACGACTTACATTCGAGCGATACCCAATCTATAGGGGTTTTGCAGCAGGGTCAACGAAAAAAAAGCACTTTCTCCACTCAGTATATAGGTTTTTGGTCTTATGAAGAGCAAGTAAGGCAAATTGAGCCCGCCCAGGAGGGTGGAGACGCCGCATAATGATGCATTTTGTCATTTTTAATGCCCGGACTCCTCAATAACTCAATCAACTCTTCTATTAAGGAAAAATCACCATCAGTTGCCTGATTGATCGCTTCCTGAGCCATATAATTACGCAGGATATATTCAGGATTAACCGACTTCATCTGAGCCGATCGAATAGGATAGCTGGCAATTTCTTTATCCAGCCTCTTATTGTAGGCCGCTAACCAGTTTTCCAGCTCATTTTTATTGCTGACTAAATCCGCCAGTTTATCGCTGTCCCCTTCTTTGCCATCGAACTCACTCAGAGCTCTGAAGAAGCGGTTCATATCCACGGCCTGATTGCTGAACATTTTGAGCAGTTTCTCAATTAATGCGGAGTCTTCGCTTAATTCCGATTGCAGCCCTAGGCGTTTTCTAAACTCTGCTATTTCAAAACTCTGATACAGGTCGGGGAACCGGTTGAGTTCAGCTAGCAACTCCTCCTGCTCAACCAAAGACGACAAAGCCTGACCTAAAGCAGAAAGATTCCAATGCACCATATCCGGTTGTTTATTGAACGCGTAACGGCCCTGATGGTCATTTTGATTACTGACCGTATTGGGTTTGTACTGATCCATGAAACTGTATGGCCCATAGTCAAACGTTTCTCCGATGATCGACATGTTATCGGTGTTTAAAACACCATGCACAAAGCCATAAGCCTGCCATTTCGCGACCAGTTCAGCACTTCTCGTAACGACTTCCCGGTACATGCATAAATACGGCTGGCCAGCATTGAGGAACTGAGGGAAATATCGAACAAGGCAGTAATCTGCAAGACGTTTCAGATCATCATGCTGTTTGCTGTAGTAAAAATGTTCAAAGTGACCAAAACGGATATGGCTCTGAGTGACCCGTAGCAAAGCTGCACAGGGTTCCATCATGCCATCCCGCATAGCGAGCTCTTCACTACCAATTAAAGCCAGTGCTTGGGTAGTAGGTATTCCCAACCCTTGCATTGCGACACTGGCAAGATATTCACGGATGCTCGATCTCAGAACAGCCCGGCCATCAGCAAATCGGGAATAAACTGTTTTTCCCGAACCTTTCAAATGCAGGTCCCAGCGTTGGTTATCCTGATTTACGACCTCTCCCAATAGCAAGCCTCTCCCATCACCCAGATCGGGGTTGTATACACCAAACTGATGACCTGTATATTTCATCGCAACAGGCTCACTTCCTAGCAATAACTGGCTGCCACTGAAGAACTGGGCAAGGTCTGACGGGTTGAGCGAAGCCGGATCGAGATCAAGTAGCCGGGCAACATCTGAATTAAGTGCAATCAAAAAAGGCTGCTTGAGAGGCGCAGGATTAACCCGCTGATAATAATGCTCAGGCAGACGGGTATAGCTGTTATCAAAATTCAGAGTTTCAAGAGTGGCCATACTTCTAGCTATTTGAAAGTAACTGCATGAAATTGTTAGCGACTTACCCTAGCATTTAACTAAAGTATTATCACCCCACACTTAGTACAGTTTTTGTACACCTTAGAGTCTTAAGATAAGCAATGACACTTATAAGGTGGTTGGGGTAATTCAGATCAGCGTTGTCGGTTTTCGAAGTTAAAACTTATGAATCAATATCAAAGAGGTCATTGAACATAAGCTAAAAAAGTTCATAAACCTTATAAAGATCAGAAAGCACCTCGGATCCTTCAGGTAACTTATTTAAATAAGAACACCCTGACCCACCCAGTAAGATCGTTATATTCGCGGGTAGCTTAGATCTCAGTAGATCAATCTGCTTAGTGATGATTCTTGGGGACGTATTAGTGGTAATAGAAATGCCGACATATTCAGGCTTAAAGCTCTCTACGGCATCCACTATCTCTGATACAGGTAAACCGGCCCCAAGATAAATTGTCCTGCAACCCGCATCATTGAGAATGGCATTGGCCATTTTAAGGCCAAGAGTGTGATGTTCATTACTCAATGTACAAAGAAGCGCCAAGGGTGCATCAGTGTCATAAAAACAGCTTTGATCTATTGTCAGTACCGCATGAATTTGTTCGGAGATCGCATGCTCAATGTATACAGGGATGTCACCTTCTGCCCAGCCTTCGCCCACTTTAACAGCCAATGGCGCACAGATAGTTTCCACAAATTCCAGCGTACTTAAGGAGTTTTGAAAGCTTTTCAGCAGTTCCAGAGATTCTTCAAATAATCCGGCTTTGGATAATGAATAGACCTTTTCAACTTCCGCAGAAAAAGTTTTATCTGATTTAACAGGCTTGGTATCGATCAGCTTATTAGAAAAAATTGCAGAAGGCCTCAGCCCTCGGTCGATCATGGTTTTAACTGATTTAAGCTGTTCCAGATCTCGCTCGGTATAAGAACGCGCACCATTCGGATTACGCACAGGCATAGGAAACCCATAACGCTCTTCCCATTTTCGAAGCGTTGCGGGTTTAATACCTGATTCTTCAGCGATAACCTTAATACTGTACATTCTATTAATTATATCCCAACGACTTACATCTGCTAAAGCATTGTTCTGACTTACAGAATGAAGACAAATCAGGCAGCTTCGAGCTGCTAAAGCTATAATCAGTGGCTGATCTCGAAAGTGAGCATATCAAGCATTCTGTTTCAGATTCGGTGAAATTTTATCGATAAGATAGGAGCACAAAAAGATCGCGATCAAAACGTCCATCAAACATTAGACAAACTTAAATATTAGAGTATGATCCACTCTAAAATTGTGGTTATTATAAAAAAATCTATAATTAGTTAGACATAATTTTCTGCAGGCAAGCAACCTATTTAGTTTTCTGTAAAAGAGGCAGGTCGAATTGAATTTCTTTAGCCAGACAGAAAAGGACTTCATTCAGAACACACGGACCCCAAACCCATCAAAATCCCTACCGATCTGGCAGCTCTTATCCAGAATAGAAAGGTTTGATCCCACTACTTACCTGCATCTTGTGAATGTTTCCAAACTCTCAACCCTGATCGGTTATGAGATGAGCTTAAACACTGCTTCTGTAGAAGATCTAAGACTGGCGGGTTTAGTTCATGATATTGGCAAGATGTTTGTGCCAGAAGAGATACTTAACAAGCCCTCCTCTCTGTCTAAGCCTGAATACGAGATCATCAAGGAACATGTGCCTTCAGGTGCAGAGCATTTGAATAGTTTAGGGTTTACCGAACAGGTTGTGACCATTATCTCCCAACACCATGAACGTCTGGATGGCAGTGGCTACCCTCATGGTTTAGCTGCAGAAGATATTTTAATTGAATCGAGAGTTCTGGCAGTGGCTGACTCGCTGGATGCCATGGCCGCAGACCGGCCTTACAGGCGTTCGCTTGGCATCACTAAATCACTCGAGATCCTAGTAGAAGAGCAAGGAAAAACTCTGGATCAGGATGTTATTGAGACTGTTCTAAAAATCCATAAACGTGGCGACTTTTTAAAATTGATAGAAATCGGAAGTTATCTGAGTTAACTAACCGGTTTCTCTGTAGCCAAAAGTTATAAGTCAGATGTTCAATACTTTTTTCTTAAAGATCATTCCAGCCAACATTGAGGCATTGATTTTTACCCGCAGATTTAGCGCTGTACATCGCAGCATCAGCACGATTTATAAGGTCTGTTGCATCAACAATCGTACCCTCGGGTACAAACACTGAACCTATACTAGAGGAAATTTCTACATCGCCAATATCAAAGCTAAATTTAGTCGAGCATGCCTCAAGAATTCGGCTGGCAAATTTTTTCACTTCTTCAGGGCTACGAATCTTATCCACTAATAAGATGAATTCATCTCCACCCACTCGGGCAACAATATCGTCAGAACGTAAAAGCGATTTGAACCGTTTACTTACGGCTATCAATAACTCATCACCAACACTGTGCCCGTAGCCGTCATTAATCGCTTTAAAACCATCCAGATCGATAAACAACACAGCCATTCCATGTTGCAGAGGTTGTTCTAACTTTATCTCTAATGCTGAATTTAGCACCCTTCGGTTTGGTAGGTTTGTCAGGGCATCATAATTAGCGCGTTTTTCCAGAGTTTCTTCCCGGAGCTTCTTAACGGTGATATCAGAAAAAACGCCTACATAGTTGGTAAGTACACCATGCTCATCTTTAACCGAAGAGATGGTCAGGCTTTCAGCAAAGAATTCATCATCTTTACTCTTATTCCACAATTCACCTTCCCAATGTCCTTCCTCGATCAGTTCCTGCCACATAGACGCGTAAAACTCTTCGGAATGACGACCGGACTTTAATACCCTTGGGGTCTGCCCAATGACTTCGTCTTCGTCGTAACCTGTTATATCGTGGAACGCCTGATTGGTTTCGACGATGACGCCATCCGCATCAGTAATGATGATGCCTTCCTGTGCATGAGAAAATACACTGGCAGCACGGCTTAGCTTAAGCAACTGCTCCCTTTTTTCCGTAACATCAGTACAGATACCAAGCATTCCTTGTGTTACTCCCTCGGTAACCATTGGTTTACCAAGAGCATATATCCACCGGGTTTGCCCATTAGGCAGAATTATTCTGAACTCCAGTTCATGGTTAATACCCTTTTCTACGGCTTGCTGAACATCACTTTCCCATGATGCAAAGTCATCAGGATGAATAGCTTTTTGAACAGCATCCAGGTCTCCACGGAATTCAGAGGCATCCACACCCCAGATTTCACACATTTCCTGAGACCAATACACCTCATCCGCAACCGTATTCCACTCCCATACACCGATGCCGTAGAGGTTTTGCGCGAGCTCGTTACGGTTTTCACTGAGTTTAAGGGCATGTTCGACTTTAAGCCTGTCAGTGATGTCGGTGAAATTTGAGATCACTGAGTATGGCTCAGAAGCATTATCCTCAAACAAAGGAATACTATCGATGTTTATCCAGATGGTTTCTTCCGGGTATTTCAAGCCCATCACCACATCCAGTTGTGGCTCTCCTGTCTGGAGCGCTTTAATAGATGGATGCGAACCACCCTGAAACTCCGAGCCATCTTCATGGATAGACTGCCATCTAGGGTCATAGCTTGTTTTAGCCAGCAATTGCTCTTGTTTTAGCTGTAATATTTCACAGGCCTTATCATTGGCAGCAATGATTTCACCCAGCTTATTTTGTTGCACAATGCCCACAGAAACACTATCAAACAGGGTTTTGTATTTTTTCTGGCTTCTGCTGAGATTACGTCGTTCAAACTCCAGCCTTTCGGTGGTCTCTTTTAGCGCTCGTTCATAACGGTTGCGATCAGTAACATCAATCACTATGGAGTGCAGCAAAGCTCTACCGTGAACGTTAACAGGCCCGGAGTGTACTTCAACATCCTTAATCTCACCGCTGGCTATTCGGTGTTTAAACGAGAAAAAGAGTCTTTTTTCTTTTTTGGCCGTCTCCATCTCATGGAGTATCTGCTCTTTATTCAGTGTATTGATGTCGAAAATCGAGAGTTGCGACATTTCATCAAGCGAATAACCATAAAAATCACAGGCTGCTTTATTGGCACTGATAATTTCCCCAGTCGCAGGGTCGATTAATAGTTTAATTGCAGAGTTCAAATCGAACATTTGCTTGTACATTGTCACGCTGGCCTTGAGAGCTTCCCCTGCAATTACATCCAGGGTGATATCGTGAACCGTACCAATCATCTTAAGTGGTTTACCGAACTCATCGGCAATAACTTCAGCTTGCTCTTTTACCGTTTTCT
This sequence comes from Neptuniibacter sp., assembly GCA_049596335.1. Lineage (GTDB taxonomy): Bacteria > Pseudomonadota > Gammaproteobacteria > Pseudomonadales > Balneatricaceae > Neptuniibacter. The sequence continues at coordinate 120,081 of JBMYLM010000001.1, forward strand.
CTGAACCGTCCGGTAATACAATTCGATGTTCAACCTGATAAGCGGCATTATTTGAAAGGGATGCATCTACAGCATTTTCCAGATCGGCGCGATCTTCAGGGTGAACCGTTTCAAGGAATGTTTTATAGGTTGGCGTGATTGATTGGGGCTCCAGGCCAAATATGTGGAACACCTCATCTGACCACCAGATTTCGTCAGTTTGAATATTCCATTCCCAGTTGCCCAGACTTGCCAGGCGTTGAGCATCATTCAAACGGTCTTTTAATATGCGCAGCTCTTTAGAATCATTGTCGATTATTCTACGTAACCTTCGGGTACCCACATTCAAAGCGATCAGCAATAAACTTTCTACGATGATGAAACCCACTAAACCGTAGATAATGTTGTACCACTCTGATGCCGCGAGGCTGGCTACCTCTTCATTTACATCTTTCCAGAACACCACGGCTCCCACGGCTTCGATACTGCTATTTTTAAGCCCCTGATAATCTCTTAGAGGCTGGTATACAACCAAAAAGTGGTTACCTTCAACTTCAAGAATCTTATGACCGCCATCCCGAAAACGAACACTTTCATTACGTCCGGTTTCGATGACTTTCTCGAAACCTGGTCTGGAACTGGCTTCGATTACACATTCACAGGTAAGCGTTTGGGTTCCGAACTTCCGTTCAATGGCATCAGGCCACATTGCAGACTTGATGTGCTCTCTGGTCAGTAAAACGCCAGCTCCGAAGTTACTTGTGTCATCAATGATTCCCAGAACAACATCAAAGGAGGTCCCTACCTCCAATGCACCTACATGCACTAACGACTGAACAGATTGATCAAATGCCTGAACGGGTACGACACCACGAAGACCAGAATAAACCCTGCCGGTCTCAAACCCGACCCGGGAACGTTGTTCCTCATTGGTATCCACAATGGTAAAACGGACGTTATCCATGTTATCGCCAAACTTATTTGGCTTATGGACTCTGAGAAAGCTGGTAGAACCAGGTCCCAGATGAAAGTGCAGTTGGCGGGCGCTAAAACGGTTTTGCACTTCAATCCAGTTTGGGGAAACTAAATCATATAACTCATCTCGAACTCTTTGTGCTTCTGCAACGGCTTTTGGATTATCTCCCTGTTCAACCGCCTTTTTACCCTGGAGAAAAAGCTGCTGCACTCTCTCATCACCGGCTACATAGGTGGCCATAGCCGACATGTTGCTGTAGGTCTGAGAAAGCAGCGTATTGAAGTTTAAGTTTAAGGCTTCAGCTTGTTTAGCTAAATTCGCTTCAAAAGAGGACTTAGACAGGGTGTAGTTCATAAAAACAAATATGATATCTACAACCGCGATGATCAGACTTACAACCCAGAAGGCTTTAAATGATTTAAACTTCTGCACAGCACATACTCAGAATTACCATGCACTACATTTTATCAGAGCCTTTAAGTACCTATCGACCGATTAGTCGGCGCGCCAGGGTAAATGGTTTGACCTATATCAAACCAACAGTGCATTAATTAATGCACTGCAACGTTCAGCACTCTTTGATTCCCATAACAATGCAAATAAATGAAGAAAAATTAAAAGCAACAGAGTCGATTGCTTCCTATCAGGAAAAATTCTGGCAGGTAGTCGGGCTCATACCTGAAGGTAAAGTAGCCACTTATGGTCAGGTAGCCCGATTAGCAGGATTACCTAATATGGCCCGTGCTGTAGGGAGAACTTTGAGCAAGCTCCCGGATGATACACAACTGCCCTGGTTCAGAGTCATCAATGCTCAGGGAAAAATCTCATTTCCCGCCGATTCAAGTTCATTTCTGGAACAGAAAAAACGTTTGGAACGGGAAGGTATTGTGTTTATAAACGGCAAGATCAAACTTTCTGATTATCAATGGCAGCCTTGACCTAAAATCTTAGAGATGGAAAGCCTCAGAGCTATTGTGATTACAGCTGTAAGACTGCGATCTTAAGTGGATGCTGACCGTCTGGTGAGGGAAAATCAGATTCTGGAGTTAAAATTTCAAAATCCTTTACAGGACGACCGGCTTTATTGGCACAGCGTTGCACTGTATCCAGCCATTCATTCATCGGCACCTTGGCGACATTATTTGTGCAGACAAGAGTACCTCCCTCCTTAGTTGCCAACAGGGAAGGTTTTAAAACACTGGGATAGTCTCTGATCAAATCCACCGTACCAAAGTGACTCTTGGCCCAGCGTGGCGGGTCCAGATAGACCAGATCAAACTGTTTTTCTTCCAGCTTTTTAAACGGTCTGGGCTTTTGGCCTCTTCTTACCCGCTGCTTAACCGGGATTCCGGCCAGTTGTTTTGCAGCGGTAAAAAAATCACTCTGAATGAATTGTATTTTTTCTTTATCTAAAGCATTCAGTTCAGCGTTATCAGCACCTACCGCCAGGTTACGTTCCGCAAAATCTACATTCCAGACTTCACTCGCACCTGCTAAAGCTGCACAGATACCAACACCACAGGTATAGGAAAAGAGATTAAGAACAGATTTACCCTCGCTATGATCCAGTACAAAACGTCTACCTATGCGCATATCCAGAAACAGCAGAGGGTCCTGCCCTGAGTGTTTGCCTTTAACGCGATAGTTCACTCCAATCTCCTGAGCCACCTGGGCCTGATTGGACTTAAACTGTTCATCCGAGCGGCGGGAATTACTTGCACTGCGGTCGTTGTATATATACTCAGCGATATCAAACTGATCCTGAAAGAAATCCCGGATAAGCCCCAATTCCTCATCAGAAACAGGGTCATGAAATGTCTGAACTAATAACTGTGAACCATAACGATCAACCGTCAGCCCATTACGGCCTTCATTGGTACCGTGAAAGAGTCGAAAGCAGTTAGTATTCTCTGCCTCTAAGCGCTCCACTAACCCTTCTCTGTTTGACGTTGCTTGTTGCAAAAAACTTATAAGATCAGACATGAATTGAGTCGTCCTGTTGCTTAGAGGGATACGGAGGGACAAATACCAGATGGGATTCTACTGGATTTCAGCGTTGGACTGGATAACAAATTTTATATGATTAAGCTCTATCGAAATTCAACAATACTGATCTATATCAGCAAAGCATGATTTTGCATCGCATCAATCTAGTGCAAAACCTGTAATACAGTACAATCGGTCGGATTAAAAGTTTTAGAAGTTTGACCGATTCTCACAAGGATTCGTTGTAGTAAAAGGTCTGTTCTAGATGTTGTTATATTTGTTATAGATCTGGTTGCAATGAATTACTTTTTCCGGTCCCGGAAGGTTCGTGCCGGCACTAACAGACGTTTCTGGCGTGTTTGGACACCCCTGAGCCTGATTGGCTTTGTTGCTATTTATCTAGCATTTATTTTGCTTGAGCAAGTTGTGTCTGAAAGGTTGGATCGCCAGATAAAATCAGCCGCAGATATAGTTCAATCCAGCATCCAGGAACAACTGGAAAGAGTCTATGTCGACATCGATTTCCTTTCCAACAGCCAGATTACTCAGGGCTTTATCGCAGCTCCCGATGATCAAGAGCAACTGGAACACATCAATTTTCTTTTCCGTAATATCGTAAAAACCCACAAGGTCTACGATCACATTCGTTTGATCTCAGTATCTGGCGACGAAATTGCACGGGTAAACTATAGCGATGGTCAAGCCAGAGTTGTGCCACAAGCACAACTACAAAATAAGGCGGATCGTTACTATTTCACACAAGCTCTGACATTGAGACCGGGTGAGGTTTTTGTCTCTCGCCTGGATCTGAATATTGAACACGGTCAGGTTGAAACGCCGTTCAAACCGGTGATCCGCTTTGCTACTCCCCTATTCGATGACAACCGACAAATAAAAGCCGTGATTGTCATGAACTTCACCGGCGATCTATTGCTGGAAAATTTTCGTTCTGTTCTGTCCTCACTTCCGGGCAAAAGAATGTTGCTGAACAGTGAAGGGTTCTGGCTATCCTACGATGTCCGCAACAAGGAATGGGGGTTTATGTTTAACGAAATGCAATCGTTTAAACGGGATCACCCCGAAATATGGAACCAAATCAGTACGGAAGATTCCGGAATCATCGAAGCTGAAGAGGGACGTGTTCGCTTCTATTCCATTGATCCACGTAAAGCCAGTCATCAGAAGGACACTGTATTTGAAAACGGTATCTCTCCCTGGAAGATCACTGTTATAAATGGCGACCACCGCATGGGGGTTGCATTTATTTTCGAACATATGACCTACCTCTACCCGCTCTTGCTAGCCTACCCTCTTGGCTCAATACTGCTCTGGTTCTGGGCAAGAGCAGATTCAGGACGCGCTGTAGCCGAGCAGGAGCTGGTCGCATTAAATCGTTCACTGGAGAATAAAGTTCACCGTCGTACTGCTGAATTGGAAGCCACCAAAGACGCTACCATTCTGAGTTTGGCAACTCTGGCTGAGACCCGAGATAACGAAACCGGTCAGCATGTCCACAGGACTCAGAAGTTTGTAGAGATACTTGCAAAAGAGCTGCAAACTCATCCTGATTTCAAAGATCAGTTATCAGACTCCGCCATTGAACAGATTTATAAATCTGCTCCTCTGCACGATGTTGGTAAGGTGGGCATTCCCGATCATATTCTGCATAAGCCCAGCAAACTGACAGATGAAGAGTTTGATCAGATGAAGAAACACACCACCTTTGGTAGTGATGCAATTGAAGAGGCGATCAACTCGCTGGCTTCATCGCTCTCAATTGATGGTACCGGTACCTTCCTGCATTACGCCAGAGACATTGCCCACTATCATCATGAGCGCTGGGATGGCAGTGGTTATCCAAAAGGCTTGATAGGTGACAATATTCCTCTTGCTGCACGAATCATGGCAGTAGCGGATGTATATGACGCTCTGGTCAGCGAACGAGTATACAAAGAAGCTTTTAGCCGGGAAAAAGCAGAAGAGATTATTATCAACCAAAGTCCGGGACAGTTTGATCCAAGAATAATCGAAGCCTTTAAACAGCTAAGGGATCAGTTCTGGGAGATCAAACTTTATTACTCAGACCGACATTGATTGTGCGATGCCAGCTTCAACAGCTGGCCATCATGCAGCTTACTCAGGAAAATAATTGCACAGATTGCACCGGTGAGCGCCAACGCCATATCCGACTGAGTATCCCAGATATACCCCTGAGTACCCAAGAAAGCCTCAGCATCTTCACCTGTCAGCAGTGCCACCCACCACTCGATCAACTCATAAAAAGCACTGAATGCCAGACACACCGAAATAATAAACAGGTTCAGCCAGGCAGTGCCTGAAACCACCTCTTTCCTGATCAGAATTTCACGCGCCAGAATGGCAGGAATAAAGCCCTGTGCAAAATGCCCGACCTTGTCATAGTTATTGCGTTCCGCCCCAAAAAGACCATCAAACAACGGGACTTCAGCATAGGTATAGTGGCCTCCCACCATCAAAATCACACAATGGATCAGTATCAGAAGATAAAGCAGCGGAGTAAGTGGGAAGGATTTGTAGGTTACCACCAACAATAGAGCGCCAACTAAGGCTGGCAGAACCTCCAAAAACCAGGTGAACTGATCTTTAGGTTCAATCCCAGACCAGATTAAGACAACGCTATAGATGGCGATCCACAGGAATTTGATAACTTGCCCTCTTGATGAGTGCTATAACTCTGGTGCCATTATGACACCCGCCTGAATTGCAGTATGAATTAACTCAATATCGGTTTTCACATTCAGTTTGCTTTTAATCAGGTAGTGACTGTTCGAAACCGTTTTTACACTGATACATAAGGTATCTGCTATGTCTGATTTTGTTTTACCTTCTACCAACATTCTCAGGATTTCAAACTCCCGGGTGGTCAGCTCAGAGAGTATCGACTTTTCACCACTGATGTTTTCAAGAGCCAAGCCTCTGATAATATCCTCGCTCATAGCCAGCCTGCCTGACATCACATCATGTACCGCATCTACCAGAACATTAGGGTCACTGCTCTTGGTAACATAACCTCGGGCACCCGCTTCAATGGTCTTTTTTGCAACACCGGGATTCTGATGCATGCTGAAAATCAAAATCCGTGCACCCGGATCAAACTGGCGAATCTGAATCAAAGTCGCAAGCCCACCTTTCCCAGGAAGAGACAGATCCAGTAACACCAGATCAGGTTCAAGCTGTTTATAGAGAGCATAGGCTTTTTCGCCGGATTCTGCCTCAGCGACAATATTGAACCCTTCCTGACGGTTCAATAATGCTCGGTAACCTTCACGCACAATTGCATGGTCATCAACCAGCAGAATATTAATGGGCTTCATTGGATGCTTCATACCCCTGAATTGGAATAACTGTACTCACCTTCAAACCACCCAAAGCCGAGCGCTCTAACTTTAGCTCACCATTTAACGCATTAATACGCTCCTTAATACCCAAAAGGCCATTGCCCGGTTTGATTAAGTCTTCGGAACCGGTCAGGTCACCATTGTCTCGGATTGTCAGGAACAGTTGCTGTTGTTCCGACTCCACTCTCAATGACACTTTCGCCTGATGGGCAGAGGCGTGTTTAACAATATTGGTTAAACACTCCTGCACAATTCTCAGAACATTGACCGCCACTGGTGCAGGAATAACCTCTTGCTTACCGGTAAATATTAATTCGCAATGCTTATCCTGATGCTTGCTGTTCCAGTTACAGACCAACAGTTTCAGGTTCTCTAGAAATCCCAGCTCATCAATGTCGGCAGGTCTTAATCTGAACAGAAGCCCTTTCACCAGTTCCATCATGTGTTGGGAGATCAACGATATCTGACTCACCTTTGTTGAAAGTTCGGGGCAATTATCCTTAACTTCAGATTCCATAAAACAGGCGATCGCACGCAGGCCGGTAAGCGACTGCCCCAGCTCATCATGCAGCTCCCGACACAAGTGTCTGCGCTCATTTTCCTGAATGTGCAGCATTTTCAGAGATAACTGCTTTCTTTCATCCAGCGTTTCACTGAGGTTTGAAGCAAGTTTGTTGATTGCTTCTGCGGTGGCCTGCCATTCGTAAATCATAAAGTCTGGCACTCTGGCATTCAGATCTCCGCTGCGCATGGCTTTGAGCACCTGCTGAGTTTCTCTGACAGGCCGCAGAACCCAATGCAATGAGACAACTAAAATCACACACAAAATCAGCACCGTGATTACCGAGAACGACATCAGAGTGTTAATTTTCTGCCAGGCTTTAAACAACACAGCATCCCGGATCGGTGCGACCTGAATAATGCCCTCAAACTGATCTCTGGAATGCACTTCTATATGCACTTCCATATCCGGATCAAACAGCTGTAAATAAAGATCTGAGAACCATTCCGGCCAGACCTGTTCTGAAGCATCACCGCGACAAAGGCTTCGTGCAACCTCGCCCTCCGGCTTCTCAAAAATCACACAGAGGCCTAAGAAACCTTCGCTCTCCTTCCATAAAAAGAAGTCCGGGAAATAATCTCTCGACATGATCTGGTTCTCTAGCTTTAGCACCTGCCAGTCCAGTTGTTTTTTGACGATCTGAGCCACCCTTTCAGCATGTTGACGTGAGGTCTTATCGGAGTCATAAAGTGCTAGTCCTGCCGACATGACTAACGCTGCTGTGCCCGATAACAACACCATAATTATCAACAACCAATTCAGCCGTATTTTCTTCATAAACGGTGATACCTCTTATTAGCTTCAGACATTTTAGAAAATCACTTGGTTGCCTGTATCGGGCAAATTGCCCGATTTTGGCAGTCATTTTCGGGATATTCGTCCTCACCTGTAAGCAGTAAATTAAACAGAAAAATAACTGAGTGAGGATAAGCAATGAACATGGTACGCATAGAAGATGTTGCAGACTGGAGAAGCCTGGAAGGTCTTGAACATATCCAGTATTCGATCCTGCATATCGATGAAAACCAACAACGAGCAGAGGTTCTTTTTAAACTGGAACCGCATAAACCCATCATCCTTCACCGTCACTGCGCCCTGAATAAAATCGTAGTCTTAAGCGGTGAACACCATATCTACGATGCTCAGGGTAACCTCACCGAGGTTCGCGCAACAGGCAGTTACACCATAGCCCAACCTGATGAGCACCCGCATTCAGAATGTGGTGGTGATGGTGGTGCTATTCTGCTCTTCAGCATCTTTGATAACGGTGGAAATGCTCTGTACGAGTTAATGGACCCGGATCAGAACATTGTCGGTACCCTGACCATGGCAGATCTGGTGGCTTTAAGTCAGGCCTGAAGCCGGGTTGTACGTCATATTCTATAGTTATCTAAAAAATCGAGGACTAAAACTATGAGACTCCGAGCCCACACCCTGACCCCATTGCTCCTGGTCAGTACTCTGCTCTCCGCTGCCCCCGAAGACTGGAGTACCTACGGCAACGGTTTGGAAAATCATAGGTTTAGTCCTCACTCTCAAATAGATAAGAGTAATGTCCAGAATCTTAAACTGGCCTGGCAATCCAATACCGGCATAAAAGCCACTTTTCAGACCAGCCCGTTAAAGATTGGTAATACCCTCTACCTGACAACACCGTTTAACCACGTTATTGCTCTCGAAGCCGATACAGGCAAACAGCTCTGGCGTTACGAACAACCACTGGAAAGCAGGAAAAGTTGTTGTGGTCCATCAAACAGAGGGCTGGCCATTAAAGATAACCGTTTGTTTATGGCAACAATTGATGGACACCTGATCGCGCTGGACCGAAACGATGGCCATTTACTCTGGGATAAAAAGGTAGAAGACCTGTCGCTGTCCGTACAGGAAAGTCTGGATGGGCTTCTTGAAGGGGTATCTCTGGGTGAAAACGCCAAAGTGATTGGCGGAACCAGTCACAGTTTCAATATGGCGCCTCAGGTGTTCAACAATCTGGTCATTGTGGGCAGTACCGGAGCGGGCTACGGCTTACATCTGGATACAGATGATGGCCTCAGAGTTGTTGGTCTGGGTGATGGTCGTACCGGCCTCCGCGGTTTTGTTGCAGCATTTGATGTCGAAACCGGAGAAGAACAATGGCGTTGGTACAGCGTAACCGGCGAAAACTGGGTGGGTGAATGGCGTGAACTTACGCCCAACGGCGAGAGCCTCAACCGAAATATCGGCAAAGAAAAAAGCGTAGCTGAGCGCTTCAAAAACAGTTGGAAGCTGGGCGGTGGCTCTATCTGGACAACCCCGGCCGTTGATAAAGAAACCGGCTGGTTATTCCTGGGCACAGGCAACCCAGCACCGAATATGGACAGTTCAACCCGCCCCGGAGATAACCTGCATACGTCCAGTCTGGTTGCACTGGACAGCAAGACCGGGGAAATCAAATGGGCCTATCAACAAGTGCCTCATGACCGGTGGGGCTACGATGTATCCAGTCCGCCGGTCCTTTTTGAAACTGTCCATAACGGCAACAAGGTTAAGGCCGTTGGCCAGTCAGGTAAAACCGGATGGTTTTATGTACATAACCGTGAAACCGGCAAGCTCCTGTTCAAATCGGCCCCCTTTGTTCCGCAAAACAACCTGTTTGCTGATCCGAATGAACAAGGGGTCACCATATCCCCGGGTATCGCCGGCGGCACTAGCTGGTCCCCTGTTTCTCTGAACCCTGAAAAAAACAGTGTTTATGTAACCGGTATCCACCGTCCGGCGACTTACTACCGTAAACAACTGAAAGGAAACAGCTCCCTGCCCTGGCAGACTTACACCTATTTTGAATTTGAAAATGATGACGAACAGTTCGGAACACTCAGTTCAATAGATCTGCAATCCGGAGAAATTAACTGGCAGCACAAAAGTCGCCTTCCAATGATCGGTGGGACTCTTGCTACCGCTGGCGGAGTGATTTTTAGCGGCGAAGGTGACGGCGAGTTCTTTGCCTTAGATGAAGATACCGGAGAAAAGCTCTGGTCGTTCAAACAAGAGTACGGAGTAAACGCACCACCCATCAGTTACACCGTCAACGGTAAGCAATACATTGCGGTAGCCGCCGGCGGGAACAAAATAGCCGGATATCCACCGGGCGATAGTTTACTGGTATTCAGTTTACCGGATTAATCCACGGCGCTTAGCGACAACCCACCCATCTCTTTGATTGTTATTTTTATGGAGGTAGATCTCTATGGGCCCTTTTGTGCCTTATAAAGCCCTGATGCACTGGCTAATGATGTTCGGATTAATCCTGTTTGGGCTTTTTCTAAGCTGGGATATGGGCATTCTACAAGGCATCATTGCGCAAGATAATACCCGGCTCTGCCTGGTCATTATCGCAATGTTGCTGGTCATGAGTGTTCATTGCGCCTATCGCAGTTTCTTCCTGTCACGGCAATACCTGATGTTAGAACAGTACTCTCAACAAACTTCCTACCAGGATGGTCAATCTCTGGCGCAGGATTACCTCACTTCAGCCGGTCCTGATGATAGCAACAGTGATAAAACCCTGCTGGCCGAAGTACTGATCGAAAAAGCCCGTGGCAACCATCAGGTTGGCTGGTTTATCGCCGGTACCATGATCAAGCTGGGTCTGCTCGGAACGGTGATTGGTTTTATCGTAATGCTCAGTTCTGTCTCCGGTTTGGAAAGCCTGACCATTTCAGATATCAAAACCCTGATGCAACGCATGACTCAGGGCATGGGCATCGCAATGAGCACCACCTTGGTCGGGTTAAGCTGCAGTATGTTGCTGAGCCTGCAATACCTGTTACTTGATCGCACTGCTGATCAGTTTGTGGCGTTGACGATTGAGTTCGATCAGCAATCTGATACCACAGTTGCAGATGTAAAAGGAAATAACTAAGTTATGCGCCTTCTGAGACGTCAGTCAGGTTTTGATATAGATCCGTTTACCGACTTGCTGTTCAACGCCCTACTGACTTTTACCTTTCTGTTTCTGGTGGCGCTGCTGCTTCTGAATCCTCCAGCCAAGACAGGCATCATTGATCCCAAAGCCGAGTTTATGATCACCGTAAGCTGGCCGGACAACAATCCAAATGATATCGACCTTTGGGCCCTTGGTCCGGATAGAAACCTGGTGTGGTACAAAAAGACCACACAAGGGCTTATGCATCTGGATCGGGATGACCGGGGTAACGCCAACGACGTTCAGGTGATTAATGGCAAAACCATTACCAATCCCATCAATCAGGAGGTTCTTACCATCAGAGGCCGCCCTCCCGGTGAATATGTCATCAACCTCCACTATTTCAAAAGTGAAGACCAACAGGAAGTACCGGTCACAATCTATATGGCTGAGGTCAACCCTGTGCTCAAGGTGGTTCACTACAGCACCACCCTTCTGAGATCTGAAAATGAGGAGCGTACCGCACTGCGCTTCACGCTGACTCCGGATGGCCGCGTTAGCAATATCAATCAATTGCAGAAAAGTATCATTGAGGCGAATAAAAAATGACGGAACAACTGCTCGGCCTGACCCTGGCCTATGTATTTCTCACAGCAATCACCTTACTCGCTGTGATCAATGGAAGACTGCCCTGGCAGCTGAAAACCACCCTTGTTGTTCTGGCCTTAGGCTTTTACTGGAGCTGTTATATCGGCTGGAAGGAATCTCAGGGCTGGCCAAGTGCGACCACTCCGCCACAGAAATTTCTTTTTCATTACGCGGTGATTGAAGAACCCAACGAGGAACGCAACGAGGAAGGTGATATTTATCTCTGGCTGACCAATCTGGAGAACAACCAGATGGCAGAGAAACCCAGAGCCTATCGCCTGCCTTACGATCAGGCCGGACATGCGGCCATTGAAGAAGCACTGATTGAGGTTCTTAACAGCGGTCCTCAGCTCGGCTTTTTTGGCAACAAAATGGAGATTGGCGAAAAATCTAAAGACAAGAGTGCTTTCGGGCAGAAAACCTATGAACTGGAATTTATGCCAGTTCCAGATCCAGCTCTGCCGGAGAAGTAACGATGAAAACCCTTTGTGTAATGACTCTCTGTTTAGTTTTCCCGGTCGGATGTGACAAACAGATCAGTGAGACAGATTACTTCCCTCTTCAGGAAGGTTTGCACTGGCACTACAAAGTGACCAAATCACTTACCGGGCAAAGACCTTCAACAAAAGAGTTCCAGATTTCTAATTTAGGCCCAGCCAGCTTAAAAGGAGAATATGAAGGGGAACCTGTATCCATAAGGCACACCAGTGACGGCACGGATTATTACATCCTTCAGGATGATACAGGCACTTACCGAATCGGAAAGCGAACTCTGATTGAGTACGAGCCACGTTTCGATGAGAAGCTGGTCAGAGTATTACCTAATTACAAAGATCTGAATACAGGTCGCAACTGGTCATCAGAAACTAAGCCATACGTCCTTTACAGTACTCCGGGTTATGCCACTAACGATCCTAAAAAACAGCGTCTGATCATGACCTATGAACTGGCCGCTACCGATGAGAAAGTCACTGTGCCCGCAGGTATTTTCGAAAACTGCATACGGGTTGAAGGTTCCGCGGAATTCTCTCTTTATGCGGACCCCAGACTGGGTACCCAAACTATTTTCATCACTCAAACCGAGTGGTATGCCCCAGGGGTCGGGCTTATCAAGTTGATACGAAACGAGCCAATGGACCTTGAGATGTTCAAAGGTGGCCAGATAGCGTTTGAATTGACCCGTTTTGGAAGACTCTGAACTGAAAGCCCTTGTTTCATATATTTTATATGGTTATTAGGGTATAATTTGCGCCCAAAATTTCAGCAACTGATTATTAAATAACCAGATCCAATATGCGTCACTTATTGTCTACATTGCGGTTAATTTTATGCCTGTACTTCTCAGTCATAGCAACCTATGCAGTTGCCGACAGTAAAAAGGTTCTGATTATTGATTCTGAAAATGCCGCCCCCTACCAGGAAGCGCGAGAATCCATGCTTGAGGAACTAGCAAGGCATGGATACGAAGTTGGGAATAATCTGGAAGTCAGTTACTACAGTATCAATAACAATGAAGGTACGGGAATCCGGGTGCTCCGTGCCGAAGCAGGTAACCACGACGTTATTTTTACTAATGGGACTATTGCCAGCCTTGCTGCGCATACTTTTGGCTATGCCAACCCCCAACACAAATTTGTTTTCTGTAGTGTTACAGACCCAATAGGCCTTGGGTTAATTCAGAATTTTAATCAGCCCAGTAACTCTAATTTTACCGGTGTCGCTTACGGTATTCCCGTATACGAACGTCTGCACTTTCTCCGCATGGTACTTCCTGAAGCCAGAACCCTGGCAATGATTCACTCGGATCTTCCGCAGTCAAAAAGCTACGTAAAATGGCTTAAAGATGAGTTGAGCATGGCGGAGTTTAAGGATCTCAGAATCATCTTTGTTGAGATTCCATTCTTATCAGGAGAACACGGCTCTAAGCGTATGATTCGACAGATGGAGCATAAGGTTAAAGAGCTATCTCCCGTAGTGGATGTTTTCTTAACGCCAAGCGATCAGTTTGGTACCAAACCGGCCTACGCTGAAACCATCAGTAAACTCTCTGACAAACCTTTAATGGCACTGACAGAGCAGGAGTTAAAACTGGGTTGGGGTTCTCACTTTGGCGCTTACCCGAATCAAGAGAATGCGGGTCGTATGGCTGCGCGCATGGTGATGGATCTGTTCAATGGTTCATCAATGGACAAAATTGAGCCGGTCTATTCAAACGTCATGTACGGCATACATAAGCCGTACACTGATCGTTTAAATGCCCCACTGCCGAATAGTTTATGGATAAGTAATCAGATTACTGTCTTCCATAAATAGCTCGATGTCTTAACAACCGAACCCTCCTCACATGTTTGGATAGTTCGGACCACCCATACCTTCTGGCGTTACCCAACGGATATTCTGAGCCGGATCTTTGATATCGCAGGTTTTGCAATGCAGGCAGTTCTGGGCGTTAATCTGGAAGTGTTGTCCAGTGCCATCTTCAACCACTTCGTACACCCCCGCAGGGCAATACCTTTGCGCCGGTTCTGCAAACTTCGGCAGGTTCTGTTGCAACGGCACTGAGCTGTCTTTAAGCTGCAAATGACAAGGCTGATCTTCTTCATGATTGGTATTCGACAGGAACACTGAACCCAGCTTATCAAAGCTCAACTCGCCATCCGGTTTTGGATAGTCAATCGGCTTACATTCGCTGGCCGGCCGCATCTGCGCATAGTCTTCTTTATCATCATGCAGCGTGACCGGGATCTTGCCGCCAAACAGGTTCTGATCGATAAAGTTAAAGGCGCCACCCAGAATCGGACCGAACTTATGCAGTGCCGGACCAAAGTTACGGGAGCGGAACAGCTCATCATAAAGCCATGAACTTTCAAATTTATCGGTAAAGCTAGTGAGCTCTTTACCACCTTCACTGCCCTCAATCAGAGCTTCAAAGATCGCTTCTGCGGCCAGCATGCCGGATTTCATCGCGGTATGCGTACCCTTGATCTTGGAGAAGTTAAGCGTGCCTGCATTACAACCGGCAACAATACCGCCCGGGAAGGTCATCTTCGGCAGCGCATTGAAACCACCTTTGGTAATCGCACGAGCGCCATAAGAAACGCGCTGACCACCTTCCAGATACTGTTTCAGTACCGGATGGTGCTTCATGCGCTGGAATTCATCAAACGGACTCAGGTAAGGGTTGCTGTAGTTCAGATCAATAATCAGACCCACTACCACCTGATTGCCGTCTGTGTGGTAAAGGAAGAAACCGCCACTGGCGCCATCACTGAGCGGCCAGCCTGAACCATGCAGAACCAGACCGGGTTTATGCTTCTCAGGTTCGATGTCCCACAGCTCTTTAATACCGATGCCGTAATGCTGCGCATCCGCTTCTGAGTCCAGTTCAAACTTCTCGATCAGCTCTTTACCCAGATGACCACGACAGCCTTCGGAGAAGATAGTGTATTTCGCATGCAGCTCCATACCCGGCATATAGCTGTCTTTTTGCTCGCCAGATTCACTGATGCCCATATCACCGGTGGCAATACCTTTAACACTACCATCATCGTTGTACAGCACTTCAGCTGCTGCAAAACCGGGGAAGATCTCTACACCCAGTTGCTCAGCTTGTTCCGCTAACCAGCGGCAAACATTACCCAGGCTAACAATGTAGTTGCCATGGTTATGCATGGTTTTCGGAACAAATGCATTCGGCACCTGAACGGACTTTTCTTCATTTTTCAGTAGGAAAATCTGATCTTCAGTGACGGGCGTGTTGAGCGGTGCACCCAACTCTTTCCACTGCGGAAATAACTCATCCAGAGCACGGCTTTCAATCACCGCGCCGGAGAGAATATGGGCGCCCACTTCAGACCCTTTTTCTACTACGCAGACAGTCAGTTCCTGTTCTGCTTCGTTTGCCTGTTGCATCAGTCGGCAGGCGGCGGATAAACCCGCGGGTCCTGCACCCACAATAACAACATCAAACTCCATGGATTCGCGCGTTATCTCACTCATGGTAAACCTCACTTATGCTGTTATTGCTAAAACTGATCTTCAGAAAGCGCCATTACCGCTTCACCACCGCTCTGCATCGCCTTAAGAAGAGCGCCGGTTCTTGGTAATAACTGTTCAGCATAAAAACGCGCACAGACGATTTTACTCTCGAGGAAATCTTTATCTGTATCAGGTGCCCCTATCTTTCCTTCTGCAATGGCCGCGGACTTCGCCATCAACCAACCACCGCATAGATAACCCAGTAACATCATAAAGTTCACGCTGGCAGCGCCTGCCGCAGCGGGGTCTTTGGCTCCGTTCTCCAGTACCCACTTACGTGCGATATCAGCATCATCCAGAGCCGAATATACCGCTTTGACAATAGCGCTCGTGGCTTCGGAGTTAATACCATCCAGATCAGCTTTAATCTCTTCCAACAGGGCTGAAAGGGCTGCGCCTTTATCTGTGAGGGTCTTACGGCCAATCAGGTCCAGAGCCTGAATGCCTGTTGTGCCTTCGTAAATGGTCAGGATACGTGCATCACGATAATGCTGCGCAACCCCGGTTTCCTCAATAAAGCCCATACCGCCGTGAACCTGCACAGCAAGATAGGTCAATTCCTGAGACAACTCAGTCATCCAACCCTTTACAATTGGGGTGTAGAGCTCGGTACGTGCATGGTGAATCGCTTTTGTTTCTTCATCCGTAGCATTTTTAGCGCGATCAGCTTCTGCTCGCGCCACATATGCAAGGGCCCGCATTGCCTGTGTACCCGATTTCATCTGCAGCAACATACGACGTACATCAGGGTGTTTAATGATGCTGATGCGAGTACCATCCCGAAGTGTTCCCTGGATACGGTCTTTGGCATACGCCAGCGCGTGTTGGTATGCACGTTCGGATATAGCCAAACCCTGTAAGCCGACTGCCTGACGAGCATCGTTCATCATGGTAAACATGCATGCGAGACCATTGTTCTCAGCACCCACCAGATAACCCACTGCACCGCCGTTATCACCAAAACTCATGACACAGGTCGGGCTGCCGTGAATACCTAGCTTATGCTCCAGAGCAACAGGGGCCACATCGTTTCTTTGGTCAGTGATATTACCCTCTGTATCCAGCATAAACTTAGGCACAACAAACAGAGAGATACCCTTCACGCCTGCTGGCGCATCCGGTAAACGGGCTAATACCAGATGCGCGATATTGTCTGTCATCTGATGATCACCCCAGGTGATAAAGATTTTCTGTCCGGTGATACGGTAATGATCACCTTCAGGGATGGCTCTGGTTTTGAGAGCGGCCAGATCGGTACCGGCATCGGGTTCAGTCAGGTTCATGGTACCTGTCCACTCACCGCTGATCAGTTTAGGCAGGTATGTATTCTGCAGCTCTTCGCTACCATGGGTTTCAATCGCTTCAATTGCGCCCTGAGTCAGCAACGGGCAAAGCGCCCAACCAAGGTTTGCAGACTGCCAGATTTCATTCACGGCAACAGACAGTGATAAAGGTAACCCCTGCCCTTCAAATTCCGGGTTGCCTGCCAGAGATGGCCAGCCACCCTCACAAAACTGCTGGTAAGCCTCAGAAAAACCCTCGGTTTGCTGAACATTACCATCCGCAAGGGTTGCACCCTTCAGATCGCCTACCCGGTTAAGTGGGGCCAGTTGCTCTTCGCCTAGTTTAGCTGCTTCATCAAGCACAGCTTCGCCAAGGCCTTCAGCGAATTCATCAAGCCCTGCCTGATGACAAATCTGTTCAAGACCCACCAAATCATTTAATACAAACAATGCATCCTGATAAGGAAAACGATACTCACTCATCGCTCTTGTTGCTCCGTTCCTCGCAAGCCTTAATAGATTCCGGCCTGCTTTTATTATTCTTCGAAAGCGTTTTTACATTTGGGAAATGCTTAATTCATGATCTGCTCAGAGCACGCCCTAAACAATAACAATTCAAGCCTTATCTACTGACAAAAAAATTCACACAACCCAATAACTCAGTAATTATGGGCCTCAGTGCTGTTTATGCTTGCTCTAATTGCTGGCAATAGGTGTCACTGCGACGATATTCACCAGGGGTCATCCCGGTCCATTTTTTGAAGGAACGGAAAAATGCTGAAGGCTCCTCAAAGCCCATCAAACCTGCCACATCGTTAATTGATAGCTGCGGTGAATTCATATAATTCAAAGCTGCCATTTTGCGGCATTCATCCTTAATTTTTTGATAGGACGTATCTTCCTCAAGTAATCGCCGTCTCAAGGTGGAAACTGACATGTGCAGCCTGTAGGCAATATCTTCTGCACTCGGCAACTCCTGGCTGAAGTCCTTACCAATCAGAGCCACTACCTGAGCCTTCAGGCTGGCATCATCATCCACCATCACAATCAACTGATAAGGGGCCGTTTTCAGGAAACTTCGCAACGTATCCGGTGTCTGGACGATGGGGTAATCGAGGAACCTTGCTGGGAAAACAATAGCGTTATCGTGCTGATCGAATTTAACTTCAGACTGGAAAACGGTTTTGTATAAGGAGATATCTTCAGATTCCGGGAATGACAGATAGGCCGCTTTCAAATCCAGTCGGGTGCCCAGCAACCAACATAAGAAGTGATGCCACATCGACAGAGAGGTCCGAATTTTTTCCGGTGTAGAATCCTTCAACAGCTCCTCCAGATCCATTCCTGAGGCATCGGTGGTAGTGAAAGAAACCTTGGCATATCGCCCTTTTCTCACGAGAAAAGGTTTAACCTGAGTACCACGACAGATTTCATGGAAATCACTGGCGCGATAGATGGCGTGTTCAAGAGTTTTACAGTGAATCAGGCAATGGCACATCATCCGGAAGGTACCATTTGGCACCTTTCCGCCACTCAGCATGCCAAAATATTC
>JBMYLM010000002.1:0-100491 GCA_049596335.1 Neptuniibacter sp.
ATTCCCACAGGAGATAAAAAGGCCGCTCAGAAAGAGCGGCCTTTTTCCATTCTGATACTTTCTTAGAGATCCAGTTCAGCCCAGATCGGTGCGTGGTCAGATGGTTTTTCCATGCCACGCAGTTCGTAATCCACTCCGGCATCTTTACACTTTTCCAGCAGAGTCTGAGTAAGCAAAATGCCATCAATACGCAGACCGCGTTTAGGTTCAGCTTCAAAACCACGGGAGCGGTAATCAAACCAACTGAAGGTGTTGTCATCTTCAGGGTTAAGGTGGCGGAATGAATCTGTCAGCCCCCAGCCAGTGAGTTTGGCATACCATTCACGTTCTTCTGGCTGGAAACTGGCTTTACCGGTTTTCAACCAGCGTTTGCGATTAGGTTCGCCAATGCCAATGTCTTTATCTTCAGGAGAGATATTCAGATCTCCCATAACCACTAGGTTGTCTGTAGCTGAACAGTTTTGTTCCAGGTGGGTTTGCAGGTCAGCGTAGAATTTACGCTTGGCCGGGAACTTAACTTCATGGTCGATGCTTTCGCCCTGAGGGAAATAACCATTCAGAACACGTACGACATTGCCGTTTTCAGATTCGATATCGGCCATAATCATACGCCGCTGGGCGTCTTCTTCGTCAGTCAGGAAACCTTTCTGCACATTCGTCATAGGTTTCCTGGATACCAGACAAACACCGTAGTGGCCTTTCTGACCATGGAACTTCACGTGGTAACCCATAGCTTCAACATCTTCCACTGGGAACGCTTCATCATGCACTTTGGTTTCCTGAATACCGATAACATCCGGCTGATATTTATCAATAACCGCTTGAAGCTGGTGAAGGCGTGATCGCAGACCATTAACGTTGAAACAGATTAGTTTCATGAAGTGATTTCCTATAACTATCTTTAAATTAAAACGGATTCTATTGAACAATCCTGAAGATTGATACTCAGATGATTTTAGAATTTTTTTATCAGGTCCTTTGAATTTCTTAATTGTTCTACAACTTTGAGGTTCAGGTATGATTGTTTGCAAATATCGAGATGATTCTTGATTCAAGTTTTGATTCTTAGAAGGAGCCAACCGTGGCGGAATATGATTTTGATCTTTTTGTAATTGGTGCAGGATCAGGTGGTGTACGTGCAGCAAGAATGGCTGCGGGTATGGGCGTTAGGGTTGGTATTGCGGAAGACCGACATTTAGGCGGTACATGTGTCAACGTCGGTTGTGTTCCAAAGAAGCTGTTTGTATACGCATCTCACTATGCTGAGAGTTTTGAGGAAGCGGCAGGTTTTGGTCTGACTCACAAAGGGGTTGAGTTTGACTGGCCAACTCTGCGTGACAACAAGACCAAAGAGATCGAGCGTCTGAACGGCATCTATCAGAACCTTCTGGTTAACTCTGGTTGTGAATTGATTAATGGCCGTGCCACTCTGGTTGATCCACACACTGTTGCTGTAGGCGATAAGCAGTACACTGCAGAACGTATTCTGGTAGCTGTGGGTGGATGGCCGAACATTCCGGAAATTCCGGGCAAAGAACATATCATCAGCTCTAACGAAGTGTTCTATCTGGAAGAGTTCCCGAAACGAGCACTGGTTGTAGGTGGTGGTTATATCGCGGTTGAGTTCGCGGGCATCTTCACGGGCCTGGGTGCGGAAACAAAACTGGCGTACCGTGGTGATCTGTTCCTGCGAGGTTTTGATCGCGAGATTCGTGAGTTTACTGCTAAGGAAGTGGCTAAGAAAGGTGTTGATCTGCTGTTCAACAACAATGTTGAGTCTATTGAAAAACAGGCTGACGGCAGCTATCTGGCAACAATGACGGACGGTTCCACCATTGAAACAGACCTGATCATGTACGCAACCGGTCGTAACCCTAAAGTGGCTGGATTAGGTCTGGAAGAGCTGGGTATTGCTCAGGCTAAGAATGGTGCGATTGTCGTTAACGATGAATTCCAGACTAACGTGCCTTCAGTTTACGCAGTGGGTGATGTGATTGACCGTGTTCAGCTGACGCCAGTGGCTCTGGCGGAAGGTATGGCGCTGGTGCGTAATCTTTATGCCGGTGCAAATCAGAAGGTGGACTACAACCTGATTCCAACCGCTGTGTTCTGTCAGCCAAACATCGGAACAGTAGGACTGAGTGAAGAGCAGGCAAGGGAACAATACGACAATATCGAAGTGTATAAGTCAGAGTTCCGTGCCATGAAACACACCATCAGTGGCAGTGAAGAGCGTACCTTTATGAAGATGCTGGTGGATGCTGATAGCCGCAAAGTTCTGGGTGTACATATGGTGGGTCCGGATGCGGGTGAAATTATCCAGGGTATCGGTATTGCCTTGAAAGCGGGGGCCACCAAAGAGGTATTTGATAGCACCATTGGTATTCACCCTACCGCTGCGGAAGAATTTGTAACTATGCGAGATCCCGTTTCAAGCTAATAAAATTCAGGATTTTTTGAAGGCCCCATTTGTGGGCCTTTTTTGTTGATGAAAATCAATGTGAACTAAATTAGATTGAATGAATATCCTTAACTATCCTGAAGTTCGGGGTTGTTCAACACATGTCTTATATGAGAGTTTTCAAAATAAGGTAAGTTGGACTGTAAGAAAACCTTCTCGGCAGTCTAAGGTGTATGCATCATTTTCTTATTTCAGTCACACTGATATTTCTGGCCACGTCCGTTACAGCTCAAGAGCCGATCAGTCCTCTTGAGAAAATTAGTGGGCTTAATCCTGACAAAATTTCACTAGGGAGTTTTCTATTTCGGGATGTTCGTCTTTCTCGTGACAATACTAAAAGCTGTTTCAGTTGCCATGACCTCACAAAACATGGATCCGACAGTCTGCCTGTGGGTATTGGTATAAACGGACAGGCTGGAGTTATTAAAACACCGACGGTCTACAATAGTGGTTTCAACTTTGTTCAATTCTGGGATGGCCGTAGCCGCACGCTGGAAAATCAGGTGTCTGGTCCCATTCATAATCCAGTTGAGTTAGGCAGTAATTGGGCAGAAGTGATCCATAAGCTTAATTCTGATCCAGCACTTCTTTCGCGGTTTAATAAGCTTTACGTTGATGGCATTACGGCAGCAAATATAGCTGATGCAATCGCGGTTTATGAACGCTCTCTTGTTACTACAGGTTCACGTTTTGATAAGTGGTTAGCTGGAGATAAAAATGCCCTCACTAAAAATGAAATCGAAGGTTACAGGTTGTTTAAGGGTTATGGTTGCATCAGCTGTCACCAGGGGAAAAATGTTGGTGGCAATATGTACGCACGAATGGGCAATATCCGGGATTATTTTTCAGAACGGGGAAAACCTATAACTCAGGCAGACCTTGGTAGGTTTAATGTTACAGGTCTAGATTGGGACAAACATTTGTTTAAAGTTCCTAGCTTGAGATTAGCATCTTTACAGAAGTACTTTTTCCATGACAGCAGCGAGTCCTCGTTACAAGGTGCTATAAAAGTTATGGCCCGTTACCAGCTTGGTCGCGATATAGGGACTTATGAAGCGAAGCTTATCGAGGAGTTTATTGAATCATTAGCTGGGACTCATCCTGAAATGGAGGTGGAATGAATATTCGTTATTCACGTTCGCTTTATCTCCAGATGATCTTGGTCATTGCCCTACTAGGGCTGCTTATATTTTTTTTAAAACTAAACACTTTAAGTAGTGAGCAACATACGAAACGGGTAGATGTTTTGCTTCAGCTACGTGAGCTTGATGCTAAATTGGATCAGGTTGCTCTGGAACTCTTAACATCATCTTTAGTGCAGTACGATTCTCTTGTTCCTTTATATGAAGAAATTGAGCAAACAACGGGAAGGATTACCGGAAAAGAGGCCGCTTACTTTGGAGGTATGACCGCAGAAATTGAACAAACAGCTGCAGAGATAGGTTTCCAGTTGCGTCAAAAGCAGGAACTACTGGAGCAAATGAAAACAAATGCCGCTTTGGTTCGAAACAGTCTTTTGTACTTGCCGACCTTATCAAATCAGTTGAATGACCACCCCTTCAGATATGTGATTGAGCCTCATGACCTCGTTGTAGATATGATCGGTTTTAATCGCCTCGGAAGCCGCTCCAGTCGAGATTCTCTTCTTGATAAACTCTCTTTAGTGGATCGCTGGGTTAAGAACCACCCAGAAGATGAACTTCTTAATAATTTCCAACACCATATCCGATTCAATTTATCTGTTTTGGAAAAGATAGAGCAAACCCAGAAGGTTTATCTTGCCATTCCTACCGACATGGCTTTGGAGAAATTTCGCAGCCACTACTTCAAATATTATACCGCTGAGGTAGACGCTTCTAAGCAACTGGGCTTTAACCTTATGGTTGCCTGTGTGTTGTTGGGGATTGTGATCATATACATCCTTCACAGATTGGATAAATCCCGACGAGAAACTCAGAAGGCCAGTGAGTTGTTGCATGATGCAGTTGAACAGTTATCTGAAGGCTTTGCTCTTTATTCTGCTGACGGTCATTTAAAGTTGGTGAACAGCCGTTGGTTGGAGCTCTATGGCATTTCTTCTCAAGAGGAGATGCCATCGACTTTGGCGGAATTTAACTCTCATGAGTTTGGAAAAGTCGCAACTGACGACATGGAATACGATGAATCCACTGGTTTGCAACAGCGATTACAGAAAACAGCCACTGATCGTTGGTTACAAGTGAGTGATACGCCTACAAGCGAGGGAGGGCTAGTTTGCGTTCGTGTGGATGTCACTGAATTCAAGAAAGCTGAACACCAACTGCTGTTGCTAGGTCGTGCTGTTGAGCAAAGTCCTACCTCAATTGTTATTACCGGCGTTGAAGGACTGATTGAGTATGTAAATCCTAAATTTGAGCAGGTAACGGGTTACACCGAAGAGGAAGTCATTGGCCTGAATCCTAATATTTTGAAGTCTGGATATACCAGTCAGGGTGATTATGAATCTCTATGGGATACATTGTGTTCTGGAGAGGAGTGGCGAGGCACTTTTTATAATCAGAAAAAAGATGGAACATTCTATTGGGAAGCGGCTTCCATTTCACCGATCAGAGATAAATCGGGTTCTATTACTAATTTTCTGGCTGTAAAAGAAGATATTACCAAGCAAAAACTGGCAAATGATGAGCTGAAGGCTGCTGCGGCCGTATTTGAAGCAACTCAGGAAGGCATCATGACCACTGATCCCGAACTTCGGATTACTGCAGTCAATAGTGCTTTCACCTCGATCACAGGTTACAGCGAAGCAGAAGTGATCGGTAAAACGCCAGCTATTCTTAGCTCCGGTAAACATGACCGCCTGTTTTATGAAGATATGTGGAACAAGCTCACAACAGATGGGCGTTGGTCTTCCGAAGTTTGGAACAAGCGGAAAGATGGTTCGTTGTATCCTCAATGGCTATCGATAAGTGTGATTCGTGATGAAGATGATGAAGTACTTCAGTACATTGCTGTCATTACTGACAGAACAGAGAGGAAGAAGCACGAAGATCAGATTCACATGCAGGCTTATTATGACAGTCTGACAGAATTGCCTAATCGGTCGCTTCTTATGGACCGCATTGATCACGACCTTAAGCTTGCTTCCAGAAATAATTATCTCAGCAGTCTGCTTTTTATTGATCTCGACCGCTTCAAACGTGTCAATGACACTATGGGGCATGAAATCGGGGATTGTCTCTTAATTAAGGTGGCCGAGAGATTACGTGGTCTGGTCAGGGGGAGTGATACGATTTCTAGGTTTGGTGGAGATGAGTTTGTGATTCTCCTCAGTGACATATCTGGAGAAAATCATGCTGCCCAAGTTGCCGAAAAAATTATTGAAGCTCTAAAAGAACCATTTGTTATTGAAGGTTATGAGATTTTCTCTGGTGCGAGTATTGGGATCTCAATGAGCCCATCTGATTCTATGGATGCTCTGGAGTTACTTCGTTTAGCCGATATGGCTATGTATAAGGCGAAAGAATCAGGGCGTAATCAGTATCACTTTTTTGCCCAAAGTATGCAGGAAAAAGTGCATCGAAGAGTTCATCTGGAGCAAAAACTCAGAAGTGCTTTAGAGCAGGGCAATCTTCAGGTTTTCTATCAGCCAATTATCCATACAGTAACAGGTGATGTTTTCGGTGTAGAGGCATTGGCTAGATGGTTTGACCCTGAAGAAGGGGCCATTTCACCGGTTGAATTTATTCCAGTTGCTGAAGAAAGTGGACTTATTTCTGAGCTCGGAGAGGCTGTGCTGGAGCAGGCCTGTAGTGATATTAGTGGCCTTGAGGTGGACGGTATACCACTTCATTTATCCGTTAACATATCAAGTCGGCAGTATGATTTGGGCTTTAGTTCGAAGAGACTGGCGCCGATTCTTGAAAGAACGGGTTTCTCCGGTTCCAGGCTTTCTTTAGAGCTTACCGAAAGCATCCTTCTGGATGATGATGTAAATATCAAAACCTGGTTAACGGAATTTTGTGATCTCGGGGTAAAACTGTCCATTGATGATTTTGGTACGGGCTATTCTTCTCTGAGTTATTTGAAACGTTTCCCAATCAGTACACTGAAGATTGATCGAGCCTTCATTGCTGATCTTCAATCCAGTGATGACTCATCCCTGGTCAATACGATTGTTTCGATGGCTGATAGCATGAGTATGGATGTCATCGCTGAAGGGGTGGAGACAGATCGCCAGTTACAGACACTGATCCGACTCAATTGTACGTATGTGCAAGGTTTCTATTATTCCACGCCAGTTGCTGTAGATGATCTCAGGGTCTGGTTAACAACTAGATAACAATACCTACCACCAAAAAACTCGCAACTAAAACCAGAATGGGTGGTTTATAAATACGCAGAATAAAGAAACCAAGAATCACCAGTGCTATATCCAGGCCGGATGCAACGCTGCTGATAAACACGGGTTGATACAACGCCGAAAGAAGGAGTCCTACAACAGCAGCATTTATCCCCCATACTGCTCCAGCGACTTTGGGGAGCGTAGCCATAGATTCCCATGAACCCTGTAGTCCTAAGACCAACAGGAAGCCGGGTAGAAAAACAGCCAGCGTCGCAACGAATGCTGCGAGCAGAGGAAGGTCCTGCATCATCTCCGCACCTAGGAATGTAGCCATGGTAAACATCGGCCCCGGAACTGCCTGAGCTGCGGCATAGCCGAGAATAAACTGATCAGAGGTTACAGAGTCACCCACGGTTTGTTGCAACAGAGGCAGGACCACATGGCCACCACCGAATACAAGGCTGCCTGCCTGATAGAAATCAGAGAATAACTCTACCCAATTAGAAAACGATGAGAGAAGGGGAAGGGTGAGAAACAGAGCTAAGAAAACCAGCAGCGGAATCTTTCTGGTTTTAACTTGATGGACCTCGGATTGTGCTTCCCCTTTATGCAGAAGAATACCTGCAATGGCTGCGATCAGTAACACACCTATCTGAACCCAGATCCCGGGAGCAACCAGAAGTGCAGCTGCGGTAAGTACGGCAATTAAGAGGCTTGAGTTTTCTTTACAAAAACTCCTTTGCATATTCAAAGTTGCATCAGCAACCACAACCACGGCCAGTAGTTTGAGACCGTGAATCACGCCACCCATAAGGTCGGATTGGGCATGAGAACCGTAAACAGAGAGAACATAAAGAATTAGAAACGAGGGTAAAGTAAAGCCGATAAACGCAGCGATACCACCGCCTAATCCAGCATGTCGTAAGCCCAGCGCAAACCCAACCTGACTGGAGCCTGGACCGGGTAGAAACTGGCTCAATGCAATCAAACGGGAATAAGCATCCTGCTCAATCCACTTTTTTTCATCGACAAAGGTTTTCTGAAAATAGCCTAAATGTGCAGCCGGCCCACCAAAACTTGTGCAACCCAAGAGTAAAAACCGCCAGAAAACTTCCCAGATACCTTTCATACCGACCTCACTGATTAATGCGCGACAAGATTAAGACAAAACGATGAAAGAAATATGACGAGGTAAGGTGGTGAGAGTAGCCAATAAAAAAGCCGCTGACGCGGCTTTATTTAGGAATGATGATAATTAACATCAGAATTATGAAGAAACGATAACGCGGTTACGCCCTGATTCTTTCGCCTGATAAAGCGCTTGGTCAGTCCGTTCAATCAGTTTCTCTGGTGTTTCACCCGGAACCAGTTGCGATACACCAAAGGATGCAGTGATTGAGCTGATCACTTCACCCGATTTCTTCTGTTTGATACGAATAGCCTGTATCTTCGCACGGATCTCTTCAGCCAGTTTAGAGGCTGTTTCCTGAGTAGATCCAGGCATCAGAACAGCAAATTCCTCGCCGCCGTACCGAACCGGAATCATAGGTTCAGGGCAGGAATCTTTCAAAAGCTTGCCTACGTATTGAAGAACTTTGTCTCCCATCAGATGCCCGTAGGTGTCGTTGAATCGTTTAAAGTGATCCACGTCGACAAGAACAAAAGAGGAAGTGATGCTCTGGTTACCGGCAGTCAGCATTTCCAGTTCTGCATCAAAGGTTCTGCGGTTAAACAGGTTTGTTAAAGGATCAACCCGAGCGTCCTGACGACTCTTGTTGAGTTCCTCTTTTAATGACTGAATCTCCGCCTGAGCTTCGTCCATTCTGTCCTGGAATAAACGGGTGGTTTCACTCATCTTTTTGGTATGAGTAGACAGAGCGGCTATAACAGATTCAACCGGAAGGCTGGTTTCACCATCTTCTGATTTTTTAAGACTGTCGAGACTGTCTTCCAATACATCGCTGAAACTTGCTGATTCCTTTGCCACATCCCCGGCATGTTCATGCAGATTGTTGATCAGGCTGATCAGATTTGCCTGAATGTCTTCTGAACCTTGAATTTCATCCTTGATCATATGCTCGCGAAACAGTTGTTCGCTAAGCATAGTAGGGCAAGTACCGTATGTGGTGAGTGTTTTGTCCAGTTGAACATTCAGTTCCGGAACACGATCACTCACATAGGTATACCACAGCGCGTAATTGAGCGGATTAGGGGGGATATTGTGCTTCACCATCAGGGGCACTGCCTGACGTAGGTATTCAGCAGCTTGATTGTTGTTTTCAGCGAACTTCATACTTCTCTCATATAGAGTCAACAAATATAACGATATTACCCTGTCACTGTTATGAGTAGTTATAACTTAGAATTCATAACTCGACTTCGATAACTTTAAAACACTCGTTTGAATTTGGGAATGACTCGCCTCTAAAAAGTTATAGATTTTTCATTTATTTACACGTCCTTTTTTTATCGGCGGTTAAAGAAAAATCTTCAATTCACATTAAGTATATTTTTTGCTCCAGAATCTCTTACTTTTAGTGTAGCTATCCTTGCAAAATATAGGTGTATATTTTTTGAGCGGTAGTTTGTTTTTTGGCCAGAGGCAGGGGTAAACCTGTGGCATGGTTAAAATGGAAAGTTATAAATTCACTCTGGGGCAACTAGAAAGCAGGAAAGATTACAGTTCCTTGTCTGAAGAATAGGTGAGCTTATGCAGAATTGAATTAAAGTTTTGCTCCAAAGTCAGGAGCTGTTCCGCAGTACCTTTACCAGAGATTTTCAATTCAGATTCCCACTCTCGGTCTAAAATCGTGGCTCCCGAATTAGCAATGAGCCTTTCCACATCACTCACCATGTCAAAGGGCAACTGGACTGTAAAATTAAATTTAGCCAGATATTCGCTAACGGGAAGATGTTCTATAGTTTCCTGAACCGCCTGGCTATAGGCACGGACTAAGCCTCCTGCGCCAAGTTTGATGCCACCGAAATATCGGGTCACTACAACCGTGATTTCACATAGGTCACTGTGTTCCAGAACATTCAGAATGGGCTTGCCGGCGGTTCCTTTGGGTTCTCCATCATCATTGCTCTGACGGCAACTTAGATTCTCCCGTAACCCTGCAATTCGGGCCCAGCAGTTATGGTTAGCTTTTGGGTGAAGCTTTTGAATGGATTCGATAAACAGATCTGAGGTTGCCTTATCAGGCGTGTGCGAAATATAGGTGATGAATTTACTGCGCTTAACTTCCGTTTCATGGCTAAAGGGGGATTGCTCAGGGTAGTACTGCTTCACTTGATAGAGCCTGCTGCGACAAAGACAGATCCAAAATAGTTTTTATCAGGGAAGCTCTTTTCAAGGTCAGCATCAATCAGTTCCACTAATTGGTTGGTATTGTAACCCGCATCCTGAATGGGTTGCATAGCTTCTTCCGAAAGAAGAATCTCAATATCCATGGTTTGAGGCTGGTAATGCAGAGTAAGACGGTAGGGTTCTGTACCGGGGATTATGTTGCCCAGAGTATTATTGATTACTGACGATATTTCACTACGTACCGGCAGTATATATGAAGGGGTTGGGTCCAGCAGTTCATCATTATAAGTATCAATGTGGTAGATGATATGGCCGATATCGTCGCATTCTTCCTGCAGACGATGGCAAGCGAGATCACCCAGATGGTGCCCCTCTGAAGCACTGATATCGGAAGCCACCTGTATATGCAGCTCAAGAATGCTCTTGCTCCCCATGGCCCGGCTTTTAAAGCTGTGAACACTGATAATGCCCTCAATGGACATCACAATTTTCTGATAACGCTGGATATCTTCTTCTGGCAGTGACGTTCCAACCAGCTGTTTGATACTGCTCCAGCATAAGTCCCAGCCCACCTTTGCGACTATCAGAGCAACAATGATTGCCGCTACGGCATCCAGCCAGGCGATACCAGCCATGGTGCCGGCGATACCTATAAATACAACAATGGATGAAAGAGCGTCTGTACGGCTGTGCCAGGCGTTAGCGACTAGTAAGTCAGAGCCGGTTTCTTTGCCAACGTTGAGAGTGTATCTGAAAATCCATTCTTTAGCGAGTACCGACACAGCAGCAACGAGAAGAGTAGGCCATTCAGGTATAGGTAGCTGGGAAGTATGGAACAGCGAGAGGGTGCTGTCGTAAGCCATTGCTCCTGCAATTGCTATTAGCACACTGCCAAGCAGCACTGTACCTAGAGTCTCAAAATGGGCATGTCCCCATGGATGTTCCTCATCAGGTTCTTCTCCTGAAAATTTCAGGATCAAGATGACCATGAGGTCAGTGAACAGATCAGACAGAGAATGTATACCGTCAGCGACCAAGCCGGCAGAATGAGATAAGTGCCCGATGATGATCTTGCTGAACCCGAGCAGTCCGTCAAGCACTGCGCCTATTAGTGTGACTTTTTGTACAGCCTTCTGTTGTTCTGAATCCCTAATCATGTCAGATACTTGTTCTATTAATAACTCAGATATCGTAACAGGAAGTATTTCTTTTGTTCAGTTGTGCCTGGTATTTCTCAGTTAAAAAGCTGCTTAAGATCAACGTTAGCCGCCTTTCGCGGTTGGTTGTTTGAAATGCATAGCCGTTACGGGCCTTTTTCGCTGATTTTACAGCTGTTTTTGTTTGATCTTGGAAGAGGTTTTTCACCGCTGGACATTTTTAGTGCAAGTGTATCAACTTAGTGCGTTTAAAAAACCTTAAATTACTATATTGACATAATTAACATATTGTTTTTTAAGGAATAATTCCTAATTGGTTAAAAAATGATCAGTTTGATCCAACTCCACTATTTATGGGTGTTTCATGCTGTTTTGAAGTATTAATTAACAGAGTTATCCACAGAGTGTGTGGGTATTGGGCCTTAGGCCCTGTATTTACTGTTTTTGAATAACTTTTTGCGGTGCAAAACGCTGTTGTTAGGATTATTTTTTTTATATTCTTTGTCCAAAGGTCAGACAAAACTGAAAGGAATAACATGGAAGGTAGCATCGTCACTCAGGTCGTTCTCCCACTGGCATTATTTTTAATCATGTTGGGGGTGGGTATGTCTTTAAAACCTTCTGATTTTCTTTTACTGCTTCGCCAGCCGAAAGCCGTCGTGTTGGGTGTGTTGGCTCAGTTATTCATACTCCCACTGCTGGGAGCATTGATTGTGGTTTTATTCAGCCTTCCCGCCGCGCTTGCTGTGGGCATCATGGTTTTGACTTTTGCCCCAGGTGGGGCGACCTCCAACATGATTACCTACCTGTGTCGGGGTGACACAGCTTTATCGGTTTGTCTTACCGGCATTACAGGTTTGATTACGCCTTTCACAATGCCCTTTATGACTCTGGTAGCCATTAGCCTGATTCTGGGGCAGGAACAGGCTCTGGCTTTTCCTGTTGGGGTAACAATTCTCAAGTTACTGGTGATTTCTGTACTACCCGCGATTCTGGGTATTCTGATTTACCGCAAGTGGCCTGGGTTTTGTGAACGTGCTCAGAAATTCATTAAGTATGCTGCGGCTACTTTTCTGATTCTTGTGGTGTTTGCGATCGTTAAAAGTAACTGGGAGCGATTACCGGACCTGATCCTTATGACGGGACCCGCAGTGTTAACGTTGGTCACTTTAGCTATGCTGATCGGTTATGTGATTGCCAGAAAAGCACAGCTTAGCAACCAGCAGGGGCTCACCTTATCGGTTGAGGTTGGCATTCAGAATGCGGCCATAGCCTTATTGGTGACTGGAGGTATACTGCAGAATCCTGAGATGTCAGCCAGTGCTTTGATCTACGGCGTTTTGATGAACATCCCGGCCTTTGCCCTCATAGCTTATCGAAACTGGCCACAGAAAAGCTCAGAGGGCAGTCTGGCCTGAATGATTGAAACAGGCTTAGTCGATTCCAAGGATCTTGTGATTCTGCAGGCTTAATTTCCATTGTGGGTGTTGCATGCAATATTCAATGGTTGCCTCAGTGACTTTCTTTCTATCCGGGCCGTCCATCGGCTGCAAATAGAAGTGCTCGAATTCAAGTGCAGAAAACTGTTCAGGTTTAGCCAATCGCTGAGGATAAACCAGTTTCAGTTCATGCCCGCGGGTAATCACAATCTCAGCATCGGCTTTTGGGCTCACACAAACCCAATCGATTCCGTCTGGTAGAGGTTTAGTACCATTGGTTTCAATGGCGACTTCAAAATCAAAATCGTGACAGGTGTCTACCAGATCCTGATCCAGCTGCAGAGCAGGCTCACCACCGGTGAAAATTATATAAGGTGGGGTAGCACTGTGCAGTGGCCAAAAACTTCTCAGGTATTTACACAGTTCCTCAGCAGTCGAAAATTTACCGCCATTCTGACCGGCGGTACCGATAAAATCGGTATCGCAGAAATCGCATACGGCTGAGGCCCTGTCCTGTTCTCTTCCAGACCATAAATTGCAGCCTGTGAAGCGACAGAAGATAGCAGCGCGCCCGGATTGAGCGCCTTCACCCTGAAGGCTGAAGAAAATTTCTTTTACGGAATACATGGCTTGTGCTAGAAAGAGTTTTTTCGAGGCGCCAAGTCTACACGGCTAAAACCGTACTGCAAGCGGTTGGTTAAAGTTTAGACAGTCATTAAGGGTAGTACAGTGGAATTAAGAGAGATCGACAAAGAGAGTTATCAAAAGAAGCAGCGTAAGGTTGCCATTATTTTCTGCTCTATTTTTGCAGTGTTTGCATTGAGCATCAGTGCCTTACTGAGAAATTATTACGGTAATCCTGAGGGTGAAAACATGGCTGTAAATATGGCCGGTGTTCTTATTGGGTTGTTGATTACAATTCTGATTTACTCTCAGGTCTATACCAAACCGTTTTTTGATGATCTCCGCTACAGCTGGAATCTGAAACGTACCGCTTTAAAAATTCAAAACCACCGACACAAATGGGAAGACTTGCTGCAGAGTGGTAATCAGACCGCGGCGACGGTTCTGGCTTTTTATCACAAGGCGACACTGCAGATACAGATGCTGGAAAAGAATGAGTTTGGTTATAACGAAACTGTAGATCGGGAAAACAAATTCCTTACTGAATGTGAAAAACAAGGCCTGTCTGCAGATGCTAATAAGTTCAGCATAGACATGCTTGAGGAGTTAAATTAGATACATCTAATGTCTAAAGCATCGAGCATGGTTCTTGTTATCTGTTTATGTGAAAATTAGGCATATAACTAATTTTCATAAATTTATAATAATAAGAGGTGTGAGATGCTCAAACGTACAGTTACAAGTCTGGCTTTGGTTACAGCACTGGCGGCATCACCTGCAGTATTCGCTGAAGGTGGTAGTAAAAAAGCCATGATCGCTCCTGGCTTGTATTCCTTCACGGTGGATCATGATGGCGAGCCAGTAGAGGTGATGCGTAATCAGGATCCGGCAAATACGATCAACGAGCTATACAGCACCACTTTCAGAGGCATGCCGCAGCCGATTCGTCCTTTTGAACCTTATGACGTTGAAACAATCGCTGAGCGTGAATTTGTGGGTTATATGCAGCAATCACAGGAAGATGAAAATGTTCTGATTGTTGATACCCGTACTGAAGGCTGGCATTACCGTTTGACGATTCCTGGCAGTATTAATGTGCCGTATACGGTGATGAAGGAAGAAGAATCCGCTGTGGATGCGATGGATGACTTCGGTGTCACCTTATCTACAGATGGCAGCTATGATTTTAGCAATGCCAAGACCCTTGCAATGTTCTGTAACGGTTACTGGTGTGGTCAGACACCGACTTTAATCAGAGCTATGCTGGAAGCGGGTTATCCTGCCGAAAAAATTAAGTATTACCGTGGTGGTATGCAGGCATGGACCAGCCTGGGCCTAACGACTGTGGGTGATTCCGAGTAATTTTGATTTTAACCAGTTTGCTTGAGTTCAGATATCAACTCTGAGATCGGTTTTGGGTGGGCTATTCCGTAACCCTAGGCATAGTCTACCCCCAATCCACTGAGCTGTTCTTCCGATTTATGGTCTTCTACAAACTCGGCTACAGTGAGTTTCCCCATTAACTGTCCAATCTCGTTAATGCTTTTTACCATCGCGTGATCAATCGGCTCTTCGGTCATATTCTTGACGAAGATCCCGTCAATTTTTACGTAATCCACGGGCAAAGTTTTGAGGTAGCCGAAAGAGGAAAGGCCACTGCCGAAATCATCCAGCGCAAATTTACAGCCGAACGATTTCATTTCATGAATAAAATTTACTGCCTCGGCAAGATTTGTAATGGTGGCGGTTTCGGTGATTTCAAAACAGATTCGCTCACAAGGTACAGAGAATTCACTGAGGCAGTCTTTTATGTAACTCAGGAAGTCTGGGTCATTTACCGACAGGCCTGACAAGTTTACTGAGAGTGAAATATCAGTATCAACCAGATCTGATGTCAGCAGATGGCATGTTTGTAATACAACCCAGCGATCAATCTTTGGTGATATTCCATACCTTTCGGCACTGGGCAAAAAGGCACCTGGAGGGATGATATTACCTTCCTCATCTATGTATCTGAGCAGGACTTCGTAGTGGGGAGGTAGGCCCTGTTTAAGGGGTTTAATTTTCTGTGCGTAGAGCTCAAATCTATGTTTCTCCAGACCTTCATGAATTCTCGTAATCCACTGGTATTCCCCTTTTCTGGATTCACTCACACCACTCTCATGGTGGAGGTGAATGCGGTTTCTACCCTGTTCCTTAGCAATATAACAGGATGCATCAGCCTGGCTCAGAATTACGCTTGAATCTGGGGAGTATTGATCCAGTGTCAGCCAGCCAATACTGATGGTGACTTTGAAGCTCTGGTTTTCCCAGAGGAAAGTAAAATCCTCTACTGCCTGGCGAATATGTTCCACAACTTTGCCGGCTTTGTCTTTTTCACAGTGGCGAATCAGTACCGCAAATTCATCACCACCGAGTCGTGAAACAAGATCATTCTGGCGAACACAGCTTTGAATAATATTGCTAATCTGTCTGAGTAACTGATCTCCGGCTGCGTGACCGCAGGTATCATTGATCTGTTTGAACTGGTCAATGTCGGCAAATACAATCGCGTGCTCACTTTGATCTTGTTTGGCTTGTTCCAGAATCTGTTCAAGCTGAAGTTCAAACTTATGGCGGTTAACCAAGCCGGTTAACAGGCAGTGGCTTGCCTGATATTCCAGTTTTTCGGTCAGCATATGCGACGCTGTAATATCCTCCTGAGTGCAGAGGAAATGTGTGGTGTTACCCTCTTCATCAGAGATAGGCGAGATCACAATAGCTGCCCAATAGAGCTCACCATTTTTGCATTTGTTTTGAATCTGGCCTCGCCATTCAGAACCGGTATTAATTTTTTCCCAGAGTTCGGTATAAAAAGCATCAGAATGCTTACCAGAACTGAGCAGGTTTGGGTTTTGGCCCAGGAATTCCTCTTTCGTATAACCGGTGACTTCACAAAATCTTGGATTGACGTAGGTGATTATGCCTTCAGGGTTGGTGATCATGACCATACTGGCACATTGCTCAACCGCTAAAGAGAATTTTGCCAGTTCTTCCTGATTTTTCTGGAATTCGGTGATATCCCGAGTGATCGCCAGGTGGGCAATAATGTTGCCATTTTCATCGTAAAGCGGGGCTGCATGGCTATCAACACGCTTTCGTGTTCCTTCCAGGCCTACTACGTCGTACTGCATTTGTAATTTCTCACCGTTGAAGATACGGCGATTGAATTCGATATAAGCCTCCCGGTCTTCTGGTGCAATAAGATCGTAGACAGAGGCGTAACGGACGTCAGTTATAGAAGGGGCCTCAACGATATTGAGTCCGGCCGGATTCATATCCAGCAAGGTGCCATCTTTAGCGACCGTCTTAACGCACTCGGGTTCGGAATCAATGATGTTCTGAATGAGCTGTTTTTGGTGATCTAATGCGTGGTGTTGCTGGCTTATTTTGTTGAGCTGCTTATTAAACAGGAAAGAAGACAGGCAGATGACCAAAGTCATCACTGTACGGAAATAGATTTCTTCAGGGGAGGGGCTTAACAGTTCTTCAAGAAAACTGTTACTACTAAAAAAAGCGGCATCGATAGCCGGGTCGAGCACCCAAACTCCAGCGATAAGAGCGAGGGTGATCAGAGTATTTCTTTTCCTGGAAAAGGATACGCCGGGAACTCTGCTTAATTTATCGTTATTTTCTGGCACAGATCACCCATCAATCTACTACTTCAGATGCCTACAAAGTCTAGCACAGCAATAATAATTGTCCTGAGGCCCCATATTTTCGATGTTAAGGGCGGTCTGCTTCGCCACCAAATACTTCAATGAGCTGTGGGTATAGTTTTGTAAACTCTAATCCCATCTGCACCATGTTCGTATCAAATTCGGCGATTTCATCTTCGCTGTTTTCTTCCGCAAGTTGCTCCTGCAGTTGCTCTGTGAGTTTCAGGCGTTTGATTGAGAGGTCATCCTGAATCACAAATTTGAGTTGTTCATCCCATTCTACCGAGAGTTTTACAACACGCTTGCCTGCTTCCAGATGAGCGACAAATTCATCGTCTTCCAGTTGCTGGCCTTTGATGCGTATTACGCCACCCTCAACTAAGTTGTCTCTTAGTTCACACTCATCCAGTATTTCAAACTGTTGTGGAATCTCAGCATGATTTTCCAGCCAGTGAGACATAATCGCAGACGGTGAGTGTTGAACGTCTGGAAGTGCGACAGGAAGACTGCCTAAAGAGCCTCTGAGGAAGCTTAACAACTCTTCAGCACGTTTATGGCTGGAAGCATCTACCACCAACCAGCCCTGTTGAGGTGCGATCAGTGCGAAAGTTTTCTGGTATTTACTGAAGGCTCGGGGCAATAGATCAAGCACGATTTCATCTTTCAGTTGATCACGCTCTTTCTTATACACTTTGCGGGCTTGTTCATGCTCGATCTGACTGACCTTGTCACTAAGCATCTCTTTAACGACCGAGCCCGGCAGGATCTTCTCCTCTTTGAAGGAGGAGATCATCAAGAAACCCTGAACTTCATGAACAAGTTCCTGATCCAGAAGTTTACATGGAGAGCTCCAGCCATAACGGCTCAGCTCCTGGCTTTTGCATGGACTGAAGGCGTGTTCCTGAAGTTTTTCCTGAAGCTGTTCCTGAGAGTGAGTGAATTGTTCAGTGAATTTATAGAAAATCAGGTTTTTAAACCACATTACCGCTTGCTCCGGCCCGATGAAAAGCTGTGCATGTTAGCAAGAATCTACAGTTATGGAAGGGAAATATTACGGCTCAGGGATTTAGTGTAGAAAAGCCCTGTGACAAAGCTTTATCAACATAAAAACCATAAAGTTCAGGGGTGTTGATTCCGATGATTTTATCGGCAACCTGATTACCTTGTTCATCTAAAAACAAAAGGGTGGGAGTCGCCCAGGCTCCGTAACGTTGTGCAAACTCAGTCGCATTTACTTCACTACCCTTAAAGTCACGGACAGTTTTTCCGGTATTGATCTCCAACTCACTAAACAGAGTGTGGTTGTCATAATTACCGCTAATGATCATGGGGCGAAGAATCTCTTCGGTGATTTGAACGCAATAACTGCAATTGGGTTGAGAAACCAGCATCAGAACGACTTTTTTCTGCCCCTGTTCATTAGTTCCTGACTGCTGATACTCATGCTGGAGATCAGAAGCCAGAGGCAGACCAGACCCGTAAGCGAATGTGCTCAGGAGTGTAAGGAGAAAAAGAGAGGGAAGTGCTTTTGCTCTGTTAACGTTCATAGGCAGAATTATAACCCCTCCATAAACTCAAGCGTTCCTTCAATCACTTCATCCATATACAGGTCGCGGAAGAAATGATCTGCTCCTTCGATGGTAACCGTCTGGACCTTCTCATTAGTTACTTGGCTAAGAAGCTCAGGAAGATCAGCCACAGTTTCATCTTCACTGCCAATAAAGACCAGAGTAGGGAGGGTTGTCTGTTTTAGCAGCTCTGGGGTGTTGAAGTTTGAGCTGTACTCATAATAATTAACAAAGCTTCCGGCCGTGACTTCAGTGTTTTCACAATAGATGAAGTTTGTATTTTCCAGCACGGCCTCAGGTTGCATTGCCTTGGCCTTGGAGAGAATTGAGGCAAGGTCCTGGTTATAGCGTTTCTGATAGTTTTCAGTGTGCTTTTGCTTTGTAGTGGCTTCAGGTGCCAGCAAAACCTGGGCTTTTATCTCTGGAACAGTGTTCTGATTGCTGAACATCACGGTTTGGCTACCACCACGCGAGTGAGCTGCAAGAATAATCTCGTTACTGCCTTTTTCTTTTAACCAGTTTGCCCAGACTGCGATCTCATCAGCGGCATCGGTATGTTTGTGATTATGCTTGGTCTGGCAATCATACATGCCATGGCGGTCATTCAATCCGAGACTCAGATTAATGGCTAAACTACTAACCCCCTCATCTGAAAGTAACTCCTGCCAGGCGGAAATGATCTCCATACCATTATGGGCCAGGGTACCGTGAGTAATCAGAAAGATTTTCTCGTAGCCGCTCTCTTCAGTCAGAACCAGATTGGCATTCAGTTTCAGGTTTTTGTATTGAAGTGAGACCTCTTCTGCGACCGCAAGGTTCGTGAAGCTGAATGAGAAAGCGAATAAAGCAGTGAGGAAGGAACGGCGCATAGTGGGCTCCAATACAACTTGTTTCTAATTTAGGTTATATTGATATTCTAAATCGAAATATGCAAGTCGTATTGGAAATATCAGAGCTGTAAATTTGTCTTACAGACCTTCGTATGCCATCAGCGTGTGCACCGGAACACCAGCATCCTGAATCTTGCTGGAGCCCTGCAGGTCGGGAAGATCAATCAGTGCTGCAGCTTCATAGATCTCTGCACCCAGCTCTTTAATCAGGCTACATGCAGCCAGGATAGTGCCGCCTGTTGCAATCAGATCATCAAAGACCAGAACTTTATCTCCTTCAGCTACAGAATCGATCTGCATTTCAACTGCCGCGGTACCGTATTCAAGAGCGTATTCCTGATGGATGGTTTTGCCTGGCAGT
This sequence comes from Neptuniibacter sp., assembly GCA_049596335.1. Taxonomy (GTDB): domain Bacteria; phylum Pseudomonadota; class Gammaproteobacteria; order Pseudomonadales; family Balneatricaceae; genus Neptuniibacter. Next base: position 19,830 of record JBMYLM010000002.1, read on the forward strand.
TTGCCCTTTTTACGAACCAGTACCAAAGGAATGTTCAGGTGGTAAGACATGATGGAGCTGATCAGAAAACCGCGCGCATCAATACTGGCAATATGAGTGATCTCGCTGTCGATGTAACGCTGAATAAAGGCGTCTGAGACCATGCGCAGGGCTTTAGGGTCCTTGAACAGAGGAGTGATGTCCCGAAACTGTACACCGTCTTCGGGCCAGTCAGGAATGGTTCTGATCACTGACTTTACATAACACTCGTCATAAGACATGGAATACTCCTTAGTAGTACCACGTTGATATAGCTCAATGCTTTGTTGTGGATTAGGCAGTTAAATGTAGCCGTTGGGTTACACATTGAGATGGCTACTTAATTGTGCAACTTGAAAGCACCAGTGACGAAAGTCCTGGTGCTTTTTAATGTCTGTTTAGCTTTGCTGCTGAGAGCACTGAGTCTGAATTTCTTCAGTCAGTTCAGGACCTTCACACTCACCAGAGATTTCGTAAAGCTTCATCAGATCTTCGATATGAACTTCTTTACCGTCAACGGACAACAGTCCGGACTTCTGGAAACGGGTAAAAATACGGCTCACAGTTTCCACCGCCAGACCAAGATAATTACCAATTTCGTTTCGGGACATAGACAATCTGAAGCTTGTTTCAGAATATCCACGCAGCTTGAAGCGTTGCGAAAGTTTGATCAGGAAAGTAGCGATACGTTCTTCGGCATTCTTTTTCGAAAGCAACAACATCATCTGTTGCTCTTCACGAATCTCTTTACTCATGGAGCGCAACAGCTGGCGGCGTAACTCAGGTAACTGACCGGAAAGCTCATCTAAACGCTCGAATGGAATTTCACAAACCGTGGTTGTTTCAAGAATCTTAGCTGAAACAGGATATTCGTTTTGATCGAAACCGCTCATCCCAACAAGCTCGCCAGGGAAGTAAAAGCCTGTAATCTGCTCTTCACCTTCATTAGTGATGGTGTAGGTTTTTACGGTGCCGGCACGCAATGCGTAAACACTGGTAAAAGGTGTGCCCTGATGGAACAGGTGCTGACCTTTTTTCAACGGGGTACTTTTATCGATTATGGCGTCCAACCGCTCCATCTCAGTCATATTGAGTGAAACAGGTAAGCACAATTGGCTCAGACTACATGTATTGCAGCTGACCTGCTGAAGGCTGCGTAGTTTCCCTTCAGATGCCTTATGATCGGTCATAACGTGATCCTGAGTTATCTATCGGATGGCTTTCACCCGATTATGTAATATTTCCAGCACAGGTGAAAGCCGTGAAGCACTATATTATTCTAGAGAACCTCTGAGTGCTCTGCTCTTTAGGTATATATGCATCAAATGCCATACAGATTCTGCGAATCAAAAGGCGACCTGCTGGAGTCACTTCAATGCTGTCTGGATTTAGGTTAATCAGGCCGTCTGTAGAGAAAGCTTCCAGCTCTGCCAGTGAATCAGCGAAGTAAGCATCAAAATCAATATCGAACTGTTTCGCTACGGATGTTTTATCCAGTTCAAAGTGACAGATCAAATGGGTGATCACATGACGACGGATGATATCGTCCTGGGTCAGGCTGACACCGCGTTTAATTGCATTGCTGTTCGCTTCTACAGCATCTGAGTAGGCCTGCATCTCATGTTCATTCTGATAATAAACTGAACCAATCTGGCTTATTGCAGATACACCCATTGCAACCAGATCACATTCCGCATGAGTGGTATAACCCTGGAAGTTCCTGTGCAGGTTGCCTGTACGCTGCGCTACTGCAAGCTCATCATCTGGCTTGGCAAAATGGTCCATACCAATGTAGACATAACCGGCTTCCAGCAGCTTGTTAATGGTGGATTCCAGAATCGCGAGTTTGGTTTCCGGTGATGGCAGCGTATCTTCCTGAATATGCCGTTGTGGACGGAAACGATCCGGCAGGTGAGCGTAGTTGAATACAGACAGGCGGTCTGGATTCATTTCGATCACTTTATCCAGAGTGGCGTTGAAGCCTTCCAGAGTCTGGTAGGGCAGGCCATAAATCAGATCCAGATTAAGGGAGCGGAAACCCAGGCGACGTGCTTCTTCCAGAATCGCAGCCGTTTGCTCTACAGACTGAACCCGGTTCACTGCTTCCTGTACCTTGGGATCAATATCCTGAAGGCCTAAGCTGATACGGTTAAAGCCAATCTCACGTAAAACCCTAATGGTTTCAAGTGATGCTTCCCGAGGGTCGATTTCGATGGAATAGTCACCGGAGTCATCATCAAGCAGTTTGAAATTTTTGCGCATCTCCAGCATTAGTTCGATCATCTGTTGATCACTGATGAACGTAGGTGTACCACCGCCCCAATGCAATTGAGTAACAGGGCGGTCGTTGCTGTACCACTTGGATAGCTGAGCCATTTCACGATAAACCGTCTCCAGATAGGGCTGGGCTTTTTTGCGGTTACGCGTGATGACCTTGTTGCAGGCACAGTAGTAACAAACGTGCTCACAGAAAGGGATATGTACATACAGAGAAAGAGGGGATTTCTGATCCGCTGATGACTGGCCGGTAGCTACCAGATCAGCTGGTGAAAGTTCAGGATCGAACTGTACAGCTGTAGGGTAAGAGGTGTATCTCGGTCCGGAGAGATCGTAGCGTTTAATCAGCTCCAGGTCCCATTTAATCAGATTGTTATCCACTTAACTTTCCTCAATGTCACATTAACCCGCAATTATAACAGGGGTTAACTCAGTATGCCTTGCCAGGGGATTGTATAGAGCCCCATCAAAATAATAATGCTGCCGGAGATCTGTTTGGTAATACGGTGCTGCAAAATTTGTTTCACTTGTTGTGCCAGTAAACCGGTCATCAACATGGCGGGCAGAGTGCCCAAACCGAAGAGAATCATAAGCTGTGCGCTGAGTAACCAGTCTGAAGCAGCGGAAGCCCAGATCAGAGTACTGTATACCAAACCACATGGGAGCCATCCCCAAAGAAGCCCTAAAAGAATCGCCTGTTTGGCATTTTTTACAGGTAATAATTTACTCGCAAGAGGGCTGATTCGTTTCCACAAAACGCCGCCGGCACTTTCAACCTGAGTCAGTATCTGCCACCACTGGGCAATGTAAAAGCCCATAAGAATTAGCATGATGCCTGCGAAAGAACGTATGACTATTTGAATGGTTGGATCTTCGATCAGCCAGCTAAGGCTTCCCAGCAGTGCCCCTGCAAGTCCATAGCTGAATATACGTCCGGTGTTATAACCGAGTAGGAGACCAGCACCACGACTCCCTCCAGGGCTGCCCATAGCCACTGTAGCTGCAATACCGCCACACATGCCTAAACAGTGAGTGCCACCCAATAAACCAAGGAAAAATGCGGTTGAGAGTGCCAGGCTTTCAGTCATTCTTTTTGCTGTCCTGATCGACTTTTGCGTCGTCTGGAATCAGATCTTCGTCATCTTCAAATAAAATGCTGTGGGCTGGACTTTCAAGGTCATCATACTGGCCGTTGTTTACACACCAGAAAAAACCCCAGATAGCGCAGCCAGCAAGAACAATAGCGATGGGAATAAGGAGGAAAATAATATCCATGTTCAGGCTCAGTAATTACTCAATACTGACATTTTAACTGATTTAGTTATACGGAGTTAGTATTCAGATCAGTGGATGTAAGCTTTTGCTCAATGGGTTGTTTGCGCGCTTTAGGAATTCTGTTCAGGCGCATAGCATTGCCTACAACAACCAAAGAGCTCGCAGACATCCCTAAAGCCGCCATATAAGGAGCGATAAAACCAAAGGCCGCCAACGGAAGCGCCAGCAGGTTATAACAGAGAGACCATCCTAGGTTTTGGCGAATTACTGATTTCGTCTTTCTAGCCAGCAAAACACCATCCACCAGTCGCAACAGATCATGCTGAACCAGTACACCATCGGCATTGGTTTTGGCTAAATCGGTTGCAGTGCCCATGGCAATTGAAGTCTGTGCGCCAGCCAATACAGGTATGTCGTTAATGCCGTCACCTACCATGATGATCTGCGCGCCTTGCTCCTGAAGTTGGTTCACATATTCCAGTTTTTCAGCAGGAGAGACTCCAGAAACACACTGAGTAATGCCGAGTTTGTTCGCAACTTCGGTGACAGCTGATGAATTATCGCCCGTGAGCATTTCACATTTGAGGCCAAGGCGTTGCAGAGAAGCAATCGCTTCTGAAGCTTCACGTCTGATCTGGTCGTTGAGTCTGAACCAGGCAAGCGGTGCATCTTCGGAACATAACAGTAGCCACTGTCCGCTTTCTTCTGGCAAGGCAGGGGACTTGTTTGACGATAATTGCGCGGCGTATTCGGGCTTGCCTATACGGTATTGTCTCTCCCCAATGCAGCCTTGAAGGCCCTGGCCCAATTCAGCCTGAATATCGGTTGCGGACTTATCCGCAGCTTTCTCGTGGAATGCGCGGGCAATAGGGTGCTCACTGTGTTTTTCCAGAGCGGCAGCAATCTGAATGCACTCATCGCGATCCAGAGACGAGAGAGGAATCACTTCCTGAAGGCTGAGGTTACCTTCGGTAAGTGTTCCGGTCTTATCAAAAATGATGTGGGTGGCGCTGGCCAGACTTTCAAGAACGTGTCCGCGGGTAATAAGAAGTCCGTTCTGTCTCAATGTTCCTGTGGCCGCGGTTAGCGCTGTTGGTGTCGCCAGCGAGAGGGCACATGGACAGGTGACTACCAGTACAGATAGCGTGATCCAGAAAGCATGGGCTGGTTCTACGATCCACCATCCAAAGCCAACACCACATGCGGTAAGCAAAACGGCTGCAACAAAGTAACTGGCAACTTTATCAGCCAGTTGAGCGGCCTGGGGTTTTTCTTCCTGAGCGCGTTCGAGCAGGCGGACAATAGCAGAAAGCTGAGTTTCGCTACCTACCTCGGTGATCTGGATCTGAATTGGGTTTTCAACATTAATCGTACCGCCGACCACTTTGTCATCGCACTCTTTACGGATCGGCAGGTATTCACCGGTTAATGCGGATTCATCCACAGAACTGCTGCCTGAGATAATCATACCATCAGCAGGAATTGTGTGGCCCGGTTTCACTAAAACAACATCACCGGTTTTCAGTTCAGTAGCTGGAATGAGTTGTTCATCGCCATCAATTACTTTAACTGCGCTGGCTGGAAGTAGATTGAGCAGGGCGTTGCCGGCTCTTCCTGTTCTGTGTCTGGCGATCATCTCCAGATAACGGCCGACCAACAGGAAGAACGAGAACATAGTTACAGAGTCAAAATAGACTTCGCCGCTGTTAGTGATGGTTGCCCAGACACTGGCAAGGTATGCCCCATAGATGGCGATGGATACAGGCACATCCATAGTCAGGTGACGGGTTTTAATATCTCGAATGGCGGCGATTATAAACGGACGGGCCGAATAGAGAACAACGGGTGTCGCTATCACCATGCTGGCCCAGCGGATGAAGGTCACATACTGATTCTCGATGCCCTGCAGTGCTCCACCATAAAGTGCTACAGCGAGCATCATGGTTTGCATCATACCTATGCCGGCAACACCTAAACGTCTCGTGGCGCGTTTCTTTTCCTGCTCGAGCAGTTGTTCTTCTTTATCCGGGGTATATGGGTGGGCCTGATAGCCGATTTGATAGATATTCGCCAGGATGGTACTCAGTGGTGCAATGTCTGAGTCCCAGGTGATGCGGGCTCGATGGTTGGTCAAATTGACGTGTACGTTTGCGACACCCTCGATACCACTTATATGGTTTTCCAGCAGCCAGACACAGGCGGCACAGGTAATGCCTTCAATGACCAGAGTGGCTTCGTCTCCATCTTCTGTTTGACGGACAAAGCCCTGTTGAATGCTTTTGTCATCATAAAGCGAGAGTTCCAGCAGAAGTGCTTCGGAGAGCGCTGCACTGGTAATTTCTGGTGATTGAGCATTGTCCGTGCGGTGTTTGTAGTAGTTATCCAGGCCGCTATCGACAATTGTTTTAGCAACAGCAAGACAGCCGGGGCAACACATTGACCTCGACTGTCCGTTGATAACGGTGTGGTAATCACTACCTTTGGGAACAGTTAAACCACAGTGGTAGCAGTTATCATCCTGTTCAGGCACGGCGGAGCTTTCAGTCATTATTTAGGCTGAAGTTGAATTAAATTCTGATCGTAAGGGGGGTGTGCTTCTGCCCTTAGGTTCCAGCTTTTGGTCTCATCCTGCAGGATCAAATAGCGTTTGCCCTTAAGGGAAATCTTCAAACTGCCAAGATAAGAGCTGCTGCCAGGAACATTTTTCAGAGTGATATCCTGGTCATACTGCTGGTGAGTCGGGTGAACAATGCTTAACGTGAGGAACTCCGGTAGTTCTGACTCTTTACTACTAAACTTCAGCATTAAGTCACCGGTGACATTATCCAGTTGTAATGAACCGGAAAGGCCCATTTCAATAGCAGCGTCAGTTCTTGTGGTATCTACAAATTGGCCACGGGCATGTTTGTAGTGATCGTCTTTTACAATTCCGTCATGAGTGACAATGGACAGATATAAGAAAAATGTACCGTAGATCACAACGGCAATAATCGGTGCCAGAATAAACCAAAGCCATGGTTGCTTATACCACGGGCCAGGAGTATTGTTGCTATTCGTCATCATAATACCCAAAAAAGCTGCCAAGTCTGAAACCATAACCAGTTTGGTTCAGACGGGCAGCTATTCTAACCTATTTCAGATCAAGGGGGAGTATTATTCCCCCCTTATTGATATTTGTCAGTTACTTAACGTTTTGGCGCTGGGCCAATAAAGCGGTTCTCCTCTTCAATCAAGATACTCTCATTATCCAGAGCTTCTACCTTGAAAAGAATTGTGTTGTTGGCCTTGCTTAAGTAACGCTGCGGAACATTAATACGGATCGGCAGATCAAGAAGTTCACCTGATTTAATGGTTACTACCTCGTCACCTTTGTATTCCATGCCATCAATGCCAGAAACGGAAATTCTGTATTGATGGTCCACCTGCTCTTTATTGGCAAGTTTCAGAGTGTAAACGTTCTCAATTGCGCCATTGGATAGTTCAGTAAACAACTGTCCGCGATCACGTAGAATATCTACTTCAAGCGGGATTCGGTTGAATATTGTGTATGAGAACGCAATGAACATGGCACACAGAACTGCGAAGTAACCGATCAAGCGTGGGCGCATGATGTGAGTCTTATTGCCATCGAGCTGATGTTCTGTGGTGTAAAGAACCAGCCCTTTTGGATAGCCTACACGTTCCATCATGTCATCACAGGCATCTACGCAAGCTCCGCAGGCAACACATTCATACTGCAGGCCGTCGCGAATATCGATACCCACTGGGCAAACATGCACACAGGCATTACAGTCAATACAATCACCCAGACCCTGAGCTTTATAATCAGAACCTTTCTTACGTTTACCGCGATTTTCGCCGCGTTTTTCATCGTAAGAGATGATCAGAGTATCCTGGTCAAACATGACTGACTGGAAGCGGGCATAAGGACACATATAAATACATACCTGTTCCCTTAACCAGCCGGCGTTACCGTAGGTGGCAACCGCGATAAATCCAATCCACCAGAACTCCCAGGGGCCGAGTTCAGCGGCAAACAGGCTCGGAATCAGTTCGCGAATGGGGGTGAAGTATCCAACGAATGCAACCGCGGAGGCGATGGAGAAGACTATCCATAATAGGTGTTTCAGGCCTTTTTTACGGAGCTTCTCAGAGCTCCAGCCTTTTTGTTTGTCCAGCTTCATCCGGGCATTACGGTCACCTTCAGTGTGGTTCTCGATCCAGATGTAGATCCAGGTCCAAACAAACTGAGGGCAAGCATAACCACACCATAAGCGGCCAGCGAATACAGTGAAGAAGAAGAGGGCAAAAGCCAGAATAATAAGAAGCCAGGAAAGTAACATGAAATCCTGTGGCCAGAACGTCATACCAAATACGTGGAACTGTCTATTTGGTAGATCGAATAGTACCGCCTGACGACCATCCCAGGTTAACCAGGAGAAGCCGAAGAACATGAGTAGCATGATAAAGCTACTGATCTGACGGAATTTTTTGAAAATGCCTGTGTAGTTCTTAACGTAGATATGCTCACGTTTTGCATACAGGTCAAAATTTTCAGTTTGTCCTTTCTTGGACTTAGGCGTTACATCTTGTACCGGAATCTGACTCATACTGTTGCTCACCAGTGATATTTAAGTCGACTTATCTATTATAACCACATGTTTCGAATGGTTTATTAGAAGAGTTGAATATTATAATAGGGAAGCACAAAAAAAGGCGATATGATCTGTATCATACCGCCTTTTATTTTTTCAGTGTAAGCCTTTATTTATTAGACAGGCTGTATACGTATGCTGTGATCAGGTGAATTTTCTCATCACTCAGCAGGTCTTTATGCGCTGGCATCACACCTGCACGACCGTTACGGATAGAGTGAGCAACCTTCTCAAAGGAACCACCGTACAACCAAACGTCATCAGTCAGGTTAGGTGCACCAAGAATCGGAAGACCTTTACCATCAGCACCGTGACACGCAGTACACAGAGCCTGGAACTGAGTCTGGCCGCGAGCAGCTGCTTCAGCATCGGATTCAGCACCGCTCAGAGACAGTACGTAGTTAGTTACGTCACGTACGCCTTCTTCACCCAGTACAGCACCCCAAGGAGGCATTGCACCACTACGGCCGTTTGCGATAGATGCTTTGATAGTCGCAGCATCGCCGCCGTACAGCCAGTCAGCGTCAGTCAGGTTAGGGAAGCCGTGTGCGCCAGTTGCTGCTGTGCCGTGACACAGTGAGCAGTTGTTAGCGAACATACGCTGACCCATTTTCAGACCATTTTCGTTTTCAGGGTTGGCAACCAACTCTTCAACAGGCAGTGCTGCATATTTAGCGAAAACAGGCTTGTAGGTTTCTTCAGCGTGCTTCATTTCTTCTTCCCACTGACCGTGAGAAGACCAGCCCAGAAGTCCCTGGAAGGTACCGAAACCTGGATACAGGGTCAGGTAAGCCAGACCGAAGATCACAGTTGCGATAAACATCTGGAACCACCATTTCGGCAGTGGGTTGTCGTACTCTTCAATGCCATCAAACTCATGGCCCAAAGTTTCTTCAGTAGTGTCCTGGTGTGGCTGGCTCTTACGAGTAGCAAGTAGCAACCAAGTACAACCAAGGATTACTGCTAGGGTAATAACCGTTACCCACGCGCTCCAAAAAGCACTCATTTTTCTTTTCTCCCGTTATTGATCTCGCTATTCACGGCCGGCTCATCATCATCTTCCTGAAGAGGCATGTTGGCTGCTTCGTCATATTTAGCTTTGTTTTTAGGGTTAAGCACCCAGATGAACAACGCTATAAATGTGACCAGCATCACTACCGGAATATACGGACCATAAACTTCGTAACTCACGCGTTACTACCGCTTGTTGTTGTATTGAGTATGCATTTTACCCAGCGCCTGCAAGTAGGCTACCAGAGCATCGATCTCATACTTACCCTGTACGGCTTCAGCTGCACCGGCGATAGTTTCGTCAGTGAACGGAACGCCCAGAGTCTGTTGAGCTGTCAGCTTCTTAGCAGTGTCTTTGCCGGAAAGCTTGTTCTCGAACAACCATGGGTAAGCAGGCATCTTAGACTCAGGTACAACGTCACGAGGGTTGTACAAGTGAGCGCGGTGCCAGTCATCAGAGTAACGACCGCCTACACGTGCCAGGTCTGGACCAGTACGCTTAGAACCCCATAGGAATGGGTACTCATATACGTGCTCGTTCGCAGTAGAGAAGTGACCGTAACGTTCCGTTTCTGCACGGAAAGGACGGATCATCTGGCTGTGGCAAGTGTTACAACCTTCACGGATGTAGATATCGCGGCCTTCAAACTCCAGAGGAGTATAAGTACGCAGGCCTTCAATCGGTTTAGTCGTTGAGGACGAGAAGAACAGAGGAACGATTTCCGCTAAGCCACCACCACTGATCACAATGATGATCAGAAGGATCATAAGGCCAATGTTTTTTTCAATCGTTTCGTGTTTGATCATTTTATTTGCTCCCCGACCTTATGCTGCTTGTGCAGAAGCTTCAGCTTCTGGTGCAGAGCTGCCTTTACGAACAGTCTGCCAAGTGTTGTAGGCCATCAGAACCATACCAGTCAGGAAGAACATGCCGCCCAACCAACGAACGAAGTAACCTGGGTGAGATGCTTCCAGGGCTTCAACAAAGCTGTAAGTCAGTGTGCCGTCTTCGTTTACTGCACGCCACATCAGACCCTGCAGGATACCGTTAACCCACATCGCACAGATGTAAAGTACAGTACCAACTGTTGCCAGCCAGAAGTGAGTGTTGATCAGACCAACGCTGTACATCTGAGCTTTACCGAACAGGCGTGGGATCATGTGGTAAACGGCACCGATAGAGATCATTGCTACCCAACCCAGTGCACCTGCGTGTACGTGGCCAACAGTCCAGTCAGTGTAGTGAGACAGAGCGTTTACTGTCTTGATGGACATCATTGGGCCTTCGAACGTAGACATACCGTAGAAAGACAGAGAAACAACCAGGAAGCGCAGAACAGGGTCTGTACGCAGTTTGTGCCATGCGCCAGACAGAGTCATCATACCGTTGATCATACCACCCCAAGATGGAGCCAGCAGGATCAGGGACATAACCATCGCTACAGACTGAGTCCAGTCAGGCAGCGCTGTGTAGTGCAGGTGGTGACCACCAGCCCACATGTATGTCGCGATCAGTGCCCAGAAGTGCACGATAGACAGACGGTAAGAGTAAATTGGACGCTCAGCCTGCTTAGGAACGAAGTAGTACATCATGCCCAGGAAGCCTGCAGTCAGGAAGAAACCTACTGCGTTATGGCCGTACCACCACTGTACCATTGCATCAACAGTACCCGGGTAGATTGAGTATGATTTCCACAGAGAAACAGGAATAGCCATGCTGTTTACGATGTGCAGAACTGCAACCGTAATGATGAAGGCCATGTAGAACCAGTTACCTACATAGATGTGTGATGTCTTACGGATCTTAACTGTACCCAGGAAGTTAATAGCGTAAGCAACCCAGACAACAGTGATCAGAAGATCGATTGGCCATTCCAGCTCTGCGTATTCTTTAGAAGAAGTCAGACCCAGAGGCAGAGTGATGGCTGCCGCCAGAATAACTGCCTGCCAGCCCCAGAATGTGAAAGCTGCTAGGCCGTCTGAGAACAGGCGAACCCGGCTCGTACGTTGAACAACGTAGTAAGACGTTGCGAATAGTGCGCATCCGCCAAATGCGAAGATAACCGCATTGGTATGCAGTGGACGTAGACGACCATAGGTCAACCACGCAGTATCAAAGTTCAGTGCAGGCCATACCAGCTGTGCAGCTATTAGGACACCGACGGTCATACCGACGATACCCCAAATAACTGTCATGATGGCAAACTGGCGCACCACTTTATAGTTGTATGTGGGGTGTTCAGTTGCTGTGCTCATGTCAGGCTCTCATCAACAAGCTATTTAAGGAAATTTAGATTTTCGCTGGCAATTATCTTGGAATAGGCGCCTGTTTTCAATGCATTTGGGGGCTTCGCTGAGGCATTTTGTCGCAGGTGTCACAGGTCGACATTGGTCTTATATTTCCGGTACTAATGGAGTACTATTGAGTGTAACTGATTGAAATAAAATGATTAAATTAATATCTATTTTTGTGTTATTAATATTTCTATTGGTTATATAGGCCTTTTTCTTTGACTTGAGTCTAAGTTTGGGCACAAATTTTTTTTCCTTATCATTCGTTTAGTTGACGTAAATCAAGTTTGATTTTGCGCACTTTTTGTCCAGTTGGCGGTTTTGAGAGGTAACTCCGTGTTAATTAATGGAAAACCTGTAAAAGGTAGGGTTATTTTTGCTCATGGGGCAGGAGCTCCAATGGATAGTGATTTTATGGCAGATGTCAGTGTGCAATTAGCTGATCAGGGTCTGGAGGTGATTCGGTTTGAATTTCCATACATGCAAAAAAGAAGGTTGGATGGCAAAAAAAGGCCTCCGGATCGTGCACCGGTACTTATTTCATACTTAGAAGAAATGATCTCTGAACATGCTGACAGTTCAGTTCCACTCTTTCTGGCGGGCAAATCTATGGGCGGAAGAATGGCAACGATGCTGGCAGAAAACGAAAGCGTCTCAGCTGTTTTTGTATTTGGATATCCTTTTCACCCACCGGGCAAACCGGAAAACCTGCGGGTAGAGCATCTTCAAGAGGTGAGTACGCCAGTTCACATTTTTCAGGGTAGCCGGGATGCTATGGGCAACTGTGATGAAGTGAAAAACTATGATTTGTCAGAAAATGTGCAAGTTCATTGGCTGGAAGATGGAAATCATGATTTAAAACCTAGAAAATCCTCAGGCTTAACTCAGGAAGAACATCTGAGTACTGCTGTCCGGCTAATAGGAGAATGGATCAGTTGAGTTACTTTAATCGCTTGTTGTTGCAATGTCGTTCAGGCTTTGAAAAAGAAGCTGCCGCAGAGATTACAGATCAATGTGCCAATGTGGGCATCTATGGTTACTGTAAATTAAATCTGGGAGACGGCTATGTTTTGTTTATATTGCAGCAACCGGGCGATGCTGAAAAAGCCATAGATCTGGTTAATTTCAACAGTCTGGTTTTTATCCGCCAATGGATGGTGTGCGGTGATTTGCTAATGCTGGAGCAGGGGGACCGGATCTCACAGATTCAAACCTATCTTGATGATTTTCCAAGCTGTGCGGATCTATGGGCAGAATATGCCGATACCACCGATGGGCGAGAGCTTGCGACATTTTCGAGGAAATTTTCTTCGGCGCTTTCACAAAAACTGCGTCAGAGTAAGCAGCTGCAATCCAAAGTCACTCAATCTTCGCTACGGATGTTTCTGTTTGTACTCTCGGGTACTGAGATATATCTGGGTTATGCGCCCGTCAATAATTCGGCTCCCTGGCCATTGGGTATCCCACGTTTAAAGTTCCCTAAATCAGCACCCAGTCGTTCGACATTAAAACTCGAGGAAGCATGGCATTGGTTTATTCCTAAAAAACACTGGGACCAACGTTTACCTTACAGTGCCAAAGCGGTGGATCTGGGTGCAGCACCAGGCGGTTGGACCTGGCAATTGGTTCAGAGAAGTATGTTTGTCACTGCGGTTGATAACGGGCCAATGAATGATGATCTCATGGAATCCGGCCAGGTGACGCACGTACAGGAGGATGCTTATCGCTATCAACCCCCGGAACCGGTGCATCTGATGGTGTGCGATGTCGTTGATAAGCCGGTTAAAACAGCGCAGATGGCAGTGACCTGGGTTAAAAATGGCTGGTGCAACGAAGCCATTTTTAATTTGAAACTGCCGATGAAACAGCGGTATCAGGAAGTGATCACGTGTCTTAACCTGATTGCAGAGCAGTTTATGCAGGCTGGCCTTGCATATGAGCTTTCTGCAAAGCACCTGTATCATGATCGTGAGGAGATAACCTGTCACTTGCGTTTGTTATAGCCGTGGAAGCTTCTAAAAACTGAAGCGACAGGTTGGTTGATTAGTGTTCGTATATAGTTACTTTTTCTTCAGTCTCCAGCATAGGGCCCAGAGCTTCCATCATCTCTTTTCTTTCTGGGGAACTGGCCCAACGCTGCCAGTCCTGTAATGTTCTGTATGTGGCGACAACCAATCGATGATTAGGATCGTAGGCGTTTTTCAGGGCTTCCCCAGAAATAAATCCATGTGCCTGCATCGCCAACTGCAAAGTGTCTCTCGCTGCTTTCTCATAGTGTTCAATGAGATCTTCAGCAACATGGCGTTCAATCAATACTCGAATCATCAGTAACTCCCCTTATAGATAACTCATCCACTTATTAGGATGGTGCAATTCTTTTATAAATGCGACTTTTGTTCTTGTTTTGGGCGTAAAATCCCTTTTTCTACAGTTGGTAATTTGAGACAATACGCGCCTTTCTGCAAGAGATGTACGATGAAAGATATAACCGCAGACCATATTCTTGACGCTCAGGGGCTGCATTGCCCGGAGCCTGTTATGATGCTGCACAACCGTGTCCGTGAAATGGAAGCGGGTGAAATTCTGCATGTCTTGGCAACAGATCCTTCGACACAAAGGGACATCCCAAAGTTTTGTACCTTTCTGGGGCACGAACTTGTTTCGAAGTATGAAACAGAAGAATTATACGGATATTATATCCGTAAAGGCGAGTAACCTGATTTCTGGTCAGGCTATATGAACTAAATCCCGGGAACAAAAGAGCAACAAATTGATAGTTGTTAGGACCCTGGTAAGAGGCTGAACAAGGTGAATGACGTAGCAACAACAACGCCAAAGGCGAAATCTAAAAACCGCGCTGCAAACATGGCAGCACTGCAGCTGTTGCTGGAGGCATACCCAAAAACCTTTGACCGTAATAATGTCAGACCTCTGAAAATTGGCATTCAGGAAGACCTGATTGCGGACGATAAAGTTTCCAAGAACAAAATCAAAAGAGCTTTGGCAAGCTATGTGCGCTCGTTGAACTACTACCGCTCACTTCGCGAAGGTGTTGACCGTGTAGACATCAATGGTGAGGCAGCAGGTCAGGTAACTAAGGAAGAGTCTGATTACGCTAAGCAGAAGCTCAAAGAGATCAACAAGGCGCGTCAGGAAAAGCGTAAAGAACAGGAACGCACTGATCGTATGAGTAAGAAATTAGAAATGCTGGTAACTAGAAAATAAGCGGTATATACCGCCGTTTTTTTATGTCTGACTGATCAGTCGATAGGGTTATCGATAGGGGTTGGCGCACCATGGAGATAACCTTGTGTACCATCAACTTCCAGCGATTTGAGAATAGATAGCTGAACATCCCGTTCAACATGTTCAGCGTAGGCGTGAATACCTAAGCTGTGGACTACGCTGATTAGGCTGCTGACAAAGAATTTATCCTCAGCACTGCCTTCAATTGAGCGAATCAACGACCCATCAATTTTGACGTAATCAGGTTGCACGGCATAGAGGTACGCGAACCCGCTTGGATGAACACCAAAGTGGTCAACACCGAACTTGATGCCCAGACCCTGAAGCTCTTTTCTGAACTCAGAAACCATGCTGGTATGGTTCAACACACCGGTTTCATCCACTTCAAACATGATTTTCTCAGGTGAGGTGCAGGATTTTAGTTTCTGGATTAACCAGCTTCTGAAAGAATCACTGGAAACTGCTTCCCGGCTGAGGTTAATCGTCAGTGGTAGCGGATGGGTGGCAATCTTGTCCATGACTTGTTCAATGATTGCTTTGTCCATCTCTACGATCAAGCCCAGATCTTTAACCACATTGATGAACTCGCCGGCTGGCGCAGGTTTGTTCTCGCGATCCAGAATTCGGGCCAGAATTTCACCCTGTAAACGTTCTTCCGAAGAGATACCCAGTACTTTCTGAATCTGCAGGAAGATCTGACGCTTGTTAATGGCATTAGCAACATGCTCTTTCCAGGATGAATCATCTGGTTGGGCTGTTGTCTCTTGAGTCTGATCGTATTGCTTCCAAAGACTACGTATACGGCTGGCCTCTTCAGCAGCAATGCGGGCCTGCGAGAGCAACTGTTTAGAGTTGTTGCTTTCCTTAAAGCTACAACTACCCACGCTGATAACTGGACGCTCTAATCCTACAGCGCCGAGTTGCTGGAGTTGTTTATCAATTTCGGCTTCAAGGTTTTCGATGGCAACTCGAGTTTGCTCTGTGTCTGTTTGGTCAGTCAGCAACACAAAGTCTGCGCCGGATAAGCGTCCCAGTACGCTTTGATCGGCATTATTAGCCATTCTCTCTAACTGGTTTGCTAATAATTTTAGGACTGTATTGGTTTTATCTACCCCAAGTACTTCATTAATTTTTTGAAGATTTAGCAAGCGAATAATTAACAGGGATCCATGACCAAAATCATCTCTATAATCAAGTTTCTCTGAGAGTTGAGATTCTGATGAGCGTTGATTAGATAAACCTGTGAGGCCGTCCTGGTAGGCACTTCTGCGCAGCTCTTCAATATTTCTGCTTTGTTCATCAAACATGTTTTTGACCTGATGAACCATGTTATTCATTGCTAGGACAACGTACCTCAACTCCCTTGTGCCCGGAAGTTTTGTCTGTTCAACAAAGCGTTTCTGAGATAATGCAACCGCCTGATCTTCGACCTTCTTCAGAGGTCGGAGTAGGTAACGGATTAGGTAGCTGATCGACAGTAAACAAACAATCGATAGGGACACAAACAAAATGATACTGTCTTGTGCTCCTTGCCAGAGTTTCTCATAGGCATATCCTGCACGGCTTTGAACGTAGATCTTGCCCACATGCCGCCATTGGTGCGTAATGTCTCTGGACATTGACGGTGGTGTTATATCAACCAGTTCCTGAAACCATTCAGGCACATCACTGCTAATTTGGGGCGGAGTTTCTTTTTCAAACAGGGACTTGTTGTCGGAATTAGTTACAGTGATTTTCTGATAAAAACCGCTATCAAAAATGGCATTCACAGCGGTTTCGATTGTGGCTGAGTCTTCTTCAGCCATATAGGGGGCCAGATATAACCCCAGGTGAGTCGCTGAATCCTGGGCATGGGATTCGAGTTGATTCTCCAGTATCGATTTTGAACTGTCTGACATTATGTACAAAGTACCTGAAACCAGCCCTATCAAGACTGCAAAGATTGCAGTGATCAGTTGGTTAACCAGTGACATAACTTAAGCTCCTCATCTTCGAACTAGCGAAGGTTTACTTGATTTTTTTCTACTCTGGACTGAAGTCTTACCCAGGGTTTCAATCGATCCGAGGTTCCTACTAGTGTTGTTCTTCTGCCCATTTTTGACAACCAAAGATTGTCACCATTGAAACTGTATACGTGAGCCAGGTCTGGACGTTTATTCGCAGGTAGAATGTTTTTATTTATATTGTCCAAGACCAGCGGAATCGATTTGGGTGTTTTGTAATAGGTTAACACCATGTGGGCTTGGTTGTATGTTAATGCTTTAACGTAGGCGATGTTCATTTTTTCAATCGGTACACCCAGTTCCTTCAGGGTGTAATATTTAGCGATACTGAAATCCTCGCAATCACCGCCATTTGAAATCAGAAATTCGACAGGTGTGGCCCAGTAATCCTTTTTTCGCCAGTGTTTGATATCGTCAATAAACCGGACCTGATTGAAGAAATTGTTTACCCGAAACAGTTTGGTTTGCTCATCCAATGGCGCAAGTTCGGTCAGCAGATTTTGCCAGGCCTGGATACGTTTTTTGGGTAGCTCACCGTATTTTTGGCCCAATTTTTCAATTTCGGCTTTACTCAGTCGTATGCTATCTGCTGCCACTGAAACAAAAAAAATGCATGACAAAAAAAAAAGCACAGCCAACAAGGCAATGCTGCTGAAAGTATTAGTATGTTGAAATCTTAGCTTGTCAGCGTGGATCGATTTCATTACTTCGTTTTGCCTTATTGTTTTGCTCTTGATGGCATCATGCCACATTGTTTAAGTACTGTTTGCCATGCCTGAACATGTCGGTCCCGGGCAGACTCGTATTCGGACCATAATCCGCCTTCTGAGTTCCTGTTCAGAACCATTTGCTGATAATTGATAACGCTGGCGTTCAGGTTCAGACCGCCGGCGATCAGATTATCAAAAAGACTATTGTTCAAATCCAGCCAGGTTTTACTGCGGTTGTGTACCTGAACCAAATAAGGTTGGACTTCGCCAGCGTAGTACTTGTAAAAAACATTTTGCAGGATTTTTGCCTTTTGTGAAATTTTACCATTAAAACAGATCGGCTTTTTCTGAAGATGTTGTTCGATCAGGTTAGACGCGTGATTCAGATATTGGCTGACCAGTTGAAGAGAAGCCAGACTTTGCGCGCCTGAGCGATTACGGTGTAATTGTTCGTACAGGGGTTCAATATCATGAACAAACTCTGGCAGCTCCCATTGTTGATGATCTTTTACCAGTTTAGATAACGAACTGATGGTGGAAAACGACTCCAGCATTGTTGAGCTGGAACCGTCAGCTTCAAGGGGAAGGGGCTGCTCACCGATTGAAAAATTATTCTCAATCTCGGTGGACGTATAGATGCCGTTCCATATCTCAGCGGTTAAATTCGCGCTTTTAATCTCATAGATATCAGACAGCTGCGCTAGTAATTCGGGGTCATCGTTATCGAGTTTAACGCTCATCAGGCAGCTTCGAATCGCGTCGAAAAACTTCAATTCATAAACCATTTTTTGAGAGGGCGTATAAACCTTACCCAGTGAACTATTGCGTTCTGCAATCAGAGGTAATAGGTCGCAGCGTTTGAGGTTGAGTACATCCAGCAGGCCTTCCCGTATTTCCTCGGTAGCTAAGATTCGGTCTCTGCGTTGGGGGAACAAGGGTATTTCCGGTGCGGGTGGCAGAGGTTGATCAACCTCTAACACTCTGCTGACTCGCGAGGTGTAGTTTTCCAACATATCTTCAGGCTGATTGCGTTCGCACCCAGTCAGGTATAAACAGCTAATAATTAAACCGATCAATGTCAGGGTTTTAATGACTGTGCCTCTAATTACAACTGCAGCAGAGATCTGCTTTTAAAGTATAAGCGTGAGAGAAGAAGTATAGCCCCAATTGTCAGGCCTATCAGAAGGCCGATCCAGAATCCCTTGGGCCCCATGGCGGGAAACAGGAAATCTGTTTTCGCCAATATATAGCCAATGGGAAGGCCTATAACCCAGTATGAAATAAAAACCAGTAACAGGGGCAGAGCCGTGTCTTTATAACCTCTCAATGCGCCGGCACTGGTGACCTGAATCGCATCCGAAAACTGGAACATAGCAGCAATCACAATCAAGGACGCAGCTATCGTTATAATGCGCTCATCCTCTGTGTATAGCAGCACAATGTCCTGTGCAAACAGGCCCATTAAACTGGAGCTGATTACGGCTAAACACAATGTAATCAGAAGGCCTGTTTTAGCGCTGAATCTTGCGGCCTGTGGTGAGCCAGCGCCCAATTGATGCCCGACCCTGATCGTCAACGCCATGGCGATACTCAGTGGCAGCATAAATATCAGGCCGGTAAAGCTCAGGGTGATCTGATGAGAAGCGATCATTACTTCTCCAAGGTCCGCTAATAGCAGAGCGATAACCGAAAACATGCTGACTTCTATCAGCAGAGAAAGACCAATAGGTACGCCCAGCTTTAAAAAGGTAAGCAGCTCATGAGCGCTTGGCAGTTTCCAGTCAGAAAACAGGTTTAAAGACTCAAACGTCTGGGCTTTCATAACATATGCAAGCGCAGTAAACAGCATAATCCACATAACGATGGCGGTAGCCCAGCCGCAGCCTACGCCCCCTAGCTCAGGCAATCCAAACTTACCGTAGATCAGCAGGTAGTTAAGGGGGATGTTACATAACAAGCCAAAGATCGAGATCACCATGGCGGGTTTGGTTTTGCCAAAGCCTTCTATGTAACTTCGCATCAGCTGATAGAAAAGCAGGGCAGGGAAGCCCCAGGAAATTGCCTTCAGGTATTGGTCAGTAATCACTGCCAAATTTTGTTCAACTCCCATAAAGCGCAATAAGGGCATGCAATTGTTCATCAGGTACATGGCGATAACGGTAAGAACAACTGCGATGAATGCGCCTTGGTGAAGGGCGGCTTTCGAGGTTGATGCTTTTCCTGAGCCAACCAGATGAGCCACTATTGGCGTGGTGGCAATTAAAATTCCCTGAGATGCCAGGAAGATAGGTAACCAGATACCCGAACCCAGAGAAACCGCTGCAAGATCGGTTGAATCGTAGCGGCCAGACATCAGGGTATCGACAAAGCCCATAGAGGTCTGTGCGATCTGGGCAATGGCGATAGGGCCCCCGAGCGCAAGGATGACTTTGATTTCGTTGAAGGTTTTCAGATCGGAGCATTGAAGCAGATGGATATCAAGGGCTTAAGCATAGGGCTGGAAGAGTTATTGGACAATCTTTTTTAGGCGTAATTGCTAAAAATACCAGATCTTTATTGAATCTGATCAGAAAAAGTCATGGCTGTAACGGAATTAACATTTTTGCTATTTATTATCTGCAACTTAGATGGATATGGCTTGCATTATATAGCGGTGTTGCCAGGAAAAGGCGTCTCCTGATTTGCGTAAGTTATACCCTGTTTTAAAAGGCAGTTTCAGAATGATATTTACATCATTCTGGCTATATGAAAGACCAGATTAGGATTAGGCAAATGGCAACAACAGGTACTGTTAAGTGGTTTAACGACGAGAAAGGCTTCGGATTCATTGCACAGGAAAATGGCCCGGATGTTTTCGCTCATTTCAGCGCAATTCAGGGTGATGGTTTTAAATCTCTGGCAGAAGGCCAGAAGGTTGAATTCACGATCACTCAGGGTCAGAAAGGCCCTCAGGCTGAGAACATCGTTAAAGTATAACGATTAAGTTCGCACCTTCCCTGAAAAAGCATGCCGATAGGTATGCTTTTTTGTTTTGTGGTGCTGTCAGCGGCGCTATTAACCACCTAGCGGGTAGATTCCTCAACCAGAGTTAAAATTTGTATGGCTTGTTCCCGGTTTTCACCGCAAAAGTCAGGTTCCGGGGCAAAAGCTGCGCAGGCCTTTGGTCGTTCTGGTTTGCCGAATATTGCACAACGCAGGTCATCGGTCAGATGCTGGCAGGGCTCATAAGCGGGTTTATTCAGGCTGCTGATACTTGGGATAATGCAGCAGGCTGCACAGTTTGGGCGGCATTCCATAAGGCAAAGAGTATTGTGAACAAGGCTGTATTGTAACTGTGGACCATAAAAACAAAAAGCCGATCTAAAAAGACCGGCTTTTTCTGTAGCAGGTTTGCTTAGCCAGCCTTGGCTGGTGCCTCAGCAGACTCAGGGTCAAGACCCAGAGTGGACAGCGTTTCAGAACGTACTTGTTTCAGAAGTTGAGCATCTTCAGTCAGGTTCTGACCATAAGAAGGAATCATTGAAACGAGTTTTTCTTTCCAGCCACCGTTTTCAAGTTTATCTGCGAAGCATCGCTCAACAATACTGATCATCGCGCTTACAGAGGTTGATGCACCTGGAGATGCACCCAGCAGAGCCGCAAGGGTACCATCAGAAGATGTGATAACTTCAGTACCGAACTCAAGCTTACCTTTGCCCGTTTCATCTTTTTTGATGATTTGAACGCGCTGGCCTGCATGGGAAATTTCCCAGTCTTCTTCCTGTGCTACCGGGAAGAAATTGCTCAGGGACATAACACGGGAACCATGTGTCTGCATCACTTCACTGATCAGATACTTGGTCAGGTCCATGCTGGTTGCGCCAACATACAGCATTGGCTTCAGGTTGTTTGGCTTAAGGCTGCCAAACATGTCCATCATTGAACCGTTCTTCAAAAACTTAGTTGTGAAGCCGGCAAACGGACCGAACAGAAGGGCTTTTTTACCGTCGATAACACGTGTATCCAGGTGAGGAACAGACATTGGTGGAGCACCAATTGGAGCGCAGCCATAAACTTTGGATGCATGGCGCTCAACAATTTCCTGCTTCTTACACACCAGCCATTGTCCGCTGACCGGGAAACCACCGTAACCTTTGCCTTCTGGAATATCAGTTTTCTGCAGCAGAGGTAATGCACCACCACCAGCGCCGAGGAAGACAAACTTACTGTTAACGCTGAATGATTCTTTGGTTGCTCTGTTTTTCATAGAAACAGCCCAGGAATCATCTTTATTCTGGTAGAAGTCGATGACATCGTGGTTCAGCATCAGATCAAAGTCGTCAGTCTGATCCAGATAGTTCACCATATTTCGAGCTAGAGAACCGAAGTTTACATCAGAGCCGTAACGTACACGCGTTGCAGCAATTTTTTCGCCTTCTTTACGACCTTCCATCACCAAAGGCATCCACTCACGGATAACTTCAGGATCTTCGGTGTATTCCATCACATCAAACTGATGATGCTGACTTAAAGCTTCATAACGTTTGCGCAGGAAGTTAACGTTCTTTTCACCCCAGACAAAACTCTGATGAGGAACTGGGTTGATAAAGTTGGAAGGTTCAGGGAGTGCACCTTTTCTGACCAGATAAGACCAGAATTGAAGGCTTACTTCGAAAGAAGCGTTAATCGCGTATGCTTTAGAGCAGTTGATTGTGCCGTCGGCCGCTTCAGGGGTGTAGTTCAGCTCGCAATATGCTGCGTGGCCAGTACCTGCGTTGTTCATACAATCGGTACTTTCTTTGGCAACTTCTTCGAGTCGCTCCACCATGCAGATCTTCAGGGATGGATCCAGCTCCTTAAGCATAACCCCCAGGGTCGTGCTCATCGCACCCGCGCCAACTAGCAATACATCTACCGTTTTTGTGGTCATAGAAACTTCGCCATATTAGTAGTAATTATGGTTTGTGAAGTGACACAGAAGGTGGGGCTTGTGGCCGCACGAATTTTGCTCGATAAATTCGTAACCTTCTGAGACTTCTTATACTGCAGCCATTGATAAGCAATAGTCATATAAAAAATATGACAATTTGTTCATGTTGCAGTGCAGCTTGCCGAATTATACGTATTCCTGAGCTAATGTCTTGGTGATTCCATCTATAGGCGTTATCAATTTGGATGATAATCCTCCTAAAGTATTAGTTATAAAGGCTTGGGAAAAGTAGGGTTTTTTCAGGTAATTCCTTGCGGGTTGTAGGTGAATCTGATTGAAAGCCTGTTTTGCATTTGCGAACTAAAAGTTGTGAAAGTTGGCTACAATACACAGCATTAAATTGTTGAGTTCTGGAAATCTGATGGAAGACATAATCGAATTACTTAAAGAAAATAACCAACCGGTTCCCGTGCCGCTTGAGCTTCCCGATGATGATGATCTGGTGGAGATCGAAGAGGAGATTCTTATCTCTCTTCCAGATGAATATAAATACTTTTTAATGGAAGTGAGTGATGTGGTTTATGGTTCTTTAGAACCCGCTACAGTGATGGACCCGCAATCCCACACCTACTTACCTGATATGGCCGCCCATGCCTGGGATATCGGTATGCCGCGTGAATATATCCCTATCTGTAATCATGAAGATGGTTTTTATTGCATCACTCAGGAAGGAGAGATCTTATTCTGGTCACGTTCCAGTGAAGCGATTGAAGATGAATGGCCGTCAATCTGGAATTGGGCAAAAGATGTTTGGTTGGAGAGTTAAACGTTGAATAAAGTGCTGTTTAATCAGGTAGAAAAACTGGCTCAGGAGATGATGGCGGCTGCTGAGGCGGATAATGAAGAGCAGTTTTATTCACTTTACGATCAGCTCAAGCAGTTGTGTCAGGAGCATCAGGGCAGTAAAAAAGATCACCCGGTTTTATGGGAAACACTGGGTGACTTCAGCGAAGAAAATGATGATGCAATCGATGCTTACAATCAGGCTTATCAACTTGCCGAGCAGATGAAAGATAACGAATATAAAGCCTCTATTCAGTATGCTCTTGCGCAGAGGTATCTTGAGGAAGATCGGAAAACTGAAGCAGGGGATGCTTTGGAAAAAGCGGCTAAGTTTGCTTCTTTTACTGAAGATCAGGAGTTGCAGGAAGAGATTCAGCTGTTGGTTAAAAGCAGTGGCTAGAACGTGGCTTCGCCACTGCTAGAACGCCGCTTTGCGGCTGCTAGTGGCTAGGAAAAGCGAAAGGCAGCTAGTCCTTGTTAGAATCGACACTCTTCAGGCATTAACGCCACAATCAGCCGCCGCTGTAGGAGGTCGGCTGGATTGACGGAGCCTTATTGTAAACTCTGCAATTCAAATCATCAGTCAGGGCGGCCTAAGCGCACTGACAGCTGGAAGGCTGATTGAACAGGCCGGAATTAGTAAGGGCGGTTTGTATCATCACTTCAGGACCATGCAGGAAGTAGAAATTGAGGTGCTTGAACGCCTCCTGCATAGCTTAACCATGGAAGTGAATGGCTATCCAGATCCGAAGACTCATGAAGAGTTTTTGGAGTCACTTGAACAAATGATGTTTGATTATCTGCTGAAGAATGTAGAGAACGCTAAAGCCCTGTTTGCGTTTATGTCTGAAGCAGCAAACAACCCTAAAGTCAAAGTGCTACTGCGTACTTTGTCAGATGATTTAGTACTGAACTGGCAGCGTCAGCTCTCTGCTTTAAGCCCTGCAGTATCTGCTGCGAGCTTAAATAATACGGCCCAGATTATCTCAACAATCCATATAGGCTTGATGACCCGGTTCTTCATAACAGAAGATCAGACCAGCTTGAAACTCTACTGGCGTGGCTGTAAAGGGTTGCTGGAAGGTTTGTTAGGTATTACCGGGCAAACACAGTATGAACAAACATCTGACAAGGTTTTGCCAGGGTTGTCCGTCGCACATATAAACTGAGAGACTGCCGACTGAATTTAACCGGTATTTTTACAACTCTCGGTTAATAAGTCGGCAAATTCCGCTGAATTTTCGAGCGCATGTAGCTCAACTTTCTCAGAATCATCCTCAAGATAAAGTGTCACCACAGGTAGAAAGTTCTGTTTGTGTTGCGTGATTTCCTTCAGCTCACGGAAGGTGATCCGTTTTTCCAGATCACTCTCAGGTTTTTTTACCAAGAGAGATTTAGGAGCCATGGTGACACTCAAATGCTTAAATTCTTCATAAACATTTGTGAATTGGCTTTTATACCAGCTAACCAGAATTAACCCTGCTCCCAGAGGTGCCAGCAGATAGATTTTGGAAAGATCCATCATCATGAGCATCAATGCTGCACCCACAAATCCCATCTGTAGGTTAGTGAACAAGCTCGTCTTTTTTTCAATCAGTGCCTTATCAAGGCGAAATTCAGTTTTTTCCACGCTTCTCTCCTAAACAGGCAAGAGTCTCACCTGAATAAAAGTGCTTTGCAATATTACATTTGGCTTGTTCGTATATGAGTGATGTCTTATATTCTGTTATATCTATATTCTAATCAGCTATAGGTAATAAGATGGGATCTAAGAATTATAAAAAGTTTCTAGGAAGCCTGATGGGTATCTGTATGTGCTCATCGGTGAATGCGGCAAGTCCTGCTGATAAATATCCAGAGTCATTACTTTACAGCAAGCCGGTGCAGGTGGCCGAAAACGTCTGGACCTCAATCGGCGCTACTCAGTACTACAGTTATGAGAATGCAGGGCATAATAACAATCTGTCTTTTGTTATTGGCGATGAATCAATACTGGTCATTAATGGCGGATCATCTTACCTGCTAGCAAAAGCCCTACACGAAGAAATCAAAAAGGTTTCGGATCTTCCGGTTAAATATGTTGTTGATGAAAATGGTCAGTCACATGCGGTTCTAGGTAATGGCTATTGGAAAGAGCAGGGAGCTCATCTCATTGCACATGAAGGTGCACTTGAAGAGATCGATGAAAAAGGATTAAGCGGACTGGAAACCTTGCAGGGCATCATCAAAGAGCGGGCTCAAGGCACTGAGTTGGTTGAATTAGACGAGACCTTTGAAGATAGAAAGGATCTTGATCTGGGTGGACTTAAAGTGCAGTTATTGCACTTGGGGCCAGCTCATTCACCCGGCGATATTACGGTTTATGTTCCCGATAGTGGCGTGATTATCGCAGGCGATATGGCATTCCATCAGCGTTTGCTGCCAATTTTTCCAGATACCGATACGGCTGCTTGGTTAGAAACATGGCATGAGTCATTCGCTCCCCTGGCGGAAGGTAAAATCATCATTCCTGGTCATGGTGAAGCGACTGACTTTGCAACAGTGGACCAATGGACACGAGGTTATCTGGAGTACTTGAGAAACAAGGTCGCTCTTCTACTTGAAGAGGGAGGCGCACTTGAAGACGCATACAAAATTGACCAGTCACCTTATTCTCACCTGGAAACGTTTGATCTTTTAGCGGGCAAAAATGCAGGTCGTGTTTTTGAAGCAATGGAGTTTGAATAGTAAAAACTGAACTTTATGTTCAAAAAATAACCTATATTTAAAGTAACTTGATGAAAGCTGTATGTATGGTGCCTCACTTGTGAGGCACATTGCTTTTAATGCCGTGCAGCTCATGAGGGGGCTTTATGCGGTTATGCTATTTTGTTGTTTTATCCCTGTTCTTATTTCCAACGGCCTCTGCAATTGAGGTAGTTCCCTCTAATGCCAAACATTCCACATTAGTCAGGGACCTTATAGACAAAAATATCCAACCAGTTCTGTCGTCCCTCAGTGAGGCGGATCAGAAAGCATTATCCCCTGTTCAGATAAAAGTCGTTGGAGATCTAATTGCTTCTGATATCGCGTTGTCACTAGGAGGGCAGTTTCCAAGGGTTCTCATCAGTAATCAGTTTATCGAGGGCCTTGATGCTTATGCAGAAGCCTATGTTGTGGGTTTATATGAAGAGAAACCTAATTTTACGGAGCAATATTTCCACCATTATTTTTGGAACAACCACCCAGATTTCTCTGGAACGGAGCTGGATTCGCCCATTGGTTTTTCTGGCATGAACTCTCCTCAACAAAAGTTATTGATGCAACGAAAGCAAGAGCTGCTCGAGAGTGCGTTAATGGATATTTTGTTACACGAATTGGGGCATCATGCTGAATCTGCTTTTTACAATTACAAAGCCTCTTTCTACGTGAAGCAGGAGATGGAGAAGCTGGCAGATGATTGGGCAATTAATGTCAGGGAACTTTATCTGTCCCAATTAGACCCCTGGGCCGCCTATTATCTATCGCTTTTGTTTTCGAACGAGACCGTTGGTCAATGTTAGCAGGGGATGCGAATTATCCGAGGATGATAAACTGGATTGCGGATAATGCCGACCCAGTTTGTGAAGATGCTGTGGCAGATCATGTACAGAAATTTTGCGCACAGCTTGAGAAAAACCTATCTGTCTATTTTTCATCAAAGGCTGAAGCTGCTTACAGAGACCGAGTGGATAATGGTGAAGAATATGCTGCATTTCCACTGGCTCAGGTCCTGTTAAAGAAGAGCAGATATCACCTGGCATGCAGCTACTTCAAGGAAAGTCATGATAATGGCAACATCAAACGTGCTGCGGTCTACGTGGCCTGGTGCTATTTGAATGGCTTTTTGAATCCATCCTCACCCGATGCGCAAATCTTAGCCTGGACGACATCCAGAGATGCTTTGGTTTATGGCTATACCGATACAAGCCAATACATAAAATCACTGAATCAAAATCATCAGATCCAGTGATTCCATGTTAAACCCCGATTAGTGATCAATGCTGTTCATTTAATACAATTTATCGATGAAGTCATCCCTGCGAAAGCAGGGATCCACTCTGAAAAAAACAAAACCATGGATTCCCGCCTTCGCGGGAATGACCCATAAACCCTTTGAGTGAACAGCATTGCGATTAGTGATTCACTTTAAAGAAATCAACCATCTGACTCAGGTTCTTGGCTTTTTCAGTCATTACTTTACTGGATGAAGTGGCTTCTTCTACCAGGCTGGCATTTTGTTGCGTCATACCATCCATACTGGCAATTGAACTGTTTACCTGACTGATACCACCACTTTGCTCACGGCAGGCCTGTGCAATGCCCTCAATGGCATCAGACACCTGTTCAACAGAATGAATAATCTCTTCGAGCGCTTCACCAGAAGTGTGTACATGGGTTTTACCCGCCTCAACTTTACTCAGGCTGTTCATGATCAGATCTTTGATCTCTTTTGCGGACGATGAGGTTCTTTGAGACAAGTTGCGTACCTCATCAGCCACCACTGCAAAGCCACGGCCCTGCTCGCCGGCACGGGCGGCTTCCACTGAGGCATTCAGGGCGAGCAGGTTGGTCTGGAAAGCGATTTCATCAATCACGTTGACGATGTCTGCAATTTTGGAACTGGCCTCACTGATTTCAGACATGGCATTAACCGCATCAGTAATGATCTCTCCACCATTGCGGGCTTTTTCCATCGCCTGTTTCGCTTGCTCATTTGCCTCTGAGGCATTTTGAGCTGTATTTGATACGCTGGCGTTCATCTCCTCCATGCTGGAGGCTGTTTCTTCAAGGTTGCTCGCCTGCTGGTCGGTTCTTACGCCCAGATCAAGAGATCCTGAAGAGATCTCTTCAGAAGTCGTTCTTACTTCGTAGGATGTAGCTTTTATCTGTTCAAGAATTTCAGTCAGCTTAGAAACTGTAGCATTGGCATTATTCTTCAGTTCACCAAAAGCACCTTTATAATCGCGATCAATCTGTACTGTCAGGTCACCATTCGACATACCAGACAAGACGCTGTTCATATCACGAATTACGTCATCAGCAATTTCAACCAGTGAATTCACACCTTCGCTCATATTGCCATAAAAGCCGGTTTTACCTTCAAGTGTTATCCGGTTACTTAAATCACCATCTTTAGCGGCGTTAACTATACTGGATACTTCTTGCTGGATGAGTACTTCCTGGGTTCTGTTCTGCCACTCTACGACGGTACCTAAACGTTCGCCATCATCATTAATAACGGGATTTGCGATTACCCGTAAATGCAGATCACCAATGCAGATATCAGAGGTATAAGTGCTCTTAAGTTGATTCAGCAGTGCCCGCTGATGACTTGGATCCTGATGGAAAATATCAATATTTTGACCCAGTAGCTGGCTGGATTTGAAATCAGGTAATTCCTGACAAATATCTGCTTCCAGCTCCTTAAACAGTTTCGTAGCTGCTTCATTAAGATAGATGATGTTGTAGTTCAGGTCGGCCATCATGATTTCTGAACTGACTTTATCCAGCGACTGTTTGATGCGTCCGATTTCGTTCGCTTTTTGCTTATCGGTTTCTATCTGATCATTTAAGTTGTCACGCATAGTCACCATAGATGCGAGAACCCCAACAGGTTTGTCAGCAGTGTCCAGATTAATGTTGAGATTACCGCGAGAGATTTCCAGTGCAATCTTATTGATCAGGCTCGGGTCAGCCCCTAGCTGTGCAATAACTCCTTTTACGAAACGGGTCGATACCAGAAATACGATGACGGAAACCAATATAGCCAGAGCAAGCCCTATCCATTGCATTTTGGCAACGGCTTGCATCGCTTCCTCTTCATCAATCTCGGCTAGAATGACCCAGTCAAGCCCTTCTATCTTCACTGGTGAATAAGATGAAAGGACCGGAACGCCGCGGTAATCCGGGAATATACTTGTATCTGATTGACCGGTAAGGGCTGCTCGCACGCCTGAAGTATCGACCTTTTGATGCAGCAGGGTAGGATCTTCAGTAAAACGCGACTGGCTGCGCATCAACAAGTCTTTGCCTACCAGATAGGTTTCGCCGCTTTCGCCCAGACCTTCGGAAGTTTGCATAACTGTATTGATACGGTCTACAGGCATCTGGAAGATAAGGACCGCAATAAGATTTTCACCCTCCATAACAGGCACAGACATAAATGCTGCAGGTGCCTCATAAGAAGGAATATAAGGTTCAAAATCTTCTGTGAAGACAACTTGTGCTTGTTTACTTTCTTTTGCTGCTACAAATGCCCTGGCAAAGTTTGTGTTGCTGTATGGGCCGTCAATCAGGCTAGTGGCGTAATCCAGTTCTTTGAACACTGAATAGACGATATTTCCAGAATAAGGCTCGACCAGGAAAATATCGTAATAGCCAAACTTTTCCAGATAATCTTTAAATACTGGATGGTATCTGCGGTGGAAAAGATCATAGGCTTTAGCTTCACCGGTACTGACCAAATTTACCTTTTCTCCAAGCGGATGGGGATTATTGGCTATGTAGTCGTATTGTGCGATCAGGCGGTTATGGTCAGTAGGAATCAGAGCTTCAACATCAATCTCTTTGCCCGTTTCGGTTTTGAACTTAGTGGCAAAGTCATTGCGGTAGTAATCGGCCAGTTTGTCTCTGTACATCTGGTACGTAGCATCGTCCAGCTGATTTGTATTTAGGAACCCGGACCGGAACTGCTTACTCGCTTCAATGACCATGAGGTTTGTAGAGAATGTCTTGATTTGATCCTGAATCTGGACGAAATAATTCTCTATCTGTTTCTCTTTGTTCACCCTCAGTGATTTGAGTTGTTCAAATGCGCGTGCCTCAAGGGCATTGGCTGCTAATTGTTCGATGATAATAAGGCTTACAAGAAGAGGAAGAAGTCCTACGCAGAGCATGGTTAAAGTGAGCTTGCCCTTTAGTTGCATATTTTTCATGGTCTATCCTACTGCCGATTTCGGGGGATGGATCTTTAAGTCAGATTTATGCACTCTTATAGTGCGTAGGAATGAGCTTAAGTCTTTAATTAATTAGAACTATTTGTATATTTTTGCGGTGTGTTAAGTCAATGCTCAATTACTAGTCTTTTAGCATTAATCAGGAAGGTTGCATCGAAGGGAAAAAATGGATGTTTAAACTGAAGGCAACTAATAGCTTACGAAGCTATCTGGGTATGCGAATTAGTTCAGAATTGAGCACTCCTCTTGAACTAACGCCTAATGTATATTTTAGGTGTAGCTAATATTCTGTGGTTTTTTAATCTCACAGGTAGGTTGTTCTCATGAAGGTGACAGTTAAGCAGTTGGTTGAGCAGGCGTATAAAGAGATAGAAACCCTAACTGCGGAAGAAGCGATTCAGTTTAGTGAAAATGACGATGTTCTGATTATTGATATTCGGGATATTCGTGAGCTGGAGAGAGAAGGCCGTATACCGGGTTCATTCCATGCTCCAAGAGGCATGCTGGAATTCTGGGCTGATCCCGAATGCCCATATCACCATGAGCAGTTTTCATCAGGTAAAAAATTAATTCTTCATTGTGCGAAAGGTTGGCGATCAGCCTTAGGCACAAAAACACTGCAGGATATGGGGCTGGAAAACGTTTGCCATTTCGATGGCGGTTTTGAAGCCTGGAAAGAGAAGGGTGGTCCGATTGAGATGTCCTAAGCAGCTCAAAGCTGTTTTATTTTAACTTCAGCAGATGTTGCACTGGCCCTCCAGAATAAAAGAGGGCCATGTACTTTAATTTATCTCAGGTAGTTTTTACTTACGTCCCTGAACAGGTCTGTACCTGACTTTTGTAACCATTCGAAAGCAACCATCTCTTTGCTGACTACATAGATTCCACACTGGCGCATACGTTCCAGAGCCAGGGCCTTATCTTCAGGATTTCGGGACGAAACACAGTCAGCCACCACATACACTTCCCGGGCTTGCTGTTTCAGCTGGATAGCGGTCTGCAAAACACAGACATGGGCTTCCATACCGGTCACGATCACCTGGTTTGGGCGTAAAGAGTTAATCTTCTCGTTACAGGCAGGTTCTGACATGCAAGAGAAGAAGGTTTTCTCCATTAATCCAGCTTCGGGAATGATTTCAGACAGTTCCGGGATAGTGTGGCCTAACCCCTGAGGGTATTGTTCGCTGGTTAATACGGGGACTTCAGCCTTAAGCGCAATCTCCGTTAACCAACGGGTGTTGCTGATAAGTTCCTCTGATTGGGAAACCGCAGGTACAAGTTTTTCCTGAATATCGACGATTAACAGGCAGGATTTGTCGGGATGAATGAGCATATTGTTCCTCTCTATTATCAGATCGGGTTTTCAGGGATTTCATCAGTATTGATCGGCTCAGACGGTGTTGTGGTGTAATGAGCCGTCCAGTATTCCTTTACGACAGGGCCATCTGAAGCAAGGGTATGACAGGTATTAAGCATGGGTGGAGGGTTATCTGCTGCTGCGTAATAACCTTCCTGAATTTCTCTTTCCTGATGGGTTGCCTGAAAAGCCGTTGTCCCTAGTGGGCCGAGCAATTCAAGTAAATGAGTACAACCCTTTACCCCGGCAAATAAAACTTTTGTTTTGCGGGTAAAGCCGCTGGCGATCTGTAATCCAATCAATTTTTTGTAAGCATCGGCAATATTCTTACAGCAATTGAATGGGGTGTAATCCATACAGGCGACTGCATCAAGAATGTTCAGATCCATATCTACGGTAATGCGTATGGACATACCGTGCAGAGGTTCGCCTGCCGGGATAATGCCATTATCACGGTCAGGGAAATCCATCGAGAATGTTTTCGTATCGATCAGGTGTGCTTCAATGTCCCATAGACCGTCTTCACGCTTATAACCTTCGCAGATTACACGGCGGGTATGTTTTAACGTACGGTTACTTGGGGCTGGTAATGGCATAAAACAGATAACTTTAAATCAGATTGTAAAAGTGAGTACGCATTTTACGGCTAAAGCCGGATAAGCGCACGAGACATTAGTGGGAAATGCCATTAACAAAAGCAGAAATAAAAAGAGCAGCCTAAGCTGCTCTTCAAGGCCAGATACAAGGGTTACTCATACATTGCCTGCATGGATTCCTGAGTCCAGTCCAGACTGTCTCTGTAGGCGTTATCGTACATAGGGCCATCAAGATCCAGGGGTAACAGGTCCCAGTCACCGTTTTCATAATTCACAACGTTGCGAAGTACCTGACCAATATCACCCTTACCAAGAGTTACAGCATCCTTAATGTCATCACCCAGAGGAACTTGCTCCAGCATCGCTTCACGCTCAATATCCAATAAGGCATGCAAACCAGACATCATACCTGCCATGAAGTAGCTACCAGGATTTTGCTTTTTAGTTGCAAGAGCTATCTCTTCACACATGCGTCCACGAACCAGTAGGGAGCGGGTAAGCTCCTGAGGTTTGTCTTTTGAGGCTGACATGGAGATCAGAGTTGCCCATTTCTTAACTTGTTCAAGGCCAAGAAGAACAATGGCTTGTGCTACGGACTCAACCTGACGAACAAGATGGTAGCCCGCTGAGTTCACAATTCGCAGAAGCTTATAGGTAAGAGCAGGGTCGCGGATGATTAGCTCTTCAAGCGCTTCAGGCGTTGCTTTCGGGTTTTGAAGTTCCTGGATCAGCTGCATCAGTGCCACCTGGCTGCTGCCAATCTTTTTGCCTTTGATTAGTTTCGGCTTACTAAGGAAATGACCTTGAAACAGCTTGAAACCCAGATTTACACACTCTTCCAATTTCTCGTAGGTTTCAATTTTTTCTGCAAGCAAAGTAACTTTGTGACGTTTTAGGTGTTCCACCTGTTCTGCAAGCTCTTCACTGTTGTGTTCCATCACATCAACTTTAACGATCTTGCATAACTTCAGAACATCATCAAACTTAGGGTTATAAACAAAGTCATCCAAAGCCAAACGATAGCCTTCGGAATGAAGGGCTTTAACAGCCTCCATAACTTCATCATCGGGCTCAATGTCTTCAAGAATCTCAAGAACGATATGTTTCTTGGAAAATTCGGGTAAGTTCTTACTTACAAGAAGGTCGCGAGGAAGGTTAATAAATGCAGGTACACGTTTCTGTTCACCCGAATCAGAAATACTGGTGAAAGCATTGAGTAAAACTTCACTTGTCGCTTCAGAGCCTGAGAATAACGCATGTTCCTGTGCGTCTTCAGTTCTGTAGAGTAGCTCGTATGCCACAACCCTTTGATCACGATCAAAAATAGGCTGGCGAGCCATAAGTACTTGTGAGCTATCAGCGTTGTCCATAATTAATGGATAGTCCCATACAGCAATCGAATGAAGTTAGTCTAACACCGAAAAATCATAGTGGCAGCATCAATTTTAGTTGAATCTTAAGTATTTGTTGCTGTAATCAGATCGAAAAAAAATCCAGGTATACAGTATAATGGCCCGGAATTTTTCAACAGGATCTACAAATGAGTATTAACTGGTTTCCGGGGCATATGCACAAAGCCCGGAAAGAGATCGCTAAGGTGATGGACGAGGTAGACGTAATCATCGAAGTATTAGATGCACGCCTGCCACAATCCAGCGAAAATCCTTTGGTTGATACTCTGCGTAAAGGTAAACCTGCGGTAAAACTGTTGAATAAAAGCGACCTGGCGGACGAGAAGAAAACCCAGCAGTGGCTTGATTACTTCAACAGTCTTCCAGATACCAAAGCGATTGCGCTTGATCATACCCAGAAGAAACAGATCAATCGTATTGCTGAACTGTGTAAGCAGATGGTGCCGAGCCGGTCGTCATCGGGGCGTCCGGTCAGGGCCATGATTATGGGTATTCCAAACGTTGGCAAATCAACACTCATTAATGCTTTGTTAGGCAGGAAAATTGCCAAAGTGGGTAATGAACCAGCAGTCACTAAAAGTCAGACACGTTTCACCACAAAAAACGGTATGGCTTTATCCGACACGCCGGGCATCCTCTGGCCAAAGATAGAAGATCCTGATTCCGGTTATCGTCTGGCCGCCAGTGGCGCAATTAAGGACACGGCGATTGAACATGAAGATGTTGCTATTTTTGCCGCTGGTTTTATGAAAGATGATTACCCGGAACGTTTGGTAGAACGCTTTAAATTCAAAGAGATGCCTGAAACATCTGAAGCTGTTTTGGATGAGATAGGCCGTCGTCGAGGATGCCTGAGGCCGGGTGGGATCGTTGATCGGAATAAGGCATCTACACTGTTATTAAATGAAATCCGTTCGGGTAAGTTGGGTAAACTCAGTTTTGAAACTGTAGCCGAATGGGAAGAGAAACGCCGCCTTGCTGAAGAACAACGCCTGTTGGAAGAAGCACAGCAGGCAGAAGCAGAACATAATAAGGTTGATTAAGAATGCCACGTATTAAAAAAAGCCGTAAAGCTAAAGGTTTTATTGATGACCGCGGTCCAAGCCGACAGGAACGTCTGGCTGATCCGGACAGTTATGATAGCCGCAAACGCAAGGCGTTGGATTCAAAAAAGAAAAAGCACAAGTCTGTTTATGAAAAGCAGCGTGAAGCTGACAAAATAGCGAAATCCGCGACCCCAGAGGCTGAGCGTAAAACCCGTCTTGCAGACAAGATCCGTCGCATCAATAAAGACAAAGAGCAGGATTAAATTCCCTGCTTGTTGCTCTAAGAATTCTTTGTTTAATATTTGAACAATCAGAGTTGCTCTTCTACGGTTACTGAAAACAGTAACTTCAGTGAAGGAGAGCAACATGTCACATTCTCCTGTTCATCGTGCCGGAGATGAGCCAGCCAAAGTTACCTTAAAAGCGGGGCAAACCTATGCATGGTGTGCTTGTGGACGTTCTGCAACACAGCCCTTTTGTGACGGATCGCATCAAGGTACAGGTCTGGATCCAGTAGTGTTCACAGCAGAGGAAGACAGTGAGGTCTGGCTTTGTATGTGCAAGCAGACCAAAGGGCCGCCACTATGTGATGGCAGCCATAAAAACTGATCTTGCTTCTACTGGCTATGGTAAGATAGCGCGCTTTAAAAACAGCGGAGCGCGTTCGTGGAACAATATGAGGTAGTGATCATCGGAGCAGGGGCATCAGGTTTAATGTGTGCTGCGACTGCCGGTTACCGTGGCCGCTCCGTGTTGGTAATCGAACACACTGCCAAAATAGGTCGTAAGATTTTAATGTCGGGCGGCGGGCGCTGTAACTTCACTAATATCCATAATTCACCGGCTAACTTTCTCTCTGCAAACCCACATTTCTGTAAATCTGCACTCAGCCGTTATAAAGCACAGGACTTTATCGATCTGGTAGATCGCCACGGTGTGGAATACCACGAGAAAACTCTCGGCCAGCTTTTTTGTAACGAATCCAGTAAAGAGATTCTTCAGGTTTTGCTTACTGAGTGCGAGTGGGCTGGCAACGAGTTGAGAACGGAAGTTTCTGTCGAAGGAGTGACTGCCCAGGAATCGGGTTATCTGCTCGACACAAGCAGCGGTCAAATAAAAGCTGATTCCGTGGTTATCGCAACCGGTGGTCTTTCGATCCCAAATGGCGGAGCTACGAGTTTCGCTTATGATATTGCTGAACAGTTTGGTTTGCAGGTATTGCCCCGAACTGCGGCTTTGGTTCCGTTTACTCTCCAACCCAAAGATAAAGAGCTTCTGAAGGAGTTGTCCGGCGTATCCCATCGTATAAAAGCGACCATCGGTAAAACCAGTTTTACTGAGAATATGCTCTTCACTCACCGCGGTTTGAGTGGCCCGGCAATTTTACAGATCTCCTCGTACTGGCAGCAGGGTGGAGAAGTTGAGATCGATCTGTTCCCGGAATTTGACCTTCTGAGTTGGTTAAAAGAACAACGAGAAGCCCGTCCCAAAGCTGAAATAACCACTGTCATGGCCCAGCAGATGAGTAAGCGTATGTCGCAGATTCTGTGTCAGCTGTTTGGTTTCAGCGGCATTATGGGTAACCAATCCAACAAAGACCTTGAAGCGATTAATCTCGCGTTTAAGTGTTGGAAGGTGAAACCCTCAGGGACCGAAGGTTATCGCACGGCTGAGGTCACCATAGGGGGCATCGACACCAATGAAATCAACCAGAAAACCATGGAAGCTAAAAAGGCTCCGGGTTTGTATTTTATTGGCGAGTGCCTGGACGTAACCGGCCATCTGGGAGGACACAATTTCCAGTGGGCCTGGGCATCAGGGTTTGCCGCAGGCCAGGTTGTCTGAAGGTTTCAGCTTGATAGTCTAGATTGGACAGCCTTTCTTTCTAAGGATCTCATCAAATCTGGCATTAGGAAGGGTTCCGTTTTCGATTGCTTCTAAAATACTCTTCTCTCTTTCCAGGAGAACCGTACAACGATCAAACAGGCTTTCCAATTCAGTTGGACATACTGCGACGACGCCGTCAGCATCACCAATGACCAGATCCCCAGGGTTTACCACCAGTCCAGCACAGGAAACAGGTACATTGATCTCTCCGGAGCTGTCGCTACTGGGGCCGCGGTGGACGCAATCCATTGCATAAACAGGCATTTCCCCTTCAGCCCATTCGTCCCTGTCTCTAATTGCACCGTTGATAACAAACCCAGCGAGATTTGCTTTTAAAGCAATCGCTCGCATTATGCCTCCGACCAGTGCGCGGGAGGTATCAGCCCCACCGTCGATTACCAAAACATCATTAGGCCTTGCCATCTCAAGTGCCTTAAGAAGCATAAGATTATCGCCGGGTCTCACCCTGACCGTAACCGCTGAACCACACATCATCTTAAAGCCGTGATAGGGTTTTAAGCCTAAGGCTCCAACGTTTCTGCCAAGGCAGTCACTGATGATAGAGGAGGGAACCCCTGTAAACGTTTCCAGCCAATAAGAGGAAATTTGCTTGGGCATAGGGTTGATCTTAAAACCCAGAGGCCAATCTGAATTGGAATTCACTTCAAACACATCAAACTCCTGAAATAAGGTTGTTTAATTCAGCGTCTAAACGCATTGAGAAATGGCGGAGCCCATCTCTTTGGTGTTCGCAGTACCGCCCATATCCCGGGTAAGATGATGTCCATCCCGGATAACCTGTTCGATCGCATTAATCATGGCATCATGGATCTCTGAAAAACCCAGATGTTGCATCATCATGGCTCCAGACCAGATCATGCCTATCGGATTCGCGATCCCGAAGCCGGCGATATCCGGGGCTGAACCGTGTACCGGTTCAAACATAGATGGGTAATCATGTTCAGGGTTGATATTGGCTGAGGGTGCGATAGCGATGGTTCCGGTACATGCTGGACCAAGATCAGAGAGAATATCCCCGAAAAGATTGGAGCCAACCACTACATCAAAGTGTTCTGGTTTCAGGACAAAGTTAGCTGTCAGAATATCAATGTGGTACTGATCCACTTCGACATCAGGGTATTGCTGAGACATCAGTTCCACCCGTTTGTCCCAATACGGCATAGCATGATAGATACCGTTGGATTTTGTCGCTGAACTTAGACGTTTTCTATCTCGTTTGTTGGCTAATTCAAAAGCATATCTGAGGATACGATCAGTACCTCTGCGGGTGAAAATGTTCTGCTGGGAAACAATTTCATGCTCTGTACCTTCATATTGAATACCACCGATGGCGGAGTATTCACCCTCTACATTTTCTCGTACCACATAGAAATCAATATCCCCGGGTGATTTACCCACAAGAGGGCAGTTTACCCCTTCAAATAAGCGCACAGGCCGAAGGTTTACATACTGATCAAAGCCTCTGCGAATTGGCAGTAAAAGGCCCCATAACGAGATATGATCTGGTACGCCGGGATATCCGACAGCACCCAGATAGATGGCATCGAACTCTTTCAGTTGGTTAAGGCCATCTTCTGGCATCATCGAGCCGGTTTGGTGATAACGTTCACAGGACCAGTCAAACTGTGTCCAGTTAAAACGAACACCAAACTTTTCACCCGCAGTCTCCAAAACCTTGATCCCCTCAGGCATAACTTCCTTACCAATACCATCACCTGGGATTACTGCAATATTTAACGTTTTCATTCTAATTTCCTGTTAATCAGACTGTTCTTTCTAACGTTACCGAAAGAAAAAGGTCAGCCAGGGATGCCTGGCTGACAAACAGTAGACCTCTTACTCGAAGAGTGAGCCTTCAGGGAATTGCACACTAAAAGCGTGTACAAACAGAAGATATAAACTGGTTACAACAATCGCTGCGACAACCGGGTAAGCCCATTTGCGCTGGTGGGTCCATTGCTCATACATAGCCAGATACATGATTGAGAAATAGGCCACGAGAATTGCAACGAGAAATCCAAAATGAGAAATCAGAGAAATTGAGATCCCCATAGTGACGACCAGTAAAATACTGCGGATATAGTTGCTATTTAAGTGTTCCTTAACCACTTTTGACGGTGCGATCACATCCTGCACTACCCGGATCAACGCGATGATCAGTAACATAAAAATGATGGCGCGTGGAAACACATAAGAATCTGAATCTGTCATTGTTGTGGTGTCGTAATAGAACAGAACCCCAACCACAATCAGAGCAATTGTGCATATAATGCTTCCTATATCTCTTGTAGCAGCTGAATTAGTTTGCATAACTCACCCCCCGGCGTTGCTTAATACACTTCGCAATCAATGGGTATGCAAAGGAGAGCAGAATGAAGGCAATTATTCCCATTGAAATAGGACGGCTGACCAGTTCGGCAACGGGATTGCCCTTAGCTGTGCCGATAATCCAGGTTTGTACAAACCCTTGTTCAGCTATACGTCCCAGAATCAGGCCCAGTACGATGGATGACTGAGAAAAACCATAGCGGTTAAGTACCCAGCCCGCGACGCCCAGAACCAGCATCACCACCATGTCTGAAACACTGTTTCGAACCGCATAGGTACCGATCATGGTCATAACGGCAACCGAAGGTACCAGAAACGCTTTAGGTACCGAGATGATTGCCCGGTAAGCGTAGCGTCCAATAACCAGACCTGTAGGCAGCATCAGTATGGTGGCAAGAACAAGGCCCCAAACAAAGGTGTAAACCACGTCAGGTTGGTCCGTATACAGCGCAGGGCCTGGTTTTAATCCCTGAATCATCAGAGCACCCAGAATAATGGCATCCGGAGGTGTACCCGGAATCCCCAGAACAAAGGTAGGCACTAGACCCCCTCCTACTGTGGCGTTGTTAGCAGATTCAGTGGCAACAATGCCCTCAGGGTTACCTTTACCAAACGAGTCCTGGTTCTTTGATGTTCTGCGTGCTTCCGCATAAGAGACCAGACTTGCGATTGAACCGCCAGCGCCGGGTAGAATACCCACCACAGTACCTATCACAGAGCTGCGAATAACATTAACGGGCTTTTTAAGCACATTGATGCAAGCCTCGCCCAAGCGGAATCCAGACGAGTTACCAGTGACATTCAGGTGTTTTTCAGGCGTAGCAATCAGGTCGATTAAAACCGGAATACAGTAAAGCCCTATTAATGCCGGGATAATGGCGATGCCACCCAATAGTGTATCCACACCAAATGTGAAGCTACATCTGCACTGATCTCTGCTACACCAATAGTGGACAGCAGTAAGCCGAAGCAGCCAGCAGCAATACCTTTCAAAAGGTTGCCTTTAGATAACGCGGCGATCAGGGTTAAGCCCAGCACCGCGAGCCAGAAATACTCTGCCGGACCAAAAGCCAGAGCCGCATCAGCCAGATAAGGAGAGATGGTTAACAGTGCAAACGCACCAATAATGCCGCCCACAACACTCGCGATACACGCGATGCTGATGGCGAGGTTACCATCACCACGTTTTGCCATGGGGTAGCCGTCAAAAGTTGTGGCTATGGCGGAAGGAGTACCCGGTGTTTTCAGCAGTATTGCGGAATACGCACCGCCATAAATCGCACCGGTATAAACTGCGCCCATTACAATGAGCGCCGCTGCGGGAGACAGGGTAAAGGTAATTGGTACCAGGATAGCGACAGCCATAGTGGCTGTCAGTCCTGGTAATGCTCCAACTACGGTTCCAGCGATCACTCCCAGTAATGCCAGTCCGACATTGAGCGGACTTAAAGCATCAATCAAATATTCAAAACCGAACATGACATCACCTTCTCAGGAATAGAACTTACTTGATGATTCCTGCGATTTTCGCCTGAGAGACGAAATGATCAGTTTTATCCTTTATAAACTGCTTTGTTTCTGTCGCGGGTACATTCAACAGTGTGAAGCCAAGGCTTTCCATTTTCTGAACAAACTCAGGGTTTGTGTTCAGAGTGTTCATGATCTCAGAGATCTTCATACGAACATCATCAGGTGTTCCTTGAGGTACAGCTACACCACGGAAGGCACCACCCCCGGAAATGTTGTAACCCAGCTCTTTGAAGGTAGGTACATCAGGGAAACGTGCTACACGCTCGTCGGTGCCAATCGCAAGCAGGCGGATAGAGTCTTCGTTTTTGGCGCCCATAGTACTGTAAGTGGCAGAAGCGGTAACGTGACCTGCTACGGCAGAGTTGATCGCTGCAGCGGTCCCTTTCATTGCGACATAAGTTGTTTTGATGCCAGCTTCTTTGTTCAGCATTACCTGAAGAAGATGGTTAGCACTGCCTTTACCAGAGCCAGACAGAGTGACTTCACCTGGATTCTTTTTCGCGAAATCGATCAGATCCTGAAGTGTTTTGAAAGGGCTGTCTTTACTGACTGCAAGTGCATCTGGAGTGTGCTGGAATATATAAACTGAATCGATTGCTTCAGTTTCAAAGCCCACATCTTTCTGGCGAGGTTTGAGAATAATGTGGGGTAAATTCATGCCCATGATGGTGTAACCATCATTTTTGAGTTTGTTCAGTTGTGCCCAGGCTACAGCCCCACCGCCACCAGGTTTGTTGGTGACAACCATGGTTTCACCATATTGGTCCTGAAAGTATTTCTGTTGTAAGCGCGCAGTGATATCGGATTCACCACCTGGACCAAACGGCACCACGTAGGAAACGGATTTGGCAGGATAATCAGCAGCCATTGCTCCAGTTGAAACAGCCAGAGTTGCAGCGGCGATAGCCAGGGCCTTAGTGAATTTTTTCATGTTTTGCTCCTGTTATTTTTTTTATCAGCACTTATGCAAATTTGCATGAAGGTTTAGATTACATTTTTTTATAGTCAGGAATGTTTCCTGGAAGTAAATGTTCTATTTCCATGCATTCAATGCGGGTTTGCATTGAGTGCATGTGGAATTACTTGATAAATGAGAGTTCTTTTTTGATCTTTTCAAGCAGAGGTTTTTTGCGTTCGTTGTAGATCGCTTTCTTTTGCTCGAACACATTGTTGCCCTTGGTGTCGATGGATATGATCAATGGACCGAACTCGGTGACCCGGTTAATCCAAAGCGTCTCAGGCATGCCCAGGTCACGCCATTCTGCCCCTTCGATCTCCTCAACCATGGTTGCAGCCAGTACAGCACAACCGCCCGGGAACACAGCGTGAACAGCTTTGTGCTTTTGGCAGCCTTCAACGGTATTTGGACCCATACCGCCTTTACCGACGATCAGCTTTACACCGGTCTGTTCGATAAACTCTTTCTCGAACTTCTCCATACGCATGCTGGTGGTTGGACCAATTGAAACCATCTCAAACTCACCACCTTCTTTTTCACGCACAATTGGGCCTGCATGGAAAATTGCGCCACCTTTGAGGTCAACGGGTAGTTCTCGTTTGTGTTCGATTAGACGGCGGTGAGCAACATCCCTGCAGGTAACGATATGTCCTGTCAGGTACACGATGTCACCGACATTGAGGGATTCCAGGTCCTCATCTTTGATAGGAGTAGATAAAACTTTCTTCACAGTGTTACTCCTTTGTGCGAGATGATTTCGTAACTGAGATCTGAATTGAATTTGATACGGCCACGGCGGTGTGACCAGCAACCTGTGGAAACAGCGACACCAATAGTGGATGGGTGGCGTGCTGAAGATTCGATATTCACTCCCATAACACTGGAACCGCCACTCAGGCCCTGAGGGCCAATGCCTACTTCATTCAAGGCATCCGTCAGCAGTTTTTCCATTTTGGCGGCATTCTCGATCGGGCTTTCAGACTCAACCGGACGCATCAGTGCTTTCTTGGACAGACGTGCTGCAGTTTCTGCAGATGTGGAAACACCGACACCCACTAAGAGAGGAGGGCAGGCGTTGATACCGCGGGATGTAATGACATCAAAAACAAATTCCGCGACACCTTCATAGCCCTGGCCTGGCATCAGTACTTTCGCTGCACCCGGAAGGGTACAACCGCCACCTGCCATGTACACATCGATGGTGACAGAGTCGTCACCAGGAACAATATCCCAGTCAAGCCACGGAATCTTAGAGCCTGTATTTGTCCCGGTATTTTTCTCGACAAAGGTTTCAACTGCATTGTGACGAAGAGGTCCATCCTTAGTCGCACCAGACGTGGCATTCATCATGATCTCTTCCAGTTCGCCCAGTAGAGGAAATGAAGAACCTGCAGTGATGAAGTATTGGATTACACCTGTGTCCTGGCAGCTTGGGCGATCCAGCTTGTCTGCCTGATCCTGATTCACTGCCATAGCATCGTAGATTTTGATCGCCAGAGGGTTTTCTTCTTTCTCCCTCAGCTCTTTTTGCTTCTCAGTTACATCGGTGGGCAGGCGCTTACCAATGTAGCTGGTAAATTTGGCCATCACATCGGACATGTACTGAACTTGCGATTCATTGCTCATAAATCGTTTCTCTTATTCTTATTAAATCTGCTTGCGGCAAATTTAGAATTGGCGTTGTATATAGAGCGGGATGAAAATGAGACCGTTGCAGCGGATATTCACATCTCCTGTTTGCTCTAAAAAGCGTGCTCGAAGTTGCAAATTCATAGTAATACTGAAAATCAGTCGATGTATGGACTAGAATTCAAAACATTATTTCCCAGAGGTTAATAATGGACTCGATATCTGAGCTGAACTTCTTTGTGCTATTGGTAGAAATGAAAAGCCTGGCGGCAACGGCCAGAGAGATGGATTTGACACCTTCAGCAGTAACTAAGCGATTGACTAAGCTGGAAGATCGCTTAGGAGTTAAGTTGCTGAACCGTACCACCCGGAAGATATCTCTCACCAACGAAGGGGAGATCTATCTGGAACACGCTAAGCGCATTGTTAATGATGTCGCAGAAGTGGAAGCGATGATCACCAGCAGCATTTCAAGTCCGAAAGGTCTGTTGCGTGTGAATGCGCCGCTGGGTTTTGGGCGTAATTACATATCACCCATCATGTCAGAATTTGCAGCACTTTATCCCGATATTGATCTGCAACTGGAGCTTACTGATCGCCCCATTAGCCTGGCCGAAAATGCTTTTGATGTGCAGATTCGGTTTGGGGAAATCCCCGATTCGCGGTTATTGGCGAGGCATATTGCATCTAACCGCAGGCTAATATGTGCGTCACCTAAGTATCTGGAAAAACATGGTATTCCAACGACAGCATCTGACCTAAGTGGT
Organism: Neptuniibacter sp.; assembly: GCA_049596335.1. Classification (GTDB taxonomy): domain Bacteria; phylum Pseudomonadota; class Gammaproteobacteria; order Pseudomonadales; family Balneatricaceae; genus Neptuniibacter. The sequence goes on from JBMYLM010000002.1 coordinate 63,577, forward strand.
CATAGCTGTATTGTTATCAAGCAAAACGAGTCTGAATTTGGTACCTGGAGATTGAGGCGCAAAGATAAGACCGACACGGTGAAGGTGAACAGTAAATTTGTAACCAACGACGGTGCTGTTGCATTGCGTTGGGCACTGGATGGGCACGGCATTCTAATGCGAGCCGAATGGGATCTTGCACAGCATATCAGAAGCGGGGAACTGGTCTTAATTCTTCCTGATTATGAAACCCCTCCAGCCGATATCTACGCCGTTTATCTACAGAAAATCAGCCGTTCTGCCAAGTTGGCTGCATTTATAAAACATCTTGAAGAGTCCTTCCTTACTTCTGATATTAATCAGGATGGTAGTCGAACTATCTGGTAAACAGTGGGTTGCAGAACTAGAAGTATTTAGGAGAATTGAGTGTCAAAAGAAGATTACGAAAACGGCTTAAAAGTCCGTACTGAGGTAATGGGTGAAGCTTTTGTCCAAAAGGCGATCGATAACACCAATGAAACAACTCAGGACTTGCAGGATTGGATTAACGAGCATGCCTGGGGCAGTACCTGGCAGAGAGAAGGCTTACCACGGAGCACTCGCTCATTAGTCACAATTGCGATGCTCGCTGCACTGAAAGCACCCACTGAATTGAAAGGCCATGTTCGTGGCGCATTGAATAATGGCTGCACGCCAGACGAGATAAAAGAAGTATTGCTGCATTCCATTGTTTACTGCGGAGCACCAGCTGCTCAGGAAGCGTTTCGGGCGGCGAAAGAAGTACTGGAAGAATTCGAAGCCGGATAACTTCTTAACATCTCAAGGCTTAATTTTCTTTAGCGCATTCGTATTCAATCAGGGTTTCTAGGCGATCAAACGCAACCAGGCTTGGCAGGTAGATAATTCTGACTGTCATGCCTTGTGGTTTGAGCTTTGATGCAATGATCAATTTACAAACGTTATACGCGTAATCCAGATTACCTTGTGATCGGCGTATTACCCCAACACGAATGATTTTCTCCGTGTCCCAGCGGGCATCAGCAGCGATAGGGTCATTTTTACTATTAAGGTAGTCCGTTACCAGGCGATGTTTGCTGCTGTAATCTTTGGCTTTAGTTTGATTCTTACCAGTGATTTCTTCAGAACGAATATCATCATTGCTAAAGTAACTTTCTGCTGGTTTTTCTTCCTGCATAAAGAAGGTTTTGGCGGGTAACTGGGTGCTGAAAGCCAGCAATACAGATAGTACCAGTTGCAGTAATACAGATTGTAATGTCCCGCGCTTTTTGTGATGCATTCGTAGCTATCTCTTAGTGCTGATAGATAAAATCTAGCGCGGGAAAACTGATTTTAAAAGAATAAGTTTATTAAAGTTTTAATGAATAACTTTTGGTTTATTTGAGCTGCGAAATCTGTTTTTGGCTTGTCAGTTTTAGTTGAAAATCAAATCTCATTTGCTGGGGGTATATCAGCAAAAGTACTGTTTGCCATCCAGCTTGTAATATTGCCAGTCAGGGCGGCTGGCCCTATAAGCTGCAGTTTCTTATCCCGGATAGCGGCTTTATAACTCATATCGCCCATCCATATTTCGATCATGGTACGCAGGTCTGTATTAAACCAGATATCTACCTCTTTCCCAGGATCAACAGTGCAGACATCAATTCCTGCATCACTAATCATAATCCACCATTTAGAAAGCTGTTGGCGATCACTGAAATTAAAGCAGAGAGTGGTTTCATTTCCGGGGAGTTTATCGCTATCAATACTGCGTTCCAGATAAAGCATCAGCAGCTCGATATCCAGCTCTGAATCGTCTATCTGGCCACGAGTCCAACGCATACCCCATTCACCGATTTGCTGGATAATTGGAGCCAGTTCTTTTCCCTGCTCAGACAGGAAGTATTCGTAGCCGCGCTGGCCCTGAATTTTTCTTCGGATTACCAGGCCGTTATCTGTTAGTTCATTCAGTCGTTTTGTCAGCACAGTGGGAGATATGGCTGCCAGGCCGCGCTGAAAATCGTTGAAACGCTTACCGCCAACCAGAAGTTCGCGGATGATCAGAAATGTCCACTTCTCACAAAGCAGTTCTGAAGCTTTAGCCACTGGGCAAAATTGTAAGTAAGCCATCTTTATTCTTATTAACTACATTTTCCGTAGTTGCTCACTACGGATTTCATAGCATCTTTTGCAGTCCAAGGGTTTTAGGATTCGAAGCTGGCAATCGCCTCTGAATAACAACAACACTAGGAGCAACAACCCATGCCTAAATTTATTATCGAACGAGACCTTCCAAATATTGGTGAAGCAGATCAGGCAAGCCTGAGTGCTGCGGCTGAAAAGTCCAACGCTGTACTCTCAGCTATGCAGGCTGAAGATAAAGATATCCACTGGCAGCACAGCTATGTTGCAGGCGATAAAACGTTCTGTGTTTACGAATGCGCAACTGCAGAATTGATCCATGAGCATGCCGAGCGCAGTGGGTTTCCGGCGAACTCTATTTCAGAGGTAAAAAACCAGATCGATCCATCCACAGCAGGTGCATAAAAGATCTTTGCAGCAGGGCACAGCAACCGGTCCACATTAGCACCGGTTTTCGTGCCCTGACACTGTACTTAAGACCCCATATAACAGGTCATAAATATACTTCTGGTCGAAAAAGCGAACCGATAGCATTACCAAAATTATAAAAATTAGAACAAAAGCCATGTTCAGTAAGAAAAACAGTTTTGCTGCGTTATTTAAGAGTGCAATTTCATTTTTGTGTCTGTGGGTACTTATGCTATCTACAGCACTTCATGCCGGGGTTATGTCCAAAGAGGACATAATCAAAGCCTTCCCGTCTCCTTATATCGTGGGGGATAAAGACCCGGATCTACCCATCTGGCCTTTGTATCAGCAAATTTCTACAGAGACCCCTTTAGTGGCCTATGCCTTTGAATCTGTAGATCTGGCTGCTGTGCCTGGTTTTGCCGGTATTCCCTACAACCTGCTGGTGGCAATCGACCCCAACGGAACCTTCATCGATGTCCGGGTGTTATCCCACCATGAGCCGGTATTTCTGGAAGGTTTGGGAGAGAAACCCCTAATCGACTTTGCCAAACAATATAAAGGCATTTCTCTGCTACAGAATATCAAGATCAACGCAAAGCCAGCCAAAGGTACGGCAAATACGGCCAATGCATATATTGATGGTGTAACTAAAGCTACCGCTTCAGTGCGTATCTTTAACCAGTCGCTACTGGCATCCTCCTTAAAAGTTGCACGTGAAAAGCTGGGTTTTGCCAAAGGCCGTGATCCGGATCTTATTGCGCGTCTGGATATGGAAAAGTTTGAACCCATGACTTGGGACGAACTGGTTGAAGAGGGTTTGATCCAGCGTTTCAAATTCACTAATGCTGAAGTAGAAAAAGAATTTGTAGGAACCGCAGGTGAAGGGCTTGATGAGGAAGCGCTGGAATCCCCACAGGATACATTTATAGAGCTGTATGTCGCCAACCTCACTGTTCCCGCGGTAGGTCGCAACCTTATGCTGCCACAAGCCTGGGAGTATCTTAATGAGAGCATAAGCCAGCATGATCAGGTGATTCTGTTTCTGGGTCAGGGGCGATACTCATTTGTGGGTGAGGACTTTGTCCGTGGCAAAATTCCTGAGCGACTGAGTTTGCAACAGGCTGAACTGCCTATCGAGATACGTGACTTTGACCTCAGCGACCGGCTGGATCTGTTTGATCTGCAGTATCAGTTAAAACTCCCTGAAGCGCTGCAGGAATATGAATGGAAAGCCTTTCATGTATTAGCTCAGTCAGGTTTGGACCCTGCTTACCCCGCTGAATTTGAACTGCATGTAAACCGCCAGAAAGGTATTTTGTTCCCAGAAAACATCAATAAATCATTTGATGTTAAAACGACGATGCCAGATGACTACTACATCGAAGCAGAATCAGACAATAAAACCTGGCACAGCCTTTGGGCAGACCGCACCACAGATATCATTATTCTGCTGCTCGGTTTAACAGTGCTGACAGTGGTGTTAATTCGTTACCGCCTACTGACAAAAGGTCAGCAACACCTGAAATGGTTCAGACCCCTGTATCTGCTTTATACGTTGGTGTTTATCGGATGGTATGCACAAGGCCAGCTCTCAATCGTGAACATCACCGGTATTCTGCAAGCCTGGCTGGCAGGTCGTAGCCTGGAGTTTTTCTTCTATGATCCAATGACAGTGATTATCTGGGCCTATGTCGGTTTAACCTTCTTCTTCTGGGGCCGTGGTACCTTTTGTGGCTGGCTCTGTCCGTTTGGGGCCTTGCAGGAGCTGATCGGTAAAGTCATGGCCTTTGCCAAACTTCCCCAGCTGAAAATATCCGCGAAACTCGATGCATGCCTGAAATGGCTCAAGTATCTGGTCCTGCTGTTTATTCTGGTGGTGGCAGTAGTTTCTGTACCACTTACTGGCTCTGTTGTAGAGATCGAGCCTTTCAAAACCAGCATCACCCTGATCTTTGATCGCTCATGGCCATTTGTGCTCTGGGCAGTGTTGCTGTTAGCCCTGAGTTTGTTTGTCTACAAAGGTTACTGTCGATATATCTGTCCACTGGGAGCAGGCATGGCAGTGCTTGGGAAACTGCGTTTCTACAAATGGTTACCTCGCCGTGAGGAGTGTGGTTCACCTTGCCAGTTGTGCAATAAAAAATGTGAATATCAGGCAATCGAACCCAGTGGGAAAATTGACTACAACGAATGCTTCCAGTGCCTGGACTGCGTGGTTATCTACGATGACGATAAACAGTGTGTACCGTTAATCGTAGAGAAAAGAGGCGGGCGTAAGCTCAAAGTTAAGCAGGTAGCTTAGAAATGACTACGGGCCAGTTTGAAACTGGCCCGTTTATTTTGCTAAAGAAAGAGCCTTAAACTCCTCAATAAGAAAATCAAAAACCAGCCTTACCTTACGATTAGTGCGTACCTCTCGGTGAACTACAAGCCAGGTTTCAAAAATAAAGGGTTCCATTTCGGGTAACACACGTTCAACCGAAGGTTCCTGGTCGCCAATCAATTCAGACATAATGCCGATAGCCGCTCCAGATTTGACGATTTCCCAGTGGACGAGATGACTTTCGGTAATTAAGGGGAAATTGCTTTCCGTGATCGGAATAGCTACGTGCTGTAATGCTTCTATGATTGGAACGTTATTGGTGAACCCTACAAAATCCGCGGACTGAAGAGCTTCCTTATTAACAGGTTTAGGTAACTTTTGGATATAGTCCGGAGTTGCGTAGAGGTGGGCACGAGCATTTTCAAGTTTTCGAGCGATGAGCTCTGCGTGATCAGGCTCAAAGTTCCGAATTGCAATATCAGCTTCGCGTTTACGCAGGTCACTGGCCTCATTAGAGGCAATAATTTCCACTTGTAAGCCCGGCGCATGTAAACGTAACTTCTTCATCAATGGCGCCAACACATAAGCGGCCATTGCTTCAGAAGCCGAGATACAAATAGAGCCCTCAATAGAGTGGGATTGCCCGGTCGCTGCCAGTGAAAAGTCGCTGGCAGCATTGGCCATCTGGCGCACATGCTCCAATAACTCCTGCCCAGAAGGGGTTAAGCTGAGGCCTTTGCCAACCTTCTCAAACAGGGCTACACCCAGCTCTTTTTCCAAAGCCGATACCTGGCGTCCCAGAGTGGGTTGAGACATACCCAGAGCTTTAGCGGCAGCAGAATATGAGCCTTCTTCCGCTGTCACCAGAAAAGCTCGTGCGCGGTTCCAGTCAAATTGTATTGAGCGCCAGTTCATATCAGATCTTCTTAGTTTTAATCTATACAAATATGCATATATAGAATGCGGTTTCGGGTGTTTTATATGCACTAATGATAGGTATAGTAATTAAAGTCTTCACTGGTTGCGAATAAAGAGGAAATAATGAAACCAACGCCCAGATTCTGGAACCGCATCGCAAAAAAATATGCGGCTAAACCCGTTTCGGATGAGGCTGCGTATCAACACAAACTTCAGTTGACGCAGAAATACCTGAAACCGGATATGGACGTACTGGAAGTGGGCTGTGGAACAGGTACAACTGCGCTGATTCACGCACCTAGTGTGCGATCGATAGTAGCCACGGATTTTTCTGAACAGATGATTGAAATTGCTCAGAAGAAAATGCTTGAGCAGCAGATCAGTAATGTTCAGTTTAAGTGTGAAGCGTTTGAAGAGTTAAGTCAGCATTCTAAGCAGTATGATCTGATCATGGCGCACAGCATACTTCACCTGCTGCCAGATCTGGAAAGCGCACTGAATCTGCTCTTCAAACAATTAAAGCCGGGTGGTTATCTGGTTTCCAGTACTGCGTGTATCAACGATATGATCTGGTTTTTCCGCTATATCGCGCCTGTTGCCTATAACCTACGATTAATACCATTTGTTAACTGCTTCAGTGAGCAACAATTTCTCAATCAATTACAACAAACCGGATTCGAGGTTGAGCTGAAGTGGAAGGCAAATCGAAAAGCGGCGCTGTTTCTGATTTGTATGAAGCTGTAGATACATAATGGAGTTGAGTCCATTTTAAAAAAAGAGTACAGGGTTTAATCTGCCTTAGAGAAAGTTTACTTCCCCCAACTAGAATGGCTTTCTAGCTACAACTAATGTCAGTTACCTCTGATGAGGTCTCCATTAAGCAATGGTGCTTAGTTCACACTGTTGTATCCTAACTCCTTACGGGATCATTAGTGGTTTTGGTTATTGAAAAGGGATTTTTATGAATAGAGTAATCGAAAGTGCTCTGAGCCTGGCTTTGATTACGGGGTTTCTGTATGCCTTGAGCATTGCTAATCACAACGCGTATTTATTTACGATAGGTGTTGAAGAGGGATTTATAACCCGTAACTCACATCAGATTCTATATAACGCATTGTTTGTGATTTTGATTCCCGTTTTACAGACAATCTTTTGGGTATTTATTGCGTTTGCGTTTTTGTATTTAGGTGTGGTTGTTTTTGATTCATATCTGCGTAGCTCGTTCTCTGCGAAGAGAAAGCTGGTCCGAATCAGAAGGATTTGGGCGAAAATTTCAGCGATCAGTAAACCTGAAGCCGCGTTATTAAAAGGTTTTAAAAAGTTTCTAGTTTTTACAGCAATTTGTACATTTATTTTTGTGTCTCTTCTCTATGCTGAGCGCCAGGGGAAAAACAGTGCTCTTAAGTTTCTCGACAACGTAGAGAAAAGTGATTTTGATAACTATAGGTTAATCAGTTTTGAGGGATACGAATCATCAGTAGTTGTTATTAGTTGCGGAACGAATAACTGCGCAGGTTTGGATACGCAGAGTAAGGACGTTATTTTTTTTCAGAATAATTTCACATTGAGTACCACCTCAAATATTTTGAACCCCAATCCTCCAGAATAGATATGGAGCAAGGTAAGCACCTACTGCTTCCCTTGCTCTTTTTGAATTAATTCCAAAATGGTTTACTGGCTTCCGCATGAGCCTGTTCTCGTTTTAAACCAATATCCTTCAGTTGTTCATCACTGAGCTCCGCAAGAGCTTTTCGAGTGCGATAGTTTTGCTGCCATTGAGCCAGAATGTGCGCGAATTTGTCCCAATTAATAGTTGGAAGGCGATAATTATTTCTTATCTCTTTTGATGGCTGGTAGCTTTCGTAGACTTGAGTGCTCATCTTTCTATCCTCCTTCATGTATTAATTTATGGGTATTATTGGCGCTGTATTGCTATAGTGACAAACGATATAAATTTCTATTCAGTTAAATAAAACTTAAGTGACATGGATCGATTACCTCCTCTTAAAGCGTAGCGTGTATTTTTGTTGGCTGCTGAGCATGGCAGTTTTAAAGTGGCGGCTGAAAAGTTGTTTGTGACTCAGGCCGCAGTCAGCCAGCAGATCCGTTTGCTGGAAGACTACTTTGCCAAGCCGCTGTTTATTCGTCTGAATCGCGAGGTGCGTTTATCTCCTGATGGCGCTTCTCTGTTGCCATATATCCAACAGGCGTTTAAGGCGATTGAGGAGGGAGGTAGGGCGCTTTCGGTAGACCCATCTCCGAATCAACTTAAGATTACTTCGCTCCCTTCATTTGCTGCACGGTGGTTGATTCCCAGACTGGGTTCATTTCAGCAGACCTATCCCGAGTTCAGCTGCCTGGTTTCTACATCCTGCGATCTACACGATTTTTTGGATGATAGTCAGGACCTTGCGATTCGTTTTGCAGAGGGTGGCAAAACGCAACTGATGGAGAAAATCCTGACAGAGGACTACATCGTTTCGGTATGCCATCCCGATCTTTTGCAAGATAAAGAAGGAAGAGAAGTAGATCTTTCTGGATTGCCCCTTTTGATTGATGACTCACCAGAATTGAAACAGGTTAATGCGGGGTTTATGCGGGAGATGGGTGGTAAAAACCAGGTTGTTCTACAGTTACTCGATTCCAGTCTTCAGGTGGATGCGGCGTTGAATGGTCAAGGTGTGGCCCCGGTTCGGTATAGTCTGGTGTATGAATATATTGAACGCGGTCACTTGGTTTGCCCGCTTAAGTGTTATTGGAATTCGCCCTATGCTAACTATCTGGTAGCGCCAGAAGCTAATTTTGATCGGCCAAAGGTGATGGCATTTACCCATTGGATTATGGAAGAAGCCAAGGCGGTAGAAGAGCATTGGCAGGCCTTTAAGAAAACTTCTAAGTTTTCCCTCATGGATAACTGAGTAAGTGTATTTTATCCCGTCTCTATATCAAAAAGCACCAGTGGCATGATGTGTGCACATTTAAGAAGCATAGTTAATTATAAAGCCGGAACTCTGATATAACTCTTTGAAAGTTAATGCCTATATGGGTTGTGCGGCTTTTTAAATTATTTCTTCATGCTCTTTTATGGTGCGTTGTGCGCATCCATTGAGTGCTTTTATGGGGTTAAATGACTGCTTCTCAACGAATATTCAAAGAGCGTCGTCACTACAACAAATGGGTTGCAGATCAGACGCTTGAGGATTATGCACTGCGCTTTACTGCGGTAAAGGGAAGGCGTATGAGTATTTCCCGGGTCGGTATGACGGCCTTGGGGGCGAGCTCATTTCTAGCGCTTGAGGGGTTGGCGGCTGCGGTTACCCTGACATATGGTTTTACCAATACTTTCTGGGCAATGCTGTCTGTATGCATTGTACTGTTCATCACCGGTTTTCCCATCGCCTATTACTGTGCAAAGCATGGACTAGATATTGATTTACTTACACGGGGTGCGGGGTTTGGTTATCTGGGGTCAACCATTACATCCCTGATATATGCCTCCTTCACCTTTATCTTTTTTGCCATAGAGGCTGCCATACTTGCCTCCGCTATTCATGCTCTGTTTGGAATACCTCTTTTTATTGGGTATTTGCTCTGTGCGGTGGCGGTCATTCCTATAGTGACCCACGGTATTACGGCGATCAGTAAGTTTCAGGTAGGGACTCAATTCATCTGGTTGGCCCTGCAGATCGCAGCACTGGTGGTTATTGTTTATTTTGAATTTGAACGTCTGGATGACTGGCAGAACTTTTCGGTGGAGGGCTTACAGCACAGTAATGAATTTAACTGGGTATTGTTTGGTTCTGCTGCATCTGTGTTGTTTGCGCTGATGGCTCAAATCGGTGAACAGGCTGACTATCTCCGGTTTATGCCTCCCAAAACGGAAACAAATAAGCGCCAGTGGTGGTTTTGGTTGACGCTTTCTGGTCCGGGTTGGGTATGGATAGGATTTATTAAGATGCTTCTGGGTTCTTTCCTGGCTTATCTTGCGTTTGACAGTCTTGTACCTTTTGATCAGGCAACTGACCCAACCTATATGTACCAGCATGTATTTCAGTTGCTAACGGGATCTCCTGCTATTTCTTTGATTCTGGCTGCGGTGATGGTGATTCTCTGCCAGATGAAAATCAATGTAACTAATGCGTATGCCGGTTCCATTGCCTGGTCAAACTTCTTCTCGCGGCTTACCCACAGTCATCCGGGTAGGGTGGTCTGGTTAGTATTTAATGTGACCATTGCTTTGATTCTGATGGAGTTGGGCATCTATCAGGCCCTTGAAGCGATTCTTGGTAGCTTTGCTATTTTGGCGGTGAGTTGGTTGGGCTCGCTTTCGGCAGATCTTATGGTTAATAAACCACTTGGTTTAAGCCCTTCCTATGTGGAATTTAAAAGGGCTCATCTGTATGACATAAACCCGGTGGGTACTGGCTCAATGCTCATATCTACTGTGGTGGGACTCACAGCGTTTATGGGTTTTTATGGCGAAGAAGCAAAACATCTTTGTCATTTTATAACCCTGGCCTGTACTTTCATCTGTGTTCCAATAATTGCTTTATTAACCGGTGGTAAGTTTTATCTGGCGCGTCAGTCACATGAGTTAAAACTGTTCACTGAGGTTGAACCTCCCCATCCAGCAGGCCGAGTTGATATCCAGTGTGGTATTTGCCAGAACAGCTGGGAGCAGGAGGATATGAGTTATTGTCCGGCTTATCAGCAGCCTATCTGTTCGTTGTGTTGCTCATTGGATGTTCGTTGTCTGGATAGCTGTAAACCGAAGATGGGGCTCTCTCATCGTTTTCTGCGATGGCTCTATGGGGTATTGCCAGCCAAAACTGTGCGAGCGATCTACTCCCGGTTGGGGCGCTTTATTGCAACGGTGCTGAGTGTGAACCTGTTGTTGGCAGGGTTGTTGATGTTGATTAACAGCCAGATGTCGGCTGTAACTGCTGCAGAACAGTTACTGCTGGAGCGAACGTTTATTGCCATCTTTATCACGCTTTCAATCGCTTCCTGGGTGGTGTGCTGGTTATTTCTTTTAGCGCATGAAAGCCGGATTACCGCACAAAAAGAGTCTAACCGGCAGAGTTTAAAACTGACCCGTGAGATAGAAGCCCACGAACAAACGGACCGCGAGTTACAGGAAGCAAAAGAATTTGCTGAGCGAGCAAATGAAGCAAAAAGCCGTTACCTCACCGGTATCAGTCACGAGCTGAGAACGCCTTTGCAGTCGATTCTTGGATATGCTCAATTGCTGGGTGACAAAGAAGAGGTAGCGGATGAGCACAAGCGTGGCCTTAAAATTATTCACCGCAGTGGTCAGTACCTTACGGATCTTATTGAAGGTTTACTGGATATCTCCAAGATTGAAGCGGGCAGGCTGGATATCTACCGCAATCAGGTAAAGCTTCCGGAATTGATTGATCAGCTATCTCAGATGTTTAGTGTTGAGGCTGAGAAGAAACATCTGAAATTACATTGTCAGATTCATGACCCCTTGCCGGATCTTGTCATGACTGATGAGAAGCGTTTGCGTCAGATCTTAATAAACTTACTATCGAATGCCGTTAAATACACCCAAGAAGGGGAGATCGATTTTGAGATCCGGTACAGAAATCAGGTGGCGGAATTCAGAATAAAAGACACTGGCCCAGGCATTGATGACGCTAACCTGAAGCGCATTTTTGATCCCTTTGAACGGGTAAGAAATAAAGAAACAGCCAACCTTCCAGGCACAGGTCTGGGGCTTACTATCGTTAAGCTGCTAACGGAAATTATGGGTGGAGACCTTCAGGTTAACAGTCAGGCAGGCATAGGCACTGAGTTCAAAGTCAGCATGATGCTGCCTTGGCTGGATGCGGCGACGGTCGAGGAAACAAGCAAGCAGACCATAATTGGTTATTCAGGTTATCAGCGCACGATATGTATTGTGGATGATGATCCGGTCCTACGTGGCTTGCTCTCTGATCTGCTTTCGCCTTTGGGTTTCAAAGTAGTTGAAGCCCATGATGGCTTAAGTTGTCTTGCTTTAGTTGAGGCAGTGCATCCGGACTTGTTTATTCTGGATATTTCCATGCCGGGTATGAGTGGTTTGGAATTAGCCAGTCAACTAAGAGAAAACGGAATTTCTGCTCCGATTCTAATGCTTTCTGCTGATGCAAAAGAATATAACCAGAAGCCAGAATATCAGGAAGATTATGACGATTATCTGGTGAAGCCGGTTAGCAACCAACTATTACTGGAAAAGGTGGGCGCTTATCTTGATCTGAACTGGATTAGCCGAAATGATTCTGCAGTGATTCATAAAGCTGATCTGGGTGAAAAGTTGGACTCTGATGTACAACTGAAAGATTCCGTTTTACCCAAACACAGTCTTTTACTTGAGCTTAAAGCTTATGCGGAAATGGGTTATCAGAAAGGTGTGAACAATATTCTTGATCAGATCGAGACTGAGCAATTGTTAAGCGAAGAAAGCTTCAGCTATCTACAACAATTAAGTCACGCATTTCAGTTTGAAAAACTAGCGCAACATATTGAGGCAAATTCAGCATGAATCCAGGGTTAGGGAAAGAAATAGTGTTGGTAGTGGATGACTCCCCGGATGCGTTGAGTCTGATCAATGATGCGTTAGAAGATGCAGGTATGGATGTGCTGGTCGCTCTGGAAGGGAGGCAGGCCCTGACGATCGCTTCCAGAATTCGTCCAGACATCATTCTAATGGATGCCATCATGCCGCATATGGATGGATTTGAAACCTGTAGGGCTCTTAAAACAGATTCTACGCTGAAGCATATACCTGTGATCTTTATGACAGGTCTCACAGAAACACAGGATATCGTAAAAGGTCTGGAAGCAGGGGGAGTGGATTATCTCACCAAACCGATCAATCCAAATGAGTTGATCGCCAGAATGAAAGTGCATTTGGCTAATGCCCGGCAAACAGTCAGTGTTCAATCTGCATTAGATAGCAGTGGCCAGCACCTGCTTACCATCGATCATTCAGGGGCGCTTCGTTGGGCGACACCGCAGGCTCATGCTCTTTTTGCTATCGCTGAAGTTTCACAGCAGTGGCTGGAAACCGAAATGAAGTCACAAATAAGTCAATGGATACAATTCAATCAATTAACTGCAGAGAGTCAGTTGAGATTACAGAATTGCGACTATCCACTTGAACTGAAGTTTGTAGCTCAACAAGAGAATGGTGATTATCTACTTAAACTTATTGATGGTAATCGGCCGCAGGGTTCAGATCTTCTGAAAGCAAACCTGAATATCACTGACCGGGAATCGGAAGTGCTGTACTGGATTGCGAATGGTAAAACGAATCGTGAAATAGCAGTAATTCTGGACATGAGTCCGCGGACTGTAAATAAACACCTCGAACAGTTGTTTCCGAAACTAGGTGTGGAGAATCGAACGGCAGCGGCTGGCGTTGCGTTAAGGCTACTCGCAGTTGTGTGATATTTAATCGGGAATATTTCCTAAGTTTTTGTAAATAATTACCATTTTAATAATTATGTAATATATTGGACATCTAATTAGGGATATAGGAAATTACAGGAGGCTTTAGTAACCATGAAACATTTGCCTCTGCTTGCTGTTCTGATATTTACTTTCCCTCACATCGCTCTCTCCGATGAAGCTTCTCCAATCGAGTTTCATGTCGTTCATTATCCTCCTTATGAAATTATTCACCCTTCAGGCGACATAGCTGGTATTGATGTTGAAGTTGCCAGAGCGGCTTTTGAGGCAGTTGATATCCCCATAGTTGTGAAAACGGCTCCATGGAAACGTATTCTTAAAAATATTGAGTACGGACGTATTGCCGGGACTATTACCTGTTCAAAACGTCCAGGGCGAGAAACCTATATCCATTACAGCGATCCAATCAGTAACGCTCAACAGGTGATTTTCTCTGCTTTGGAAACACCGGTATCGTCTCTAAAAAAATTCTCGGATATTGCAAACTACACTGTAACTGTCGTTGATGGTTGGGGCATTCAGAAAGAACTTGAGCATGCGGATATCGCTCATTTGCCAACTTTAGATGTGTCCAGCGGAATTAACGCTATAGTGTATAGGGATGTGGAACTCTTTTATAACGGTTTTCTAACCACGCAGTATCAGGCAAGAGTGATGGGTTTGGAAAATAAAATCAAAGCAACATTTCTCGAAGATCAGGGAAAGACTGATTTTCATATATGTTTCAGTAAGGCTTACCCAGATTACAAGCTTTTGACGCAACGCTTTAATGAAGGGCTTGCGCTGATCAAAGCTAATGGTGTTTTCGAAGACATTTACCACCGCTATCTAAAAACTACTGTAGGTTTGAGGTGAGTTAATGGCTTCGAAATTCAAGCATAATATTGCCTACAAACAAGCACGCTCAGTGCTGCTGATTGCCATTGTCCTGGGCTCGATTTCGACCGCCATACAGATCTATCTTGACCTTATTCAGGAAACTAAAAGTTCTATCGAGAGTGTGCAGCGCGTTGTATCCCTGCACAAGGATGCTGCATCATCCGCCGTATATCGCCTGGATGGCGCCTCTGCCCAGATAGTGACAGATGCATTGATTAGCCATCCTGCGATTTATCATGCTGAATTAAGAGATGATTTTGGCGATATTATTGCCTCGAGTTTTCATGAGCCCGAAACAGAAAACAATTTTCTCACTCGTTTTGCGGCAGAAGAGTTCAAAATTGATACTCATGTTGAAGAAAAACTGGTTATAGAAAACAGTGTTAAAACTGGCACTTTGTACGTAGATATCGATAAGGTCTACATCGCCAGCGACTTCACCAGCCGTGCAGTAGCCAATATGACCTTAGGGGTGCTACATGCTGTGGTACTCGCGTTAATTTTACTGCTGTTCTTCCATAAATATCTGTCCAAACCCATAGTAAATATTGCCAGTTGGATCGGGCAGCTGGGTAAAGATAAGCAGAGTGAAAATTTACCTTATTCTTCCAGTGATGAGCTGGGGGCTTTGGTTAAGGACTTCTCAGAATTATGGCGTGACAGACAGGAAAAAAATCTGCAACTTAATGCATCTGTTGCTGAACTTTCTCGCAGCGAGCATTTTTCGCGTTCGTTAATGGATAATGCCGGCGACGCTATGTTCCTGTGTGACCTGGAGTCCAGAATCATCCGTGTGAATAATGAGGCGGAGAAAGTCCTCTGTAAATCTGACGAGCATTTAATTGAAGGCATGCTATCGAATTACAGTCAGCAGTTTTCAGGTCAGACGCTTACAGCTTTTTACAACATGTTATCCAGTGATGAAGTCTCAACTTACGAAGATGGTTTTATCACTGATCATGGTGTGATCCCCGTTGAGGTCAGGGCGAACAGGATTAATCTTGATGATACTGATTATATTCTGCTGACGGCTCGAGATATTACTCTGCGTAAAGAGGCCGAAAAGCAAATTCATGAACTGGCTTATTTTGACCCTCTGACCAAATTACCAAACCGACGTTTATTTACCGATCGATTAACTTCAGCCATTGATCTGCATAGAGAAAATGGCAGTTATGGCGTGGTGCTGTATCTGGACCTCGACCGCTTTAAAACTATTAATGATTCTCTCGGTCATGGCATTGGTGATGAAATTCTCTGCCTGGTGTCTAAACGTTTGCAAAATGTTCTTCCTGCGAAGGCGACCTGTGCGCGTTTTGGTGGCGATGAATTTGTACTGATGTTGCCAGAATCGGCAGAAACTGAGGAGCAATGTGCAGAACATGCTGCGCATTTGTCTGAAAGCATTCTTTCAGTTTTGGCGATGCCTTATGAGATTGAAGGTCAGCAGCTTTATAGTAGTACCAGTATTGGCTTAGCCATTTTCCCTGAAGAGGGTGTGCACTCGGAAGATATTCTTAGGCAGGCGGATACAGCACTGTATCGAGCGAAATCTTTGGGTCGTAATGGTTTCCAGTTTTTTGATCAGGAGATGCAATCTTCAGCTCAGGAACGGTTATTAATTGAGAAGGGCTTACATCAGGCGGTTGATAATGGCGAGTTTGAACTCTGGTTCCAACCGCAATACAGCAGCAATTTAGAAATGCTCGGTGCTGAAAGTCTTATTCGATGGAATCACCCTGATGGTCGGGTGATTATGCCGGGTGCTTTCATCCAGGTGGCTGAAGAGAGTGGTCAGATCGTTGAGATTGGCAACTGGATTCTGGAAGAGGCTATTGAAAAGCTCTCTGGCTGGATCAATAAAGGCCTACCGGACAGTTTTAGTCGTTTAGCGGTGAACATCAGCCCCATGCAGTTTATGCAGGTGGATTTTGTATCCAAAGTGTTCCGGACTCTTGAACACTGGAACGTACCGGGTTCAATGCTGGAACTGGAAATCACAGAGAATATGCTGCTGCATAATTTTGAAGTGGCTCAAAATAAAATGAGCCTGCTTAAGCAGAGGGGCATTACCTTCGCGATTGATGACTTCGGTACGGGTTATTCCTCGCTTAAATATCTGCAGCACCTACCTCTGGATATCCTGAAAATTGACCGCTCGTTTGTTACTGATATTCGAGCAGGGTCAGAAGATGCTGCAATTGTAGAAGTCATCATTGCCACAGCAGAAAAGCTCAACCTTTCAGTGATTGCAGAAGGTGTTGAAACGGTAGAGGAAAGGGATGTTCTGTGCAAACTGGGCTGTCATTGCTATCAGGGCTATTTCTATTCAAAACCGCTTAAAGAAGAAGATTTTCTGACCCAGCTTACACATCCCATTACCGTAGAATAATCTTTTTAAATCAAATTTTTAGGCTGCGTATACGTCAAATGACGTATATGTCTGCGTCAATCACCCCATACCCCCGAAACCGACTCTCAAATACTCTGTTGGATAGTACTTCGGCTATCTAAATTTAACGATAAGTTTACTCCAAGAGAGAACGGTAGGGGCAAAATGAAACTAAAAACATTAGCAGCAGGTGTTGCACTTTCAATGGGTGCGTCACTGGTAAGTTTTACAGCCATGGCAGAAGAAACCATCAAAGTGGGTGTTCTTCACTCTCTGTCAGGCACAATGGCGATCTCTGAAACAACACTTAAAGATACTGTGTTGATGATGATCGAAGAGCAGAACAAAAAAGGTGGTCTGCTGGGTAAGAAACTGGAACCTGTTGTTGTAGACCCTGCGTCTAACTGGCCTCTGTTTGCAGAAAAAACGCGTGAGCTACTGACAAAAGACAAAGTAGACGTAATCTTCGGTTGCTGGACTTCTGTATCCCGTAAGTCCGTCCTGCCTGTTATCGAAGAACTGAACGGTCTGATGTTCTACCCGGTTCAGTATGAAGGTGAAGAGTCCTCTAAAAACGTATTCTACACAGGTGCTGCGCCAAACCAGCAGGCAGTTCCAGCGGTTGACTACCTGATGAACGAAATCGGTGTAGAGCGTTGGGTACTGGCGGGCACAGACTACGTTTACCCACGTACGACAAACAAGATTCTGGAAGCTTACCTGAAAGCAAAAGGTGTAGCCGCAGAAGATATCATGATCAACTACACACCATTTGGTCACTTTGACTGGCAGTCTATCGTTTCTGATGTGAAGAAGTTTGGTAGCGAAGGTAAGAAGACGGCTGTAGTTTCTACTATCAATGGTGACGCAAACGTTCCTTTCTATAAAGAGCTGGGTAACCAGGGTATTTCTGCAGAAGACATTCCAGTTGTTGCATTCTCTGTAGGTGAAGAAGAACTTTCTGGTATCGACACTAAACCACTGGTTGGTCATCTGGCAGCTTGGAACTACTTCCAGAGCGTTGATAACGACGTTAACGAAGCGTTTATTCAGAAATGGAAAGGTTTCACCAGCGAAGAGCGTGTAACCAACGACCCAATGGAAGCGACTTATATCGGTTTCAACATGTGGGTTAATGCGGTTAAGCAGGCTGGCACTACTGAAGTCGATGCAGTTGAGCAGGCGATGATTGGTCAGGAATCTCCTAACCTGACTGGTGGTGTTGCCGTAATGAACAAAAACCACCACCTGAGTAAGCCGGTTCTGATCGGTGAGATTCAGGATGATGGTCAGTTTGAAGTTGTTTGGGAAACTGAGAATGTTGTGATGGGTGATGCATGGTCTGATTACCTGCCGGGTTCTAAAGACCTGATTGCTGACTGGACTGATCCTGTTAAGTGCGGCAACTACAACACTAAAACTAAAACATGTTCAGGTCAGAACTACTAAGAGCTGACAGAGCATAGTGTGAGTGCAGGAGTGTGCTAAAGTTTTGATCGTTCCTAGCTAGCGCACTCCTTCATACAGGCTCTGTCGGTGCAAGCCGCAGAGCCTTTCTATTTTCCTGAACTGCTGGTTCAAAAATAATTACATACATCCCCAGTCTGGTTCGCACAGGAGAGATTACGTGAGACAACTTTTAGCTGTTTTGTACTGCCTAATTGCATTGTCATCTGTCTCCGTACAGGCCAATGAGCAGACAAAATTTGATTCGGAAACGCAATCGCTGATGCAGCAGTTGGTTACGGTCAAACTTTCAAAAACACTTCCAGTACTGGAGCAGTTGGTAGAAAAAGGTGGCGCAGATATGCTGCCGCTTTTCAAGACGATGCTTGCCGGTGAACTTTATTTCATCAAAGCAAGTAAAGAGATTGTTGCAGTAGAAAAAAAAGAGGGTGAATATCACCTGTCTTCAGTGTTCGGTGGTGAATCACTGGGCACAAAAAGTAAAAAAGAGATTAAAAAAATACGCGTAAATAACAAACTGCGTGTATTCCTGCGTCAATCGATCGCTCGCCTCCAAATTCAACACCCTGATGCTGAAAAACGTTTGGAAGCAGTTAAAGAGCTATACGGAAATCTAACGAAAGATACCGTAGAGAGTCTTAAAACAGTTTACTCCTCTGAATCTGATCAGGATGTAAAAGCGGCAATGGCATTGGCATTTGCATTATTTGATGTCAAAAGCCCAGATGCTGAGAAACGTTATGCGGCTGTGAAAACAATGAGTGACAGCCTCGAAAACGAAGCACGTAACGCTTTAACCGCAATTGCCGAAAACGAAGAAGATGAAACAATTAAAACCGCGGCGGATAAAGCACTTAAGAAAATTAATGAGCGTATTGAATTCTATGACTTTGTAGACCAGCTTTTCTTTGGATTAAGTCTGGGGTCGGTACTGTTACTGGCGGCTATCGGTCTGGCTATCACCTTTGGGGTGATGGGTGTGATCAACATGGCCCATGGCGAGATGATTATGCTGGGTGCTTACACGACCTATGTAATCCAGCTGATCATGCCTAATCACATCGAATATTCCCTGTTTGTAGCCGTACCTGCTGCGTTTGTTGTATCCGGGCTGGTGGGTATTTTGATTGAGCGCGGGGTGATTCGCTTCCTGCATGGTCGTCCACTGGAAACGCTGTTGGCAACTTTTGGTATCAGCCTGGTTTTGCAACAGTTGGTGCGCACGGTTTTCTCACCTCTTAACCGTCAGGTGGAATCGCCAAGCTGGATGAGTGGTACGCTGGATATAAACCCGGTGCTGAGTCTGACTTTGAACCGCTTGTATATCCTGGCCTTCGCACTGATTGTATTTGCTTTGTTACTGCTGATCCTGCGCAAGACCTCTCTGGGTCTGAATGTCCGCGCCGTTTCGCAAAACCGAAATATGGCAAAAGCGATGGGTATCCGTACGGATTGGGTGGATGCCATGACCTTTGGCCTTGGTTCGGGTATTGCCGGTATTGCCGGTGTGGCATTGAGCCAATTGACTAACGTGGGTCCAAACCTGGGCCAGTCTTACATTATCGACTCCTTTATGGTGGTGGTATTCGGAGGTGTTGGTAACCTCTGGGGTACCCTGGTTGCTGCATTCTCATTGGGTGTGGCCAATAAATTCCTTGAGCCGGTTACCGGTTCTGTACTGGCGAGTATTCTGGTGCTGGTATTCATTATCCTATTTATTCAGAAACGACCTAAGGGGCTATTCCCTCAGAAAGGGAGGGCCGCAGAATGAGTCAGTTTTTAAAATTTACCCGCCTGCATGGTGACAGCAAAATCGCTCCATTTGTGGCTGTGTTGGTGATCGTTACCTTCTTTGCTTCCATCGGTAATCTGGTGATGCCAGAAGACTCCATCTTCTATGTCAGCACTTACACCATCACGTTGCTGGGTAAGTATCTTTGTTATGCGATGCTGGCTCTGGCCGTTGATGTGATTTGGGGTTATTGCGGAATTTTAAGCCTGGGTCATGGCGCTTTCTTTGCCCTGGGTGGTTATGCCATGGGCATGTACCTGATGCGTCAGATCGGTGACCGTGGTGTCTACGGCAACCCGGAACTGCCTGACTTTATGGTGTTCCTGAACTGGACCGAACTGCCATGGTTCTGGTACGGCTTTGATCAGTTCTGGTTTGCAATGCTCATGGTGCTGTTGGTGCCCGGAGTTTTGGCATTCGTATTTGGTTGGTTGGCGTTCCGTTCTCGTGTAACCGGTGTCTACCTATCGATTATGACTCAGGCTCTGACATATGCCTTGTTGCTGGCATTTTTCCGCAATGAGATGGGCTTTGGTGGTAACAACGGGCTGACTGACTTTAAAGATATATTAGGCTTTGACCTTAAATCGGATACCACTCGTGTGGTGTTGTTTGCCACAACGGCTTTCTTCCTTGGCTTAGCATTCATTGTCAGTCATAAAATCCTGAAATCCCGAATGGGTAAAGTGATAGTGGCGATAAGGGATGGCGAGAGTCGCAGTCGTTTCCTTGGCTACCGAACAGAGCGCTATAAGGTCTGGCTGTTTGTCTATTCCGCTGTTATTGCTGGAATTGCAGGTGCACTGTATGTGCCGCAGGTAGGCATCATTAATCCGGGTGAGTTTTCACCGCTTAATTCCATCGAGATTGTAATCTGGGTGGCTGTTGGAGGTCGAGGAACACTGATTGGTGCGATCGTTGGTGCCCTGCTGGTGAATTACGCTAAAACCAAGTTCACAGCAATTATGCCGGAAGGCTGGTTGTTTGCCCTGGGTGCTCTTTTTGTACTGGTAACCTTATTCCTGCCGCAGGGACTTGTTGGATGGTTTAAGAAAATCACCAGTAAAAAAAGCGGAAATCAAACCATAAAACCTGAAGAGGAGGCCAAGGCATGAGTACACTGGATACTGTTCGTGAAGTGATGCGTCGTGACCGGGTTTGGTCTTTCCTGCAGGAAGATCATACAGAGGTTGATGTTTCTCACGATGTGATTCTGTATGTGGAGGGTTTGAATCTGAGCTTCGATGGCTTTAAGGCTCTGAATGATCTCAACCTCTATGTAAACGATGGGGAACTACGCTGTCTGATCGGTGCAAATGGTGCCGGTAAAACCACCCTGATGGATGTGATAACCGGCAAAACCACCCCAGACAGTGGCACGGTTTATTTTGGTCAAACCCTGAATCTGTTGCAGCATGATGAAGCTGATATTGCCAATATGGGCATCGGGCGTAAATTCCAGAAACCTACTGTGTTTGAAGCGCACACTGTGTTCGACAATCTTGAGCTTTCGCTGAAACAGCATAAGGCGGTGATGTCGACGCTGTTTGCCCGCCTCAGTCCAAGTGAGATTGATCGCATTGATGAAGTGCTGAAAACCATAGGGCTGAGTGAACAGCGTTTTATGCTGGCTGGGGCGCTGTCTCACGGTCAGAAACAGTGGCTGGAGATCGGTATGTTGTTGATGGCTGATCCGCGATTGTTGCTGGTGGATGAGCCAGTTGCAGGTATGACTGCACAGGAGACTGAACGAACTGCTGAACTTCTCACATCACTGGCAGGAGATCACACAGTAATTGTTGTTGAACATGATATGGAATTTGTTCGAAGTATTGCCCGCACTGTAACTGTATTGCATCAAGGCACAGTGTTGGCTGAAGGCACAATGGATCAGGTGCAGAACAACCCTGATGTAATTGAAGTGTATCTGGGGGAAGCACCATGATCGAAATTAACAACGTCAATCAGCGTAATGGTGGCACTCAGATACTTTGGGATCTGGACCTGAACATAGAGAAAGGTTCATGTACCTGCATTATGGGTCGTAACGGTGTAGGCAAAACCACTTTGCTGAAATGCCTGATGGGTTTATTGCCGGTGGAAAGTGGCGAGATCCTGCTTGATGGCAAACCACTGCAAAACAAACCGGCTGAGTTTCGTGCCCCTGCAGGTATAGGCTATGTGCCTCAGGGTCGGGATATCTTTCCTATGTTAACGGTGGAAGAAAATCTCAGAATCGGCCTGCCTATCCGCAAAGACAAAGCTAAAGAGATCCCGGAAAAGATCTTTGAACTGTTTCCTGTATTAGGTGAAATGATGCACCGGCGTGGGGGAGACTTGTCGGGTGGTCAGCAACAGCAATTAGCCATCGGACGTGCGCTGGTGATTGAGCCCAAAGTTCTGATACTGGATGAGCCCAATGAAGGTATTCAGCCGAACATTGTTCAACAGATTGGTGACGTCATTCTAAAGCTAAACGAGGAAGAGGGCTTGACCGTTATTCTCGTTGAGCAGAAACTGGGCTTTGCCCGTCGTGTGGGCAAAGAGTTTCGCCTGATGGAAAAAGGCCGCGTTGTTGCCAGTGACCAGATGGCAAACCTGAGTGAAGATCTGATTAAACAATATCTGGCTGTCTGATAAGGACTGAATTATGAATCAGTGGGTTTCACCTAGCGTTGATACCGACTCTCGCTGGCAGGCGGAACTTCATCTGGGATTAACCCAAACGCCCAGAGGCACGGTGCTTAAAGAATGCCGCCATCTGGGACCCTTGTATGTGCAAAAACCTTTTTACCCTGAAGGTCGGGAGCTGGCACATATCTACCTGCTTCATCCGCCCGGAGGCATGGTCTCCGGGGATGATTTGCAGATCAGTGTCACCACCAATCCAGAGGCTCAATGTCTGGTGACCACTCCGGGGGCCGGACGAGTTTATCGTGCCCGTCCAGATCGCACTCTGCAAAAGCAAAAGATCAGCCTCTGTTTAGAAGCTAACAGCACACTGGAATGGTTACCTCTGGAAACCATTATTTTCCCGGATGCCTGTACTGATCTGTCTACCGATATTCATCTTGCTGAAAACAGCTCGGTTATCGCCTGGGAAGTGACCTGTTTTGGTTTAACTGCCAGTGAAGAGCCCTTCAAAACCGGTGACGTGAGTCAGTGTTTGCAGGTGTTTAGAGAGGGACGCCTGAAACTGCGTGAGCGTTTGCAACTTAACCCGGAAAAAGACCGCTTTATGCAAGCACGGGCCGGACTGAACAACTGCTCGGTGAATGGTTTGATGCTGGCAGGGCCTTTTGATCAGCCTGAAGAAACAGAAGAGCTGATGACACAACTAAGGGGTAGCTGTGAAGAGATAGATGCTTTAGCAGCGGTGACCCTGAATGACGAATTTATCCAAGTGCGCTATCTGGGCGATTGCTCGGAGCAGGCACGCAATTTATTTACCCAATGCTGGAAACTGATTCGCCCACAACTGCTTAATCGAGAAGGTTGTGAGCCGCGGATCTGGGCAACATAACAAACATAAGAGACCAGGAACGCTTATGGAACTGTTACCAAGAGAGAAAGACAAGCTGCTTGTGTTTACCGCAGCACTGCTTGCAGAGCGTCGTCTTAATCGGGGTCTTAAGCTCAACTACCCGGAAGCGATGGCTTATATCACCATGGAAATTATCGAGGGTGCCCGTGATGGTAAAACCGTTGCGGAACTGATGAGTTACGGCAAAAGCCTGCTCACTGCCGAACAGGTGATGGATGGTGTACCTGAACTGATTCATGAGGTGCAGGTAGAAGCCACATTCCCGGACGGCACGAAACTGGTGACCGTACACAACCCAATCAGCTGAGGTAGATGAAGATGATTCCAGGAGAGATTCAGGCAGGCCCCGGCAGGATTGAGCTGAATGCAGGCCGTAAAACCATCACCCTGCGGGTAGAGAACAGTGGTGATCGTCCGGTGCAGGTGGGTTCCCATTATCACTTTTATGAAGTGAACCCAGCCCTTAAATTTGATCGTGATGCGACTAAAGGTTTTCGGCTGAATATCGCATCCGGTACAGCCGTACGTTTTGAACCGGGTCAGGGCCGAGAGGTTGAGCTGGTGGAATATGCCGGCAGTAAAACCGTTTATGGCTTCCGTGGTGAGGTGATGGGTGCAATTGAGGAGGACAAGGTATGAGTAACTCTTCAGTAAAAATGGACAAAACCAGCTACGCGCAGATGTTTGGCCCCACCACTGGTGACCGTGTACGCCTGGGTGACACTGAAATCTGGATTGAGGTAGAGAAGGACTACACCACCTACGGCGATGAAGTGAAATTCGGCGGCGGTAAGGTGATTCGTGATGGTATGGGCCAGAGTCAGGTGACCAATGAGATCGCTATGGATCTGGTCATCACTAACGCGCTGATTCTGGACCACTGGGGCATCGTAAAAGCCGATGTGGGTATCAAAGAGGGACGTATCAATAAGATCGGTAAAGCAGGTAACCCGGATATTCAGGACAACGTCGATATCATCATCGGCCCCGGTACTGAGGTAATTGCCGGTGAGGGCTCTATCCTGACGGCTGGTGGTATTGACGCCCATATTCACTTTATCTGCCCGCAGCAGATAGAAGAAGCACTAATGTCCGGTGTCACGACCATGATTGGTGGTGGTACAGGCCCTGCAACAGGTACCAATGCTACTACCTGTACACCGGGCCCATGGAACATTGGCAAGATGCTGCAAGCGACTGACAGTATGCCAATGAATCTGGGTTTCCTGGGTAAAGGTAATGCCAGCCTGCCGGAAGCGCTGGAAGAACAGCTGGATGCCGGTGCCTGTGGTCTGAAACTGCATGAAGACTGGGGTACAACCCCCGCAGCGATTGATTGCTGCTTGAGTGTGGCAGAAAAGTACGATGTGCAGGTTGCGATCCATACGGACACCCTGAACGAATCCGGTTTTGTCGATGACACCATCGGTGCATTCAAAGACCGTGTAATCCATACCTACCATACAGAAGGAGCGGGCGGCGGTCATGCACCGGATATTATCCGTGCCTGTGCTTACCCTAACGTGATGCCTTCATCGACTAACCCAACACGTCCATACACGCACAACACCGTAGATGAGCATCTGGATATGTTGATGGTTTGTCACCATCTGGATAGCAATATTCCTGAAGATGTGGCGTTTGCTGATTCCCGTATCCGTAAGGAGACTATCGCAGCGGAAGATATCTTCCATGATCGCGGTGCCTTCAGCATGATCTCCTCTGATTCTCAGGCAATGGGACGTGTAGGAGAGGTGGTCACCCGTACATGGCAGACCGCCCACAAGATGAAAACCCAGTTTGGTCTGCTGCCAGAAGACAGCGATCTGGGCGTCGATAACTTCCGAGCGAAACGTTATATCGCCAAGTACACCATTAACCCGGCAATCACCCATGGTATCTCCCATGAAGTGGGATCTATTGAAGCGGGGAAACTGGCTGATCTGGTACTGTGGAAACCGGCATTCTTCGGCATTAAACCCTCATTGATTATCAAAGGCGGCATGATTGCAGCAGCCCAGATGGGTGATCCAAACGCATCGATCCCAACGCCACAGCCCGTACATTACCGCCCAATGTTTGGTTCCTTTGGTCAGGCGCCTGCTAAGACATCGGTAACCTTTGTCAGTCAGGCTTCATTGGATAATAACGTTGGTGAAAAGCTGGGCTTACAGAGACAGCTGGTGGCGTGTAGCAATACACGAAATATCACTAAGTCAGACATGGTTCATAACGGCTGGATGCCAGATATCACCGTTGATCCACAAACCTACGAGGTGCGTGCCGATGGGGAACTACTGACCTGTGAACCGGCTAAAGAACTGCCGCTGGCGCAGCTGTACACACTCTTTTAAGAAGGTGATGAATGTTAGAAGTATTTGAAAGGCTCGGCACCCACTGCCATGAAGAGGCAGACCAGATTGTAGTGCTGACCCATGAACAACGAGACAAAGGCCGCCTTAAGCTCACTAGTGAATCCGGTGAAGAGGTGCGTGTGTTTCTTGAGCGTGGAAAACCACTGCTGGTAGGTGAATACCTTAAATCCACCTGTGGAAGCTACATTCGCGTCGAAGGGGCGGTCGAAGAGGTCGCTCATGCATCCTGTGATGACTGGCACACCTTTTCCCGTGCCTGCTACCACCTGGGTAACCGCCACACCAAAGTTGAGGTGGGTGAGCGCTGGTTACGGATTAAACCCGATCATGTGCTGGAAGAGATGCTGGCTCTTTTGGGTTTGGTCATCAGTCATGAGCAAGCCGTTTTTGTACCGGAATCCGGAGCATACAGTCATGGTCATCACCACCACTGATTCCAGCCTTATCCGGTTGATGCAGCTGTGCAGTGTCAGCTTACCCGTGGGGGGCTATACCTTCTCACAAGGGCTGGAATATGCCATCGACAGTGGTTGGTTACGCAAGCAGGACCAGGTTAAAGACTGGCTGGAGATGCAGCTACTGCATTCGGTTTCTCAGGTAGACCTTCCTCTGTTACGTCTGTTTATGCAGGCTTCTGAACAGAAGGATTGGCAAGAGGTGATTCGTCTCAATTACCTGACGTTGGCTTGCCGTGAAACCAAAGAGCTGCGCCTGACGGATACTGCCATGGGTGAAGCACTGGTACGCCTGCTTAACAGCCTGGAAGTACCTCAGCCTTTTGAGCACGGTCCTAAAGCTGAAGATGTCAGTTTTGTGAGTATGTTTGCCATTGCAGCCAGCCACTGGGCTATCAACTACGAAACTGCAGCCCTGGGCTTCAGTTGGGCATGGTTGGAGAACCAGGTGGCGGCAGCCACCAAACTGGTGCCGCTGGGGCAGACTCAGTCACAAATATTGCTGGGTGAACTGCAACCGGTCATCAGCGAAGCGATCCAGATTGCAGAAACAATTAATGAAGATCAGATCGGAGCAGGGCTGCCATCACTGGCCATAGCCAGTGCTCTGCATGAACAACAGTATTCAAGGTTGTTCCGCTCATAACGGAACCGGCCGGAGTAAGAGTTTAGAGAGAGAAAATAACGAATGAGTAAACCAAAACAGACATTACGCGTAGGGGTCGGTGGTCCGGTTGGTTCTGGTAAAACCGCACTGCTGCGCTCTTTATGTGCGGCAATGAAAGATCATTACGATATCGCAGTAGTCACTAACGATATCTACACCCAGGAAGATGCTAAGTTCCTGACTGAACATGAAGCCCTGAGTGCAGATCGTATCATTGGTGTAGAAACCGGTGGTTGTCCGCACACTGCGATTCGTGAAGATGCGTCTATGAACCTGGCAGCAATTGATCAGTTGAAAGACCGCCATGGCGAACTGGATGTGGTTTTTGTAGAGAGTGGCGGTGATAACCTGAGTGCTACGTTCAGTCCTGAGCTGTCAGACCTGACGATCTACGTGATTGATGTATCAGCAGGGGATAAGATCCCACGTAAAGGTGGCCCGGGTATCACTAAATCAGATTTGCTGATCATCAATAAAATCGATCTGGCCCCTCTGGTAGGCGCTTCTTTAGAAGTCATGGATCGGGATGCTAAGAAAATGCGAGGTGAACGCCCATTTGTTTTCGCCAATCTGAAACAAGCGAAGGGATTGGATGATATTATCCAGTTCATCATTAATGAAGGTATGCTGGAAGCCAAAGAGCTACCGCCAGCGAAAGCAGTCGTTTAGAAACTTAAGTGTTAAGCACTTAAAAGTATAAAGATTTGAAGGGAGTTAACTAATGAAATCTGTATTCTCAAAAGTAAGCACAGTCACAGCGGCTGTTATCGCAACCCCTGCATTTGCCCACTCAGATCATGGCAGTGTTATGAGCGGTATTATCCACTTTATGACTGAACCAGATCACCTGGCATTGTCGGCTCTGGCAGCTGCGGCTGTTATTTTTGCCGTTCGTAAGATTGCTTCAAAGCGTTCTTAATAACTCAAAGGGTTGTTTAGCTGCTTTTGTAAACAAGCTAAGCAACCTGCCATTTTAAATTCCAGTAAACATCACCAGCCCTTTATACAATGGCTTTGCGTTGAATCGAACATTATCTGCGCTTATCATCCCCCCTGATATAAATGCTTAGTTAGGAGTTATCAGATGGTGTTGTTCTTCCCAATCCAACAAGAACTTGATTGCATCAGCAGCAGTGGTCGTATTCTTGGGAAGATAAGGTTTGATGTACCTACAGAAGAGTATCTATTTACCCCTGAGGATGAATCAGCTGTTTTATCTGAAATTGAAGAAGCCAGTATCGCGGCCCGGATTGCAGGTCTGTATGCAGGCGTTCATTCAATCCCGATGCAAGATGATGACTGATTCCAACACAGGCATGGCAGATGGAATTTCTTGAAGAGAGATTAATTGATTGCCCCTCTTGCGGTGAGTCAATCACTGTTTTGCTCGATGAACAGGAAGCAGGGCATGAATACACTGAAGACTGCCAGGTATGCTGTAAGCCCATAGTCTTTAACCTTTCTACTGCTGTTGATGGCTCTCTTTACATATCCGTCAGAACTGAAAATGACACCTACTAATCAGCCATACCGTGATGGCCTGTTTAGTCTGATCTGGGAACTTCTCCCTGAATTTTATCTAGGACCTACATTATGAAAAGTCTTCTACAACTCTTCTTTCAGGGTCTTTTGATTCTGCTTCCATTTGTTCTGACGATTTATCTGGTCTACCTCATATTTAATGTGCTGGATGAGACGATTTTCTCGGTGTCCGGTACATTGATTACCAGCTTTTTCCCATCTTTAGAGTCAACCCTGCTCACCACTTTTTTAGGAATTATCTTTACCCTGGCTGTGATTATTCTCACTGGTATTGCAGGTAGGCTTTATCTGACTCGGTTTCTAATGAACCAGATCGATGCTCTGATGGAGCGAATTCCTCTGGTCAAAATGCTCTACAACACTCTGAAAGATTTCTTCAATGCGTTTTTTGGAGAAAAAAAGAGTTTTGATAAACCTGTCACAGTGTATTTGAACAGTGAGCGTACGGTTAAGCTTTTAGGTTTTATTACCTGCGAATCGCTAGAGGATCTTTCTTTAGATGACCAGGTTGCGGTGTATTTACCTCAATCCTATAACTTTGCTGGAAACCTGATCATTGTCGACAAGGAACAGGTAGAACCCTTGGATCTGCCAGCCTCAAAAGTAATGACCTTCATCGTAAGTGGTGGTGTCACAACAAATAATAATTCTCGATAGAGGATCGTTCCTCAGCTTATAGAGCACCCACCGTTATCGGTATGTATACAGACAGGTTTAGATGTCTAACTGATTACTGATCAGTCAGGGATGGAAAAAAGGCCGCACTAAGTACGGCCAAAGACCGAATAAAACTGGATTATTTAATAAACAGCATTTCTGAATACTTAGGGAATGGCCAATCTTTGTCAGCGACCAGAGTTTCCAGAAGATCAGCATTTTCTCTGATGCTATCCATCAATGAACGTATTTCCCCAGCACAGAATTGCATGTGATCATCTACTGTTGGGAAATCATGCTCAGCCAGGGCTGCAGAAAGTTTCTCTACATCTGCCATCATGGTATCTGCAGCGCTTGCAACTTTTTGGGCTACGCTGTTATCCAACTTCACCCCAACATCTGATGCTGTAGCGATGGTAGAGGTTAATTCTGCGAGATACGCAGCAGCTGCTGGGTAAATTGAGGTGGTCGCCATATCGATGACAAGCTTCGCTTCTACTTCGATCGACAAGATATATTGTTCAGAATAAACTTCGTAACGGCTTGCAAGTTCTACTGGTGTTAATACGCCTGTGCTTTCAAAAAGATTGATTACGGATTCTTCCTGAAGTGCAGGCAGGGCATCAGCAGTTGTTGGAATGTTTTTCAAACCGCGTTCTTCAACTGCCATTTTGTGCCATTCTTCAGAGTAACCATCACCACCGAAGATAACGTTACCGTGCTCGTCCATAAGATCTTTCAACACTGAGATAACTGCCGAAGTTTTGTCTGCCCCTGAAGAGAGAGCGTCTTCAAGTTTGGTCGCAATCCAATCCAGTGAATCAGCCAGCATGGTGTTCATGGCAACCAGCGGACCGGAAACGGATTGAGAAGAACCAACGGCTCTGAATTCAAAGCGGTTGCCGGTGAAAGCAAAAGGTGATGTACGGTTACGGTCACCAGGGTCGCGGGTGAAAGTAAGAATCTGAGATAAGCCCAAATCCATAACCCCACCACATTCGGTCGGTTGCAGATTACCTTCCTGAATATCTTTAAATACTTTCTCCAGCTGATCACCCAGGTAGACGGAGAGAATAGCTGGTGGTGCTTCGTTTGCACCTAAACGGTGGTCATTGGATGCAGAAGCGATAACTGCACGAAGCAATGGACCAAACAGATGGACGCCTCGAATCACCGCGCCACAGAACAGTAGGAATTCCAGGTTCTCTTCTGGGGTGCTACCCGGGTCCAGAAGGTTACCCTGGGTAGAGTTACCCACTGACCAGTTCACATGCTTACCTGAACCATTTACGCCCGCAAATGGTTTTTCATGAAGCAGGGCAAGGAAGCCGTGTTCTTTGGCCGTATTTTTCATCACCGTCATCAACAACTGCTGATGATCCGCGGCCACGTTTGCAGCTTCAAAATAAGGCGCAATCTCAAATTGGCCTGGTGCAACTTCGTTATGATGGGTTTTTGCAGGAATACCCAATTTGAACAATTTATCTTCAAAGTCCTGCATGAAGACCTGAACACGTTCTGGGATTGCCCCAAAGTAGTGATCATCAAATTCCTGGCCTTTTGCGGGTGCTGCACCAAACAGTGTACGTCCTGCGAGTAAAAGGTCTGGACGGCTGTTGGCAAAATTTTCGTCTACAAGGAAGTATTCTTGCTCAGCACCACAACTTGAATTTAATGTGGCGATTTCTGTTTCGCCCATCAGTGTCAGAACTTTTTTCGCAGCCTTATCCATTGCAGCATTAGAGCGCAGCAGTGGGATTTTCTTATCCAGTGCTTCACCAGTCCAGGACATGAAAACACTCGGAATCATGAGTGTGGCACCGTTTGCCGTATTCATGATGTAAGCAGGGCTGGTTGGGTCCCATGCGGTATAACCACGGGCCGCGTTTGTCATACGCAGGCTGCCATTCGGGAATGATGAACCGTCTGGTTCACCCTTAATCAACAAACTGCCGGTAAATTCTGTAATTGCGTTGCCGTCTGCATTTGTAACAATGAAACCATCATGCTTTTCGGCTGTTGCATTGGTCATTGGGTAGAAAATGTGTGAAAAGAATTTTGCACCCTTGGACATTGCCCAGTCTTTCATCGCTGCGGCAACTACATCTGCGGTAGCTGGGTCCAGAGGTGAACCTGTTTGCACTGTTTTTTTCATCGCTTTAAAGGCGTTCTTTGACAGTGCTTCTTCCATTGTCGCCAGATTAAAAACATCACTGGCCCAGATGCTGCTCAGTGAGTCAGGCATTTCAGTTTCTTTCTTCGATCCATTGTTAATAGCATTAATTGCCGACAGCCTAGATGCGTTACCACTCATTCTTTATCCCCTACAAAAATTACTCGATAGCTAGATAAGGCGCGGGTAATGACTCCCCAAAGCCCAGAGGCGCCTTATAGGTTGTATCAAAGCAAAATTAAGCCCAAAGAGATTGGTTTTAGAATATTTATTAGCAAGATGTTGTTAAATAAGGGAATAATTTTCAACACTAGGGGAGTAATACTGTTCTGTGCAAAATTTAGGCACCGAAATAAAGCGTTAATAGACAAGAAGCATGCACTATGCCCAATAATGTAGAGTTTGGTGGAATGAGATTTTTAGGGCCACTGTCAGAAACTCGAATTCACAAGGGAGAAATTTTAGCTTAAGGGTTATTTCGTGATTAGGTAAAGCTACTCGATGTTCTTGTGCCAACAGCTGGTTTGATTTAGTGCGATTGTTTCCTGGTCTCTGAAGGTAGCTCTCCGTATCTTTGTTTATAGAGGCTTGCGAACCTGCCTAGACAAAGATAACCCCAGGAATACACAATTTCAGTAACCGTGACATGGGAAGGCGCCTCTTTCAGCTCAGCTCTGACTCCTTCCATCCGAATGTCTCTGAGAAATCGCATCGGAGTGGTGTTTCTGTATTCTTTAAAGGCTTTATGTAATGCGCGGCTACTGACTCCTACGGCTGTCGCAACCTGACTCAACGTAGGGGCTGCTGGAGCGTGATCTCGCATATAGTTTTCTGCTTTAATTACATAGCCTGGCGTAACCTTATGGGGAGTGTTTTGTATATCTATACCGCATGCTCCCGCCCATTGAATAAGAATGTTGGTCCCTAGTACTTCTTCGAGGTGCTTCCCTAGTAGGTCTTTCTCATTCCTATACGGGTTCATGCTGGCCATACGAACTACATATTCAAGTAGGCTAACCCACCCAGATCCATATTTGCCAAACTTGACCTTGTTTTGCCAAAATTCCGCAGGAGCCTGCCTTCCAGTTATCTTTTGATAAAGAGTTTCCAGATAGTCATGGCTGAACGTCACATTCAATTGGAGATGGCTTGGGTCGAAATCCGCAATATATTCAACCCGGCTATTGTCCACAACAAAGCTATCTCCAGTGTTTGTTTCTTCTGCATCGAATTGATTCTGCCAATGTTTTGCATGACCTTTTATGGTAGTGAGTACCATCCCGACGCCGGCATCCATTGAAAATTCATGTAAGTGAACGGGAATGCCATATGAAAAGCGGCTAATGATCATGCTCCCGATATTGATGGCATGAAGTGTGGAATCAGGTCGGATATATTTACCAATAGGATCAACTCTATAAGGCATATATACCTGATCTGACCAGTGACGAATCTCGTCAAAGTCTTTTGATAGAAGTAACTCGTTTTCGTCGGTGGCGTTTCCTTTCGCATCGACTAACAAAGCATCTTCTAAATATACTAAGTCTGCCATGCTCGACCTCACCTAATTATTTTTATAAGGGTCGTAAGGGTGTTGCTCCAAAAGGCCACCCTATTCAGGGTGGCAAGGGGCGATACACAGAATATTATCCAGCCTTATCAAAATACTTTGAGAAGGCGAATATTGAAGCGGTGGTCTTCAGAAACCCCTTCCTCAACGGAAATATCCTGTCCATAAGACGCTAAGATTTGCCAAGTCGGAGAGATAAAGTGGCCCAGTGTAAACAAGGCCTTGGTACGTTCTTGCTCATTATTCTGCTTAACGCCAGCAATTTCTGTCTCACCACCCCATGAATGGGATAAAGTGCCAGCAACGTGAGTTCCCGGCGCAACGTTATAGCGAAGATGAGTCTGGATTTCATACAGTGGATCCTGTTTTAGGGATAAACCCGCTGTCGTGAAATCGTCATTCTCCCCGAAAAACATTACATCACCCAGAATATCGAAAGTCCATTTCTCGCTAATTGGCGTGATGTAGCCTAATTGTAGTGCAAGTTTCCAGCGGTTTTCCCCTAGAGCGTTAATATCCTTTTCGCGGTCATAGTCCCCTGTAGGTATATACAACCATGGGGTGAATGCTAAGGCCTTTTTGCGTTCCGGGTCCTGCATTAGGTGGATCGTAGGATTTACAATCAGGTCTCCAATACCGTTGGCGGATTCAAGAGCATCCAGATCTCCACCGGTTTTTACTTCACCAAAAGGCAGTAGAAACTGATGGGCAACAGTAAAATCTCCAATGTCCATGAAGTGGACTGCTCTGAAAATTCCTACATTTGCGTCAAGGTCTGCGTTACTACTGGCTTTATCACCATTGACGTAAAGGTTACTGCCACTCGTGTGTTGTAAATACAATACGGCGAGATTAGTGCCATCAGGTAATCGGGTGTAATCACCGGCATCTACCGTTACTGCGGAAGAGTGCATACTGAAAGCAGTGACTAATGAAGCACAGAAGCTCGATATGCTTTTATTCTTATTCATGGTCTCTTCTCTCCTTTATTTTAGGGATTAATTGACAGGAGTTCTTTTAGATTTTGATCAATCTGATCCATGTAACTTGGCTCTAGACCAAATAGTCCGAGGTGACCCCAGAGGCTTTTAATTGGACGAAACTGTGCATTTGGAATCATCTCCGCTTCGCATAGGCAGTCTCTTGGTGGAAAGAACATGTCTTCATCAATTGGCATTACAAAAACGATTGCCTTTATCCGTTGTAAAGCGACATAGAGATTTCCCGCAGTCATGCGACTGACATCGGCTCGTTGCCATTTCCATGCGAGAGTCATGAGATCGTTAGGGTCCATTGGAAGAAAATAAGCTTCCAGAAAGCCAACCAGAAAGTCGTCAATTGAGTTGAAACCTAGTTCACGCCATTTTTCTAACTTCAG
This sequence comes from Neptuniibacter sp., assembly GCA_049596335.1. Classification (GTDB taxonomy): domain Bacteria; phylum Pseudomonadota; class Gammaproteobacteria; order Pseudomonadales; family Balneatricaceae; genus Neptuniibacter. Next base: position 97,714 of record JBMYLM010000002.1, read on the forward strand.
AGCCTCAGTGGAGAAGCCCATTGCCCCCCAAAGGCGAGCATGACGTCGTAGCCCCAGGTGAACATCCATAGCACTTTCATACCAGCCATCATTCCATGCGGGGTCTGAGGTAATAGCTTCAATCACTGTTTCAGAGAAGAGCTTGTCGTGATGGGTCGTTTTTGCTGTACCAGCGATTGGAGCTGCACGTTTAACCATTTCAGGGTAGCGCACCGCCCATTCATAAGTTTGTTGCGCACCCATTGAACCGCCCACTACCAGCTCTAATGAATGTATATTTAAGTGTTGAGTCAATAATTTGTGCTGCGCCCTAACATCATCAGAAATGCGAATGTCAGGAAAGCGAGGACCGTTGAATGGCGGAGGGGTATTGTGGGGTGAGGTTGATAAACCGTTGCCTATTTGATTTATGACAACAATAAAATATTTCATTGGATCCAGGGCGTGCCCTTCGCCAATATAAACATCTTCCATAATTTTACTGGTACCTGAGTACCAGGTTGTAACAAGAATAGCGTTATCCCTGTTTTCGTTCAGTCGGCCAAATGTTCGGTATGCCAACTGGCAGTCTCTAATTATGCCTCCTTCTTCCAGCTCTAGGTCACCAATGGACTGAAGTTTGTAATCACCATGAACTTCAGGTGTGTAGTATTGATTATCGATCATTTAAAACCTCGGTATTTTTATTATTGAGCAATGCTCGTTAAGGCTTAGAAAAAATTACCAAGGTAAAGAGAGGGGGTGTGTTCAAAAAAAGAACAGTTTGTGCTGTTTCTGCATGTTTATTATCAGTAAATATGCATTTATTAATAAACTGAATCCAGGGGCAGAGATCTAACTGCTCATCTAAGAATTACTGATCATTTTGGGTATTATGGGTCTTTTCTATATTTAGTGAGTTATTGATTTGTCAGGAAATAGATCCATTAAACCCTCAGAACAGTTAGAAAAGCTGTTCGAAATTGCACAAGCCGCTCATGTAATGATTCAGAGAGATTTTAAAGAGATCGACCCTTTAATTGGTGTGAGCCAGAACATGCGTGCCAGTGGCATCCCGGCGGATGTAATGACAGTCGATTGCCTGAAGACCCGTCGCAGACTCATTTTCATACTGCATGATCATCAGCCTGGCTTGCTTAGCTACCAGTTTGGCGAGATGGACACTGACCCTGTTTCAGATTTCAAAAGTGTAGAGCTGGCAGAGATGACGGAGCAAACCTTTTATGACTGGGTGACCGGTTACTTTAAGGTTGAATAAATTCAGCTAATTAGTGAAAGCATTCACCGTCAGTGGTTCTCGTAGAAACTTTTCTTCAATGATTTCGGCACTGACGGGCTTGCTGAAATAATAACCTTGCAGGCAGTCGCAGTTTATCCCTTCAAGGAATTCGAGTTGAGCTGTTGTTTCAACACCCTCTGCAACAACTCGCAAATTCAGGGCGTGCGCCATGGCAATTGTTGCCTCAATCAGCGCGCAGTCTTCTGGGTCTGTTTCAATGTCCCGAACAAAGCTTTGGTCGATCTTTATAACGTCAAATGGGTATTTCCTAAGATAGCTCAATGCGGAATAACCTGTACCAAAATCATCCATGGATATGCGAATGCCTAGCTTACGTATTTCTTCTAAGGTTCGATCGACATGCACATGCCCGCTCAATAACACACCTTCAGTGATTTCCAGCTCTAATGAACTGCCTGAATGCCCATGATTTGAAAGGAGGGTGGATATTTTTGAGGTTAAAGAACTGTCCCTGAATTGCCGGGGGGATAGATTTACAGACACGATAAAATTCTCGTTAAATTGTTTCCATCTTTTCAGATCAGAAAGCGCCTGATTCAGTACCATTTCACCGAGCTCGGAGATAATGCCTGTCTGTTCAGCAATAGGAATAAACTCGACCGGAGATATAGGGCCTAAAGCCTGGTTGTTCCATCTCAGCAGGGCTTCAACACCGGAGACCTGGTAGTCTGATAGGCAAACTTTGGGCTGATAAACCACGCTGAACTCATGATTTTCCAGCCCTATTTGCATTTGCTCTTCAATCAGTAGCCTGCGAGACACCTGTTCATTCATCTGGTCTGTGTAGAAAGAATAGGTATTCCTGCCTGAATTTTTAGAGTGATACATGGCGGCGTCAGCTTTGCGCAGGAGTGTGGCTTCAGATGAGCCATCATCTGGAAAGATTGAGATGCCAATGCTGGCGGTAAGCAGCATGCTCCTGCCATCAATTTTGAATGGTTTACGGAACTGTTTAAGCAGACTTTCGACAACCGAGCTGACACCGTCGGTATCCGCTAAGCCGGTGATCAGAACGACGAACTCATCTCCACCAAGGCGGGCAACCGTATCTGATGGTCTTACGGCAGACTGAAGTCTGTGGGCAGAGCATATTAAAAGTTGGTCACCAACATCATGCCCCAGGGTGTCGTTCACCTTTTTAAAGTCGTCAAGATCGATAAAAATCAATGCAATTTTATTATGATCTCTAACAGAGTGTTCAATTGAGTGTTTTAAACGGTCAAGCACCAAAGCTCGGTTAGGCAGGCTGGTTACCGTATCGTAAAGGGCCTGTTGTCTTAACTTTTCCTCGGTCTGTTCACGCCTCGATTTTTCCTCTTTAAGTTGATCGGTCATATTATTGAAGGATTGAACAAGTTCCCCAATCTCATCTTCATTTTTGTACTCTAGTTTTTTGGTGAAATCATTTTTACCAACATCATTGGCTACCGAGGCTACCGCTTCAATCGGTTGTAAAATACGGCGTGACAGGAAAAACG
>JBMYLM010000003.1:0-96894 GCA_049596335.1 Neptuniibacter sp.
CCCCTTAGAGGGGGCTCATGCAAAGCCACCTTCTTTAGAAGGTGGATCTTTACTTTCTGGTATTTCTTTTTAGTGGTTACTGAGCGTCCAGAGATTGACCATTGACGTCGTTACTGTCTGGGCCCATCAAATAGAGATAAAGAGGCATGATATCTTCGGGTGTTTTAAGAGTACCAGGGTTCTCTGCAGGGTAGGCATCTGCACGCATCTGGGTTCTTGTAGCACCTGGGTTGATGCAGTTAGAGCGGATGTTGCTCACATTGCTAATCTCGTCTGCCAGGGTCTGCATCAAACCTTCAGTAGCAAACTTAGATACGGCATAAGCTCCCCAATAGGCTTTACTTTTTCGACCTACACCTGAGCTGGTGAAAACCACAGAGGCGTTTTCTGAGCGCTCAAGCAAAGGCATAAGGATCTGGGTCAACATGAAAGGTGCGTTGACGTTAACCTGCATCACTTGCTGCCAGATCACCGGGTCATAAGATTCAATGGGTGTTCTTACGCCTAACAGCCCAGCGTTATGAAGTATGCCGTCAAGCTTGCCGAACTCTTGTTCAAGTGTGTTGGTTAACTCAATAAAATCATGTTCTTGAGCGCTCTCAAGATTGAGAGGGACCAGAGCCGGTTGCGGGTGACCAGCCGCTTCGATCTCATCGTAAACATGCTCAAGTTTTTCAAGTGTGCGCCCAAGCAGAATGACTGTTGCGCCGTGTGCGGCATATGTTTTGGCTGCTACACGGCCAATACCATCACCGGCACCTGTTACCAGTATAACGCGATCTTTAAGAAGGTTTTCAGGTGCTTGGTATTCAAACATAGTGCGGTTTTCCTAAGTGGTGCTTTAAAGTTTGTATAGTGATTGTAGCAGGGGCTGGAGCTCAGTGGCACTTGAGATGTAATGATCTGCCTGCCATTGTTGAGGGTCTTCATTCTGATTCAGGTAGCCATAGGTCGCGGCTACAGTGAGCATGCCGGCACGGTTGCCTGCTTCTATGTCACGGATATGATCTCCAACATAGACGCTGTTTTCGGCGGAGCAGCCAATCTGATCGCACGCCAGGAATAATGCTTCCGGGTGCGGTTTTCGTTCAGTTACGTGATCCGGGCAAACAACACTATCAGCTCTATCGAGAAGATTGAGGCCTTTCATGACGGGTGTTGTGTAAAGTTCTGGTTTGTTTGTGACTACGCCCCAGCTTATTTCTTGTTCTTCAAGCCATCTTAGGCAGCTATCCAGACCTGGAAATAGTTGGCTGTCTACATCCAAATGGGTCAGATAAATCTCCAGCATGCGCTGGTGTAGACGTTTAAACTCCTGCTCACCTTCAGAAAACCCAAAAGCTGCTTCAACCATCGCGCGGGCACCATTGGAAACATAGGTTCTTAGGAAATCGTAGCTGACACTCTCACGGTTTTCTTCCAGGAGGAGTTGATTGATTACCCAGTGGAAGTCTGGAGCTGTGTTAATCAGGGTGCCATCCAGATCGAATAATACAGATTCGGGTTTGCTAATCATGGATCAGGCAGGTTTCTCTGTTGCCATCAGGTAATTCACATCCACATCAGTGGGGTGAAGGCTGTAGGTTTTTGAGATCGGATTGTAGGTCATGCCACATATTTCAGTGTTAATGAGACCGCTGTTTCTGATCCAACTGCCCAGCTCTGATGGGCGAATAAACTTTTTAAAGTCATGCGTGCCATCAGGAACAAGTTTCAAGACTTTTTCGGCGCCCAAAATAGCAAAAAGGTAGCTTTTAGGGTTTCTATTAAGTGTGGAAAAGAACACTGTGCCGCCAGGTTTGCAAAGTTTTGCGCAAGCTTCCACTATGGATGATGGGTCTGGAACATGTTCCAGCATTTCCATGCAGGTGACCACATCAAAAGATTCGGGCTGTTCTGCGGCCAGTTCTTCAACAGTGATTTGTTTGTAGGTAACGTTCACGCCGCTTTCCAGGCCATGAAGCTTGGCTACTTTCAGTGGAGCTGCGCCCATATCAATGCCTGTTACTTCAGCGCCTCGTTGTGCCATTGATTCTGCGAGGATGCCACCGCCACAGCCAACATCCAGTACCTTCTTCTCGGCAAGACGACCAATACGGTCGATAAAGCCAACGCGGAGAGGGTTAATATCGTGCAAAGGTTTGAATTCGCTGTTTTTATCCCACCATTTGCTGGCAAGTTCTTCAAACTTGGCGATTTCTTCGGGATCAACGTTCATCTGAGTATTGCTTTCGGGCTGTGACATGGTGTTTCTACTGGCTTAAATTTAGCTGCATTCTAGCATCTGGAACGGGTTCAAAAACAGTGTAAAGAATGTTGAAGGAATTAATTCGATAAGCCCTTATTTTTTCAGGATTCCATTAAAGGAATTGTGATATACTCCGGCGGTTAAAAATATCCGCGGAAACCTACCGTTTCTCGAGTGATTCAAGGATAGGGAATGGGTGATCTAGCCAGAGAAATTCTGCCAGTAAATATCGAAGATGAACTGAAGCAGTCTTATCTAGATTACGCGATGAGCGTAATTGTCGGTCGAGCCTTGCCAGATGCGCGAGACGGCCTGAAACCAGTGCACCGCCGAGTCTTGTTCGCAATGAATGAGCTGGGTAATGACTGGAACAAAGCGTACAAAAAATCTGCCCGTGTTGTCGGCGATGTAATCGGTAAATACCATCCTCATGGTGATAGCGCTGTATATGACACTATTGTGCGTATGGCGCAGGACTTTTCCATGCGTTATACCCTGGTGGATGGCCAGGGTAACTTCGGTTCTATTGATGGCGACTCTGCTGCTGCCATGCGTTATACCGAAATTCGCATGGATAAAATCTCCCACGAGTTGTTAGCGGATCTGGAAAAAGAGACTGTTGATTTCGTCGATAACTATGATGGCACAGAGAAAATTCCTGAAGTATTACCAACGCGTGTACCCAATCTGCTGGTAAACGGCTCTTCAGGTATCGCCGTAGGTATGGCGACAAATATTCCGCCGCATAACCTATCTGAAGTCGTTAAAGGTTGTATCGCGCTGATTCATAATCCGGATCTCAGCATAGATGAGCTAATGGAATTTATTCCAGGTCCGGACTTCCCAACGGGCGGCATTATTAATGGCCGTGCCGGAATTCTTCAGGCGTACCGCACAGGGCGTGGTCGTATCTATGTTCGTGCTAAACACCACGTGGAAGAAGATGAGAAAAGCGGTAAGGCTTCACTCATCATCACTGAAATTCCATACCAGCTGAACAAAGCTCGTCTGATCGAGAAAATTGCTGAGCTGGTTAAAGACAAAAAGATTGAAGGCATTACCGAGCTTCGTGATGAATCCGATAAGGACGGTATGCGCATTGTTATTGAACTGCGTCGTGGTGAGATGCCTGATGTAGTGATCAATAACCTGTTTGCCCAGACTCAGATGGAGTCTGTATTTGGTATCAATATGGTTGCTCTGGTCGATGGGCAGCCAAAGATTCTGGATCTGAAATCTTCACTGGAATGCTTTGTGCGTCATCGTCGCGAAGTTGTGACTCGTCGTACTGTTTACCTGTTGCGTAAAGCGCGTGAGCGTGGACATATCCTTGAAGGTCTGGCAGTTGCACTGGCGAATATTGATCCGGTTATTGAACTGATCAAACAGTCTCCAACGCCTGCTGAAGCTAAAGAAAAACTGATTGCGACCTCCTGGGCGCCAGGTGATGTGATTCAGATGCTGGAACGTGCGGGTGAAGATGCTTGCCGTCCGGAAGATCTTGAAGAACAGTATGGTCTGCGTGAAGGTAAATATCACCTGTCACCAGCTCAGGCTCAGGCAATTCTGGAACTGCGTCTGCATCGCCTGACAGGTCTGGAGCATGAGAAACTGATCGCAGAATATAAAGAGCTTCTGGAAAAAATTGCAGAGTTGCTGGAAATTCTGGGTTCTCATGAGCGCCTGATGGAAGTGATTCGTGAAGAACTGGAAGCGATTCTTGAAGAATACGGTGATGAGCGTCGGACCGAGATTACGGCTTCCCGTAAAGACCTCACCGTTGCAGATCTGATCACTGAAGAAGATATGGTTGTAACCATCTCTCATGGTGGTTATGCCAAGACTCAGCCGTTGACGGATTATCAGTCCCAGCGTCGTGGTGGTAAGGGTAAATCTGCTGCAGCGATTAAAGATGAAGACTTTATCGAACATCTGTTGATTGCGAATACCCATGACACCATTCTTTGCTTCACTGACCGTGGCAAAGTGTATTGGCTGCGTGTGTTTGAAATCCCTGTGGCTAGCCGCACAGCTCGTGGTCGCCCAATCGTCAATATCCTGCCGTTGGACGAAGGAGAGCGTGTTAGTACGATTCTGCCCGTCGGTGAGTATGAAGAAGATAAGTACATCTTCATGGCGACCGCATCTGGCACTGTGAAGAAAACCTCACTGACTAACTTCTCACGCCCACGTTCTAGCGGTTTGATTGCATTGGATCTGCTGGATGATGATCATCTGATTGGCGCAGCGATCACCGATGGTTCTGATGATGTCATGCTGATGACCAGCGCGGGCAAATCTATGCGCTTCAGTGAAGATGATGTACGTCCAATGGGCCGAACCGCACGTGGTGTACGTGGCGTGAAGATGGATGACGGCATTAAGGTTATCTCTCTGATCATCCCGAAAGAGAACGGTAAAATTCTAACAGCATCTGAAAACGGCTTCGGTAAGAAAACGGCCGTTGAAGACTTCCCGGTTAAAGGCCGTGGTGGTCAGGGTGTGATTGCGCAGCAATGCTCAGATCGTAACGGTGCATTGGCTGGAGCGGTTCAGGTGTTCTCCGGTGATGATGTGATGTTGATCAGTGATCAGGGGACTCTGGTACGAACGGGTTGTGACGATATTTCCGAACTTGGACGTAACACTCAGGGTGTAACGCTAATTCGGGTTAACAACGATGAACGACTCGTGAGTGTTGCCCGAATTGAGGAGCCTGATGAGGAAGAGGTCGAGGGAGAAGAAACCGAATCGACTGCTGAAGCCGAAAGTCAGCCCACAGTAGAAGAGTAACCCAACCTATATCAGTGCGGCTCTTCGGAGCCGCGCTTTTTATAATTGCTTTTAAGTTAGAGTGAATAAAGCAAATGACACGTAAGTACAATTTCAGCGCAGGCCCTGCAGGGTTGCCCGATGAGGTATTGCTGCAGGCTCAGGAAGAACTTCTAGACTGGCATGGAAAAGGTCTCTCCATCATGGAGATGAGCCACCGCAGTAAAGAGTTTATATCCGTTGCTGAAACAGCAGAACAGGATCTTCGTGATCTGATGGGAATTGGAAGTAACTATAAAGTGTTATTTCTGCAGGGTGGGGCAACCACTCAGTTCTCAATGATTCCGATGAACCTTTTGCGCGGTAAAAATACAGCTGACTACATCAATACTGGTATCTGGTCTAAAAAAGCGATCAAAGAAGCTGCGAGATATTGTGATGTTAAGTTGGCGGGTAGCAGTGAAGAAAACGGTTTCACTGCTGTTCCATCTCAGGATCAGTTGATACTTAATCCTGAAGCGGCATACCTGCATTACACGCCAAACGAAACCATTGGCGGCCTTGAATATGATTACGTTCCAGAAGTCGGTGATGTTCCTCTGGTCGCGGATCTGTCTTCTACTATTCTGTCTCGCCCCTTGGATGTGGACCAGTTTGGTTTGATCTATGCGGGAGCACAGAAAAATATCGGGCCTGCCGGTTTGACTGTAGTGATCGTGCGTGAAGACCTGCTGGGTAATGTTGTGGATGGCGCGCCGACCATGTTTGACTACAAAGTCCATGCGGATGCTGATTCCATGAATAACACGCCACCAACTTTTGGTTGGTACCTTGCCGGTTTGGTCTTCAAGTGGCTGAAGGCTCAGGGTGGTGTTGAAGCGATGGCTCAGCTCAACCAGCGAAAAGCTGAAAAGCTTTACGCCGCTATTGATGGTAGTGATTTTTACGCAAACCCAATGGCAAAAGCCAACCGTTCCTGGATGAATGTACCTTTCACTCTTGCCGATGACGTTCTGGATAAGTTGTTCCTTGAACAGGCTGAAGAAGCTGGATTGTTGAATCTTAAAGGTCATCGTTCAGTGGGTGGGATGCGTGCAAGTATTTATAATGCTGTGCCAGAGCAAGCGGTTGATGCCCTGATTGAATTTATGCAGCAGTTTGAAAAGCAGAATGCTTAATTGCGGTCCACAAGGTAAGTAGATAAGTATGAGCGAACAGGAAAAAGAGTTACGTGTATTAAGAGACCAGATCGATTCTATTGATCGCCAGGTGCACGAACTACTTAATAAACGCGCAAAATGCGCCCAGAGTGTAGCTGAAGTAAAACAGAAACATCAGGGCGAACAATCTGCGGTTTTTTATCGCCCGGAACGTGAAGCACAAGTGCTTCGGGCTGTAATGGAGCGCAATGAAGGCCCATTGCCCGATAAGGAAGTGGCGCGCTTATTCCGTGAGATTATGTCTGTTTGTTTAGCCCTTGAAGAACCTATGCGGGTTTCTTTCCTTGGGCCTGAAGGTACTTTTACCCAGCAAGCTGCACAGAAACATTTTGGTCACTCAGCTCGAAATCTCCCGATGCAATCCCTGAGAGATGTGTTTCGTGAAGTTCAGTCTGGTGCTGCCCATTATGGTGTTGTTCCAATCGAAAACTCCACTGAAGGTGTGATCAGTCATACGCTGGATCTGTTTAAACAGTACGATCTGAAGATCTGTGGTGAAGTAGAGGTCCCTGTTCACTTACACCTGTTGGTAAATAAAGGTGAAGATCTGGATGGGATTACCCGGATCTATTCACATCAGCAATCGCTGGCTCAAAGCCGTGATTGGCTTGATGCCAGATACCCGCAGGTAGAAAAAATAGCGGTAAGCTCTAATGCCGAAGCTGCTCGCATGACTGCAGAGGAAGGAACGGGTTGCGCGGCCATTGCTGGAGATATGGCCGCTGAATTATATGAACTGGACCCTGCAATTAAGAATATTGAAGATCAGGCTGACAACGCGACACGTTTCCTGATTATTGGCGATCAGGATGTGGGGCCAAGTGGTGACGATAAAACCTCTATTTTGATTTCAGTTCCAGATACTCCGGGCGCTCTGTATCAGTTGCTTGAACCGTTCCATCGTTATCAACTGAGCCTCACTAGAGTAGAAACACGGTCTTCTTCAAAGAACTCATTGTTCTACATCGACTTTGAAGGCCATTGCGAAGATGAGTTGGTTCAAGAAGCCTTGTCTGAACTGACTCAGAGTAGCGTCGAACTGAAAGTATTGGGCTCTTACCCTCGGGCCGTACTTTAAGGTAAATCTATGAGTTGTGACTTCATCTCATTATCCGCACCGGGCGTTCAGGATTTACATCCTTATCTTCCTGGTAAGCCTCCCGAAGAATTGGAAAGGGAGCTGGGTCTTACCGATGTTGTCAAACTCGCCAGTAATGAAAACCCATTAGGTCCATCGCCAGCGGCTTTAGCCGCTATCGAAAGCTCACTTGCTGGGATATCTTTTTATCCAGATAGTGGTGGTTATCGCTTAAAACAGGCGTTATCAGCAAAGTATTCGGTTGCGCCTGAGCAGGTAACCTTGGGGAATGGATCTAACGATGTATTGGAGTTGGTCGCTCGTGCCTATCTCAGGCCAGAAGATGAGGTGATCTACTCGGAATATGCTTTTGTGGTGTATTCCATAGTGACTCAGGCTTGTGGTGCTAAAGCCGTGGTGACACCGGCAAAGGATTGGGGGCATGATCTGGATGCAATGTTCGAGGCATTAACGGCCCGGACGCGGCTTATATTTCTGGCTAATCCAAATAATCCTACGGGTACCTGGGTTACAACGGATCAGTTGACAGATTTTCTGGACAAAATACCTGAGTCCGTTCTGGTTGTTTTGGATGAGGCGTATATTGAATACGTGCAGGAAAGTGACTATCCCGAAGGTTTGCAGCTGGTAAAACGATATCCGAATCTGGTGGTGACCCGAACATTTTCTAAGGCTTATGGTCTGGCTGGCCTTAGAGCAGGTTTTGCGGTTTCAAATGAACAGATCGCAAATGTTTTGAGTAGGGTAAGGCAGCCGTTTAATATGAATAATCTGGCGCTATCTGCTGCTGAAGCGGCATTAGTTGATGATGAACATATCTCAAAATCAGTACAGGTAAACTCTGACGGGATGGCGGTGTACAAAAGTGAACTTCCAAAAATTGGATTAGAGTTCATTCCGTCGATAGGTAATTTTATAACGGTCGATTTCAAAACAGATGCGCAACCCATATATCAAACGCTGCTGGAACAAGGGGTGATTGTTCGGCCATTAGCGAATTATGGTATGCCGCATCATTTACGTATCAGCATAGGCACTAAGTCTGAAAATGAGAGATGCCTCTCAGCTTTAGCCGAGGTGATGAATAACATTGAATAATAATATTAATAAAACACTGATTATTGGCTTAGGTTTAATTGGCGGCTCACTAGCTAAAGCGCTCAAATTAAATCGTCAGTTCGGTCAGATCGTTGGATACGACAGGGACCCTGAGGAAACTCAGAAGGGTCTGCAGATCGGCGTAATTGATATTGCCGCGGATAGCCTGGCCGAAGCCGTAGAGCAGGCTGACCTTATTGTTTTGGCCGTCCCGGTAAAAGCAATGGAAAAGGTGCTGGGAGACATTGCTCCATTCATTGCTGAAGAGACACTGATTACAGATGTAGGCAGTACAAAAGCGAATGTTGTCGCTGCAGCGCAACGTGTTTTTTCATCGTTACCAACGGGATTTGTCCCTGGGCATCCGATTGCGGGCTCTGAGAAAAGTGGTGTAGACGCTGCCGATGAAACCCTGTTCGAACAACATAAAGTAATTTTAACCCCTTTAGCAGAATCTTCATCTGAGGCTGTTAATGTACTGACCCTTATGTGGCAGTCGACAGGGGCTGAAGTTCTGAAAATGGACGTAGAAAAGCATGATGAGGTTCTTGCTGCTACGAGCCATTTGCCGCACCTCCTAGCGTTTTCTCTGGTAGATACATTAGCGCAGGAGCAGGACAACAACACAGATATTTTCCGTTACGCCGCTGGTGGGTTTAGAGATTTTACCCGTATAGCGGGGAGCGATCCGACCATGTGGCATGACATCTGTCTGGCTAATAAGGAAGCGATTTTAGCGCAGTTGGATTGCTTTACACGTGGCGTTAGTAGATTAAGGACTGCAATTGACAGCAGCGATAGTGAATCTCTGCTAGGCACATTTACTCGTGCACGCGCAGCCCGGGAACATTTTTCAAGAATTCTTTCAGGTACAGCATATTCTCAAGATATGAGTGATCAAAACGTAACCTTCCATACCCAGCCTGGCGGTAGTGTGAATGGTCGAATCCGTGTTCCAGGCGACAAATCAATTTCCCATCGTTCAATTATGTTGGGTTCATTAGCTGATGGCGTAACTGAAGTTACCGGTTTTTTGGAAGGTGAAGACAGCCTGGCGACACTGCAGTCATTTCGCGATATGGGTGTAGTGATCGAAGGCCCAACGGATGGTGAAGTGACGATTTATGGCGTTGGCCTCAATGGTCTTAAAGAACCGCCGGGTCCAATCTATGTTGGTAATTCTGGTACTTCAATGAGGCTGTTGTCTGGCTTACTTGCCGCGCAATCTTTTGATACTGAGCTGACGGGTGATGCTTCTCTGACCAAACGCCCAATGGGCCGTGTAGCTGATCCGCTGCGTCTAATGGGTGCAGAAATTGAAACAGCGGATAATGGTCGCCCACCTTTAAAGATCAAGGGGGGGCAGAAGTTGTCAGGCATTCATTATGATATGCCTATGGCGAGCGCTCAGGTTAAGTCTTGTCTTTTATTGGCAGGATTGTATGCAGATGGTGAGACATCAGTTACAGAGCCAGCGCCGACTCGTGATCACACTGAGCGTATGCTGACTGGTTTTGGATATCCGGTTAAGCAGGATGGCTCAACTGCAGCTGTATCTTCTGGTGGACAGCTGCACGCGACACGCATTGATGTGCCAGCAGATATTTCTTCTGCAACCTTCTTTATGGTTGCGGCTGCAATTGCGCCGGGTTCTGATCTCACTCTGGAACATGTGGGAATCAACCCTACTCGTATCGGTATTATCAATATTCTAAGGTTGATGGGCGCTGACCTGGAATTGGAGAACGAACGTGAAGTGGGCGGTGAACCAGTAGCAGATATCCGGATTAAATATACACCGCTAAAAGGTATTCATATCCCTGAAGATCAGGTGCCGCTGGCAATAGATGAATTCCCTGCGTTGTTTGTTGCTGCGGCTTGTGCTGAAGGTACAACGATTGTTTCAGGCGCAGAAGAACTGCGTGTTAAAGAGAGCGATCGAATTCAATCCATGGTGGATGGTCTTAAAGCGCTGGGTGTTGATATTGAAGGCACGCCTGATGGGGCAATCATTCAAGGCGGTGAGATTGGTGGTGGTGTAGTTGAAAGTCATGATGACCACCGTATAGCTATGTCTTTCTGTGTGGCTTCTTTGCGAGCTACAGCAGAAATTACTATTAATGAATGTCAGAACGTTGCCACATCATTCCCAGGATTTGTTGAACTGGCCCAAACAGCTGGTATTAAGGTTGAAAAGGAGGAGGGATGATGTCTGACGGACAGGTCCCCGTTATTACCGTTGATGGTCCAAGCGGTTCAGGTAAAGGAACTATCTGCCAGTTGTTGGCTCGAGAGCTGGGTTGGCAGCTATTGGATAGTGGTGCGCTATACCGATTAGTTGGTCTTGCAGCGAGACATCATGGCGTTGAATTGGATGATCAGGAAGCATTGGTTGTACTGGCTGCTCATCTGGATGTTCAGTTTGTTGCACGTGAAGATGACACGGTTCAAATCATCCTCGAAGGCGAAGAGGTAACCGATGCCATCAGAACTGAGGTGGTAGGTAAGGACGCTTCTATCGTTGCCGCACTGCCTGAAGTCCGAGACGCCTTATTGGGCAGGCAAAGGGCATTTGCTGAACTTCCGGGCCTGATTGCAGATGGTCGGGATATGGGAACTGTAGTTTTTCCAGAAGCAAGTTTAAAAGTCTATCTTGATGCAAGTGCCGAAGAACGAGCGGTGCGCCGCTATAACCAGTTGATAAACAAGGGCCTCGATGCTAGTCTTCAGGCTATATTAGAGGATATACAGGCGCGTGATGACCGGGATATGAACCGTTCAGTCGCTCCTTTGAAACCCGCGGCGGATGCAGTCATTCTCGATACGACAAAAATGTCGATCGATGAGGTTCTTGCCGCTGTAATGGATGAAGCGAGACATAAAGGTCTTCGTTGAGCCTTCCCAGTTGCTGATGAATGCGGGATGAAACTGATATGAGCGAAAGCTTTGCTGAACTGTTTGAAGAAAGTCTTCAAGAACTGGAAATGGCACCGGGTGCCATTGTTACAGGTACAGTAGTCGCTATTGATAGCGACTACGTTATAGTAAATGCTGGCCTTAAATCTGAAGGGGTCATTCCTAAAAGTCAGTTCCTCAACGAAGACGGCGAACTCACCATAGCTGAGGGTGACGAAGTTAAAGTTGCTCTGGAAGCTATTGAAGATGGTTTCGGTACAACGCTTCTCTCCCGTGAGAAAGCTAAACGAGCAGAGGCCTGGATTGAGCTGGAAAAAGCTTACGAAGCCGATGAAATCGTTAAAGGTCATATTACAGGTAAAGTGCGTGGCGGCTTCACCGTCAATGTAAATTCTATCAATGCCTTCCTTCCGGGTTCCCTTGTGGATGTACGCCCTCTTCGGGATACCTCACATCTTGAATCACAAGAATTAGAACTCAAACTAGTTAAACTGGACGCTAAACGAAATAACATCGTGGTATCGCGCAGAGCGGTATTGGAAGCTGCGTTTAGCGAGGAGAGAGAGAAGCTTCTTGCGAATATGAAAGAAGGCGTTGTTGTTAAAGGTATTGTTAAAAATATCACCGACTACGGTGCCTTTATCGATCTTGGAGGCATTGATGGTCTTCTCCATATTACCGACATCGCCTGGAAGCGAGTTAAGCATCCATCTGAAGCACTAAGCGTAGGTCAGGAACTGGATGTTCAGGTTTTACGTTTCGATAAAGAGCGCAGTCGTGTTTCTCTGGGCTTGAAACAACTGACAGATGATCCATGGACTCAGCTGATCTCTAACTACACTGTGGGCTCAAAAGCTAAAGCGCGAGTTACGAATCTCACTGATTATGGTTGCTTTGCTGAGATTGAGAATGGTATTGAGGGTTTAATCCATGTTTCTGAAATGGATTGGACCAATAAAAATGTGCACCCATCTAAGGTTGTTCAGGTCGGCGAAGAAATTGAAGTAATGCTGCTGGATATTGATCAGGAACGACGCCGCATCTCTCTGGGTATGAAACAGTGCAAACCAAACCCTTGGCAGGAATTTGCAGGCAAATTCAAGAAAGGGGATCAGTTGAGCGGAAAAATTCGCTCTATCACTGACTTTGGTGTGTTTATCGGGTTGGAAGGCGGCATCGACGGTTTGGTGCACCTGTCTGATCTGTCTTGGGATGAGCCAGGTGAAACGGCTGTCAAAGCTTATTCTAAAGGTGATGAGCTCTCTGCAGTTGTTCTGTCTGTTGATCCAGAACGTGAGAGAATTGCACTTGGAATCAAACAGTTAAATTCGGACCCATTTGTAGATTATGCTTCGAGCAATGCAAAAGGTTCTACAGTTAAAGGTATTGTGTCTGAAGTAACCGAGAAAGCATTGAACGTTACTCTCGCTGAAGGCGTTGAGGCTAGTTTACGCATAGCGGATGCTTCAAGAGAAAGAATCGAAAGCCTTTCTGATCTGTATAAGGTTGGAGATGAGCTTTCTGCAGTTATTTCAAATCTGGATCGACGTAATCGGGTGATTTCTTTGTCTGTTAAACAGCTGGAAATCAACCAAGAGAAGCAAGCACTGGATCAAATGAGCCAGCAATCTGAAGCTGATATTTCGGGTCCTACTACTATTGGTGACTTGATCAAAGCCCAGTTACAGAAAGATGATTCTAAATAATAATATTGCTGTCTCTATATAGAGAAGATGGGAGTTCGCTATGACAAAATCCGAGCTGATAGAAATTCTGGTTGATCGTCATGATCAGCTTTCAGTCAAGGATATTGAGTTATCTGTGAAAACAATGCTTGACCATATGACAGAGTCTCTAGCTGAGGGCAGCCGTATTGAAATTCGCGGTTTTGGCAGTTTTTCACTTCATTTCAGGGCTCCGAGAACTGGGCGTAACCCTAAGACCGGTGAGTCAGTAGCTCTGGATGCTAAATATGTTCCTCACTTTAAACCCGGTAAAGAGTTGAGAGAGCAAGTTAACGACTCTATCAATCAATAAATTCAGGGGTACCATTAGTGCGCTTTATCAAAACATTGATCATTGCTTTACTGGTTCTGGTTGTTCTACTGGTTGGTATTACATTTAGTATCCACAACACAGAAAAAGTAGTGATTGATCTGGTGTTTATCCAGCTACCAGAAGCAAGCCTTTCTCTTTGGCTGATTGCTGCATTTGTCACAGGTGGTTTTTTGGGCGTTATTCTAAGCGTATTCACTATCTTTACTCTGAAAACACGCTTGGGGTCAGCGAAGCGAAAAGCAACAAGCGCCCAGAAAGAGTTGGATCATTTGAGAGTTTCAAACCTCAAAGATGCTGTTTAGTGCTGAAAACTACCTTCTTATAATTCCTCTTGCTATAGCCATCGGTATTGGATGGTGGTTAGGCAAGAGAGAATGTAAAAAATCCCCGAGCCCTGTCTCTACAAATCTCAGTAATGAGTATTTTACTGGTCTTGATTACCTGCTGAATGAAAAAATGGATGAAGCGATTGAAAGCTTTATCCGTGCTTTGGAAATCAACTCAGACACTATCCCTGCTCACATCGCATTGGCGAAATTGTTTCGGCGTAAAGGTGATGTAGATCGAGCGATTAAAATTCACCAGAATTTGTTAGCTCGTCCTGACTTGGGAAGAGCGGACTTTATGCGCGTTCAGATGGCGCTGGCTAAAGATTATTATGCTGTGGGCCTACTCGATAGGGCTGAGAATCTGCTGCAGGAGATCATTAAAACCTCATCTAAAAATGTTCAGTCCAAAGCAGTCACTCTACTGATAAAGCTCTATGAAAAAGAGGGTGAGTGGGCGAGTGCACTTGAAGCCGCAGAAAAACTCAGTCCTGACTCTAAGAAAGAGATTACCAACGAGCTGTCGCACTATTGTTGTGAATTGGCTCAGGAGTGCATTGCTTCTAAGCGCACCAAACAAGCTGCAGATTATCTAAAAAAAGCTCTGGCCTTTGATGATGGCAACGTTAGAGTCAGTCTACAATTAGCAACCTTGGAGATGAGTGCGGAGAACTGGAAATCAGCAGTCAAACATCTTAAATCCGTTGGACGCAAAGATAAGCTGTTTGTATCTGAAACGATTCCGCATCTGAAGAATTGCTGCGAAAAACTGGACTCAATGAATGAGTTTGAGGACTACCTTCGTCAGAGTCTGGGGCATGCTCCTTCCACTTCTGTGATTATTGCTCTTGCAGAAATGATCAAACAGGAAAAAGGTATTTATGCTGCGGGCAGTTTTATCACTGAGGAATTAAAACGCCGGCCTTCGGTGAAAGGGTTCAACAGTTTGATCGATCTTCATATAGAATACGGATCCGAAAGTGCAAAGGATAGCCTGACTGTCCTGCGAGGGCTTACTGGTCAGCTGGAAATCTCTAAACCTATATACCGATGTAATAATTGCGGCTTTTCAGGAAGAACGCTTTCCTGGCAATGCCCTTCTTGCAAAAGCTGGGGAACCACCAAGCCAATTCAGGGGCTTGAAGGCGAATAATCAATTTAGGAACACCTATGTCTATAGATAGTAAGCGCGTGATTGTTGCGCTTGATTACCCGAATAAAGATTTAGCCCTGGCTATGGCTAAGCAACTCGACCCGGCTCAATGCCGTGTGAAAGTAGGGAAAGAACTTTTCACTCGCTGCGGGCCAGAGATCGTTGAATCACTTCACTCAGCTGGGTTTGAGGTATTCCTGGATCTGAAATTCCATGACATTCCGAACACAACGGCTAAAGCTGTACGAGCCGCTGCTGAAATGGGGGTTTGGATGGTGAATGTTCATGCATCAGGTGGCCGCCGCATGATGGAAGCAGCCAAGAATGAGTTAGATCAGGTTAATGGCGCCAAGACCCTTTTGATTGCTGTAACGGTGCTCACCAGTATGGAGCGTTCTGATCTTCAGGATATTGGCCTGGATGTAGACCCTCTTGAGCATGTTAAGCGTTTAGCGTTACTCACAGAAAAAAGTGGCTTGGATGGGGTGGTATGTTCGGCCCAGGAAGTTACACCGTTGCGTGGCATTGTCGGCGCTGATTTTAAGCTTGTTACTCCTGGTATCAGACCGGCTGATGCTGATGTGGGCGATCAGAAGCGTATTATGACGCCTTCTGATGCAGTTAAGGCAGGCAGTGATTACTTGGTGATCGGCAGACCAATTACTAAAGCTGCGGAGCCATTAGTATCCCTGGCGAACATTCAGTCTGAACTCGCAGGATTGATTTAGCTTTCAGCAAAGGCTATAACTACACCTGACACATGGATGATGTCAGGTTTTACTAAAAAAGGAACTTACTATGAAACTCTCTTCTATCAGAGCATTTCTGCTCGTTTTATTTTGTTCAATTTCTTTCTCTGCGCTGGCTGGTGTTGACATCAACACGGCTTCAGCTGAGCAGTTGGCGAAACAATTAACTGGAATCGGCCCTGCGAAGGCTTCTGCCATAGTCGCATATCGTGAAGCCAACGGTCCTTTTCAATCATTGGACCAGCTCACTCAAGTTAAAGGCATAGGGACTGCCACAGTGGAAAAGAATCGTGAGCTAATGGAAGTGCAATCGGACACAGGGAAACCGAAAGAATAAAAGGCCTAAAGCCAGGCGGCTCCTCTCACGCCACTGGAGTCGCCGTATTTGGCTTTCACAATAGGTGTCGATACCTGATCAGAAAATACGTACTTACCAAGCCGTTTTTGAACTTCAGGATAAATTGAAGTTTGGTTCGAAACTCCGCCTCCCAACACGATAATCTCAGGATCGAGTATATTGATTACTGACGATAGTGCTTTAGCCAGCTGATCTATATAAAGGTCGCAGTGTTGAGCGCACAGCTCATCTCCCTTTTCGGCTTGGTTCCAAATAGACTCAGCAGTGACCTCAGAGTGGTGGAGTTTATTGAAAGAATTGGCAAAGCCAGTACCTGATAAGTAAGTTTCAATGCAGTCCTGCTTTCCACAATAGCAGTCCCTGTGTGGATGATCTGACTCAGTCAGCCAGGGTAACGGGTTGTGTCCCCATTCACCGCTGATTGCATTTGGGCCTTTGATCAGTTGCTTATCAATGACGATGCCGCCTCCCACACCCGTGCCTAAGATTACCCCAAACACGGATTTGAAGTTTTTGCCGTTACCGTCGACAGCTTCAGAAAGGGCAAAGCAGTCTGCATAGTTAGCAATTTTTACAGGTTTGCTTAAAGATTTTTGTAAATCCTGATCCAGTGTATTCCCAATTAAGCATGTGGAATTGGCATTTTTTATCAGCCCGGTTACTGGCGAAATAGCCCCAGGTATGCCGATACCAATATTCATGGCATGTTGTTGCAGGTCGTTTTCGCAGTTAAGTATCAGTGTGGCAATTGCGCTAACTGTCCCGCTGTAATCTCCTTGGGGGGTGGCGATGCGTTTTCTATACACTTCAGTGTGGTAATCATCCAGGGCGATGATCTCAATTTTGGTACCGCCAAGATCTATTCCGATACGCATTGTTTTCACTCTGCTGATTTCAGGTTTGGATACTTTAGGAGAATGGTTTACAAAACAAAGGCTAATGTAAGAGGGATAAACAGTAAACTGCCAATGTTTCCGAGTAAAACGATAGAAGCAACCTGATGCGGTTCCTGATTATATCGTTCAGCTACCATGTAATTAAGTACAGCGGGTGGCAGAGCGCCAAACACCACCAAATAGGCGAAGTGTGTATCATTCAGCTGCAGGAACTGCTGGCATACTAGGGCAATAATAATCCCGCTGGCAGGGCAAAGGACTGCACTATAAGTACCTATCCGCCAGTTTGAGAAGTCTACGCTCGTCATGCGCACACCGAGTGCAAACAGCATTAAAGGAATGGCTATCTGCCCCAGCATTTCGATAAATGTATGTATGGCTTTAGGAATCGGTAGGTCAAAGCCACTCCAGATCAGGCCCATGATCGTTGCAAGAATCATAGGCATCTTCAGTAAATTGATCAGACGGGTTTTATGGTCGAGGATGTAAATCCCGACAGTAAAATGAAGCAGGTTTTCAACAAGAAAAAGAACGACAGCCGCGGGTAAGGCATGCTCGCCGAAGGCAAGGATGATTAATGGGATCCCTAAATTACCACTGTTACTGAACATCATCGGTGGAATAAAGGTTTTTGGATGAACATTTAACAGCTTGCAAAAAGGTAATAGCAGAAGGCCTGAAGCGAGAACAATAATGGCTGCTCCAATGGCAAGGGATTGGTATTTAATCAGATCAAATGACTCGGCAGAAAGTACTGCAAAAATGAGCGCAGGAACAAATACATCAATATTGATTTGATTCGCCACATTCATATCTGGGTTGTGGCGGCGGGCGTAGAAAAAGCCCACTGTGACGATTGCCACAAGTGGGAATACAGTAAGAAATATTCGCTCTATCAAAAGGCTTTGCGCTTCCATGTAGACAGATTCCTGGTCGGTAAAAAGAGCAAAGCCTTGTCAGAATTACTTGAAATCCTTGCCTGTCGGGACAATCAGCACCGGTATTTTAGCGTGACGCATGACTTGCTGGCTTGTATGGCTGTGATGACCGAAACGGTTCTCAGCACCCAGTACGATCATATCAGCATTTACTGCCTGTGCAGCATCAAGAATCGAGTCTGTGTAATTGCCTTCAGCAACTTTGTATTCGATGTTAAGCGATACGTTTTTCTCTAAGCTCTGCAGCTCTTCTGCACAGAATGCTTCGATACGATCATGCATGGTTTTATGGATCTCTTTGATCCCTTCATCATGCATTTGCTTAATCAGGTCTTCAGAAACGTAGTTCTGAATCAGGGCATGTCCCATTTCACCCATTGGCTCAACAACGTGAAGCATTACAATCTTCGCTTCATTCTGTGTTGCTTGTTTAACCGCTTGGCGGAATACAGGGCGTGTATGCTTCCCGAGAGAAGTTGCGTAAAGAATTGTTTTAATTTCTGGTAGTGCCATGATCTTATCCTCAAGCAGTATTTAGTTAGACTAAAGTATCGTTTTGGATCTTATCACTACTTTAAGGTAGTGAATTTATTAGTAGTCAAAAACTAGATATAGCTCAATTTTTTTAATGTGAACCGCAGCCACATTTAGTTTTTTGAGTCTTACCAATCCCTGGATTGAAGGTGTTGGTAGGGTCCAGGCCTGCATAAAAGTTCTGCAATCCCTCTTCGGCTTCATACAGATGCCCCACATTGTGCTCAGCAGGGTATTTGGCGCCTTTTTGTTTCAAAAGTTCGAGCATCATCTGTTTTACGGCTTTACCATCAGCCCCTTTCTTTAAAATATAGTCCTGATGGAATACATGGCACATAAAGTGGCCATAATAGAGAGAGTGAACAATATGTTTGCTGATCTCTTCAGGCAGTTTTTCTACCCAATCAGGGTCATTGCGGCGTAAAGCAATATCCAGTGCGAGGATATCCTCTACCTCTTTCTGATGGATTATCTGATAACGGATAGCAGCACCTGCAGCCGCAAAGCGGTGCAGATACGCTTTTTTTGCTTCGTCAGCGTCACACTCAAAAAAGTCCCCTTCTTTGCTTGTTGCAAAAAACTCTTTTAAGTATTTGTCTGCTTCGGCAATACCGCCATCACTCATCTTAAGAACGAGGTAATGATCGTATTTTTCGCGGAAATCGCGCATTCTTTTAGGCAAAATGTTGGGCCAGCAGTAGCTCGCAAGTTGCATAACCCTGTCCGGTATGTCTTTTGGCAGGAAGCTTATCTTATTTAGAAATGCGGAGATGCGGCCTTTCATCGCAAACAGACGTGGAAGAGGATCTGTACCAAAATAATTGATCATCATGAACGTGTCTTTGCCGTATTTTTCTGCGATGTCGTAGATGTCCTTGTGCATATATTCCGCTACTTCAGGAAGGTGATCGAAGTGCTGGAGAATATGGCGACGAATCTCAGTGAGCTCATTAGCATCGTTTGTGCCGATGTAGTAAACCTGCTCTTTGTGAGCAACTGGGAAGGTATCCAGTCGTACTGCAAATACGCCTACTTTACCCGCACAGCCGCTCGCTTCGTAGAGGCGACTCGTATCGGCGTTGTAGCGTGCCGGAGTATCTGCATCCACATCACGCACGATCTCAGGATAGTCATTTGCTGAGGCTTTCTCAGTACTGGGTTTGACATCAGCGTCAGTAAAATTATGCTCTTCCAGGTTAGTTAACATCTCTTCAGGGGTTTCACCTAAGTCAATACCGAGATGGTTAACCAGTTCTAAATTACCTTCCGAATCCAGTTGGGCAAATAAAGAAAGCTCTGTATATGCGGGCCCACGTTGAACCAGTGCGCCACCAGAGTTATTTGCGATACCACCAACTATAGAGGCCCCTATACAGGAGGAGCCGATGACAGAGTGTGGTGCGCGATTGATTGGTTTCAGTAGTTTCTCAAGAGTGAACAGAGTGGAACCTGGAAAACTAATAATCTGCTTACCTTCGTCAAGAAGGTAAATTTTATTCATACGTGTGGTGTTAATTACAATTATTTCGCGATCATAATCATCACCACTGGGTGTTGATCCTTCAGTCAATCCAGTATTTGCCGCTTGCATGATTACGATCATGTCGGCTTTGATGCAGGCTTTTAGAACTTTCCATTGGTCCAACAGGGTAGTAGGGAAAACGACCGCTAATGCGGAGCCTTGACCGGATCTGAATCCGGTTCGGTAATGCTCAGTCTGGTTTTCACCAGTGAGAACATTCTTTTCGCCAAGAATTTCGATCAAGTGGCCGACAAAGTTATGATTGGACATAATGTAACTCTCAAGCTTAGCGGTTTTGTCTAGTTATTCTCTTTTATAGCAAGCCCTGACCGACAGGTGTTGGCCAGGGCTTAGATCACATCAGCTATAAGCGATGGTTGGCAGCCAGAGAACGATCTGAGGCCAGAAAACCAATACCAATAGCGCGGCTAACTGCAGGATGATAAATGGGATAACCCCTTTGTAAATATCGGTGATTTTTACATTCGGAGGGCAAACGCCTTTCAGGTAGAAGAGGGCGAATCCGACCGGCGGGGTTAAGAACGAAGTCTGCAAGGCCATGGCGACAAGCATGACAAACCAAACCAGTTCAGGGTTGTCGATGCCCGGTGCTGATATATCCAGCCCTAACGCCGAGATAACCGGAGCCAAAAGTGGAAGAATGATCAGTGTGATTTCGATCCAGTCCAGGAAGAAGCCCAGCAAGAAAATTACACCCAGAATGAAGAAGATGATTCCGTAAGGTCCAAAAGGCAGGCCTGTGAGGAATTCCTCAATCATTTCATCGCCACCCAGTTCACGAAGAACAAGCGCAAAACAGGTAGCACCAATAAAGATGGCAAAGATATAGGCCGTTGTATTCATTGTGCCGCCAACAACTTCGTGCAGAACCTTGAAGCTGAATTTACGGTTATACATGGCCAGTAATGTTGCGCCAAAGGCACCCACACCTGCTGCTTCTGTAGGCGTAGCTACACCGGCAAAGATAGAGCCGAGTACTACAAATATCAGCAATACTGTAGGCAGTACATCTTTAAGTACGTTAAATACAACACCGAAGGTTACTGGTTTAGCATCCGCTGGGACAGGTAGATGGCTAGGATTGATCAGACCGCGAACAACAATATAAATGATGTAGAATGCACCCAGCATCAATCCAGGGAATACCGCACCCATGAACAGATCGCCTACAGAGAGGCCTAACTGGTCAGCCATGATTACCAGCATAATGCTTGGCGGAATAAGTATGCCTAAAGTTCCTGCAGAAGCTATGGTGCCAAGAGCGAGCGGCATGTTATAGCCTTGTTTAGTCATTGCAGGCAGAGACATTACAGCAAGAAGTACCACTGAGGCCCCAATGATGCCGGTGGACGCCGCCAGGATAATACCGATTGCAGTCACTGTGATTGCCAGGCCACCATGGACTCTACCGAACAACTCCTGCATGGATTTCATCAGGCGTTCAGCAACCCCGGACTTGTCCAGCATGATCCCCATGAATATGAACATGGGCAGAGCAACCAGAATCCAGTTTTCCATGATGGTCCACAGGCGGTTAACGACCAGTCCCAGAGTGGTGTAATCCAGGCCTGTCATCGTGTCCATGTAGGTGTCAGTAAACTGACCCAAAAACGCGAAAACTATTCCGATTCCGCCCAGAACCCAGGCTACCGGGATACCTGTAAATAGAAGCGCGATGAAAGACAGGAACATCGCGATAACGAGAACTTCATTCGCATCCATCAGTCATCACCTTTAATCAGTAGAGTAATATCGCGGATAAAACGGGAGATAACCGCTAGAGCCAGTAACGCAAAACTTACCGGAATCACACCTTTGATGAGCCATCGATAAGGCAAGCCTGAAGCCGCTTCTGAAGACTCATTTACACGGTAGGATTCATAAGTGAAATCGATACCCTGTAAGAAAATAATGATGATAAAAGGCAGCACCATTGTCGGGATGCTGATCACTTCAATGAGGCGTTTAGTTCTAGCTCTCAGGCGCGAATAGAACAGGTCTACTCGAATGTGTGAATTTGTGGTTTGGGCATAAGACAGGCCAAACATCACACCGATTGAATAGAGGTGCCATTGCAGTTCTTCAAGGGCAATCATGCCACTTGCAAAACCTTTACGCAGGATAACCTGCAGCATAATAACCAGCACCAGAACAACATAAGCCCATGCGATTGTGAGACCAACTCGTTGGATGAATTTATCAATGGCATCTGAGAGTGGTACTGGGGTCAGTTTTTCGTTTTCAGTCACGGAAACTTACCTTCGCGATTTATGATTAGGTCATGGATGCGCGACATGAAAGTCACGAGCCTAATCTATTTATAGTTATATCTTGCACTCGGGAGCAAACAGGGTGGCTAACGCCACCCTGTAGGCTTCAGCGACCCGAGCTGTCACTGAAGAGATTGGATTACTTCGTAGCTCGAGGCAGGAATGCGTTTGCTTCCCACAGATCGTAACCTGTACGGAAGGTGCTCATGTCATCCCAAACTTTCTTGAAGAATGGATCTGCAGCAGTTTTCTC
Source organism: Neptuniibacter sp. (assembly GCA_049596335.1). Classification (GTDB taxonomy): domain Bacteria; phylum Pseudomonadota; class Gammaproteobacteria; order Pseudomonadales; family Balneatricaceae; genus Neptuniibacter. Next base: position 22,432 of record JBMYLM010000003.1, read on the forward strand.
TGCAACAACTTCATCCCAAGTTGATTTGAAAGTATTTAGCATTGTTTCGTTCCAGTAACGGATCTGTACGCCGTTTTCCTGTGCTTTTTCCATTACCGGGAACTGCATTGCTTCACCTTCAGCAATTGCGTTAGTCATAGAAGCTTTACAGGTTGTTTCAACCAGAGCTTTCTGACCTTTGCTCATTTTGCCCCAGGTATCTTTGTTGATCAGGAGTTCAAATACAGTTGCCTGCTGGTGCCAGCCAGGGAAGTAGTTGTACTTAACAATTTTGTGGAAGCCCAGACGCTGGTCAATTGCTGGCTGAGAGAATTCAGATGCATCAATTGCGCCTTTTTCCAGAGCGCCGAAGATTTCACCGCCTGGTAGCTGAACAGTACCAACACCCAGTTTCTCCATTACGTCTGCACCCAGACCGAAGAAACGCATGTTCAGACCTTTAAGGTCTTCAGGTTTTTCAATTGGTTTGGAGAACCAGCCAGATGTTTCAGGAGAGATGATGGCGCAAGGCATAACTTTTACGTTGTAACCTGCGTTGTCGTACATTTCCTGATACAAGCTCATGCCGTTGCCGTAATACAACCATGCCATGTACTCACCCGCTTCTGGGCCAAAAGGTACAGCTGAGAATAGCGCTGCTGCAGGCATTTTGCCCTGCCAGTAGCCCGCAGTTGAGTAACCCGAGTTAACTTTGCCAGAAGATACAGCGTCCAGAATCTCTTTAGGACTCACCAGTTTGCCTGGCTCATAAATCTTCATTTTTACTTTGCCGTCACTCACGGTTTTCAGCTGATCTGCAACCCATACGATTGGAGTGCCCAGAGCTGGAAGGTGAGAGCCGAAAGCGATTGGAGTTTTCAGAAGCAGTTTGTCAGCAGCCTGAGCTGGAGCTGTGGTGCCTGCTACAGCAGCGGTTACTACAGCTGCAGAGATCAAAGACTTGGCGAACTTTTTCATGTCACATCCTCTAGAGATTCGTTTTTATATTTAGTATTCAGTCGCACTGCGTAAGAGGATCAAGACCTGTTAAGAGCCTCTGCTGCATTGCGGAAATCTCAATTGGTATTACCAATTTACCATAAGAGACTTCCTACTGTATTTTTTTTGAGCAGGGGATGTCAATGTTTTTTTTAAGTTTACTAACTATAGTCTAAATGATTATTTTTGCTTATCGCTCTGTATCTTTTTATTTATAAGGACTTTTTGTGAGTGATTGGATACTTGAAAATAAATATAAAAGACGGCTCTTGTGTTTTTCTGTATAGTTGAATTAGTATCATTATTGGTCTTACCAATATAATTTGAGTGTGAAGTGATGAGTTATAACAGAGTCAAACAGCCAAAAATTTCAGATGTAATCATGGAGCAGATGGAGGCTATGATTCTCGAAGGGACTCTTAAGCCAGGGCAAAAGCTTCCGCCGGAGCGCGAGCTGGCTAAACAATTTGAAGTTTCCAGGCCTTCTTTGCGTGAAGCTGTACAGAAATTAGCAGCCAAGGGATTGCTAAACAGTCGCCAGGGAGGTGGGACTTATGTCTCTGAAGATCTGGGTGGGTCTTTTTCTGACCCCTTGCTGGAGTTATTTCGCACTCATCCTGAGGCTCAGTATGACTTATTGGAGTTTCGTCACGCGCTTGAAGGTGTTTCCGCATATTACGCGGCATTGAGAAGCACTCCAGCAGACAAAGAAGCAATTATGCAAAGTTATGCTGATTTGCAGCGTTATCATGAAAGCAAGGAAATTCAGAAAGAGGTGTATGCCGATGTGGATTTCCATCTGGCTATTGCGGCTTCCACTCACAACATGGTTCTCCTGCATATGATGAGGGCCTTGTTTAATCTTCTGCGAGAGCATATCTGGGACAACCTCAAAAATATTTACCCCCGCTCTGATTATCGAGAAAAGATCCACTCCCAGCACAAAGTGCTGATGGATGCTATTCTCGAAGGGGACCCGGAAAAAGCTCGCCAGGCAGCTCATCATCATCTGGCTTATGTTGAAGATGCCTTGCTTGAAGGTGAGCGCGAAAATACTCGTTTGGAACGTGCTCTGCGAAGGGCGAATGTAGAATAGAGTTGTATATTTACTACATAAAATTGGGTGTTTGGACTTTTTTTTGGTCTTTATAGACTTTAAATTAATATTTCTGTAGTATAACTACAAGATAATCATATAACTAAAGCTTGGCTTGAGATTGATGGTTCTTCTGATAGGGATTGAAGAAGGTCTTAAGACTTAGCGAATAACTAAAAAACAACTAAGCGTTAACTTTTGAGAGTGGAGAGGTCAAAGTGCAAGACATTATTGATGACGTAGATCCAGTTGAAACACAGGAGTGGCTGGATGCGCTCGAGTCTGTTGCCAAAAATGATGGTGACGAGCGTGCGAAATATATTCTGAGTAAGTTGGGTCAGAAAGCCATGGATATGGGGGTTGGCTCTTCAGCAGCACTGACAACACCGTATCGCAATACTATCCGTTCAAAAGATGAAGCCCGCATGCCGGGTGATCTGTTCATGGAGCGCCGCATTCGCTCATTTATCCGTTGGAACGCTATGGCAATGGTTATGCGTGCTAACGATAATGATGACGGTCTGGGCGGTCACATTTCATCTTTCTCTTCTTCTGCAACACTTTATGATATCGGCTTTAACTACTTCTTCCGCGGTAATGATGGTGGTCAGGAATCTGACATGGTCTTCTTTCAGGGCCATATTTCACCGGGTATTTATTCCCGCGCTTACCTGGAAGGTAGATTGACAGAAGAGCAGCTGGATAACTACCGTCGCGAAGTGGATGGTAATGGCCTTTCTTCATACCCACACCCTTGGTTGATGCCTGATTTCTGGCAGTTCCCGACGGTATCTATGGGTCTAGGACCTATTCAGGCGATCTATCAGGCTCACGTGATGCGTTACCTTTCTGCGCGTGACTTGATTAACCGTGGTGATCGTAAAGTTTGGGCGTTCCTGGGTGACGGTGAGTGTGATGAACCGGAATCTCTGGGTGCTATCTCACTTGCAGGCCGCGAGCAGCTGGAAAACCTGATCTTTGTTGTTAACTGTAACCTGCAGCGTTTGGATGGTCCGGTTCGTGGTAACGGTAAGATCGTTCAGGAGCTGGAAGGTATCTTCCGCGGTGCTGGCTGGAACGTTATCAAATGTCTTTGGGGTCGTCATTGGGACGCCCTGTTTGCGAAAGATACAAAAGGTCTTCTGCAGAAACGCTTTGATGAAGTATGTGACGGTGAGTTGCAGAACTACAAAGCAAACGGTGGTGCTTATACTCGTGAGCATTTCTTCGGTAAATACCCTGAGCTATTGGAGATGGTTTCTGATCTGTCTGATGAGGACATCATGAACCTGAACCGTGGTGGTCATGACCCTTATAAAGTATTTGCAGCATATAACGAAGCTGTAAACCACAAAGGTCAGCCAACAGTTATTCTGGCTCAGACTGTAAAAGGTTACGGTACGGGTAAATCAGGCGAAGCTAAGAACGACACTCACTCTATGAAGAAAGTGGCGATGGATGATCTGAAAGACTTCCGTGACCGCTTCAACATCCCACTGTCGGATGATCAGCTGAAGGAAGTTCCTTACTACCGCCCAGCACCAGATTCAGCAGAAATGAAATATATGTTCGAACGTCGCGAGAGCCTGGGTGGCTTCTACCCGGTACGTCGCACCGAGTTCGAAAAACTGGAAACTCCGCCTCTGTCTGATTTCGACGGTCAGTTGAAAGACAGTGGTAAGCGTTCTGCCTCTACCCAGATGGTTCTTAACCGTGTGATGAGCACATTGGTTAAAGATAAAAATATGGGTGAGCGTGTAGTGCCAATCGTTCCTGATGAAGCACGTACCTTCGGTATGGAAGGTATGTTCCGTCAGTTGGGTATCTACACATCTGAAGGTCAGCGTTACGTTCCACACGATTCTGACCAGATCATGTTCTACAAAGAGTCTAAGACAGGTCAGATTCTGGAAGAAGGTATCAACGAAGCGGGTGCAATGTCTGCCTGGATCGCTGCGGCGACCTCTTATGCAAACAATAACTGCACAATGGTACCGTTCTACATCTACTACTCTATGTTCGGTTTCCAGCGTGTAATGGATCTGGCGTGGGCTGCAGGTGATATGCAGGCGCGTGGCTTCCTGATCGGTGCAACTTCCGGTCGTACAACGCTGAACGGTGAAGGTCTGCAGCACCAAGATGGTCACAGCCATCTGATGGCTCAGATGATTCCTAACTGTAAGTCTTACGATCCTACATACGGCTACGAGTTGGCAGTGATTGTTCAGGACGGTCTGCGTCGCATGTATCAGGATCAGGAAAACTGCTTCTACTACATCACGACAATGAATGAGAACTACCACCATCCAGCAATGCCTCAGGGTGCCGAAGATGGCATCATCAAAGGTATGTATCTGCTTAAGGAAGGTAAGAGCTCTGATAAGAAAGTTCAGCTGATGGGCTGTGGCACCATTCTTCGTGAAGTTGAAGCTGCGGCTGAAATTCTGAGCGAAGAGTTTGGTATCGAGTCTGATATCTGGAGCACAACATCGATCAACGAACTGCGCCGTGATGCTATGGCTGTTGCTCGTGAGAATATGTTGAATCCAGAAGCGGAGCCTAAGAAAGCTTATGTAACAGAATGCATCGAAAGCCGTGGCGAAGGTCCGGTTATCGCGTCAACTGACTACATGCGTTCTTATGCTGACCAGCTTCGTGAATACATTCCTCGTAACTTTAAAGTGTTGGGTACTGACGGCTTTGGTCGTTCTGATGCTCGCAGCAAGTTGCGTGAATTCTTTGAAGTTAACCGTTACTACGTAGTACTGGCTGCTCTGCGAGCACTCCAGGAAGAGGGCAAGGTTGAAGGCGCTGAAGTCGTCAAGGCCATGCAGAAGTTCAACATCGATCCGGCTAAACCGGCACCGTGGACTGTTTAAGTCTGCGATGAACTTCGTAACAGTTTGAACTGGAGGAATTCAAAGTGAGTATTATCACAATTACTGTGCCAGACCTGTCAGGTTCTACAGATGTTGATGTTGTTGAAGTGCTGGTTAAAGACGGCGATAGCATCAGCGAAGGCGATAGCCTGATTGTTCTGGAAACAGATAAAGCGTCCATGGAAGTACCAGCCACTCATAGTGGTGTTGTAGTGTCCATGAAGATTAATGTTGATGACCAGGTTAATGAAGGTGATCTTCTGCTTGAACTGGATACAGGTGCTGCTGCATCTGCGCCAGCCGCTGAAGAGGCGCCTGCACCGGCGGCAGCTCCTGAGGCTGCGCCGGCTCCCGCTGCTGCGCAAGCAGCTGCTTCTGCCGTTGAAAATGTACTGATCCCTGATCTGTCCGGTGCGACTGATGTTGATGTTGTTGAAGTGCTGGTAAAAGACGGTGACACAGTATCTGAGGGCGACAGCCTGATCGTTCTGGAAACAGATAAAGCCTCTATGGAAGTACCAGCACCTAAAGACGGTGTGGTCGTTTCTATGAAGATCAATGTTGACGACCAGGTTAACGAAGGTGATCTTCTGATGGAGCTGCAGGTAGGTGGTGCAGCTGCACCAACTGAAGCAGCATCAGCGGCAGCTCCTGCTCAGGAAACTGCTCCTGCTGCAGCGCCTGCGCCTGTTGCCAGCGGTAAAGAAAATGTCCTGATCCCTGATCTTTCAGGTGCGACCGATGTAGACGTTGTTGAAGTGCTTGTGAAAGACGGCGATAGCGTTGAAGAAGGCGACAGCCTGATCGTTCTGGAAACAGATAAAGCATCTATGGAAGTGCCAGCACCTAAAGCGGGTACTGTCGTTTCCATGAAGATCAATGAAGGCGATACGGTAAACGAAGGTGATCTGCTACTGGAACTTGAAGTTTCAGGTGGTGCAGCACCTGCGCCAGCCGCTCCAGCTGCTGCACCGGCAGCACCAGCCTCTGCGGCTCCAGCTCCAGCTGCACCTGCTAAGGCAGCGCCAGCAGCGGGTAATGTGGATAAAGCTGCGCTGGAGAAGAAGAATAAAACTGTTCATGCAGGCCCGGCAGTCCGTGCTATTGCGCGTGAGTTCGGGGTAGATCTCTCTCTTGTGTCAGGAACAGGTCGTCGCGGTCGTGTGCTTAAAGAAGATGTCCAGGCTTATGTTAAAGGGGCCTTGAAACAGCTGGCTGAAGCACCTAAAGGTGGTGCCGTAACCGGTGGTTCAGGCATTCCGGCTATTCCTGAAGTGGATTTCAGTAAGTTCGGTGAAGTTGAAGTCGAGAAGCTAAGCAAGATTGCTAAAGTCACTCGCGATAATATGAGTCGCTGCTGGCTGAACATTCCACACGTGACTCAGTTTGATAAGGCTGATATCACAGAGCTGGAAGCATTCCGTAAAGAGATGAAGGATGAGGCTGCGAAGTCTGGCGTTAAGCTGACTCCGCTACCATTCATGCTGAAGGCTATTGCGATCGCATTGAAAGCGCATCCTAAATTCAATGCTTCTCTGCACGCTGATGGTGAGCACATCGTTTACAAGAAATATGTAAACATCGGTATGGCGGTAGATACGCCGAATGGTCTGATGGTTCCTGTAATCAAGGATGCAGACAAGAAGAGTATCTACGAGCTTTCTAAGGAAGCTATCGAGCTGGCTGGTAAAGCGAAAGATCGTAAGCTGAAACCTGCTGAGATGCAGGGGGCATGCTTCACTATATCCAGCCTTGGTGGTATCGGCGGTACAGGTTTTACGCCTATCGTTAATGCGCCTGAGGTTGCGATTCTGGGTGTCTCTAAAGCAGATATCGAACCGCGCTGGAACGGTAAAGAGTTTGAGCCACGTAAGATGCTGCCTCTATGTCTATCTTATGATCACCGTGCAATCAATGGTGGTGATGCAGGTAAGTTCCTGACTTATCTGAACAGCTTGCTGAGTGACATTCGTCGCTTAGTACTGTAACCCATTTACCAATCCCTTGGCTCAACGCCTCTTCGGAGGCGATCTTTTTCAAGGGGGTAGATAAACAAACGGCGACTCTGTGCAGGAGGTCGCCGTTTTTTTATGTGCATACAAAATTGATGTGTTTTCTTTTTGGCTTATAGGTGCATTGTGGTTTGTTGTTGGTTCTGGAAGAATTTGAGCATGCTTGATGAGCTTTTTTAATTAATTGGACGATGTGTTTATTTGCCGTTAATAGAGTGGTTTGGTCTTATCTAGATGGTTCAGGGATTCTTTTTTTTATTGGCTTGCCAATTTGCTGGAGAGGCGTTTGTCTTCTTTCTTGATGTGCCCATTCCTGGGTCTGTAGTGGGGATGGTTGTTCTTTTTGTCACTCTGGTTTTGATTGGGAGGGTGCCTCAGGGCTTACGTGATGTCAGTGAGGGATTGCTGAAATGTTTGCCATTGCTGCTTGTACCTGCAGGGGTGGGTTTAATGAATCATTTCGGGGTGCTTTCACAATACTGGGTTGGCTTATTGATCTCTCTGTTTGTAAGTACGCTGGTGACTATGCTGGTAGTGTCTCTATTGCTCAAGTGCCTTTCACCTGCAGATAAGAGTGACCAGCGTTGATGGACAGTTGGCAAGAAGTTAGTTCCTTTCCTGTTTTATGGTTGGTCGTAACCCTGGTGGTGTTTATGGGGGCTGCGTGGCTGAATCAAAAGGCAGGCAAAACGCCGTTTTTGCACCCGGTTCTTGTTTCTCTGAGCATAATTATCGTGATGCTTAAGCTGGTTGAGGTTGATTACTCAACATACATGCTGGGAGGTCAGTACATCCATTTTTTGCTAGGACCAGCTGTTGTTGCTTTGGCTGTTCCGCTTTATGACAATATCGAGACCGTTAAAAAACTGCTTTTACCCCTATTGCTGGGGAGCTTTGTTGGAGCATTGGTTGCAGCAGCCTCTGTGATATTAATCGGCATCTGGTTTGGGTTCAGTGATCAGATCCTGTTGTCGATGGCTCCAAAATCGGTGACTTCACCTATTGCTATAGCCGTTGCTGAAAAGGTAGGTGGGTTCCCATCCCTTGCAGCGGGTTTGGTATTGATTACTGGTGCGATGGGCTGTTTGATTGCTCCTCTTGTATACAAATTGTTAAGGATCACAGACCCTTCTGTTAAAGGATTTGTATTGGGTGTGGGTGCTCATGCGATGGGGACTGCCTATGCATTTGAGTATGGTGTGATTGCAGGTGCTTTTGGTGGCTTGGCGATGGGTATGACGGGTGCGTTTACAGCATTTATGTTGCCAGTGCTCATTCCTCTTTTTGGCTTGTGAGCTCTTTTGTCGAAGAATTGTCACGAAAATGATGGCTTTTGGTAATTAATTAGTCGATTTACACCCTTTTCCTCTTTATGTTGCAATTGCTAAATAATGTTTTCGCCGGTAAAGTTCGCGCTGTTACAAAGATGAAACAGAACTGGCATTCCTCATGACTCCATTAGAGCGCTACAAGCAAGACCTGCAACGTGATGATTTCTCCTATGATCCAGCTCAGGAGATGGCTGTAGAGCATCTTCAGCGTCTGTATGATGATCTTGTGGCTCACAAAGAAGAGCCAAAAGTTGGCCTGATGGGGCGCCTGAAAGGGAAGTTGAAAAAGCCCGAGCCTAAGCAGCCGGTCAAAGGTTTGTACTTCTGGGGTGGTGTGGGTCGTGGCAAAACTTATCTGATGGATACGTTCTACGACAGTCTGCCATTCGAGCAGAAGATGCGCACCCACTTTCACCGTTTCATGCAGCGTGTGCATGCAGAGCTAAAGGCATTGGATGGTACAGCCAATCCATTGGTTGAGATCGGTAAGAAATATGCATCTGAAACCCGGATTATTTGTTTTGATGAGTTTTTCGTAACTGACATCACGGATGCAATGATTCTGGGTGGTTTACTGCAAGAGCTGTTCAATAACGGCGTATCGTTGGTGGCAACATCGAATATTGTTCCGGATGGGCTTTATAAAGATGGTTTGCAGCGGGCACGATTTCTGCCGGCAATCGATATGTTGAATCGCTACACTGAGGTTGTGAATGTTGATGGTGGAGTGGACTACCGCCTTCGTGCCCTAGAGCAAGCGGAGCTGTATCACTACCCATTGGATGCTGAGGCGGATCGAAGCCTTAACCGTAGCTTTGAAAGCCTGGCTCCAGATCTGGAAGAAGTTGTAGAGGCTGAAGTTCTGGAAATTAACGGTCGGGAAATGCAGAGTCGTCGCTGCTGTGAAGATGTGGTGTGGTTTGACTTTGCTGATATTTGTGAAGGCCCACGTTCCCAAAACGACTATATCGAGTTGGCTAAAATCTTCCATGCCGTGATGGTAGGTAATGTGCCTCAGTTAGGGCGTTCTAATGATGATGCGGCTCGGCGTTTTATCAACATGGTTGATGAGTTTTACGACAGTGGTGTGAAATTAATCATTAGTGCAGAAAAGCCTATTCACGAGATTTACACAGAAGGTCGGCTTGAGTTTGAGATTGAACGTACTCAGAGTCGTCTGCTGGAAATGCAGTCCCATGAGTACCTCGCCAGAGAGCATCGAGCTTAAGGTCAGCACGGCTCCGCCTGCTAGGGGCTAGACGCTTCGCTTGCTAGAAAGCTTCGCTGCTAGGAAAGGCGTAAGGGTTGTTCGGTTTCCTGGTCTTCAATGTCTGTTGATTAAAATGCGTCTCTTAGGCGCATTTTTTGTGGTAAATTGCCGCTCTCACACAAATCCCTGTTTTGGGGTTTTAGCTCTTTTCTTGCTGCTTGTCGCTTGCAGCCTCTAGCTCACGTATATATAATGCGCGCTCCCAAGTTCAGGCTCTGTCTGAATTTTGCGAAAAGCGAGTTGTTGGTTGTTTGAATCAGCAACAAATAATTATAAGTCAGGTCGGTTGTTTTTATTAATAAAATCAACGAGATCTGAGCCAATTGAAAAGGCAATACAGATGAAAACATTCGTCGCTAAACCAGCCGAAGTAAAACGCGACTGGTACGTTGTTGACGCAGAAGGTAAAACTCTGGGTCGTCTGGCTACTGAAATTGCACGCCGTCTGCGTGGTAAGCATAAGCCAGAATACACTCCACACGTAGATACTGGTGATTACATTGTTGTTGTTAACGCTGAAAAAGTAGGCGTAACTGGCAACAAGCGTAAAGACAAAATGTACTACCGTCACACTGGTTACCCAGGTGGTCTGAAAGAAGCTTCTTTCGAGAAGATGATTGAGACTTTCCCTGAGCGTACTATCGAGCTGGCTGTTAAAGGCATGTTGCCTAAAGGTCCTCTGGGTCGCGCTATGCACTCTAAGCTGAAAGTTTACACTGGTGCAGAACATCCGCATCAGGCTCAGCAGCCTAAAGAACTGAACATCTAAGGGGAAGGAAAATAATGTCTACTACTCAGTATTACGGTACAGGTCGTCGTAAAACGTCTACAGCACGTGTTTTCCTGCGCCCAGGCACAGGTTCTATCACTATCAATGACCGTGCTATCGAAGAATATTTTGGTCGTGAGACTGCTCGCATGATCGTTCGTCAGCCACTTGAACTGACTAACAACCTGGAAGCTTTCGATGTTGTTGTTACTGTAAAAGGTGGCGGCGGCTTCGGTCAGGCTGGTGCGATTCGTCACGGCATTACTCGTGCTCTGATGGAGTTTGATGAAACTCTGCGCCCAGCACTGCGTGAAGCGGGTTATGTTACTCGTGATGCTCGTATGGTTGAACGTAAGAAAGTGGGTCTGCGTAAAGCGCGTAAGAAGCCACAGTTCTCCAAGCGTTAATTTATTACGCGCGAATTTTTTATTCGTCAGAAAAGCGCCTGTTCCTTTGTTGGGATGGGCGTTTTTTTTGCACTGCGTCAAGTCAATACTTTGGCCTAAAGTACCCCTTAAATTCGGTAATTCACCTTGTAAGAAAGGGGGAATTTCTTTACTATTTGGGCCATTTTTAAGATAGACGAATTCGTAGCTTTACAATTCTTAGCGGCCAGTATATTTCTGCACCTGCTGAAATATAAGATAAGGTCGATTGAGGGGAGATAATCTTAATGAGCAATGATGGCGTGAATAAGGGTCGGCGCCGTCTCCTGATCGGTGCTACATCCGCAGTTGGTGCGGTTGGTGCTGTAGGAGCAGCTGTCCCATTCGTAGCTTCCTGGAACCCAAGTGCGAAAGCAAAAACGGCTGGTGCACCTGTTAAGGTGGACATTAGTAAGCTTGAGCCGGGTCAACAGGCAGTAGTTAAATGGCGTGGTAAGCCAGTTTGGATCGTAAAACGTGGTGAAGAAGCGCTGGCTAACCTGCCTAAGCTGGATGGCAATATGCAGGATCCTAATTCCGATGCGTCTGAGCAGCCTGCTTACGTTCCAAATACACCGGTACGTGCTATCCGTGATGATATCGCTGTATTGGTAGGTATCTGTACACATCTGGGTTGTTCGCCAACATATCGTCCAGAAATTGCGCCTGCTGATCTGGGTGAAGACTGGGTGGGTGGTTATTATTGCCCTTGCCATGGTTCTCGTTTTGACCTGTCTGGTCGTGTTATGAACGGCTCCCCGGCTCCAAGTAACCTGGTGATCCCGCCTCATCATTATGAGAGCGACAATGTGATCATCGTTGGTGTAGATCAGGAGACTGCATAATGGCTGGTACTCGTAATAAAGGAAACCCAGGTATCATGGGTTGGATCGATGATCGTTTCCCAGCGACGGCAATGTGGGAAGATCACCTGTCAAAATACTACGCACCAAAGAACTTTAACTTCTGGTATTTCTTTGGCTCTCTGGCGCTGCTGGTTCTGGTTAACCAGATCCTGACAGGCATCTGGCTGACGATGGCTTATAACCCATCTGCAGAAGGTGCTTTTGCCTCTATCGAATACATTATGCGTGATGTCGAATACGGCTGGTTGTTGCGTTATATGCACACTACAGGCGCATCTGCTTTCTTCGTAGTTGTATATCTGCACATGCTTCGTGGCATGATGTACGGTTCTTACCGTAAGCCACGTGAGCTGGTTTGGCTGTTTGGTATGACAATCTACCTGGCACTTATGGCTGAGGCCTTCATGGGCTACCTGCTGCCATGGGGTCAGATGTCTTACTGGGGTGCTCAGGTAATCGTATCTCTGTTCGCAGCTGTACCAGTTATTGGTCCAGATCTGGCGGAATGGATTCGTGGTGACTACCTGATCTCTGGTATCACGCTGAACCGCTTCTTCTCTCTGCACGTTGTTGCTCTGCCGATTGTTCTGCTTGCACTGGTTGTTCTGCACATCATTGCTTTGCACGAAGTGGGTTCTAACAACCCAGACGGTATTGAAATTAAAGAGAAGAAAGACGAAAACGGTGTTCCTCTGGATGGTATCCCGTTCCACCCTTACTACTCTGTTAAAGACATTGTGGGTGTGGTTGTGTTCCTGTTTGTGTTCTGTGCGGTTATCTTCTTCTTCCCTGAAGGAGGTGGTTACATGATTGAGGCACCAAACTTCGAGCCTGCAAACCCTCTGAAGACGCCTGAGCATATAGCCCCTGTATGGTACTTCACACCGTTCTACGCAATGCTGCGTGCAATTCCACCTATTGCGGGTTCTCAGTTCCCAGGTGTTGTTGTAATGGGTGGTGCGATTGCGATTCTGTTTGTGTTGCCATGGCTGGATCGCAGCCCGGTTAAATCTATCCGCTACAAAGGCTGGATGAGTAAACTGTGGCTGATAATCTTCTGCGTGAGCTTCGTAATCCTGGGCTACCTGGGTGTAGTTTCATCTACTCCTACACGTACTCTGGTAGCACAGATCTGTACTGCGCTGTATTTCGCATACTTCTTCCTGATGCCGTTCTACACCAGAATGGAAAGTACTAAACCGGTTCCGGAAAGGGTGACAGGCTAATGAAAAAGTTTTTAATCGCATTAGTAGTGGCGGTGCTGCCTCTGGCTGCAAATGCTGCTGGTTCAAAAGGTCACCTTGACCATATGGATGTTGATCTGCATAACCAAGCTTCTCTGCAGCGCGGTATGCAAACGTTTGTTAACTACTGCATGGGCTGCCACTCGGCTGAATACCAGCGTTATGAACGTGCAGCGGTAGATCTGGGTATGAACCCGGAGCTGGTTGCTGAGCATATGATCTTTGGTGATCAGAAAGTTGGTGAGCAGATGACAATCGCTATGTCTAAAGAAGATGCTGGTAAGTGGTTCGGTAACCCTCCACCAGATCTGACTCTGGAAGCGCGTCTGCGTGGCGCGGACTGGCTGTACACTTACCTGCGCAGCTTCTATGCTGATGATTCTCGCCCATGGGGTGTGAACAACGCAGTATTTAAAGATGTAGGTATGCCAAACGTTCTGGGTTCTTTGCAGGGTGTCGTTAAAGCGAACTGCTCTTGGGAAGATATGAACGCTCACGGTCTGCGTGGCGAAGGTATCGATCCACTGACCAACACTCCTTTGAATAACTGTACAACAGTTGTAGAAGGTACTGGTGAGCTGTCTGAAGAAGAGTTCGACAAGGTTGTTTATGACCTGGTTAACTTCATGGTGTACATGGGTGAGCCATCTAAACTGGACTCCCAGCGTATTGGTACTTACGTGCTGATCTTCCTGTTCCTGTTCTTCTTCCTGGCATATGCACTGAAGAAAGAGTACTGGAAAGACGTACACTAATATCTTTGTGATATAATCGCAGAGTTCTTGACGCGGCTCCTTTTCAGGGGCCGCGTATCTGTTTCTGATAAGGGGTAATGTTAATGGGTGTTGTGGCAAAACGTTCTTCCATGTCCTTCTACTCAAATGGCGAAGATCAATATAGCCATCGAGTTCGAATCGTGCTGGCGGAAAAAGGTGTTGCTGTTGAGATTCATGATTGTGATGAGAACGATCTTCCAGAAGATCTGACGTCAGTGAATCCTTATAACAGCTTACCAACTTTGCTGGATCGCGATCTGGTTCTGTATGAGCCAAATGTGATGATGGAATACCTTGACGAGCGTTTCCCTCATCCTCCATTGCTGCCTGTTTATCCGGTAGCTCGTGCGGAAAGCCGCTTGTATATGTATCGTATTCAGCGCGACTGGTGTGATTTGGCAGATAACATCATTGCTGCCGCTATGGCTGACGATGAAGACACTGCTGAAGCTAACCGTAAGGAATTACGCGATAGCCTAGTGACTATCTCTCCGATCTTCGAAGAGAAGCCTTTCTTCATGAGTGAAGAGTTCACGTTGGTTGATTGCTGCCTGGCTCCGCTTCTATGGCGCCTGCCGCTTCTGGGGATTGAGTTGCCAGAAGATCAGTGCAAACCTTTGGTTAAGTACATGGAGCGCTTGTTTGAGCGTGAGTCTTTCCAGGTGAGTTTGTCTGAAGCTGAAAGAGAGATGCGCGATTAAGCAGCAAGCTTGTTTGTTAAAAAGGGGTGATGATTTATCATCCCTTTTTTTATGTCCGAAATTTTTGGTGAGATATGAAACCGAGTCGTCCCTATATCCTTAAGGCGTTGTATGAATGGTTGCTGGATAATGAGTTAACGCCGCATTTAGTAGTGAATGCTGAAGAGGATAATGTAACCGTGCCGTTACAGTTTGTTGATGAAGGGCAGATTGTGCTCAATGTTAACCCCTCAGCAGTCCGAAATTTCTTTATGGATGATGAGGCGGTCTCGTTTAATGCTCGTTTTTCTGGTCAGCCTATGGATGTATATGTGCCAATGAGGGCGATAATGGCGATCTACGCTCGAGAAAATGGTCAGGGCATGGGCTTTGGTACAGAGCCGGGTGCGGAGTTTTATCTTCAGGAAGAGCCATCGGAAGTGGTTAAGGATAGCGAAGATGCTAGCCTGGCTGAATCAGGTGCTAAGCCTAAACGTAAGGGGCCTGCACTGAAGGTGGTTAAGTAGCACTCTGTTTCCAGAGTGCTTCACTCATTTATATATTGACGTATTCGAATACTTTTACGATCTTTTCTACGCCGGCAATTCCACGAACGATATTGATCGCATTGTCAGCTTCCTGCGCACTCACAAGTCCCATCAAATAAACGATACTGCTGTCAGTCACTACCTTGATGCGTGAACCATCAATATCTTTGTTGGTGAGTAGCTGTGCTTTTACCTTCGTGGTGATCCAGAGATCATTGGATCTGGCAAGAGCCGAAGAAATGCCTGATATTTTGATCTCATTGTGAATTTTACGAACTTTTCGAATCTGGCTGACAATCTGCTCGGCTTCGAGTCTGGCTGTTTCGCTGGGGGCCTGGCCTGTCAGCAATACCAGACCGTTGTAGCTGGTTACACTGATGTTGCTTGATTTCATCTCTTCAGAGCCCTTGTTGAGATTTACCAAGGCAAGCGTTTCAATGACCTCGTCATCAATGTAAGAGCCAACAGTTCGGTTGCCAGGATTTTCCTGAATGGGCTCCTCGCGACCCGCACTGATTACATCAGAACAGCCGCTGAGAGCAACTGAGAGGCCGATTGCCGCAAGAAGGGCTAAGATTTTTCCTTTGTTCATTGGGTATCACTTCCAAAAAGTTGATAATCAATTAGATCGCTTAAAGCGGTCAGTACCAGAAATTGGGCATGATGAACTAAGTTGTAGTCATCACTGGGTATGCATATTTCAATCTCATCAGGGCTCAGTAGAGCGGTTATATCACCACCATCTCCACCATTTAACACAATCACTGTCATGTCGCGGTTGTGCGCTGCCTGTATCGCTTGTATTAAACTGCTTGAGCGCCCATGAGGGGTCATGATCAGTAATATGTCTCCGGGTTGGCCAAGTGCGTGTATCTGTTTTGCCATAGCATCTACGAAATTGCTGTCTTCGCAGATGGCGCTTAGCGTAGAGCCATCGCTGTTTAGGTTGATGGCTGGCAGGCCGGGGCGCTCATGCTTGAAGCGGTTCATCATGGTGGTGGTGAAATATTGCCCTAAGGAAGATGAAGCGCCATTTCCGCAGCAGATAATCTTGCTTTCACTGACAAGGCAATGGAGAAGAAGTTCACCTGCATGTGCGATGAGTGGGGTGTATTGCTCAATCGTAACCGCATTAACTTCCATTGAGTTATGCAATTGCTGAATGATGCGATCTTCGAGTTCCATGTGTACCTTATTTATACTTTAACCGGGACCTTCAAAGGCCCCTTTATACCATAGAGGTTTTTGCTGTGCTGCATCATCTTCAAAAGCGATGATGTCAAATCTGCAGTCATGCTTATGGTATTTATTGTTTTGAGCCAGAAACCATTGTGCTGTTTTTATTATACGTAATTGTTTCTGTCGCGTTACAGAGACGGCGGCGCCACCATAATTTCGCGTGCTCCTGCATCGAACCTCAACAAACACTAAGGTGTTTTTATCGAGCATGATAAGGTCGATTTCACCAAATCTGCTGCGAAAGTTCCTGATTATTAATTTGAGGCCGGATTTTTTTAAAAAAGTTTCAGCATTGCGTTCGGCATCCATGCCGATCTTTTGTCTGTCCATATTAGTCTTCAATAAGTAGTGGGGTGCCGTCTTTATAACGAGCCCAGACAAGCGTTCGTTTGACCTGGCCGGTTTGGTTTAAAGAAAGTGTACCTGTTTCGCCTGATATTTCCGTTCCCGGAATAGCGCTAAGCTGTTTCAGGTAAGGATGTATTCGGTATGCATCAATACCGAGTGCGTAAAAGCGGCCCAGGCGAGAATTTGCGTCTTCACGCTCCTGGGATAGGAATATTTTATTTTCAAACGGAGGTCTTAGACTCCATGGGGTGCCAGTAAATTTAATCTTATTTAGATCCTGATCAAGCACAGGGTCTGGTGTTCCCGAAAAAACATGAGATGTTGAATAGATTGGAAGGTTTCCTGCGAAATTGAACGCAAGAATAGGGCTTAGCTGGCGCGCATCATTTGGTAAGGCAGAAAGAATGATGGCATCAATATCGGTTCTCCGGTGCTCTTCAAACTCTATTTTCCGGGTGTTAACTGTTTGGCGCAGCTGAGCATAGCGCTGAGCGCTTGTATCGGTATTAAGAAGTTGGGTAACACGTACAGAGAAGTCCTGGGAATCTCCAAAGGCAGAGCTGGATACTACGTTGCCGCCAAGAGATTCAAACTTTTCAATAAATCCGTCCTTAATTCTTTCGCCCCAGCTCGTTGCCGGGGTGAGTATGGCGATTTTTTTCTTGCCATCTGCCCATACTTTTTCTGCAACCTGATTGGCTTCATCTGTTACAGACAGTCCGAACTGGTAGAGGCCTTCCCGGTATTCATCATCAGAATAATTCAGAGCCAGAATAGGGATGGCGATTTCACTGGAATTAACCAGCTCTGAAACAAACTCTTTTTTCAATGGGCCGATGATCAGATCTATCTTTTCGTCAGTCACTATTGGAGCGAGTTGCAGGGCAGAACTGATTTTGGTGGAATCCAGGAACAGTAGTCTTGGGGCTTTCGCTCCGGCTGATTTCTGGCGGTAGTGTGCTATCAGTATTCCTTCTTTGATCGCAGTTGCAGCGCGGGCGAACTTGCCATCAAAAGGTAATAAAACTGCAATTGTCTCAATGTTAAGGGCTTGCTGGTCTAATTTTGCCAGCAGTGAAGGCGGTAATGTATTCGCAGGATGTTGGTACCACAGCTGACGCCAATTGCTGAAAGCAGTGTGTTGAGTATCCAGTTGTTTGTTGTTGCTGAGAGAGTTGTATAGCTCAAACCAGCCTTGTTCATAATAAGAATTGTTGCCTGATCTTAATTTTGCGGCCACAAGTGCGGGGTCAATTTGAGTTAAAGCTAACCAGATTTCATCGTGGCTGACCTGAATAGCTTCGGTGCTGTCTTGGATCTGGCTGAGCTCAATGCGGGTCTGGATCGCTAAAAAGGGGCGTTGCAGCACTTCATAGGCTGACAGTTGCTGGCTAAGCAAAGTTCTTTTCTGTTCGTTGTTAAGTGTTTCGGCATCGAGCAAAAATATTCTGCGAATTTGTTGAAGCGCAGTTTCCGGAGCGCCTTTGTTGATCGATTCGTTAATATGAAATACGCCCAGGTCGTAACGTTGCTCTGCAGCGATGAGGCCTAAATCAATTTGCTCGATAAGGAAAAAGGCTTCTTCATAGCGAAAGTTGTCGATTAAAAGTTTAGCTGCCGTTGCTCGGGTTATGGATGCTTCAGGTTCTGCAGCACTGTCGGCGTCTTTGATCAGTTTGGTTATATCTGCTTCAAGTTTTTGTGCATCACTAAGTTCTGGCTCTTTGATGGATGTAGTCGGTGCGCAGCCTGCAATTACAAGGCATAACGCGATGGTGGAGAGAGACAGGCGCCATTGAAATTTCATATACTTCAAAACCCAAACCTTTAGATGGATGTAGTGATGTTAGAACCTGCGCTGTATGTTGTTGCGACACCGATTGGTAATCTGCAGGATATGACCCCAAGAGCGGTTGATGTGTTACAGCAAGTTGAAATGGTCGCTGCAGAAGATACGCGGCACAGTGCTCGACTGATGGCGCATTTTGGCATCAATACCCGCCTGGTTTCCGTCCATGAACATAACGAACATCAGCGAATTGAGATGATTGTACACCAGTTGCAATCAGGTGCCAGTGTTGCGCTCGTTTCTGATGCCGGAACGCCTCTGATATCGGACCCTGGTTACGTCGTGGTAAAGGGGGTGCGTGAGGCCGGGTTTAAAGTTGTACCAGTGCCTGGCTGTGCGGCATTAATTACCGCGTTATCAGCTGTGGGGTTACCTACAGATCGATTTGTTTTTGAAGGTTTTCTGCCTCATAAAGCTTCAGCTCGCAGGCAGCAGTTGAAACAGCTGGCTGATGAAACCAGGACGATAGTATTTTATGAATCACCGCATCGAATCCTGGCCTCTTTGGCTGATATGCAATCTGTATTCGGTTCAGAGCGTGCGGTAGCTGTAGCGCGAGAACTAACAAAAACATATGAAACTATCCATGTAGATTGCTTAAGTCAGTTGATTGACTGGATGCAGGCGGACTCAAATCAGCAAAAGGGTGAGTTTGTCGTTGTGGTTCAGGGGGCTGTAGCGGAGGAACAGCAGTTGGATGCCAAAGCATTGGAGGTTCTCGATATACTTTTGGCAGAGCTTCCGGTTAGTCAGGCTGCTGCGCTTGCGGCCAAAATAACCGGTTTAAAGAAAAAAGTGCTCTATCAGGCAGCTCTGGATCGCTAACTGATTCTGCTTTTGGTACTATGCGCGCCGAGGAGTTTGCCAGGCAGTCGCTGTCTCTTTGAGATGGAGGAAAGTCCGGGCTCCAAAGGGTAGAGTGCCAGATAACGTCTGGGCGGCGCGAGCCGACGGAAAGTGCAGCAGAAAATATACCGCCTAAGCACTTTTTCTCATTGAGAAGAGGGGCCGGTAAGGTTGAAATGGTGCGGTAAGAGCGCACCGCGTGAGTGGTAACACTTCACGGCATGGTAAACCCCACTCGGAGCAAGACCAAATAGGGTTCCTATAGGCGTGACCCGCGCTGGAACCGGGTAGGTTGCTTGAGGTGTATGGTGACATGCATCCCAGATGAATGACTGTCCACGACAGAACCCGGCTTACCGGCAAGCTCCTCAGTTTATTCTCTCAATATTTCAATAGGCTATGACTGGTTTGGAGTGTTTTGAGAATGGTGTAATCGCCGCAAATCTCTGTGTCAGTATAACCCGCTGAGGCTTAAAGAAACTCGGGGTTTACCAAATTTAGGGTTTCTGCATTGTGATTCACACTGGATCCAGGTGATTTGCTTGAGGTGTATGGTGACATGCATCCCAGAAGAATGACTTTCCACGACGGCTCTTTCTGTCTGTTGGGGCTTACCGGTAAACTCATCAATATATACATTTACCTTTGAGTGTTTTTCACGTTCAGTTGCAAATGCGTTCTATTTGATCAGTCATTTGGATAGCTAATCTGTTGATTTAGAAAGTTCTTATCTTATTCGCCCCCGTTTTCTTTATTTATCCGGTTCATATAGCCGGGGAAAACTCTTTTTCTGTCCTTTATTCCGGTTGTCCAAGCCTTGCTTTAGTTGTGGTTAATTCCTATAGTGTGCTGTAGTGGGTAAAAGTGGGTAAAAGTGGGTTAATTTGTAAATTAAGTGGTGTGAAAGGGAAAGATGTTTAGGGGTGTCAATCAAATCAATCTGGATGCTAAGGGGCGCATGGCGATCCCAGCACGCTATCGTGAGCAGATCACGACGTGTTGCAGTGGCCAGCTTGTGGCAACCATTGACACCGAAGAGCGCTGCTTACTTCTTTACCCCTTAGAAGAGTGGGAAGTGATTCAGGAGAAAATTGAATCTCTGCCTAGCTTTAACCCGGCCGCTCGTCGTATCCAGCGTTTATTAATCGGACATGCGACAGATATTGATATGGATGGTAATGGCAGGCTGTTATTACCAGGGCCGCTTCGTGAGTATGCCGAGTTGGATAAAAAGATTGTGTTATTAGGTCAGGGGCAGAAGTTTGAGATCTGGAGTGAGTCCAGATGGCTTGAAACCCGTGAAGAATATCTGCAGGAAGTTAACTCCGGTACTGAAATGCCGGAAGAACTGCAGAACCTATCGCTTTAACTAGAGGGTGCCTTAGTGAGCCAGGAATTTAAACATATCACCGTATTGTTGAACGAAGCAGTTGAGGCGCTTGTTCAGGATAAATCCGGTTTTTATGTGGACGGCACATTCGGTCGAGGTGGTCATACCGCTCTGGTGCTTGATCAGCTTGCCAATGATGGGCAGATACTCGCGATTGATAAGGACCCTGAAGCGATTAAATGTGCCCATGAGCGTTTCAAAGGTGAGGATCGTTTCTCCATTGCTCATGGCAGTTTTGCACAGCTTCAGCAGTTTGTTACTGGGCGTGATCTGCAAGGAAAAGTGGATGGGGTTCTTTTGGATTTGGGTGTCTCTTCGCCCCAGTTGGATGACGCCTCCCGAGGGTTTAGTTTTTTGAACGACGGGCCTTTAGATATGCGTATGGATACGACTCAGGGGGAGAGCGCTGCAGACTGG
Source organism: Neptuniibacter sp. (assembly GCA_049596335.1). GTDB lineage: Bacteria > Pseudomonadota > Gammaproteobacteria > Pseudomonadales > Balneatricaceae > Neptuniibacter. Next base: position 43,395 of record JBMYLM010000003.1, read on the forward strand.
ATTGCCAGAGCTGATGAGAAAGAAATTGCCGATGTGATTTACACCTATGGCGAGGAAAAGTTCTCTCGGAGAATGGCTCGGGCCATTGTTGAATATCGAGCTGAGCAGCCTATCACTACAACAGGTCAGCTCTCCAAAATCATCGCTGAGGCTAATCCAGCCTGGGAAAAAGGAAAGAATCCGGCAACACGAGCATTTCAGGGGATCCGAATCTTTATTAACCGTGAGCTTGAAGATCTGGAAAACTGTCTCGACCAGGCATTAGAGATGCTAAAGGTGGGAGGTCGCCTTGTGGTGATCAGTTTCCACTCTCTGGAAGATCGAATTGTTAAACGCTTTATTCGTCAGCATGTTAAAGGTGATGAACACCTGCCTCCAGGTATCCCCTTTACCAATGACATGCTGAAAATCCGGATGAAGAACGTTGGTAAGGCAGTGAAGGCCAGTGGTGCTGAAACTGAACAGAATGTAAGAGCTCGTAGTGCAGTGATGCGAGTGGCTGAAAAGGTAGCCTGATGATTTCCTTCGGAGCAATCCGACTGAAGTTTCCAAAGCTGGCTGCGGAGAGTGAAGAGGCTGGGAAAACGGCATTTACTGGAGCGGAAGAGTTACTAAGGCCTTTTTTAGCAATATTTTTGTTGGTGTTAGCGGTAGTTGTTTCTTGTCTGGCCGTTGTGATGAGTTCTTTTGAATACCGACAGTTGTTTAACCAGTATCAGGAGATGGTTAAACAGCGTGATGAACTGCAGGTTGAATGGGGGCAGCTACTGCTTGAACAGAGTGCATGGGCCGCAAACAACCGTGTAGAGCAGCAGTCAATAAAGCAAATTGGAATGAAAGTTCCGGATATTGAACAGATAGAGATTGTTATCAATGAGTGATGATAAGTTCATAGCAGATGCAGGAAGAGGTTGGCGCCTTTGGTTGGTGCTCGGGCTTCTTTTTGCTGTAGCTCTGGGCATCATGCTTCGCATGCTTTCTCTATATTTAGAAGAGCAGACTTTTCTCCAAACTCAGGGTGATGCCCGAAGCTTGAGAACGATTCAAGTGCCTGCCCATAGAGGAATTATCACTGATCGTAATGGTGAGCCTCTAGCTGTAAGTGCTCCAGTGGCAACGATCTGGGCCGATCCTGCTATGACTGATATGCAGGATGATGGACTTGCGAAACTGGCCGTTTTGTTGAAAACCAACAAGAAAAAGCTGGTTTCTAAACTCAGTAAGAACAGAAGTAAACGTTTCATCTATCTGCAACGCCAGGTTACTCCGGAGGTTGCTGAGCAGGTCAGGTCTCTGCAGATCGGAGGCATTCATGTTGATCGTGAGTACAAACGTTATTATCCGGCGGCAGAAGTAACCACTCACTTAGTTGGGTTTACTAACCTCGATGGTCAGGGGCAGGAAGGGCTTGAGCTGGCATATGAAGACTGGCTCAAGGCGGAATCCGGTAAGCAACTGGTACTTAAGGATCGGCTGGGTCGGACCATTAAACATATTCGTGAGGTTGCACCTGCTCATCATGGCAATGATATCCAACTGAGTATCGATCTCAGGCTGCAGTACCTGGCTTATCGTGAACTCAAGGCTGCAGTAAGTGCGCATAAGGCGGATGGTGGATCTTTAGTGATGTTGGATGCAGCTACGGGGGAAGTGCTGGCGATGGTTAATCAGCCCTCGTATAACCCTAATGATCCAAGACAGCGTATTTCCAGTGCCCTTAGAAATCGTGCTGTTACTGATACGTTTGAACCGGGTTCTACCGTTAAGCCTATGACGGTTGCAGCAGCGTTGATGAGCGGTAAATACGCTCCAGAGACTATGGTAGATACAAGCCCAGGTTTTATGCGGGTTAAACGTAAAACGATCCGTGATCACCGTAACTACGGTGAGATTGATGTATCCACCATCATCACCAAGTCCAGCAACGTCGGTGTAACAAAGCTTTCTTTGAGCTTACCTGAAGGCTCGGTGAGAAATCTGTATCACAACCTGGGCCTGGGCCAGTCAACAGGCATTGGTTTCCCAGGTGAGAGCAGCGGTTACCTGCCTTATCTGAACAAAAAACAAGTGATTGAAAGAGCCACACTTTCATATGGTTATGGTGTTTCTGTAACCCCATTGCAGTTGGCTCAGTCGTATCTGGCACTGGCAAACGATGGAGTTTTGAGCCCTGTTAGCCTGATAAAACAGAACAGTGATGAAAAGCCTGTAAGGGTCATGCCGGAGCATGTAGCTAAAAATGTCCGCAAGATGATGGAGACAGTCATCAGCGTGAAGGGTACAGGCCGCAGAGCTGCTATTCCTGGTTATAAAGTGGCTGGGAAAACCGGCACGGTTCACAAAGTGGGTAACGGCGGTTATATCGATGATCAGTATCTGTCATTTTTTGCCGGTATGGCACCAGCCAGTAATCCCAGGCTTGTTACGGTTGTAATGGTTGATAACCCGAAAGGACAGGAATATTACGGCGGTGAAGTCGCTGCACCGGTGTTTTCCCGTGCTGTTGGCGGGGCGCTGCGTTTAATGAATGTGCCACCGGATGACTGGACTAAGCCGGAAGTTCAGATGGCGCAGAGATAACAGGAATAACAATGAACTGTAAGTGGAAACTACAAGATCTGATACCGGAGTGGGTTGACCAACCTGCGGCCGATGTCGTCGTGTCTTCAGTTTCCCAGGACAGCAGAAACATTGAGCCCGGTTGCTTATTTATTGCACGTAATGGTTTGCAGCATAAGGGTACAGATTTTGTGCGAGATGCAGTTGAAAAAGGGGCCGTCGCTGTTCTTGTTGATTGTTCGGAGTGGGCAGAATGCCCGGAAGTTCCTGTGCCAGTGGTTGCTGTTGAGCAACTGAACAATCAGATTGGCAAAATCGCAGCGTGTTTCTATGGCGAGCCAAGCAAATCAATGCAAGTGATTGGCATAACCGGGACAAATGGTAAAACGTCTTGTGCTCATTTTTCTGCACAGGCTATGAATGCACTGGGGACCAAGACAGCAATTATTGGCACAGTGGGTAATGGTTTTCCAGGTGAGTTAGCCGCAGCAACCCACACAACCCCGGACGCAATTGGTTTGCAGAAACTCTTCGCTGAATTAAAGGCGGCAGGCGCTGAAGCAGTTGTCATGGAAGTGTCCAGTCATGCTTTGGAACAGGGACGTGTTTCAGGCGTTGATTTTGACTTCGCACTCTTCACTAATTTGAGTCGTGATCATCTCGATTATCACGGCGATATGCAAAGTTATGGTGCTGCTAAAGCAATGCTATTCAAGAACTTTATGCTCAAAGCAGCCATCATCAATGGAGATGATGAATTTGGAAAAGAGCTGTTGTCTGATGCAGAAATCAAGAGCAAGAAGGTTTCTGTTGGTCGGATGCAGGGTGAATATTCTGCTTTGGCTTATCGGCTTGGAGTGAATGGCATCGAGGCACAATTAAAAACGCCTCAGGGAAGCCTGCAATTTAAAAGTCAGATTATTGGTGAGTTCAATCTCGATAACTTGCTGCTGGTAGCTGCACTGTTGGCAGAGCAAGGTATAGCTCTGGATATGGTAGTGCAGAGTCTTGGTGTTCTTGAGTCTGTACCCGGTCGGATGCAGGCCCTGAAAGCGGTGGGAAGCCCTCTGGTTATTATTGATTATGCGCATACCCCGGATGCCCTTGAAAAAGCCCTGTCGGCAGCAAAAGCACACACTTCGGGGGAGTTATGGTGTGTCTTCGGTTGTGGTGGAGACAGAGACCAGGGCAAGAGAGCCTTGATGGGCAGCGCTGCGGATCATCTAGCAGACAAGATTATCGTAACCAGTGACAACCCCAGAAGTGAGAATCCAGAGGCAATCATTTCGATGATCAATGAAGGTATCAAATTGCATGCTCCGGAAGTTGAAGCTGACCGGGCTATGGCTATACGTAATGCTATAAACAGCGCATCCCCAGACGATGTGGTTCTGATTGCCGGTAAAGGTCACGAGGATTATCAAGAGATTGGTGGCAAGCGTCTTCCTTTCAGTGATCTATTAGTCACCAAGCAAGTAATGGGGGTGGCGGCATGATTGGGAGTTGGGATTTAAGCGAGCTGCAAAAGCAGTTTGGGGGCGAATGTACACAGGATGGCGTTTTTACTCATGTCAGCACCGACACTCGCACCATCCGTCAAGGGGATATCTTTGTAGCACTGGTAGGCCCTAACTTTGATGGCCATAAATTCGTCGAGCAGGCGATTGAAAAAGGAGCTGTTGCGGCAGTGGTTTCCCGCAAACTGGCTTTGGATATTCCACAATGGGTTGTAACGGATACACGTATTGCACTGGGTCAGATCGGTCTTGCTAATAGGCAGCGCTTTGCAGGTGATGTCTATGCAATCACCGGTAGCAGCGGTAAAACCACTGTTAAAGAGATGCTGCACAGTATTCTTAAGCAAAACAACGAGGTACTGGCAACGAAAGGTAATCTGAATAATGACATTGGGGTGCCGCTGACACTGTTTGAACTTGGTGATGAGCATCAGGTTGCAGTCATCGAACAGGGTGCAAGTGCCAGAGGTGAAATCGCCTATACCACCGCTTTGTCACTACCGGATGTGGCTGTACTTAATAATGCAATGGGCGCGCACCTTGAAGGCTTTGGTTCATTGCAAGGTGTGGTTGAAGCGAAAGGGGAGATTTTCTCAAGGCTTGCCGAAAACAACGGTACAGCAATTATCAATCTTGATGATCCACATTGCGATTACTGGCTGGAACTGAACAAAAACAATCGATACTTGACGTTTTCCCTTACTAACAACTGTGCGGATATTTATGCGTCAGATATCTCAGCATCTGAAAATGGCTGCTATCAGTTTGTTCTGCATTATCAACAGGAATATGTCGAAGTGCAGCTTTCAGTGATGGGTAAACATAATGTGGCGAATGCTTTAGCCGCTGCTGCAGCCGTGATTGCTCAGGGCATGGAGCTTAGGGAAATTGCGACGGGTTTACAGGCATTTAAAGCCGTTCCAGGGCGGATGTGCCCTTCAAAGTCTCTCAATGGGGCTTTAGTAATTGATGATAGCTACAACGCTAATCCGGGTTCTGTGAAAGCTGCGATTGACCTGTTGGTCAGTTTGCCGGGTGAATCGGTATTAGTGTTGGGCGATATGGCTGAGCTAGGAGACGATGAGATAGCTCAGCACAAAGAGGTAGGCTGCCGGGCAGCGCAGAAGGGGACCACGAGCCTATGGGCGACTGGTGCGCTGTCCCGGCACTCTGTTAGTGCATATCAGGCTGAAGAAGGCCTGGATGGCAGATTTTTTGAATCCAAAGATGAATTAATTGAAGCGTTGTCTGCGAAAGCTGTGACAGGAGTAAACGTCCTGATCAAAGGCTCCAGAAGCGCGGGAATGGATCAGGTTGTTAAGCGCCTGACCGCAGGGGAATAACGAGCGATGCTTCCACTATTAGCTGAACTTTTATCAGAATACTACACGGGGTTTGCGGTCTTCCAATACCTGACCCTCCGAGGCATCTTGGGCGTTCTTACCGCGTTATTGATCTCTTTGCTGGTAGGCCCATTGGTTATTAATAAGCTGCGCAGTAATCAGATTGGCCAGGCAGTACGCGATGATGGGCCTCAGACCCATTTGAGTAAAGCCGGTACGCCTACCATGGGTGGTGCCTTAATACTGGTCGCAATCGCCATCAGCACTTTGCTGTGGAGTGACCTTACTAATAAATATGTGTGGATCACTCTTGGGGTAACACTGATCTTTGGAGCAGTAGGTTGGGTGGATGATTATCGCAAAGTGGTTGAAAAGAACCCTCGTGGTCTGCCTGCTCGCTGGAAATACCTCTGGCAGTCAGTGGGTGGTATTGGTGCTGCCATTTTACTTTATATGTTTGCACAAACGCCGGCTGAAACCTCATTGCTGATCCCATTCCTGAAAGATGTGTCGATTGAACTGGGTATCTTCTTCATTGTCTTTACCTACTTTGTAATTGTCGGCAGTTCTAATGCGGTCAACCTGACAGACGGTCTTGATGGCCTAGCAATACTACCAACCGTGCTCGTTGCAGGTGCGTTAGGTGTGTTTGCGTATCTATCGGGTCATATTAAGTTTGCCGATTATCTGTTGATCCCATATATCGCAGGGTCAGGTGAGCTGATCATTTTCTGTGGTGCGATAGTGGGAGCAGGTCTGGGTTTCCTTTGGTTTAACACATACCCAGCGCAGGTATTTATGGGGGACGTTGGCGCATTATCTCTTGGGGCTGCACTGGGTGTGATTGCGGTAATTGTGCGTCAGGAACTTGTGTTAGTAATTATGGGCGGCATTTTTGTTGCTGAGACGGTTTCCGTAATTCTACAGGTGGCTTCATTTAAGTTGACTGGGCGTCGTATCTTCCGGATGGCACCGCTGCATCATCATTTTGAGCTGAAAGGCTGGCCAGAGCCCCGAGTCATTGTGAGGTTCTGGATTATTACAGTGGTATTGGTGCTGATTGGTCTGGCATCCCTGAAAATTCGTTAAGGAACAATGTGTAAATGAGTTTGATCGCTAGTGACAATTTCAAAATTGTGATCGGTTTGGGGCAAACCGGGCTGGCGTGTGCGCGTTTTCTGCATAATAAAGGAATTCGTTTTGCTGTGGTTGATAGCAGACAGAACCCTCCGGGCGCCGAAGAAATGGCGGCTGAGATGCCGGAGGTGCAGCTGCTGTGTGGAGAGTTCGATGCGGACTTTCTTTGTACTGCGGACGAGCTTTATGTAAGCCCGGGCGTGGCAATAAGCAACCCAGCAATTCAGATCGCTTCTGAACAGGGTGTAAAGCTAAGCGGTGATATTGATCTTTTTTGTCGTAATATCAGTGCTCCTATCATAGCTATCACTGGGTCCAATGCTAAAAGCACGGTGACCACATTAGTCGGTGAAATGGCTGCTGAAGCCGGATTGAATGTAGGTGTTTGCGGTAATATCGGAACACCTGTTCTGGATATGCTCGGCCAGGAAGAAAAAGATATCTACGTGGTTGAGTTATCCAGCTTTCAACTGGAAACAACCAACGACCTGCGAGCGGAAGTAGCAACAGTTCTGAATATCAGTCCAGACCATATGGATCGATATGAAACGCTTCAGGATTACTATCTGGCCAAACATCGTATTTTCCGTGGGGCACGTAATGTTGTCATCAACCGTGATGATGCACTTACGGCTCCGTTAATGCCTAAAAACGTATCTATTTCTGAATATCATCTGGGTAAACCGGATCTGAAAAGGTTCGGTCTGATTGACGTCGAAGGTCAGCAGTTTCTGGGTTTGGGCAGGGAGCAATTGCTACCTGTAGCTGAACTGAAGATTCGCGGTCGCCACAACATGGCAAATGCTCTGGCCGCACTTGCATTGGGCCAAGCTGCTGGTTTGCCGATGGATGCAATGCTCAATGCATTGAAAAAATTTCCGGGACTTGAGCACCGTTGCCAATGGGTCAGTGATCACCAAGGTGTGAGCTATTTTAATGACTCTAAAGGCACAAATGTTGGCGCTACAGTCGCCGCTCTTGAAGGTTTGGGAGGTACTCTGCCAGAGAATTCCAGAATTGTGTTGATTGCTGGTGGTGTGGGTAAAGGCGCTGACTTTTCTGATTTGGAAAAACCAGTAGCTCAGTATTGTCGTGAAGTTATTTATATTGGCGAAGACGGTGAGCAATTAGCGACATCCTGCGGTGATGTTGAAAAGGTTGCTGCCGGGGATATGGCTGATGCGGTGACTAAAGCGGCTCAGGCTGCTCTTGAAGGTGATATCGTTCTGCTTTCACCTGCTTGTGCCAGCTTTGATATGTTCAATGGTTTCCCTGAACGTGGTGAGAAATTTGTTGAAGCAGTGAGGGCACTATGAATACGTTTGCGTTGCCTTCATTAAAATTATCCCCAGAAAGAAGCTCACATGAAGTTTTGCCATTTGACCCATGGGTGCTTAGCTGCGCTGCTTCATTGATTCTGATTGGCTTTATTATGATCAGCTCAGCTTCGCTGGATGTGGCCTTGAAAAATACCGGAACACCCTACTTTTACGTGATTCGCCAGGCTGTATTTATTGCCATCGCTATTACCGGCGCCTTAATTGTATGGAGAATTCCACTCTCTTTTTGGGAAAGAACAGGCCATTGGTGGATGATCGGGGCGGGTGTATTGCTGATTTTGGTATTGATTCCAGGCATAGGCAAGGTGGTCAACGGTAGTCGGCGCTGGCTCCCTTTAGGACCTATTAACCTACAGGCATCCGAAGTGGCTAAGTTTTGTATGGTGATGTACATGGGCGGTTATCTGGTGAGACGCCTGGATGAAGTTCGCACCAGTTGGAAAGGTATTGCAAAACCGACCCTGCCTCTCGGTATATTCTGTGTGTTGCTCTATTTCGAACCGGATTTCGGGGCGCTCGTGGTTTTGATGGGTACAGTGATGGGCATGATCTTCCTCGGTGGCATGCGCTTTTCACAGTTCCTGATGGTGATTAGCGGTGTAATTGCATTGTTGGTTGCAGTAGTGGGTTTGCAACCTTACCGTATGGCTCGTCTTCAGAGCTTCCTTGACCCCTGGTCAGACCCATTTGGTACAGGTTATCAACTGTCACAGGCGCAGATCGCTTTTGGGCGCGGTGAATGGTTTGGTACTGGGCTTGGAAACAGCGTTCAAAAACTGTTTTATCTGCCTGAAGCTCATACTGATTTTGTGTTTTCAGTGATGGCAGAAGAGCTTGGCTTTATTGGTGTAACCGCGTTGATTGCGATCTTTGCTGTGTTGATTGTTCGAATATTCCGTATCGGGCGCAGGGCTGAGAAAGTGAAACAATTCTTTAATGCTTATGTTTGCTATGGCTTTGCCATCATTCTTGCAGGCCAGGCGCTGATTAATATCGGAGTTAACGTGGGTGCTCTGCCAACCAAGGGGCTTACGTTGCCTCTGGTAAGTTACGGCGGCAGTAGCTTATTGGTGAGTTGTGCCATGCTGGCGGTTATTCTCCGTGTGGATTATGAGTACAAACTCAGCTCAATGAGTAAAGAAACCAAGACGGAGAAAGGTCATGAGTAAACCTAACTCCGTTGCATTGGTCATGGCGGGTGGCACTGGGGGGCATATCTTCCCGGCAATGGCGACAGCAGAAAAATTACAGGAACAGGGCGTTGATGTTCAGTGGTTGGGTTCGCGAAACGGCATGGAAGCGGACCTTATTCCTAAAGCAGGCATCGAATTTCATTCTATTGATGTGAAAGGCTTGCGGGGTAAAGGCAAACTCAGCCTTCTGTTGGCCCCTTTTAAACTGCTGATGGCTCTATTTCAGGCTCTTGCGGTTGTTCGTAGGGTCAACCCGGATGTAGTGTTGGGAATGGGTGGGTTCGCCTCTGGTCCCGGAGGTCTGGCGGCATGGATTCTCCGTAAGCCGCTGATTATTCATGAGCAGAATGCAGTGGCAGGAATGACGAATAAGTCGTTATCCAAGCTGGCTAAGAAAGTGCTCGAAGCTTTTGAGAATGCATTCCCCTCATCTGTAACCACCGAAACGATCGGTAATCCTATTCGTGGCAACATTCTGGGAATGGAATCACCTCAGCAGCGGCTCTTGGGCCGGGAAGGCAAAGTTCGCCTTTTGGTTGTTGGCGGAAGTCTGGGGGCAAAAGCGATCAATGATCTTGTGCCAGAAGTCCTCGCTGAAATTCCTTCTGAACTAAGACCTGAAGTGTGGCATCAGGCGGGTAAACGAAACATTGAAGAAACGCTGCAGCGCTATGAAATGTTTGGGGTAGAAAATTGTAAGGTTGTGTCTTTTATTGAGGCGATGGATGAAGCATACGGCTGGGCGGATCTGGTTATCTGTCGTGCAGGAGCATTGACCGTAAGTGAAATTAGTATCGCCGGAGTAGCATCAATCATGGTGCCTTTCCCGCATGCAGTAGATGATCACCAAACAAAAAATGCGAGATACCTGGCTGATCATGGTGCGGCCATTTTGATTCAGCAGAAAGAACTGACCAAAGAGCGTTTGAAAAAACTTTTAACGGAACAACTGGCTCAGCGGGAGCAGTTGTTCGAGATGGCAAACAAAGTGAGTGCGTTGGGTAAACCTGAAGCCAGCACGCGATTAGCGGAAGTTTGTCTAGAGGCAATGAGATAATGAAGCAGCAGAGAGCTCTAACACGATTTGAAATTCCTGAGATGCGCCGTATCAGCCGTATCCATTTTATTGGTATTGGCGGGGTTGGGATGTGTGGTATCGCTGAGGTTCTGCTCAACCAGGGCTACAAAATTTCAGGCTCAGATATTAAAGCTTCTGCGACAACCAATCGTCTTCAGGATCTCGGCATGGATATTTTTATCGGGCATGCTGAAAGCAATATCGTTGATGTGGATGTTGTTGTGGTTTCAACAGCCGTAAATGAAGCGAATCCAGAAGTCGTAACGGCAAGAGAACAAAGAATTCCAATTGTTCGTCGGGCAGAGATGCTGGCTGAACTGATGCGTTATCGACATGGTATTGCTGTGTCAGGCACCCATGGCAAAACCACAACAACCAGTTTGCTGGCATCTATCTTTGCAGAAGGTGAGCTTGACCCAACCTTTGTTATTGGTGGTCGCCTCAACAGTGCCGGTACGAATGCCAAAATGGGTGCCAGTCGTTATCTGGTAGCTGAAGCGGATGAGAGTGATGCGTCATTCCTGCATCTTCAGCCTATGGTTGCCATCGTTACCAATATCGATGCTGATCATATGGAAACCTACGAAAATGACTTCTCTCGCCTGAAGAAGACGTTTGTCGAATTTCTGCATAACTTACCGTTTTATGGTTTGGCGGTAATGTGCACAGATGATCCAGTTGTCTGCGAAATATTGCCTGAAGTCAGCCGCCCGATCATTACCTATGGGGTTAACGAAGATGCAGATTATCGTGCTGAGAACATCCTCCACGATGGTATGTACACCCGCTTCACTGCTAAACGTCCTGACGGCTTCAAAGATCTAGAAATCTCCTTGAATATGCCGGGACATCACAATGTTCTCAATGCATTGTCCTGTATCGCTGTGGCGACCGATGAGGGTATTTCTGATGAGGCAATCTGCAGAGCGCTTGAACAATTTGAAGGGGTAGGTCGTCGTTTCCAGATTCTTGGGGATGTTGAGGTCTCTGAAGGACAAGCAATGCTGGTGGATGATTATGGTCACCATCCGCGTGAAGTGAATGCTGTTGTTAAAGCCATTCGTGAGGGTTGGCCAGATAAGCGCCTGGTCATGATTTATCAACCCCATCGATATACCCGTACTCGTGATTTGTATGAAGATTTCGTTGAGGTGCTCTCAGAAGTTGATGTGCTTCTGCTTCTGGAGGTGTATGCCGCAGGTGAAGAGCCTGTCGCTGGGGCGGACAGTCGTAGTTTGTGTCGCAGTATCCGTCAGCGCGGTCGTATAGATCCGGTCTTTGTCAGCGATAAAGAAACGGTAGCGGATGTGCTGAAAGATATTCTGCAGCCAGGAGATCTGCTGCTGACTCAGGGAGCAGGTGATATCACTACTCTGGCTCATCAACTGAAACAAACCTCGTTAGTTAATGATGGAGGTGACGCTTGAGTTACAGCATTGACGCCGCCTTGAATGAGAAGCTTGGAAAAGTTGCAGTTATCTACGGTGGCAACTCTTCTGAGCGATCAGTTTCTCTGAAAAGCGGAGCTGCCGTTCTTAGCGCCTTAAAACGCGCTGGTGTGGATGCGTTTGGCATCGATCTATGTGGCGAGCAAGATGACCAAAAGCCGATCCTACAGTTGGAGGATGCTGATTTTGATCGTGCATTTCTAATCCTCCATGGTCCCGGCGGAGAAGATGGCACTTTGCAGGGTGTGCTGGAAATGATGGGCAAACCCTACACCGGTAGTGGGGTCGCAGCGTCTGCAATAGGCATGGATAAGTTGCGAACAAAGCAGCTCTGGATCGGTTCAGGAATACCCACCCCTCCTTTTGCTTTGCTGCATGAGAGTGCAGATCTGAGTGAGGTTGAAGAGCAACTGGGTTTTCCAATGATCGTGAAACCTGCGCATGAAGGTTCGAGTATCGGCATGAGCAAAGTTCTGAATAATGCCGAACTACAACAGGCCTTTGCAACCGCAGGGGAATACGATCGTTGTGTGCTTGCTGAACGTTGGATGTCTGGCGATGAGTTTACAGTTGCCGTTTTATCTGGAAATGCGTTGCCGCCGATCAAGCTGGTAACTGACCATGAGTTTTATGACTTCAACGCAAAATATGTTTCGAACAGCACTCAGTATCGTTTTGATACGGGGCTAAGTGACGAAAAAGTTGATGACCTGAAAGGCTTGGCGGAGCAGGCGTTCCTTGCTTTAGGTTGTAAAGGCTGGGGTCGTGTAGACGTGATGCAAGACGAGAATGGTGATTTTCAGCTGCTTGAGGTCAATACAGCGCCGGGAATGACTGATCATAGTTTGGTACCTATGGCTGCTGCTGAAGCAGGTATCCCATTTGAGCAGTTAGTGGTTGAAATTCTGACTGAGGGAATGGAGTAACTATGAAAGTGTTCTCTCTGTTTACGGAAACAGAAACGGACGATGAAGCGCCTAAGGGTGCCAGCCGTGAGTATCCAGAGAGAGAACAGCTGCATTCAGGCAAAGAGCAGGATTGGTGGTGGAAGCCTTTCTGGACCTTTTCATCTTTGCTGATGTTTTTCGGAGTTGTATGGGGGTTGAGTGCACAACTGGTGCATTGGATGGACCGCCCGGTCGAAAGAATTGTGATTTCCGGTGTGACTCAGCACCTGGACCGAAAAGCGTTGGGTGGAGAGATTGCCGAGGAACTTTCGAAACCGTTACTTCAGGTAAATATCGCGCAATTGCAGGAAAAGGTTAAAGAACAGGCGTGGGTCAGAAGTGTAGCGATAGGTCGGGACTGGCCGAGCACTCTGCATATAGAGGTTGAGGAAGAGGTGCCCGTTGCGCGTTGGGGTGAAAGAGGGTTGTTGAATCATCAGGGAGATATTTTCTGGCCTGAGCTTAAAGAGCAATACCGCTTCTTACCCAGATTGAGTGGGCCGGCACCCGATACAGAGCGTGTTATGTCTCAATTTCACGATCTGAACCAGATGTTTCGTTCTGCTGGTCTGAGTGTTGTGGGGCTGGATCTTGAGGCGAGGGGAGCCTGGACCCTGAAACTGGATAACGACATACAAGTTGTGGTTGGCAGAGAAAATATAAACGAGAGGCTACAACGGTTCTTGGAATTGTATCGTTTACGGTTGGCTGAAAGGTCAGCAGAGATTGAACAAATTGATATCCGCTACACCCATGGTGTGGCTGTTAAGTGGCGTGAAAAAACTGATGAAGAAAATGCAGGTTAAGTAGCATGGATCACACGATAAATAACAACATGATTGTCGCGTTAGATATCGGAACCTCAAAAGTGCTGTGTTTGGTTGCTGAGGTTGATATGGAGGGCGCAATTGAAGTTATAGGTATCGGCTCACATCCATCGCGTGGACTCAAAAAAGGTGTAGTTGTAAATATTGAGTCGACGGTTAGCTCTATCCAGCGTGCTGTTGAGGAAGCCGAACTGATGGCGGGCTGTAAGATCCATTCTGTCACAGTGGGTATTGCTGGTAGTCATATAAGCAGCCTGAACTCACATGGCATTGTTGCGGTGCGTGACCGTGAAGTAACTGAATATGATATCGAGCGGGTTATTGATGCTGCCCGAGCCGTCGCTGTTCCGGCCGATCAGAAAATTCTGCATATCCTGCCTCAGGAATATGAGATAGATGGATCAGAGGGTATTAAAGAACCTTTGGGAATGTCTGGGGTTCGACTGGAAGCAAAAGTCCACCTGGTAACGGGTTCTGTAAATGCAGCTCAGAACATCGAAAAGTGTGTGCGCAGATGTGGCCTGGAAGTTGATAACCTGGTTTTAGAACAACTGGCTTCGAGTTATTCGGTGTTAACCGAAGATGAGAAGGAGCTGGGTGTTTGCATGGTAGATATAGGTGGAGGCACATCAGATATATCCATCTTTACTGGTGGTGCCATCCGTCACACCGCAGTGATTCCGATTGCCGGTGATCAGGTTACCAATGATATCGCTATGGCTTTGCGAACGCCTACGCAACATGCAGAAGAGATAAAAGTTAAATATGCCTGCGCTTTAGCTCAGCTTGCCACAGCAGATGAAATGGTGAAGGTCCCGGGTGTGGGTGAAAGGCCTGCTCGTGACCTTTCAAGACAGGCTTTAGCTGAGGTTGTTGAGCCGCGATATGAAGAGTTATTCACTCTGATACAGGCGGAGCTTCGCAGAAGTGGTTTCGAAGACCTTATTGCGGCGGGAATTGTGCTGACTGGCGGAACTTCCAAAATGGAAGGTGCAGTTGAGCTGGCTGAAGAAATTTTCCATATGCCTGTACGTTTGGCTAAACCTCACGGAGTTAAAGGCATGGAGGATTATTTAAACAGTCCTATCTATGCGACAGGCATGGGCTTATTACAGTATGCCGAGCAGGATCATGTCACGGAGAACAATGTTGAATTTGAATCCGTAACGAGTGAGCCAAGAAGCAAGATAAGCGTATTAGACAAAATGAAGGCTTGGTTTCAGGGCAATTTCTGAAACGGGGTTGGGTGAGTTTTTTAAGAATATTTGGCTGTTTCAGTTTATAGGCAGCATAACAACGCGATAGTACGGCGCAGAGTACTAAAGGAGCAGAAAATGTTTGAGCTGTTGGATAGCGTACCGCAGAACGCAGTGATCAAAGTGATTGGTGTCGGCGGAGGCGGTGGCAACGCTGTGAAACACATGGAAAGTGGTGACCTGGAGGGGGTTGAGTTCGTTTGTGCGAATACGGATGCACAGGCTCTGTCCTCAATGAGCACTAAGTTGATTCAATTGGGTAATACGCTCACCAAAGGCTTAGGTGCCGGTGCGAATCCTGAAGTAGGGCGTCAGGCGGCCATTGAAGACCGTGAACGCATTGCTGACATGCTGCAAGGTGCTGATATGGTGTTTATTACTGCCGGAATGGGCGGCGGTACAGGCACCGGTGCTGCGCCTATTGTCGCTGAAGTTGCCAAAGAATTAGGCATTTTGACCGTAGCAGTAGTGACTAAACCCTTCCCGTTTGAAGGCCGCAAGCGTATGAATATCGCGATTGAGGGGATTAAGGAACTGCGTGAAAATGTTGATTCATTGATCATCATCCCTAACGAAAAGCTGATGCAGGTGTTGGGTCGCAACTGCAGCCTTTTGAATGCATTCCAGTCAGCAAATGACGTTCTGAAAGGTGCGGTTCAGGGTATCTCTGATCTAATTACCCGTCCAGGCATGATTAACGTCGACTTTGCGGATGTTCGTACGGTCATGTCTGAAATGGGAATGGCAATGATGGGTACCGGTTGCGCTAAAGGTGAAGATCGCGCAGCTGAAGCAGCAGAGGCGGCTATTAAAAGCCCTCTTCTCGATAATGTCGATCTTAGAGGTGCAAGCGGTATCTTGGTAAATATCACGGCAGGTATGGATTTAAGCCTGGGTGAGTTTACGGAGGTTGGTAATCAGATTGAGGAATACGCTTCTGAAAATGCCACAATCGTGGTGGGAACTGTAATCGACCCAGAGTTGTCAGACGAAATCAAAGTAACCGTGGTTGCTACTGGTTTGGATAAACCGCAGGAAGTTACTCGCCCTTTAACGGACAACGTTAAAAAAGTTGATGGCTCACTTGATCTGGAACAGATCGATCTACCAACCATTTTACGCAGGAAAAAGAATGAAGCGCTTGAAGGTCCAGCGGATCCTCAGGATGAGTCATTACAACTGACAGGGACCGAAGGAGATGCTGGATATCTCGATATACCAACCTTCCTTCGGAGGCAAGCTGATTAGGGTTAAACTTTCTAATTAGTCATTTATTTGTTACTATCCGGCGCTAGTGTGGCCCACTGTAAATTTGGCAGAAAGAATGATTAGGCAGAGAACTTTAAAGAACAGCATCAAAGCAACTGGTATTGGTTTACATACCGGTCAGAAAGTGTATTTGACACTGCGCCCAGCGCCGGTGGATACGGGTATTGTATTCCATCGAGTGGATTTAGATCCGGTAGTAGAAATCCATGCGCATGCGCACAATGTGGCTGATACTACGCTTTCAACTAATCTTGCCAAAGATGGCGTTCGCATTGCTACGGTAGAACACCTTCTATCAGCAATGGCTGGTTTGGGTATCGATAACGCTTACGTTGAATTAAGCGCAGAAGAAGTGCCAATCATGGACGGCAGTGCGGCACCTTTCGTGTTCCTGATTCAATCTGCGGGTCTGGAAGAGCAGGATAAGGCTAAGCAATTCATCAGAATCAAAAAAGAAGTCAAAGTTGAATCTGACGGCAAATTTGCCAGCTTTAAGCCTTTTGATGGTTTTAAAGTGGGCTTCAAAATTGATTTTGATCATCCTGCGTTTGAAGGTCGTAATATGGAGTCCTGTCTGGACTTCTCAAGTACGTCGTTTGTAAAAGAAGTAAGCCGTGCCCGTACCTTCGGATTTATGAGTGACTATGAATATCTGCGTTCTCAGAACCTGGCTTTAGGTGGCAGTTTTGATAACGCAATTGTTGTAGACGATTACCGAATTCTGAATGAAGATGGTCTTCGTTATGACGATGAGTTTGTTAAGCACAAGGTTCTGGATGCCGTAGGTGACCTTTACCTGCTGGGTAAGAGTCTGATCGGTGAGTTTTACGGTAACAAATCAGGTCATTATCTGAATAATCGCCTGCTTCGCGAGTTGCTCGAAAATGAAGAAGCATGGGAAGTTGTTACTTTTGAAGAAAATGAAGAAAGTGCACCTATCTCTTACCAGAAGCCAATTCTTGCTGGTTGATTCGAAGCATTAAATAAGAAAGCCGAACTTAATTGTTCGGCTTTTTTTTGCACTTTTTTTATGGATTTATTTATTTGCCCTTTTAGATTCAATTTTTGCCCCCAATAAAGGTAGAATGCTGAGTTAATTTTGCCTCTCCAGTTGGATTGAGGATTGGATTTCGGACTTCACAGGTATAAGTCAAGATATGCTGACAGGACTGTTTAAGAAAGTTTTTGGTAGTAAAAATGATCGTGAACTTAAACGCATGGGTAAGGTTGTTAAAGCAATCAATGCGTTGGAAGCTGATCTGGAAAAACTGACAGACGAGCAATTAAAGCAAAAAACTGTCGAATATCGTCAGCGCTTAAGTGAAGGTGAAACGCTCGATAAAATCCTACCAGAAGCATTTGCTACGGTAAGGGAAGCGTCCAAACGTGTCATGGGTATGCGTCACTTTGACGTACAGATGATCGGTGGTATGACTTTGCATGATGGCAAAGTTGCAGAAATGCGTACCGGTGAAGGTAAAACCCTGGTTGCTACACTGGCGGTATATCTGAATGCGCTTCCGGGTGAAGGTGTGCATGTTGTTACAGTCAACGATTATCTGGCAAGCCGAGATTCTGAATGGATGCGTCCACTTTATGAAGCACTTGGCTTAACTGTAGGTGTGGTTGTATCGGGTCAGGACCCGCATACCAAACGCGCTGCCTATGCTGCTGATATTACTTACGGAACCAATAATGAGTTTGGTTTTGACTATCTGCGCGACAATATGGCTTTCAGTACCGAAGAGAAAGCCCAGCGCGGATTCAACTTCGCCGTAGTGGACGAGGTTGATTCGATCCTGATTGATGAAGCGAGAACACCGCTTATTATTTCCGGTCCTGCTGAAGATAGTTCTCAGCTATACATCAGTATTAACAAGTTGATTCCTAAGCTTTCCCGTTTTGATGGTGAAATTGATCCACAGGATGAAAACCAGGTTATTGATGAGCACTTCGCAGTCGATGAAAAGAACCGCACAGTTGAATTAACTGAAGCAGGTCATACTGCAGTCGAAGAAATGCTGACCTCTGAAGGCTTACTCGAAGAGGGTGAAAGCCTTTATGCACCACAGAATCTAAACCTGCTTCATCATGTGCTAGCGGGTTTAAGAGCTCATAACCTTTATCAGAAAGATGTTGATTACATCGTTCAGAATAACGAAGTCGTTATTGTTGATGAGCACACAGGTCGAATGATGCCAGGTCGCCGCTGGTCTGAAGGTTTGCATCAGGCTGTGGAAGCAAAAGAAGGGGTTTCGGTTCAGAACGAAAGCCAGACCTTTGCCTCGACCACTTTCCAGAACTACTTCCGTTTGTACAACAAACTGGCGGGTATGACGGGTACCGCAGACACAGAAGCATTTGAATTGCGTCAGATTTACGGTCTGGATGTTGTTGTAATCCCTACCAACAAGGCTGTAGCACGTAAAGATGAGAATGATCTCATCTATCTGACCGTTGAAGAAAAATACGAAGCAATTATTAAAGAGATCCGTTCCTGTCAGGAACTTAAGAGGCCGGTTTTGGTCGGTACGGCTTCAATTGAGTCATCTGAACTGATTTCGGCATGGCTGAAAAAAGAGAAAATCGAACATAACGTCCTTAACGCCAAAAACCATGGCCGCGAAGCGACAATTATCTCTGATGCTGGTCGTCCTGGTGCGGTAACAATTGCGACAAACATGGCTGGTCGTGGTACCGATATCGTATTGGGCGGTAAGCTTGAAACGGAAATTGAAGCGCTTGATAACCCTTCAGAAGAACAAATTGCGGAACTCACTTCTGCCTGGGAAGAGCGTCATAAACAGGTGCTTGAAGCAGGCGGTTTGCATATTGTAGGTACCGAACGCCACGAATCACGTCGTATCGATAACCAATTGCGTGGTCGTGCTGGGCGACAAGGTGACCCAGGTTCTTCACGCTTCTTCCTGTCTTTGGAAGACGATCTGATGCGTATCTTTGCCTCTGACCGTGTGCGCCAGTTAATGCAGGCACTGGGTATGGAGCGCGGTGAAGCAATTGAGCACAAGATGGTGAGTAATGCCATTGAGAAAGCTCAGCGCAAAGTGGAAGGGCGTAACTTTGATATTCGTAAAGCGCTTCTTGAATACGATGATGTAGCTAACGATCAGCGTACAGTGATCTACGAACAGCGTAATGATCTGATGTCTACAGATGATGTTTCAGAAACTGTAGACGCAATTCGTGAAGAAGTAATTGCCAATAAATTCAGTGAATTCATTCCACCACAGAGCCTGGAAGAGCAATGGGATGTGCCAGGTTTAGAGAAAACTCTGGAAACAGACTTTGGTGTGAAAATTCCTGTACAGGAATGGCTGGATACTGATGACAATCTGCATGAAGAGACTCTGCATCAGAAAATTTATGACTCCATAGTAGAAGTTTACAAGCAGAAAGAAGCGCAAGTTGGTGTCGAAACTATGCGTACTTTCGAGAAGCAGGTCATGCTTCAGGTACTGGATACGCTGTGGAAAGAACATTTGCAGACAATGGATCATCTGCGTCAGGGTATCCATTTGCGAGGTTATGCGCAGAAAAACCCTAAACAAGAGTACAAGCGTGAGTCGTTCCACTTATTTCAGGAGCTGCTGGAAAACATCAAACGCGATGTTATTCGCATCCTGAGTCATGTTCAGGTTCAACAGCCTGAAGATGTTGAAGAGATGGAAAGACAGCGCAGAGAGCAAGCAGAGCGACAGCAGATGGACTTTACACACGACCAGAGCAGTGCAATGGGTGGTGAGTCCGAAGAGGTATCTGAAGAAGCTGAAACACCAGCAGCGCCATTTACTCGCGAAGGACGTAAAGTGGGTCGTAACGAGCCTTGCCCATGTGGTTCAGGTAAAAAATACAAACAATGCTGCGGCAAACTTTCGTAAGAAACAGACTTTAAATTAGATTACAGGAAGCAGCGGAAACGCTGCTTTCTTGGCTTTGGAGAAACAATATGGCAGTCGGTCCAGCGACTTTCCCTAAAAAGATGCTTCCTATAGCAGGGTTTAAACTCGGTACAGCTTCCGCAGGGGTTAAAACGCCAGGTCGTAAAGATCTCGTTATTATGGAAGTTTGTGATGGCGGCACGGTAGCGGGTGTCTTCACGAAAAATGCGTTTTGTGCCGCGCCAGTACAGATTTGTAAAAAACACCTTGATGAAGCAACGCCAAAATTTTTAGTGACTAACACTGGGAATGCCAATGCTGGTACAGGTGCAGAAGGTTACACTGACGCTATCAGCGTTTGTCAGTCGGTTGCTTCTGAAATGGGCTGTGAACTGGCTGAGGTTTTACCCTTTTCAACTGGAGTGATTGGCGAGAAGCTACCTGTCGAAAAGATTGTTACTGCTGTTCCTGCTGCAAAGGAAGCCCTTACCGAAGCTGGGTGGGATGATGCAGCTGAAGGCATCATGACTACTGATACCCGCATCAAAGGTGCTTCCAGAAAGTTTGAATATAACGGTCAGGTAATCTCCTTAACCGGTATTTCCAAAGGTGCAGGAATGATCAAGCCAAATATGGCGACCATGCTTGCTTATGTCGCCACGGATGCTGAAGTAACATCACCCTTACTGCATGAGTTGCTTTCAAACGCCGTAAATTGCTCTTTTAACCGCATTACAGTTGACAGCGATACCTCAACCAATGATTCCTGCATGCTTGTGGCTACTGCTAAAGCAGGTATTAAGGTCAGTGAAGAGAATCAGGAGCTTCTGGCGTTATTCACAGCGGAGTTGAATGCGCTGATGCAGGAACTTGCTCATGCGATAGTACGGGATGGAGAAGGTGCAACCAAGTTTGTAACTATTACCGTTGAGTCGGCTGCTTCAGAAGCAGAGGCTTTATCCACCGCATATGATATTGCTCACTCTCCTCTAGTCAAAACTGCCTTGTTTGCATCTGATCCAAACTGGGGGCGTATCCTCGCTGTAGTAGGAAGGGTAGGTATTGAAAACCTGAATCTTGAAGAGCTGGAAATATATCTGGGTGATGTCCGTATTGTGCGTGATGGTGGTCGTGATCCTGAATACACCGAAGATGCGGGACAGGCCGTTATGGACCAGGAAGAGTTTCTGATTCGTGTTGTGCTTAATCGAGGCGAGTGTTCAGAAACCGTTTGGACTACTGATCTCTCCCATGATTATGTCAGCATCAATGCGGACTATCGTAGTTGATGAGCAAGAAATTTATTCATGTCGCCGCAGCCGTTATCAAAAATGGCGGCGGCCAAATACTTATTGCAAAACGATCTGCTGATCAGCATCAGGGTGGGTTATGGGAATTCCCCGGCGGCAAAATTGAGCCCGGAGAACCTGTTACTGTTGCACTTGCTAGGGAGTTGGAAGAAGAGCTTGGGATTGAGGTTACACACAGCTCCCCATTAATTAAGGTTCCTCACCATTATGCGGATAAGTCGGTATTACTTGATGTGTATGAAGTGACGCAATTTAATGGTGAAGCATGGGGTCGGGAAGGTCAGCCTGTTGAATGGGTGAATCCAGGTGATTTGGATAAGTTTCAATTTCCTGCCGCGAATAAACCTATTTTGAATGCTTGTTTGCTGCCTGATTCCTGGTTTATCACCCCTGAGCATATTTCTGAGGTGGATGAGTTTATTAAGAAAATAGATCAGGCTCAGCATTTGGGCGCTAAGGGCGTTATGCTGCGTGCTCACCATCTAAATGATCAGCAGTTTAAGTTGGTCGTCAGTGGTGTAAGAGTACATTGTGAAGCGGCTGGGCTGGCTTTTGTGATCAACAGAGATTGTAAACTGGCTAATCAATCACAAGCTTCTGGGCTGCACTTAAGTTCTTCAGAACTTAAATGCTTAGGCTACCGAAATGAATTCAGTGGGCGGTGGTTAAGCGCATCCTGTCACTCATTGGAAGAAATTGAGATGGCGGTAATGAAAGAGCTGGATTTTGTTACTTTATCACCTGTGTCCAAAACGACATCTCATCCAGAGGCTGATGCTCTTGGATGGGAAGCTTTTAAGGGTATTGTCGATCAGTGTCCGATTCCAGTGTATGCATTGGGAGGCATTTCATCTGCTGATCTTAGCAAAGCTAAAGATTGTGGAGCACAAGGTATAGCCGCGATCAGTGCATGGTTGGAGGGATAGGATCTGATTCGGAGTTATCTTCCAGCTCGCCACTACTGAAGTCACTTACAGCTTTAGATTCCGGGATTGTGTATTCTTCATTCGCCCAGGCTCCAAGGTCAATCATTTTGCAGCGTTCACTGCAGAATGGACGGAATGGGTTAGTGCTAGAGTAAACATGCTCTTTCTCGCATGTTGGACATTTTATTTTTGCTTTAGTCATCTGATTTTTTTTGTGCTTTATAGAGCAGTTGCTGATGAAATTTAGAGACTTCTTGCTCAAGCGAAAGTAAATCTTGATCGTTATTGATTACACTATCCGCATGCTGCAACCTGTCTAGTCTCGGCATTTGGGCTGATATGATCGCTTTAACTTGCTCAATACTGTTGTCATCCCTTAGTATCGTTCTCTGGATCTGAGTCTCTTCTGGTACATCTACAACAACGATATGATCGACCAGTTCATGTTGGTTAGTTTCCAGCAGTAAGGGTGAGCTAAGAATTGCGTAAGGGGATTTGGATTCAGCCAATTGTTCAAGAATCGTTACGCGGATCAACGGGTGTAGTAAAGATTCCAGCCACTGCCTTTCTTCTGGGGCTTTAAATACAATCTGCCTCAGCGCTGCTCTATCCAGCGAACCATCAATGCAGATTATATCCGGGCCAAAATGAGCTTCTATTTGCTTCAAAGCATCAGATCCAGGCTCAACAACTTGTCTGGCAACAAGATCAGCATCTACGATGTGAATATTTTTCTGCTCAAGAATATTTGTAACGGCGCTTTTGCCACTACCGATACCGCCAGTAATACCTACAACAAACAAAGTTAAACCCTAAGTAATTCTAGGTATGTTTCCGTAATGGTATTGCCCCAGTAGAGAGCAATCCAACCGGCAATGGCAAGGTAAGGGCCAAATGGGATTGGGTTCTCTTTAGCATGTTTACTGAACAGGATCATGCATATCCCAAAGATAGCTCCCACAAGTGAGCTTAGTAATATGATTAATGGTAGTTGGCCAATACCAACCCAGGCGCCTAAAGCGGCTAACAACTTAAAGTCGCCATAGCCCATGCCTTCTTTTCCAGTCAGTAGCTTAAAAGCCCAATACACAGACCAGAGGCTGAGATAACCTGCCATGGCCCCATAGACTGCGCTTTCTAAGGAGGTGAATAATCCAAAGCTATTTACCAATAGCCCAAGCCAAAGGAGGGGGAGGGTTAATCTGTCTGGTAATAGCTGATGATCAATATCGATAAATATCAGAGAGATCAGTATCCAGGTAAATACAGCTACAAAGAGGCTGATTTCATTAAAGCCATAAACGTAAACAGCAAAAGCTACTGTGATAGCGGAAATCAGCTCAATTGAAGGGTATCTGATGGATATAGGTGTTTTACACCCTGAGCACTTTCCACGTAGGACCAGATAACTGATAACCGGAATATTCTCAAACCATCTGATTTTATGGCCGCATTTTGGACAGGTTGAAGCTGGAACAGAAAGAGAGAATGTTTCTGAATCAACTGTATCATTTACTTGCGATTGCCACTCCTTCTCCATCATGATTGGGAGGCGGTAAATCACAACATTTAAAAAACTACCAACACATAACGCAAACACAGCTGAAATAGCTATGGCCCATACCGGGTCAAGAACAACAGGAATCATTCAGAGCTATACCACATTACCCAACTGGAAGATTGGTAAGTACATAGCTACAACAAGTCCACCTACTAGAACGCCCAATACCACCATAATAAGAGGTTCAAGAAGACTTGATAGATTGTCTACAGCGTTATCAACTTGCTCTTCATAGAAGTCTGCAATTTTTTCGAGCATCATCTCAAGTGAGCCTGCTTCTTCACCGATTGCAATCATTTGTTCAGCCATATTGGGGAACACTCCAGTCATCGAAACTGCATTTTTGAGAGATTGGCCGGTAGAAACACCATTTCTAATCTGGAGGATTGCATCACGATATACAGCGTTTCCTGAAGCGCCAGCAGCTGAGCTGAGGGCGTCTACGAGAGGAACGCCTGCTGCAAATGTGGTCGCGAGTGTTCGTGAAAAGCGGGCAACCGAAGCGTTTTCCAGAATTTTTCCTATTACCGGAATTTTAAGAGCTAGTTTATCTATTGTATCGCTGAATTTTTGTGATTTTTGCAATGCTTTTTTAAATAAAAAACCAACGGCAAAAACGACACCTAGTGCTATAAACCACCACTCTTGCGCAAACTCTGATAAACCTATTACAAATTGAGTAAATGCTGGTAACTCGGCACCAAAACCTTTGAAGACACTTTCAAATTGCGGAACAACTTTAACAAGTAAGATAGCAGAAACAATAATGCCGACAAGAATTACTGCAGTAGGGTAAGTCAAAGCCTTTTTAATTTTTGCTTTGAGAGTTTCTAGTTTTTCTTTATAAGTGGCAATCCGATCCAGCATTTGCTCTAGTGCGCCAGATTGCTCGCCAGCATGGACTAGATTACAAAATAAATCATCAAAATGTTCAGGGTATTTCGCAAGGGCGGAAGAAAAATCAGTCCCGCTGTTGACGTCATTTTTAATAGAATAAACTATATCTTTAAGTTTATTTTTCTCAATGCCACCAGCTGTAATATCTAAGCCCTGAAGAAGGGGGACACCTGATTTCATCATTGTGGCCATTTGACGAGTAAAGAAAGCAATATCAACGGGTTTTATTGGTTTGTTAGCATTGCTGAATAAACCGGCATTAGTTTGTTTTCTTACCCCAGAAGGAATAATGCCCTGCTTGCGCAATTGAGCTTTTGCCAGGGCAACGCTTTGGGCATCAATCTTACCCTTGCTGAAGTTGCCATTTTTATCTTTACCTTTCCATGTAAAGGTCTGTAGCTTGGCTTCTTTGGCCATTTTATTGATCCCGTTTATCAGGTTTTGATGACTCGGTTCATTTCTTCAAGGCTCGTAATTCCTTGAGTAACTTTTACTAACCCAGATTGACGTAATGTTTGAAAACCTTGTGTCTTCGCTACTTCAAGTATATCCAGAGATGTACCATTCTCCATAATCACAGAAGCTATTTCAGGCGTCATTTTTAACATTTCATAGATACCAACCCTACCTTTAAAGCCTTTGTTGCATTTATTGCAGCCTTCGGGGTTGGCTTCATACATATTCAGATCTTTAATTTGTTCCTGAGTGAAACCTTCTTCAATCAGTGTTGGTTCTGGCAGTGTCAAAGGCACTTTACAGCTTTCACATAGTCTTCTGCCAAGCCGCTGCGCAATGATCAAACTGACAGATGTTGCAATATTAAAAGCAGGTACACCCATGTTTCTTAATCGGGTTAAGGTTTCAGGTGAACTGTTTGTATGCAATGTTGATAACACCATGTGCCCGGTTTGTGCCGCTTTAATTGCAATTTCAGCGGTTTCTAAATCTCGAATCTCACCGACCATCACAACATCGGGGTCCTGACGCAGGAATGCCCTCAATGCCTCTGCGAAGGTAAGTCCAACCTTGGTATTTACATGGACCTGATTGATACCTTCAAGGTTTATCTCTACAGGGTCTTCCGCTGTAGATATATTGCGCTCTTCAGTATTGAGAATATTCAAACCCGTATACAAAGATACGGTTTTACCGCTACCAGTAGGGCCTGTAACTAGCACCATACCCTGTGGTTGATGAAGTGTGCCGAGGTACAGATCTTTCTGGTACTCAGAAAAGCCCAATGCCTCAACGCCCATCTTGGCACTGCTTGGGTCTAGAATACGAAGAACAATTTTTTCACCCCATAAGGTTGGTAGGGTGTTAACACGGAAGTCTATTGCTCGGTTTTTGGATATTTTCATTTTAATACGACCGTCCTGAGGAACTCGTCGCTCGGAAATATCCATTTGTGACATTACTTTCAAGCGTGCTGAAAGTCTGGAAGCTAGATTTGATGGGGGTTTTGCGATCTCTTGCAGGATGCCATCAATACGGCTTCGTATTCTGTAGCTCTTTTCATAGGGTTCAAAATGTATATCGGAAGCACCGTTTTTAATTGCATCAAGTAGAATTTTATTAACAAAGCGAACGATTGGAGCATCGTTAGCAGCATCTTCAGAGCTCTCTTCTTCTGAAGGGGCTTCCTCACCATCAGAAATTTCAAGATTATCCAGATCGCTGTCATCAAGGTCATCCAGAGCACTATTTTGATTATCTAAAAAAGAATCAATTGCCCGGCTAAGTTTGTCTTCCTCAACAATTATGGCTTCAGTGGTGATACCGCTCTGAAATTTAAACTCATCCAATGCCTGGATGTTGGTTGGGTCGGCAATCGCAACAAACAGTCGATTGTCTCGCTTTTGAAGAGGTAATGCGTGGTGCTTTGTGATTAACGACTCTTTGATCAACCCTTGTGGTAATGAGGACGGGTCAAGAGCATCCAGGTCCAGCAGAGGAATACCAAATTCCTCAGATGCCGCAGCAGCAGCTCGATAGGCACTGACTAATCGTTGTTCAACAATGTAGGTTATGAATGTTTGCTGTTTTTCGCGGCACTGTATAGAAGCATCTGTTGCTACTTCAGCAGAACAGACTCCTTCGTTTACCAAGCGTTTAGCAAGACCGCTCAAGGGTTGATTTAGCTGCAATTTAGTAACCTCTGGCAAAATCCATTAGTTCAGTTCCTTTTTAAGCTAAAATAACATTTGCTTGATGGTTTGGAAATGCGCATTATATGTACGTTTAGGACATATACTATATAACAGGAAAATATATAGCATATGTCACTGGCGTGTGACACAAAATACGCTACAATTGAATCAGTTGGTCATTTCAAGGATATTCGCTGGAGAATTTTTATGAAAAAACAACAAGGTTTTACATTGATCGAATTGATGATCGTAGTTGCGATCATCGGTATTCTGGCAGCTATTGCATTGCCTGCATATCAGGACTATACAATCCGGTCTAAACACTCAGAGGCTGCTACTTTGGTTGGCGGTAACAAGCTAGCTGTTGAAGAATACTTTCACACTGAATCTACTCTTCCGACAGCTCCTGCTTCACTAGCACTCTTTGGATGGAGTGGCTCGCTTGCTGGATCACATCTAGGAGAAGTTACATTTTCGATACAGACTGGCGTTTCTAACGCGATTCGAGCATCGTTTAGTCAGATTGATGGTACTGGTACTACCGATTACGTAGAGTTCGTGCCAAATACTGATTACGGAAACATTTCTTGGGATATTTATTGCGATAACGCTAGTAATAATATTTTACTTAAGCATTGCCCAGCTCGTTAAATTTTAAGCTTTTTAATAAAAACCCCTCTTGATGAGGGGTTTTTATGTTGAAAGATAATGAAAAGAACAATAATCATTCTCTTAATTGCGGCCTGTGTAGGTGTAACCTGGTACATCATAAACACTAAAGAGCGATTAACCCCCGAAGTAAAAAGCATTGTAGAAAACCAGATTCTTGAACGTAAAGAATTTCCTGCGCGTCCAGTCTGGTGGCAGGATGATTCAGTACTGGCGGTGAGTATAGTGCCTGATACTGTTAATCCACATCACGCAGCCGCTGCTGCGTGTAAGATTCTGATCGCGAATGGTGTTAAAGCAACATTTGTGGAAGTCTACGATGTGGTGAAGATTCAGGAAGAAAGGGATTGGGTTAAGCTGGCGGCTGACAGCTGCAGATAATCCAATAGCTTACAAATGGCTGGTCAATTTAAATGAAAAAGCTTCTTTAATGACCAGCCGACATTATTAACTCTCAGTTAACCTCATCGAAAGATCAACAGCCTGACAGTGTTTAGTCAGTGCGCCAATCGAAATATAATCCACTCCGGTTTCTGCAATAGGTCGCAAAGTAGCGTCGGTAATACCGCCTGAGGCTTCAAGTTTTGCTTTTCCTTCTGTGATCTCAACAGCTTGTCTCATATCTTCCAAGGAGAAATTGTCCAGCATAACGATGTCGGCACCTGCATTTAGAGCAAGGTGCAGTTCATCCATTGTTTCAACTTCAACTTCAACAGGTTTTCCAGGTTCGTTGTTGCGAGCAGTATGTACCGCTTCTGTGATTCCGCCACAGGCCATAATGTGGTTCTCTTTTATAAGAAAAGCATCAAACAGGCCGATGCGGTGGTTATAACACCCGCCACAGGTAACGGCGTATTTCTGGGCAAAGCGTAACCCGGGAAGCGTTTTTCGAGTATCAAGCAGCTTTACAGTGGTTCCAGACACCTTATCAGAATATTCTTTACTGACTGTCGCAGTACCTGAAAGTGTTTGCAGGAAGTTAAGCGCGGCGCGTTCTGCGGTTAAGAGGCTGCGGGCAGAACCTTTAGCCCAGAAAAGCACCTGATCTCTTTCTACCGGATCACCATCGTCAACCTGCCAATCCAGTGAAATTTCAGGGTCAACCTGGCGAAACACTTCTGTTACCCAATCTACACCGCAAATCACTGCTTGTTGTCGGCTAATCACCCTAGCTGTTGCTTGTTGGGATGCAGGTATGAGTTGGGCCGTAATATCTCCACTGCCGACATCTTCCTGCAGGGCTTGTTTCACCGCTTCAGGGATAAGGTGTTGAATGTCTGCTCGAGTTAACATACGGAATCCTGTACATATAGCCGGCTATGAACTGTGATAGCCTCTGTTAAAATGAACCGGTGATTTTATCTAAATTGGTAATCTGCGGGTAGAGGCTTTGTGAATATAGATCAACAAACCTGGCTGGAGGATGTCGAAATTACTCCTTCCCCAAATTTTAACGAACGTCCCGATCAGGGTGATGTCAGCTTATTGGTTATTCATAACATTAGCCTTCCTCCAAAACAGTATGGAGGCGGCTACATACAGAAGTTTTTCCAGAATGAGCTGCCGGTTGATGATGACCCCTATTTTAAGGAAATAACAGATCTAGAGGTTTCTGCTCATTTTCTTATAGAAAGAGATGGTGTGATTTCTCAATTTGTACCTCTTGAAAAAAGGGCCTGGCATGCTGGTTTATCCTGTTTCGACGGAAGGGAAGGGTGCAATGATTTTTCTGTTGGGATCGAGCTGGAAGGCTGTGATGAAGAGCCATTCACTGACCAGCAGTATCAGTCTCTTTCTAGTTTGACTAAAAAAATTCAGTCAATTTATCCAGCTATTACGCAACAACGTATCACCGGGCATTCAGATATTGCTCCCGATAGGAAGACTGATCCAGGCCCGTTTTTTGACTGGTCAAGATATCTGGCAAGTTTGCAGAGAGATTAAACCGGGAATAACCGGGACAGTAGTACAGGTACGGCTGTTTCAACCCGTAAAATTCTCTCGCCTACATGAATGGATTTAAAACCACACTGATTCAGTTTTTCCACTTCATAAGGAATAAAGCCGCCCTCCGGGCCAATAGCCAGAGTTTTATGCTCAGTTGACGGTTCAGGGCACTCCGCAGCATGATAAGGGTGGGCTACAAAAGAGGAGCCTTTGCTGCTTATCTCAGGTAACTCATCTTCTACGAAAGGTTTAAAACGTTTTCTAAGGTGAACTTCGGGCATGATCGTATCCCCTGCTTGTTCAAGGCCCAGTATAAGGTGATCTGCGATCTGTTGTTCGAGTACTGGGCTACCCCAATAGCTTTTATCAACTCTGTAAGAGTTAATGAGGTAAAGCTGTTTGACACCCATTGTAGAAATCGTTTGTAAGACGCGTTTGAGCATTTTAGGGCGGGGTAAAGCGAGTACCAGGGTTAAAGGTAGAGCTTTAAGAGGAGGATTTGTCAGTTCTACGCATAGAGATATCTGACTGTCTGAAATATTGGTTACTTCAGCTAAACCGGTTTCACCATTTAATAAACCTACTTTTAAATAATCTCCCAGCAACGGCTTTTGGATTGTAGAGATATGCTGGAATCTACGGTCATTGAGAATCGCGGTTTTAGAATCCAGAAAGTCGCTTTCAAATAGGATGATTAAGTTCATTTTTAGCTATGGCTGTCAGTTTGCACAATATTTTATTGCTCTTACCTGAAAATAAAAACATTAATATAGATCAATAAATTCTATTGATTTTGGTAATGATAATGTTTATCAGTAGCGTTATCTTTGCGCTTATGGTAATTTTGTCGAAAGTTTAGTGTTAATTTTTTGTTAACTTCTTAAGGTGATTTCAGGTGAAAGTAAAAGTTCTTGTTTCAGCCATAGTTATGGCAACTGCCTCTAATGTGATTGCTGCGCAGAATTATGCGGATTTCCCAGTAACGGTTAAAGGTTATGAGGGGAAAGCGGAGCATTCCGTAGCTTACACGGGCCAGGCTGCACGTCAGGTTCTCCATACGAGCCTGAAAAAACTAGCCGGTAAAGGTAATGGTCAGGCTAACCCTGAACTAAAAGCAGAAATGCTGGCTTATTACGAAGGTAAAGACGCTGGGCGCGCAATTATCTCTCCGGTCTCGAAAGGTGCTTTTACCGTTGCTGAAACTCAGGTTGATGAGCTATCAAAAGAAAAGAATCTCTCGGGTAAAACCTACAAAGGTGCAGTACCTGGTTGGCCTGGGAATATGACTGGTCAGGAAGTTCTGAGCTTTATGATTGATAAAGCTTCAGCTACTAACAAAGGTTATGACCCGCTGACTGGTTATGATTATGCTCAATTAATCTCAAAATTTGCTATGGGTGCAGTGTTCTATAATCAGGCAGTTGATAACTATCTTGATGAGAAACTGGAAGCTGATACAAAGCCGAACAATAAAGCTTACGGCGAAGGTAAACCCTACACAGGTAAAGAACATGTATGGGATGAGGCCTTCGGTTACTTTGGTGCTCAGGCTAATGCTCTGAATCTGACTGCGGAACAGGTTTATAAAGTAGCGAAGCTGAAAGAAGAAGCTTTGGCTTATGCGGATCTGAACAAAGACGGTGAAGTTTCTCTGTATAACGAGATGACCTATGCCCATGCATATTATGCAGCTGGTTTTGATAAAGGCGGCAAGACTGATTACCTGCACACAATCGTTCAGGCGTTTGTTGATGGTCGTCAACTGATCACAGATGCAAACGGCGAAGCTCTGACAGATGAGCAGCGTAATGAATTGAAAGGTTATGCAAAAACAATTGCTGATAACTGGGAAATGGTAATCGCAGAAGCTGTATTTAAATATGCGGGTTCTACCTACAAGGATCTTCAGCAGTTGAATGAGGCCATTGAATCCAATGGCGATGCCGCTAAAGTATTCCGCAAGTATGCAAAACACTGGGGTGAGCTGAAAGGTTTCGCGCTGGCGCTGCAGACCGGTAAAGATAATCTGGGTGAAACTGCAGTGAAGCTGAACCGCCTTGTAGGTTTTAGCCCTGTGCTGCTGGGAAATACTCAGGTAACTGGAATCGATGCTAAAGGAAACTATGTACAGTCCTCTTCAATCAATATGAAAGAGTACATGTTGCATATGTTGAAAGTTCAGAAACTGATGGTGGATCAGTTCGGAGTTAAAGCCCGCGGCAATGATGTGATGGGGGATCTGGGTGATCTGGCAGACAAGCTTGGTTCAGGCAGTAGCGTTGAAAACGACTAAGGCCGTTTTTACCGAAACTGTTGATAATATTAGCCAGCTCTTTATATAGAGCTGGCTTTTCTATTTAGAGGTGAATGTGTTTGAGATATTTGCGCAGTTCTATCAGGATCTGATCGTTGCATTCACTGATCCCAAGAAAAGAGTGTATTGGGGCTACCTTGCTTTATCGCTCGGCATCGCTTTGGTGTGGCTTAAGTGTAAGACACCCACAGATGAAGCTTGGTTTGGTTCGAAGCTATTTAACAGACGAATCTGGTGGTCAGATTCAGCACGGGCCGATTACTTAATTTTCTTTATTAATCGTTTCTCTTTTCTATTTATTGCTCCTCTCCTATTGGCTCAACTAACAGTAGCCACCTGGTTATTTGAAGCCTTGCATCAATGGATCGGTTACCGCCCGGTCATTGGTCAGAGCTGGCCAGATTGGGCAGTTATGGCTTGCTTCACCCTTTTTTATTTTCTGCTGGACGATTTTTTTCGCTTCTATTTGCATAAACTTCTGCATGAAGTGCCCTGTTTATGGGTATTTCATAAGGTACATCATTCTGCGAGAGTACTTACCCCTATCACTGTTTTCAGAACTCACCCAATTGAGGGGATTCTTTTTTCACTCAGAACGACTTTGGTTCAGGCTATCTCAATAGCTTTGTTTGTGTTTTTCTTTGGTAGTCGTGCAGATCTGGTCACAGTTTTTGGGGCGAGTATCTTTGCGTTTTTATTCAATATAACCGGATCAAACCTGCGCCACTCGCATATAGCTTTGGGCTATTGGAATTGGCTTGAAAGATGGTTGATTTCCCCAGCGCAACATCAGATCCATCATTCAACTAATCCTGTACATTTTGATAAAAACTATGGCGTTGTGCTCTCTGTTTGGGACCGGATAACTGGCACGCTTGTGTTATCAGAACGAAATCAGGATCTTCAGTTTGGCCTCAGTAAGCAGATAGAAATCGGTGAGCAGAAGCTTTTAAATCTCTACCTCCAGCCCTTTTTAGAGTTTCAGGAAGTTTTGTTGAGCAGGATCACTAAAAGTGTAAAAGCGTTGACTAACCGTTAATTGTATATAGCAATGATAACGGTTCTCGTTTATGATTCTATTCTTAATACAGCAATAGCTTTTCTATATTTTTAATGCCTGTGGAAGTAATTATGTCGAAGGTATCTCTGGGTAAGTTTGTATCCTCAATTGGGGCGTTTGCCGCTATTTCAGTTGTAAGCCTGCTACCAACTTCAGTTTTTGCTGAAGAATCTGGTCTAGTGAATGTTTATTCGGCTCGTAAAGAAGCCTTGATAAAGCCGATGCTGGAGCGTTTTACAGAAGAAACCGGAATAACCGTTAATCTGGTTACTGGTAAAGCGGACGCTCTGCTTAAACGCCTTGAAGTTGAGGGAAGTGCTAGTCCTGCTGACCTTTTTGTTACTGTTGATGCTGGACGTTTGCATCGTGCAAAAGAGGCTGGTGTACTCCAGGTTTCCGGTAGCGATAAACTAAATCAGGTCATTCCAAAAAGCCTGCGCGATGCTGATGGTTATTGGTACGGCATGTCTCAGCGAGCCAGAACTATTTTTTATGTAAAAGATAAAGTTAACCCATCTGAGCTTTCTACCTACGAAGATCTTGCAGATCCGAAGTGGAAAGGTCGTATCTGTGTTCGTTCTTCCAGCAATATCTATAACCAGTCTCTGGTTGCATCCATGATTGATGCTATTGGCGTTGAGAAAACAGAAGCATGGGCAAAAGGACTGATAAAGAACTTTGCTAAGCCACCATCGGGCGGTGATACTGACCAATTAAAAGCGGCTGCTGCAGGTGTTTGTGATCTGACGCTGGTGAATACCTACTATTTCGGTCGTCTTCTGAACAGTGATGATGAAGAAAAACAAGCAATTGCTGCTAAATTATCAGCTTTCTGGCCTAACCAAAGTGATCGTGGCGTACATATGAATGTGAGTGGTGTTGGTGTCACTAAACATGCTCGTAATGTAGATAATGCGATTAAACTGATGGAATTTATGGCTTCTGAACCATCTCAGCTTTGGTACGCAGAAGTGAATAATGAATACCCTGCGGTTTCAGAGGTGAAAGTGCCGGATAATCTTGCATCTATGGGTGAATTTAAAGCGGACGATATCGTTCTGAGTAAGTTGGGCGATAACAATCGGGCTGCTGTTGAACTGATGGATCGAGCGGGCTGGAAGTAAGTAATAGAACGTATTTGATCCTTGAGAAAATACTACGCTTGTGGTGCATAGCATCACAGGCTTTTTCTGTCTTAAGAACTGTGTAAATGCCTGTAGTTTCAATATCTAAATCAGAACATAAAGTTAACTGGCTAGCCGGAAGCTCCATTCTGGTCGCCTTGTTATTGATGTTACCTATCCTGGTGATTGTAGGCTTTGTGTTCAGTGGGTCTGCAGATGTTTTCGCGCACCTTTACCAAACTGTGCTGGTGGATTATGTCAGCAACTCTTTATTGTTGATGTTTGGAGTGGGGGTAGGTGTTCTCATTTTAGGCATTCCAACTGCCTGGCTAACCAGTGTTTGTAACTTTCCGGGGAGAGCCTTCTTTTCTTGGGCCCTTCTCCTTCCTCTGGCTGTTCCTGCTTACATTATCGCTTATACCTACACTGGGTTATTGGATTTTGCCGGTCCGGTGCAAACGTTTATTCGTGAAATTACGGGTCTTGGCTATGGTGAATACTGGTTTTTTGAAATAAGGTCTCTGACCGGAGCCATGCTTATGCTGGCTTTGGTGCTTTATCCATACGTTTATCTTTTAAGTCGTGCAGCTTTCCTCGAACAGTCTGCAAGTACGCTAGAAGTGAGTCGTACACTGGGTTATAGCCAGTGGCAGGGCTTATTCCGCTTAGCACTTCCTTTGGCGCGTCCAGCCATCATTGCTGGCTTGACCCTGGCGTTAATGGAAACGCTAGCGGACTACGGGACAGTCCAGTATTTTGGTGTGAGTACATTTACTACTGGAATATTTAGAACCTTTTATGGTTTTGGGGATTCTGCAGCGGCTGCTCAATTAGCGGCCTTCCTTCTCGGGTTTGTAGCACTACTGGTTCTAGTTGAAAAATACTCCAGACGAAAAGCCCGTTATCATTCCTCTTCTGAGTACAAAGCCAAAGCTAAACTTATTGAGTTATCAGGCTGGAAAGCATTTGCTGCTTTTGTCATTTGCCTGGGACCAGTATTGCTTGGCTTTATTATTCCGGCATCAGTACTGGGTTTCTGGAGCTTAACCAGAGCAGATCTGTCTGACGGCTCATTTGGCGAGCTGGCATGGAACTCTTTCTATCTCGCGTTTCTTGCAGCGGTTATTGCCGTCGGGTTTGCGTTGCTGTTGGCCTATGCAGGTCGGCTAAATCCAAGTAAAAAAGTGCGTTTAGCGACGGGTGTGGCCGGAATGGGCTATGCGCTTCCAGGAACAATTATTGCGGTGGGTGTAATCATCCCGTTTGCCTGGCTTGATCATCGGTTGATTGCGTTTGCTAAAGAGTGGTTAGGTATTGAGTTGGGCTTGATCCTTTCCGGAACTCTTGTAGCGCTGTTGTTTGCTTACACAGTCAGGTTTCTTGCAGTCTCTCTGGGTTCGGTTCAAAGTGGATTAGGTAAGATAAAACCGAGTCTGGATGGCGCGGCCAGAACATTGGGATGCAGCCCGATGCAGGTCTTACGTCAGATTCATGTGCCCTTAATGCGTAGTTCAGTGCTTACTGCATTGTTGATTGTTTTTGTAGATGTGTTGAAAGAACTGCCTGCTACTCTGATATTGCGTCCGTTCAATTTTAATACGCTGGCAGTGAGGGCCTTCGAGCTGGCATCTGATGAGCGTTTGGTAGATGCTGCTCCTGCCTCTTTACTGATTGTTGCAGTGGGCTTGTTACCAGTTATTTTACTTAGCCGTTCCATCTCTAAAGGGCGAGCGGGGAGTTAGAGCATGAGTGTAAATGAACATCTGAACCTGACTGATGTGAGTCTGGCGTATGGTCAGACAGAGATCGTGCATAAGGTTTCACTAAGCCTTAATAAAGGCGAAATTGGTTGTTTGTTGGGCCCTAGTGGCTGTGGTAAGTCGACTCTGCTCCGAGCTATTGCTGGTTTTGAATCCGTGAAAGCGGGTTCAATTACTATGAAGGGAAGCAAGTTATCCTCCTCGGATCTCAATGTGCCTACCGAAAAGCGGAATATTGGAATGGTGTTCCAGGATATTGCTCTTTTTCCGCATATGACCATTGCTGAGAATATCGTTTTTGGGATTAAAAAATGGTCTGCCTCTGAGAAGAAAGAACGTGTCAGGGAACTGCTAGAGCTAGTGGGTTTGCCGGGCGTTGAAAGTCGATACCCTCATTCTCTCTCTGGTGGACAGCAGCAACGCATTGCTCTTGCAAGAGCAATGGCACCCAAGCCAGATCTTTTGTTGATGGATGAACCGTTTTCCGGTTTAGATGCAAACTTGAGAGAAACGCTTGTACCTGAAGTACGGGATATTCTTAAACAGGAAGGTATTTGTGCCATCTTGGTCACACACGACCAGATGGAAGCCTTTTCTATGGCGGATAAAATTGCCGTTATGCATGACGGTATCATTCAGCAATGGGGTACGGCATATAATATCTACCATGAGCCGAAAACGCGTTTTGTAGCTGATTTTATTGGTCTTGGTGAATTTATGAAGGCGACAGTCCTTGATGAATATTCAGTGGATTGTGCCCTTGGGTGTATAAAAGGGGATGAGCCTCTGACATACCCACCGGGAACAACAGTGGAAATGCTTATCAGACCGGATGATATTCAACATTCGGAAGAAGGCCCGCTTTCAGGCGTGATTGTGAGTAAGTGGTTTAGAGGCTCGCATTATTTATATCAGGTCAGGTTAGTGAATGGTGAAGTGATCCCTTGTATTACTGCATGTCATCATGACCATGATGTCGGTGAGTTA
Source organism: Neptuniibacter sp. (assembly GCA_049596335.1). Taxonomy (GTDB): domain Bacteria; phylum Pseudomonadota; class Gammaproteobacteria; order Pseudomonadales; family Balneatricaceae; genus Neptuniibacter. The sequence goes on from JBMYLM010000003.1 coordinate 79,913, forward strand.
CTTGGTATTAGTATCCAGTTTGATCATCTTGTTTTATTGCCGTTTTGCGATGCAGAGTCTGGTGTGTGTGGGATGCAGACGGCAGATGTAGTTCCCGCTCAGCCTGTTTAGTTTAAGACGCTCACGCTGTACGATTGAAGTTCAACTCTTTCCGGGCTTTATGCAATGGCAACTCGTCCTGACCTGCTTCAGGGAGAAATTCGCGCAACTCTAGTCAGAATGACACTTCCGATGATGTTCGGAATTGTCAGCCTGATGCTTTTCAATATTGCTGATTTGTATTTTGTAAGCCGTTTGGGTACACAGCCGCTTGCAGCAATGGGTTTCACCTTTCCGGTGTGTTTTACGGTAATCAGTCTGGCAATCGGCTTAGGTATTGGTACCTCGGCAACGCTGGCTAAGTTATTGGGTGCAGGAGATCACGAAGAAGCTCGTTCATTGGCAACGGATAATCTGATTACTGTTGCCGTTCTCACTCTTGTCCTATCGGTTTTCTTTCAGTTAAGTATTCCCTTTTTATTCTCGCTGATGGGCGCTGAGGAAGCGCTTATGCCGCTTATTTTCAGTTATATGGAAGTGTGGTTGATAGGGTCGGTTTTTCTGGTTGTGAATATGGTGGGTAACGCCTGTATGCGTGCAACTGGCGATACAAAAACACCTGCATTGTTGATGGCTGGCTCATCATTGCTCAATTTCTGTCTTGATCCGGTCTTTATTTTTGGGTTCGGCCCAGTTCCCGCTATGGGGATTCAAGGTGCTGCCTTAGCCAGTTGTATTTCATGGGGGCTGACAACGGCGATTGCGCTTTACATCCTTTTCCAGAGAAAGCGTTTGCTTATAGTGCAAAAAATGGAATTGGGCAGGTTCCTGTCACACAGTAAGCGGGTGATGAAAATAGGCCTTCCCGCTGCTCTTTCCAACATGATGACTCCGCTTGCTCAAGGTATTCTCACCTATCTGGTAGCTGCGCATGGTGCGGAGGCGGTTGCAGCCTTTGGGGTGGGTAACAGAATAGAATCTTTATCGTTACTGGTCTGTTTGGCTCTGTCGATGACGCTCCCTCCATTTATAAGCCAGAACTATGGGGCGGGTAATATTCAAAGGGTCAAAAGCGCTTATCGCCTGGCAGCAAAGTTCGCGATTATTTGGCAAACAGTTGTATTTATCCTGTTGTTTATTGCTGCGGAGGTTGTCGCCAGTGCCTTTAGTGACCGTGAAGAGGTGCAAAACTTAATTATTTTGTGGATTTTTATCGTGCCTGTTGGATTTGGTTTTCAGGCGTTAACATTCCTTACAGCATCCAGTTTTAATGCATTGCATCAGCCTATGCGTGCAATGCGTATCAGTATTATCCGACTTTTTATTTTCTCTTTGCCTTTTGCGTGGATTGGTTCACAACTCTTTGGAATCCAAGGGATGTTTGTTGCTTTAGTGTTGGCCAATGCGTGCGTTGCAGCGTTCTCTTTTAATGCTATGAATCGTTATATTTGTAAACTTTAATATTGCGCGTGCGTAATAGTTATTTTTTCTCTGTGGGATTAACGGATTGGTAACAGGTTGCAATTAGTATTGGCGCGTTCAACCAAAGTCATATTATTATCGGTAACGGGTTAATAATATGATCAATGCATGGTCAAGGGTTGATCGATCAAATATATAACTAGAAGTAACCCAGAACTAAGTGAATAGTAATAATTAAAGGGGATGTAAGCATGAGTCAGAAAATTGCACTCGTGACTGGTGGTACTGGCGGTTTAGGTACTTCGATCTGTCGTTCGTTAGTAGATGATGGTTTTCGTGTTGTAGCAGGTTATAACAGCGGCGGTAATCATGACAAAGCTAAAGCTTGGCAGGAAGAGCAGAAAAAAGATGGCTACGACATTGATGTAGCTTACGGCGATGTAACAGATGCCGATTCTTGCGCACAGTGTATTGCTACAGTAGAGGAACTGACAGGCGGTACGGTTGATATCCTGATCAACAACGCAGGTATTACGCGTGATGGTCAGTTCAAGAAAATGAGCTGGGATCAGTGGGATGAAGTTCTTACTGCAAACCTGGACTCAATGTTCCATATGACTCGCCTGGTTATCAATGGCATGATTGATAAGGGCTGGGGTCGTATCATTAATATTTCTTCTGTAAACGCTCAGAAAGGTCAGTTTGGCCAGTGTAACTACTCTGCAGCAAAAGCAGGTATCCACGGCTTTACTAAAGCTCTGGCGCAGGAAGTTGCTCGTAAAGGCGTAACTGTAAACACAGTGTCTCCGGGTTATATCAAGACTGCGATGGTTGCGAAGATTGCTCAGGAAATTCAGGATCAGATCTGTGCAGGTATTCCTGTAGGTCGTTTCGGTACTCCTGAAGAGATTGGACGTATGTGTGCGTTCCTGTCTGATGATATGTCTGGCTACATTACAGGTGCTGATATGTCTGTGAATGGTGGTTTACACATGTCTTAAGGCTTGCCTTAAGTGATAAAAAGCCGCGACTGAGTTCGCGGTTTTTTTGTGTTCAGATTTAAATAAGCAGTGCTTATTTCAAGACAAACAAAAACGCCCTGACATGGTCAGGGCGTTTCGTAATCTTAGGAAAAGCAGGAATTAGCTGTTAGCTGCTTCGTACGCTTTAGCGCCTTCAACGATAACGGCTTTAGCCGCTTCAGCATTTTCCCAGCTCTCAACTTTAACCCACTTGCCTTCTTCCAGACCTTTGTAGTTCTCGAAGAAGTGCTTGATGCGGTCCAGTTCTAGCTGTGGCAGATCGTCAATGTCTTTCACATCGCGGTAAGCTTTGGTCAGCTTGTCATGTGGTACAGCAACCAGCTTAGCATCAACACCTGCTTCGTCAGTCATGTTAAGTACGCCTACTGGACGGCAGCGGATTACAGAACCAGCAACAACTGGGTATGGAGTCAGAACCAGTACGTCAACTGCGTCGCCGTCGTCAGCCAGAGTATTATTGATATAACCGTAGTTAGCTGGGTAGAACATTGGAGCAGCCATGAAACGGTCTACGAAGAGTGCGTCTTCTTCTTTTTCGATCTCGTATTTAACCGGAGAGCTTTCCGCCGGGATTTCGATGATAACGTATAGATCGTTTGGTAGGTCTTTACCTGCAGGTACTTTTGCGAAGCCCATGTTTGTCTTCCTGTAAGCTGTTATAAAATTGGTTACATCTTAGTCTGCGAATTATGTCTCAGACTCATCAACGAATGAATACTACTTAAAGCTGAATCATCTATTCAGTTCGGCGGCTTTACCTGTACTTTCAGCCGAATGATAGGTCAACAGTGTCTCAACTTCTTCTTTTGAGCCAAGTGCAACGGCACAGCGTTGGTGAATGTGCGAAGGTTCCAGATCCATGATGTCTTTATAACATGTGCTTGAGATTCCATCTGCCTGCTCAATCAGCATGCTCATCGGATTGCCTTCATACATTAAGCGTAGCTTTCCTGGCTTTGCCGGATCACGGTTATCCCACGGATATGTAAAAATCCCTCCGCGCGTCAAAACTCGATGAACTTCAGCTACCATTGAAGCGATCCAACGCATATTGAAATTCTTCTCGCGAGGACCTTCAGCGCCCTGAAGTAGGTCTCCCACATAGTTGCGCATCTCGTCTTCCCAGAAACGGTGGTTCGACATGTTAACCGCGAACTCTTTTGTGGAAGAAGGAATGGTTACTTGTTCGCGTGTGAGAATGAAGTCTCCGGTGTGAGCCAATGTAAAGAAGTTCACTCCGTGGCCGGTGGTCAATGCGAGAATAGACGACTGCCCATACAGAACATATCCTGCTGCAACCTGCTTGCGGCCGCACTGAAGGTAAGCTTCGTCCTGACTTGGGTCCATGCCTTCAGGTAGAGCAAGGATAGAGAAAATTGTGCCAACCGATACATTGACATCGATGTTGGAGGAACCATCCAGTGGATCGAAGATAACTAGATATTTGCCTTCAGGATTTCCTGCTACTGGATGATCTTCTTCTTCAGAAGCTAGACCCGCTACCAGAGGATTATCCAATAAGAATTTTTTCAGGAGATCGTTGGCGATGACATCCATTTTCTTCTGGGTTTCACCTTGAACATTTGTGTTATCGGTAGCGCCCAGAACACCTGCTAATTCACCCTCACGAAGTTGGATCGCAACTTCTTTGCAGGCAAGCATAAGAGTACCGATCAAATCGACTAGAGTGTCTTCGGTTTCCTGTTGTTTCAGGAACTGGCTCAGCAGTAGCATTCTTGAATTTTCTCTCATAAGAGTAGTTAAAAAGTTGGGCGTGAATTTTACGTTAAAGTTATGTGAAATGCATGAGTTTCTGCGCATTTTCCCCAGAAAATAGTGAAGTTTTTCTGTCGCTCATGAATTTGGGAAACCTGTTATGATGGCAGCTGATTTTTTCGGAGGTATTTAGGTGCATATTCATATACTCGGAATCTGTGGAACCTTTATGGGGTCTCTGGCAATTCTGGCCAAACAGTTGGGCCATAAAGTGACCGGATCGGATAAGAATGTTTATCCACCTATGAGCACTCAGCTGGAGCAGCAAGGTATAGAGCTGATTCAGGGCTATGGTCCTGAACAATTTGAGCCTGAACCTGATCTGGTGGTTGTTGGTAATGCAATGTCCCGCGGCAATCCAGCCGTTGAATATGTTTTGAATAAAGGCCTGAAATTCACCTCAGGGCCTCAATGGTTGGCAGAAAATCTATTGAATGAAAAATGGGTACTTGCTGTGGCGGGCACTCATGGCAAAACCACAACCTCTACCATGCTCGCCTGGATTCTTGATCATGCGGGTATGGAGCCAGGTTTTCTGATTGGTGGTGTACCTCTGGATTTTGGGGTATCTGCCCGGGTTGGAAATTCACCTTTCTTTGTGATTGAAGCGGATGAATACGACACCGCTTTTTTTGATAAACGTTCTAAATTTGTCCATTACCATCCACGCACTTTGATCATGAATAATCTGGAATATGATCACGCCGATATTTTCCCGGATCTGGCGGCAATTCAACGGCAATTTCACCATCTGGTTCGTATAGTGCCTGAGAATGGTCAGATTATTTTTCCTCAGGGCGATAGTGCGCTGGATGAAGTGATTGAAATGGGCGTATGGACAGAAATCTCCCGAACCAGCTTTGCAGATGATGGCAGCGAGTGGAGAGCCAGTTTGCTCAATAGTGACGGCAGTCGTTATGAGGTGTTCCACAAAGGTGAACTTCAGGGAGAAGTATCATGGAGCATGACAGGCGATCACAGTGTAAATAATGGCTTGGTAGCAATTGCCGCTGCACGTAATGTGGGAGTTCAACCGCACCATGCGATCGAAGCATTAAACGAATTCGGTGGTGTGAAGCGACGAATGGAGTTGTTAGGGGAGGTGAATGGCATACGTGTTTTTGATGATTTTGCCCACCATCCAACTGCTATCGAAACTACCCTTAAGGGCATTCGGGCGCAGGTTGGAGAGGGTAAAGTGATCGCGGTAATTGAACCACGATCCAATACCATGCGTCTGGGCACTCATCAGTCTCTACTGGCTGAATCAGTCGCTGCTGCAGATCAGGTGTTGTGGTATCAACCTGAGGGCATGGATTGGTCTCTGGACGCTGTGGCTGAGAATTCACCCGTGCCGGCAGTGGTCTATTCTGAAACTGAAAAGCTGATTTGCCGATTAGCTGATGATCTACAACCGGGTAGCCACGTAGTGATAATGAGTAATGGCGGTTTTGAAGGTATTCATCAGCGCTTATTAACTAAGTTAAAAGAAAAAGCTGACCGCTAAAGAGAAGTAGAGTTAGAGATGACAAAACCCAACCGTGAAAAAATAACCTTGGCTATTACAGGCGCATCTGGAGCTCAGTATGGATTAAGGCTGTTACAGTGTTTGGTCGCTGCAGATAAGCAAGTATTTGTCATGATTTCACGCGCGGCACAGGTTGTTATCAATACTGAAACGGATCTCAAACTACCTGGAACCCCAACCGAACAGGAAGCGTTCTTGTCTGCAGAGTATTCAGCGGAACCTGAACAAATCAAAGTGTTTGGTAGAGAACAGTGGATGGCGCCTGTCGCATCAGGTTCCGGAGCGCCAAGTAGAATGGTGGTGTGTCCATGCAGTACTGGCTCATTGTCGGCCATTGCCTGTGGTGCCAGTAATAATCTGATCGAACGTGCTGCAGATGTAGCTTTAAAGGAAAGGCGTCAACTTATTCTGGTTCCCAGAGAAGCGCCATATTCAGAAATTCATCTGGAGCATATGCTGAAACTGACGCGCATGGGCAGTGTTGTGATTCCCGCCAGTCCGGGATTCTATAATCGCCCTGAAAGCGTAGAGGATATGATCGATTTTGTGGTGGCTCGCATTCTGAATCAATTGGGGATTGATCAAAACCTTTTGCCTCGATGGGGCGATGATCTGATATAGGTGAAATCGTAGTTTTGCACAGGTAGAATGCCTGTTTTGTTAGTTGTTCTTATCTCCATACGGTTTGCTAATGCCTAAAATTCTTGCTCTGGATACTTCTACTGATGCCTGCTCTGTTGCCTTAAATCTAGATGGCAGCATAATCGAGGATTTTCGGGTAATTCCCAGACAACATACTCAGCAACTCTTGCCAATGGTCGAAGAACTTTTAGCCAATGCGGGCATCAGTGTTTCTGAGCTTGATGCCATTGCTTTTGGGCGTGGTCCTGGTTCATTTGCTGGCATTCGTATAGCCACAGGGGTGACCCAAGGGTTGGCTTATGCAGCAGACTTACCTGTTTTGCCAGTTTCGACATTAGAGGCCCTGGCCTTGACTGCCCATAGAAAAGAAGGCGCCAACGCTGTAACTGCTGCGCTAGATGCGCGCATGGATGAGATTTATGTCGCCGCATATGATCTGAGTTCGGGCATGCCTGAAGCCATTTTGCCTGAACAGGTTTGTGCGCCAGGTGATCTGGAACTGGCATCAGGAGAACATTCTCAGACTTATCTGGCTGTAGGAAGCGGATGGCGCTATCTGGATGATATGTCTGGGCACGTCCGCTCAGTTGTGTCTGTTTCTGCCGATGAGTATTACCCTTCTGCGCAGGATATGTTGCTCCTGGCAGAAAAAGATTTTGCTTTAGGTAAGGCAGTTTCTGCTGCTCAGGCCCTGCCGGTTTATTTGAGAGATGAAATTGCCTGGAAAAAGAAGGGTCAGCAATAAATGGAATTATTTCAGGTCGTCATTCTAGCCTTGTTACAAGGTTTGACTGAATTCCTTCCTATCAGTAGTTCTGCTCATCTTATTCTTCCATCTCAGCTGTTCGGTTGGTCAGATCAGGGTCTGGCTTTTGATGTTGGGGTTCATGTGGGCACCCTTGTGGCGGTTGTTTACTATTTCCGCTGTGACTTATATAAAATGTTTAATGCATGGTTAGCTAGCTATGCTGGGCGCCATAGTTCAGATTCACGTTTAGCCTGGTTTGTGATTCTGGCCACGATTCCTGCTCTTATCGTTGGTTTTTATTTCGAAAGGTTTATTGATGAAAACCTGCGCTCAATCCTGGTGATTGCAGGGACAACGCTGGTGTTTGGTGCTTTACTGGCCTGGGCTGATATTCGCAGAGTTGAAAGTCGTGATCTTACAAACCTAACTTTAAAAGATGCATTAGTCATTGGTTGCTCACAAGCGCTGGCTTTGATTCCTGGTACTTCCAGAAGTGGAGTGACGATTACTGCCGCTTTAATGATGGGGCTGGACAGGCAATCCGCTGCGCGTTTTTCCTTCCTCTTATCTGTGCCTGTGATCCTGGGGGCAGGGCTAGTCAAGACACTGGACCTGATTGCCATGGGTGATAGTGCTCCCTGGCTGATGGTTGCAACGGGCACAGCGATTGCGGGTATTAGTGCCTATTGTTGTATCCACTTATTTCTGAAATGGCTTGATCGCATCGGCATGATGCCATTTGTTATCTACCGGGCAATTCTGGGTATAGTCCTAATTGCTGTTTGGTTCACGGCCGGTTGATACGATGATGGTCAATTCTTTGGATGACATTATTGCAGTCTGTCCGGACTCAGAGGACTTAAAGCCCAAAGCTGTTGATTTAGCTGAAGGCCTTGGTCTTAGTATTCTTCCTCCAGATTCCTTGTTAGAGAGAAAAAATCAGTTTGATTTGATTCTGGAAGTCAAAGATTCCGGTTTACAAATTCAACCTTGTGGCAAGGGTGCTCCCGGCCCAACTCTGGTGGACTTTCTTTCAGGTTCTGTTGCGCATCGTCGCCAGTTTGGCGGTGGTAAAGGGCAGATGATTGCAAAGGCCGTTGGAGTAAAAGGGTCCATCAAGCCTTCCGTTCTGGATGCTACCGCAGGGTTAGGCAAAGATTCATTTGTTCTGGCAACCTTAGGGTGTTCAGTAACCATGCTGGAAAGATCGCCAATCATCCACGCCTTACTTCAGGATGGTCTGGAAAGGGCAAAGGCAGATCCGGCTGTTGGGCCCATTGTGACTCACATGAATCTCCACAATGCGAACAGTATTGAATGGATGCGAGAGAACAATGATCTGGCCGGAATCCAGGTTGTATATCTGGACCCCATGTTTCCCCATAACGACAAAAGTGCCCTCGTTAAAAAAGAGATGAGGGCTTTTCGACCTGTAGTGGGTGATGACCTGGATGCGGATCAACTGCTCGATGCAGCGCTCGAAATAGCCGAAAACCGGGTAGTGGTTAAGCGACCGAGAAAAGCCCCTTATCTGGCAAACAGAAAACCTTCTTTGCAGTTTGAAGGTAAATCCAGTCGTTACGATGTGTACCCTCTGAAGAAGCTAGAATCCTAATCAACGTATCAACTTCTGATCGATCAGGCTGATCAGGTGTGGCCGCAGTATTCTCTCAATTTGTTTCAGTATGACCGGGGTGCCAGCGTTAGCGTTAAGCCGATCCTCTGCGTAATTAAGCAGTTCAGAGGCTATGAGCTGATTAATAAAATTGTGCTGGACGTTTTCGTCCATGTACTCAGGCGTGTTGTAGCCATACTCATCATGCAGTTTATCTGCAATGGCTGTTGAAGTATGAATCAGATCATCCTGGCTTATCTCCTGATAACGGGAAAGCGCCCTCAGGATTATGTAATAGCGCAATATAAGCGGTTCAACAGTCAATAGAAGCGTATGGCTCAGAGGGTTGGAAGTTAAACTCCAGCTATCCTCTTCAGTGACCTGAAGAAGATTGCTTGCTATCAGAGTCTCACGGGTTTTCTTCAAAACCGGTGTAAGCTGGCTTTCACTCCATGGCAGGAACAGCTCGGACTGGAAGAACGGATAGAGTGTTCGGATAGTGTTGTTAATCGTCTGAGCTCTCGGCTTTTCGAGACGGTGAACCAGCAGTAAATACATTCCGGATAGCAACAGCAGGTGCTGAATATTATTCCGGTAGAAACACATTTCGCTAGCCTGAACCTGAGTCAGATTGACCTGGTTTTGTCGCAGTTGTAGCTGCCCACGGGAGGCTGCTCTTTCGATCCAGTCTGAGGCTTTGCCCTCTGGCAATGAGCCGGTGTTGTAGCCAAGATCCTTGAGTAAATAAGCCAGATTTGCACATTTACTGCCCAGTTCAGCAACCGACTGGCGTTTAAAACCTGCAAGTAAAACGGTGGCAATGATGCTGGATTCAGACACACTCGCAGCATGATTAATTCTGCTCATGACGTTATCAGCTACTCGGCGGACTTCCGTATGTAGGTCAGCCTCTGAATCAATGAATTCATTAAGATCTATGGCCTCACCAAAACTCAGATGGGCTTTACCATAGGAGTTTCGTAGAACCCCTAAAGAAGAAAGGAAGTTGGAAACGGTTTCTTTCTTCTTCTTTGAACCAGCAAGTTCCTTCTGGAAGCTCTGGCTTTCCACTATGCGGTCGTAGCCAAGCCAGACCGGCACAATGGCAACTGGCTTGTGTATATCTTCACGGAAGTTCTCGATGCTCATCGATAACAGTCCGGTTTTAGGAGGTAGCAGTCTGCCCGTACGGCTTCTGCCGCCTTCGATAAAATATTCAAGGGAATGTCCGCGGTGAGACATGAGTTTCAGGTAGCTTTTATAGAGGCAGGTATAGAGATGATCGCCTTTAAATTTACGCCGCATAAAAATGGCACCGCAGCGTTTCAGGATTGGGCCTATAACCGGAATGTTCAGGTTTTCGCCTGCCGCCACGTGGGGCATCATAAGGCCTTGTTGGTATAAAACCCATGACAACAGCAGATAATCCATGTGGCTACGGTGGCTGGGCAAATAGATCAATTGATGAGTTTTCGCGATCTCCTGGATGGATTCGCTGTTTTGCACATTAACTTTGCTATAGAGGCGTTTCCAAACCCAGCTAAAGAGCGGAAATAATAGACGTGCAGTTACTGGGCTAAAATCGGCAGCAATTTTGTCCAGGGCTTTAAGGCAGTGCCGTTCGATACGATGGCGGCTCTCACAAGTCTCTTCAGCCTGTTGGTTGATTGCCTGTTGAACATCAGGGTCTTTTAAAACCAAAGAGATCAGAGTGCGCCGGTGAGATAGGTCGGGACCGATAATGGATTTTCGGGTGATTACAAAGTGAGTTCGAATGACCCGGGCGGTTTTTCGGGCGATGGCTTCATGACTTTCTGGTTCATCCAGCAACTGCTTCAATTCAAGAGCTGGGTCTACCTTAACCAGAGTCGCTCTACCGTTGATCAGTAATTGCAGAGCGCTGCCCAGTGGCCCGGCTTTATGCCATGTTTCGGCATAGAGTAAATTGAGCCAGGATCTCTCCCTTCCTGGCATTCTGCCATGAAAAATTGCAACCGGTACGATCAGAGTATTTAACTCAGGATTACTTTTCTGAGCGCTGACCAGGCTCACCAAAGTTTCTCGAAGAGGGGCTAAGCCCCCGGAATCAGCCAACAGAATTTGATCAGCTGAAATATCGCGGCCCTGAGCTTTCAGAATCTGTCTTAGCAAAAGTTTGTGGCTGGTGCGGTCAGACTCAAGGACATAGTAAATTTTTTGGTTTGGACCTTGAGCCAACAATAGTTGCTGAGGATTGATGATGTTTGGACGTGTCACCAGTTTGATGAACAAACTGCCAATGAAATTGAATCCTTTAGCAACTAAGTTAGACATCTGATTTCTCAATAATGTGGCGGTGGAGGCTCATCATCCGGGGCATTGATCGGATCATCCAGACGCAGGCTTTTAAGCTGTTGGTTGATGATTTTAACCATGCGCGTAAGCCGTTCAATTTCCAGTTCCTGTTTGGAAACTGCGTCATTCAGCTGATCCAGAGTGTCTTCCTGAAAAGCCACTCTCGATTCAAGCTCAGTAATTCGTTCCTGATCAGTCATAAAGATCCTGAATTTATGTTGCAATGCAAATAGCATAGTTTATCAGATCGATAAGTAAAATTTAGATCTTTATTGATATAACCTGTTGAAAAAAATCATAAAATTGGATATACCTTGTGGGTTTCCGAAACAGCTACAAAGTTTCGGGGATTTTAGTGTATTGAATATTAACAATGACAATAAAATAGTGAGGTATGATCAGTTGATTCGTAGTCTGATTGTAAGTGTTATAGCGGCCGTTCTGGTACCTGTTCTTTTGGGCGCGCTAGCTGGTGTAGAAGTTGAACTATCCAACGTGGCTGCTCTTGCCGTTGTATTTGTTGTGACTTTGGCGGCATCGTTGATCGCTGCATCTGGGAATAAAGATTCAGAACTGTCTGCAGATAGCTTTACGGGTGCTGCAGTGGAAGCTGAAGATGAAAACGATGATCGCGAACTGGGAACAGTTAAGTGGTTTAACGTTTCTAAAGGGTTTGGTTTTATCACGCGCGGCGAAGACGATGATGTGTTTGTACACTTTCGTAATATTCGCGGTCGTGGGCACCGCTCTTTGACTGAAGGGCAGAAAGTGCGTTTTTATGTTCGTGAAAGCGACAAAGGCCTCCAGGCTGAAGACGTATCTGTTATTCGCGATTAACAGGTTTACACAGCGAGGTTGGTCTCAACCTCGCATCTTTTCTCATTCCTCAATTTCATCCCTGATTATTTGTTAGCTGACCAGCTCAGATATTCTGTTTTTGATCTGTTCCTCAGTGCTATAGCCGTACGCCAGAGGATAAATTTTAGCGTCAGTTTTTAAGAATAATGTTGGGAAACCCTGGGCTCCCAAAGTCGCGCTTTGTTGTAACTGTTCTTGCAGCAGTGAATGAGTTTCGCAGCTATTAAGCGTTGCGCTGAAGAGACTTTTATCCATTCCTATATTCGTTGCTAATTCAGTAAGCACTCCATCATCAGAAGGATTTTTTGCGTCCTGATAATAAGCTTTCTGTATGGCTTCTATCATTGGATACTTGTTCTCGGATTGTAATTCCCCTGCGGCAATAACTGCTCGACAGGCAGGGTAAGTGCTACGGCGAGGTATGTTCTTTACCCAGAAGTCGTGGTTGAAGTGAGTGCCTGTTCGTCGCTCTATTTCATGCCAGATTGCTTGTATCTTTTGCTGCTGTTGTGCTGGCATCGGTTGGTCATTGTCTGGTGCAAGCCCGCCCATTAAGTAGGTCCAGGCGAATTCCGGATAGTCTTTCTGTAACCTTTTAATTGTGGATGAAAATGCCCAGCACCAACTGCACATGGGATCGAGAACATAAATAAACTGTGGCATGAGGATTGTCTGAATCGGCTAATAGGTTGATTCATTATTAATGAACGTTTCTTTCTCTACAAACTAATGGTTCTGTTGTCGGCAGGGAGGTAACCTGAAACCCTATTCACAGGAGACCAAAAATGCCATACGTAAATATTAAAATTACTGATGAAGGCGTAACTGCTGAGCAGAAAAAACAACTGATCGAAGGTGCAACTCAGTTACTCGTTGATGTGCTTAATAAAAACCCAGCTACAACGGTTGTGGTGATTGATGAAGTTAATACTGATAACTGGGGAGTGGCAGGAGAGGTGATTACTGAGAGGAGAAAACAGGGAAAGTAGAATCATCCTTAAATTCCTGCTTCGGTTCCATAGCCTGAAATAAGAAATATCAAATACAGGTTTAGTACACAGTTGATTTAAACTATTTTATAGTCAGATAAATTCAGGAACCTATCGAGAGCTTTGGGCTTGCGATGGTTCCCTAACCAAGGAGCAGGAAAATGGACGTAGGTACAATTATATTTCTGGTGATTGTGGTAGGTGCGGTATTTTATGTGGTCAGTATCTACAACAGTTTAGTTACCTTAAAAAACCGTCATCAAAATGCGTTTTCTCAGATCGAAGTTCAGTTGAAAAGGCGATATGACCTGATTCCTAATCTGGTTGAAACAGCAAAAGGGTATATGGCGCATGAGAAGGAAACTCTGGAAGCGGTGATTCAGGCTCGAAATGAAGCTTCAGCTCTACTTAAGGGAGTCGCATCCACCTTAACACCGGATGCTATTCAGCAATTATCGGGTGCTGAGAATGCCCTGCAAAGTGCGTTAGGCAGGATGAATATTGTTATGGAAGACTATCCTGATCTGAAAGCCAATGAAAATATGATGCAGCTTTCAGAAGAGTTGACCACAACAGAAAACCGGGTTGCATTTTCTCGTCAGGCATTTAACGATGCGGTTACTGCATACAATACCTATCGTCAGTCTTTCCCACCGGTGTTTTTTGCAGCCATGTTTGGGCATCCAACCGACGCTAGCTTACTGGAGTTTGATGATAGCGCCCAGATTCAAGCTGCACCAAAAGTAACTTTATAGTCCTCGAAATCGGAAAGCATACATGGATTTTTTCTCGCAACAGGATAAAGCAAGAAAGAATACCGGTTGGTTAGTTCTGTTATTCATTCTGGCCGTTGCCAGTCTTGTGTTCCTGACTAATTTGCTGATTGGTTTGACCGTCTGGTTTATGACTCAGGATGACACCATGCGAAATGGCCTGAGCGTGATTTCGCAAACGGATCACGGAACCATCAAAGGTCTATTTTCCTGGCAAACTTTTGCACTCATTAGCCTTGGTGTAGGTGGGGCAGTAGGCTGCGCAATTCTCTACAAGTGGTTTCAGCTCTCTTCAGGCGGTAAAGCGGTAGCGGAATCGTTAGGCGGCCGCCAGATCTATACAAATACAGAAGACCCGGATGAAAGGCAGGCGCTTAACGTTGTTGAAGAGATGGCGCTGGCTTCTGGGATGCCCGTGCCTCCTGTATATCTATTGGAATATGAGTTGGGGATAAATGCTTTTGCCGCGGGTAATACTCCTTCAGATGCTGTTATTGGTGTAACAAAGGGATGTATTCAAACCTTTAAACGCGATGAGTTACAAGGTGTTATTGCTCATGAATTCAGCCATATTCTTAATGGTGATATGCGCCTCAATTTAAGGTTGATGGCTTTATTGCATGGCATTGTTTTTATTGGTTATGTGGGTGAAATGCTTATCCGTGGTGGGTCAGGTAAACGACGCTCTGATGGACGTGTAGCCATTTTGGGCATAGCGCTTCTTGTAATTGGCTGGTTGGGCGCTTTTTTTGGAAACCTCATCAAAGCTGCTGTCAGTAGACAAAGAGAATATTTAGCGGATGCCAGTGCAGTTCAGTTTACTCGTGATCCTGAAGGTATTAGCAATGCCTTAAAACTAATTGGGGCTCATTCTTATGGTACCGAGATTCAAAGTTCTCACCGTAGTGAAGTGAGTCATTTATTTTTTGGTCAGGTTGTTAGTCATATGAGCAGCATGTTGGCTACTCACCCTCCTTTGATGGACCGTATTCTCAGGTTAGACCCGGATTGGGATGGAAATTACCTTCACCGGGGGGAGAACACCCGGCAGAAAAAGCTCAAAGAGCAACACGACGAGCAACAGAAAAAGCGTGAGCTATTCCAGCAAACTGTAATTACCGGAGCAGCCGTAGCAGCGGGAATTGATCCCGATGGCCTATTCTCAGATCAGGCCTCTCTTAATGATGTTCGTGGTGCTATTGATGTTATTCCTGATTCAATACGAAACCAGGCACATGAACCCTTAGGGGCGTTTGCATTATGTTGCGCGCTTTTAATGCATAAAGAGGAATCGCAATACCAACAGCAGCTACAAGTCATCGATAAGGCAGACGTTGCAGGTTTAAAGCCATTGGTTCAGCAACTTTCAGTTGAGCTGGAACAGATGGCCGTTGAAATGAGATTACCTTTAATTGAACTGCTGATTCCGGCACTAAAAACCTTATCACAGGAGCAGTATCAGGTATTAAAACGAACATTGATGTTACTGATTCGGGCAGATAGAAAAACGGATCTGTTTGAATGGTGTATGTTCCAGTTAATCCGCCACTATCTGGCGGGGCAGTTTGAACCGGATAAAAACCGGAAGCCGAAGTATAAAGAAGCTAAACAGCTGAGTGATGCCTATCAGTTGGTGTTGTCAGTTTTGGCAAGGTTTGGAAGTGATGACGATGAGGCGATTCAACGGGCTTTCAATCGTGGAGCTATGTCTGCCAGCTTACACACACTGCAGATCCTGCCGGAATCTGAATGCGATCTGGAGGAGTTTTATAAAGCGGTCAATCAACTGGGCAATGCTTATCCTCTACTAAAGCCTCGACTTCTTGCAGGGTTGAGAAACTGCATCACTCAGGATGGCAAAATTACCTTTTTAGAAAAAGAGATCGTCGCCAGTATTGCGGCGGTCATGGATTGTCCGATACCTGTTTTTGACGATCTGCTTAAATAATGAGCTTTGTAACAAGCAGGGTAGATATCAGGACAGGTTATCCCGTTTCCATTCCAGAGAAAGGGAAACAGAGTCTGCAAAACGGAGTGCGTGAGGTTTATCTATAGTCACTTTTGCGTAGACGGTTCTTGGATGCTGAGTGCAGATTTCCAGAACATCGGATACGAGCTTTTCCAAAAGGAGAAAACGACCTTCCTCAACGTGTTTGATCACCTCTTTGGTGATGACTTTGTAGTTAAGTGCTTTTTCAACGTCATCATCGGCAAAGGCTTTGTTAGCGGGGTATTGAATCTCAATATTGATGACAACATCCTGCTGCTTTTCCATCTCTTCAGGATTAAAGCCAATAAAGGTACGAAGTCTTAGGTTGGTGATGTTGATGATGGCATTGCTGAGAGACATCTAAGTAATCCTTAATGAAAAGTGTAATGGTCCTTGATACGTAGAAATAAGAATGTGGATCAGTTAACGGGCAGGCTGATGCTAAAGCGTGTGCCTTCACCGACCGTACTATCTACTTCTATATCTCCTTTGTGATCTTGCACGATACCATAAGCTATTGCTAAACCCATACCTGTGCCTTTATCTACAGGTTTGGTGGTATAGAAAGGTACAAAGATTTTATTCAGAGTCTCTTCGTTCATACCGCAACCGTTATCGGCAATGGAAATGTAAATGGTCCCGTCTCTGTGGGAGCTGGATATGCTGATACGTGGTTTACTGACTCCCTCAGTGGCATGTTTGGCGTTGATAATCAGGTTCAGGAAAACCTGGTTCAGCTCGTTAGGGTTGCATGTAATCACAGGAAGTGGCTGTAGGTTAAGATCCAGCTCGACTGAATTTTTTAGTTCGCTGTGAAGTAGTTTTAGGGTGCTTTCAATACCTTCTATCAGATTTGCTTCACATCTGTCTGTAGACTGAGTTCGCGCAAAGCTGCGCAGGTTCATGACTATATCTCTGACGCGGCTTAAACCGTCCTCAGTATCGCTCATCAGATCGGGTAGATCCTCCTGAATATAGTCGATATCTTCAGCTTTAAGGATTTCCAGATAAAAAATATTGGCAGTAGTTTTGATGAGTTGGCCTTGTAATTGTGTTCTAACTAGGTGATTATCAACGCCTTTCAAGTTCCTATAAAATGTAGGGGTTCGAAAAGCTCAGACTGTAAAAACAATAAAATAATATTAGTTTATAGTGTTAGTCTTAATTTGGGGAGTTAATGTCAAATCTGGTGTACGGACATCAGGCTGCGTTCCTGTCTGATTGA
>JBMYLM010000004.1:0-85695 GCA_049596335.1 Neptuniibacter sp.
ATTCCTTTCAAATATATGGGGAGAATGCCACTTACACAGATTTTTTTATACTCTCTTAGTGTCTGCCTTATCCCTTTCTTTTATAGTTCTATAAAAGGTGGGTGATTGGTCGTTTGTTCGTATCAGGCCATGCCCAGCATCTCTTTAGCGTGCTCCATTGAGCGTTCGGTAATATCGATACCGCCCAGCATGCGCGCCACTTCCTGAATCCGGTTGTCGTTGTCCAGCTCAGTAATCTGGGTATGAGTGTTAGTTTTATCGCTGCGTTTACTGACGAACAGGTGTTGATGGCCTTGTGATGCCACTTGTGGCTGGTGAGTCACGGTTAGGATCTGAGCTGTCTCACCTAACTGACGAAGCAATTTACCCACTACTTCAGCGATGGCGCCACCAATGCCGACATCCACCTCATCAAAGATCAGAGTCGGAGTGGTTGAGGTTTGTGCTGTGATGACCTGAATCGCGAGGCTGATACGGGAGAGCTCACCACCGGAGGCGATTTTTGCCAGCGGTTTAGCAGGTTGGCCTTTGTTGGTGATGATCAGGAATTCAACGTCTTCCAAACCGTTGGCAGCGGGTTTTTCCAGTGTGTTCAGTGCTACAGACAGTTCAGCGGACGGCATGCCTAGGCTATGCAGCTGCTGATCAACCAGCTTGCTGATTTTAGCGGCAGCTTTAGTACGTTTTTCGCTGAGCTTTTGCGCAAGCGACTGGTATTTATCTTGAGCAGAAGCAACATCGGCTGCCAGTTGTTCCAGTTCTTCATCAGAGCGACTCAGGCCTGCCAATTCATCACAGAGGTTCTGATGGAATTCGGTAATCTGATCCGGTTGAATTCGATGCTTGCGGGCAATTTCAAACAGAGTGGATAAGCGCTCTTCCACTTCCTGCTGGCGCTCGGGGTTGATCTCTACACGATCCAGAAAGTGGCGGATTTCGTTGCTGGCTTCTTCCACCTGAATCAGGGCGGTGTTTAACATCTCGCTGGCCTGGCGAACAGAAGGCGACTCGGACTGAATATCACTGAGCAGTTGCAGGCAGTGGTTAAGTTGTTGAGTGCAGTTATTCTCTTCATTGTCACTGGCAAGGCTTACCAGTTGGTGACCGGTAGTCAGAATGCTCTCGGCATTGGCGAGGGTTTTCTGTTCCTCTTCCAGTTGCTTAAGTTCGCCTTCCTGAAGGTCCAGTTGATCCAGTTCTTCGATTTGATAGCTAAGTAGCTGCACTCGTGCGGTTTGCTCTGCGCTCTGTTCAGAAAGGCGCTTGAGTTCGGTATCCAGCTTGTGCCAGTGCTGGAATTGCTGCTTCACTTCATCTGCCAGTTTGGATTGACCGGCAAACTCATCCAGCAGGGTGCGATGATAATCTTTTTTCAGCAGGCGCTGATGCTCATGCTGACCATGTATTGCGATCAGATGCTGGCCCAGCTCTTTGACCATAGCGGCAGGAGAGGGACGACCATTGATGTAACAGCGGGAGCGGCCTTCTTTGGTGATAACCCGGCGCAGTATGCATTCGCCGTCATTATCGAGATCATTGTCGATCAGCCAGTTGTTGGCTTCTGGAATGGTATCCAGGGCGAAACTGGCACTGATGTCGGCTTTGTCTGCGCCATGGCGCACAGCACCGCTTTCAGCGCGATCACCCAGGGTCAGGCCCAGCGCATCCAGCATGATGGATTTACCGGCACCGGTTTCACCACTGACAACGGTCATGCCGTTATTCAGGTCCAGTTCCAGGCTTTCTACAATTGCAAAGTCACGAATATTCAGCTGATTCAACATAATAAAAATACATGTGTTTTTATACAGTAGTTTCTGTATAAGCCAATTTCTGAGGTGATGCAATCTTTATCTCTCCAATTCACAAAAAAATCTTATTTGAACTGTTGAAACCGCTTCGCATGGCCCCATATACAGCAGCAAATACAGTTATTAGCAATCAGACACCTTTAACCAAGGTCGCTGGAGAGATTTAAATGGCCAACGAAGAACTGAATCCGACCGAACAGCAGCAAGCCAACGAAGCTGAGGCGCAGCCTGTTGAAGAGGTAGTGAGTGAAACCGCTGAACAAAACGAAGCAGAAGCTGAAGTTGCTGCTGAGGAAACAGAGGCATCAGCGGATGCTGACAAACTGGCTCAGGATCTGGTCGCTGCAACGGCTGAGATCGAATCTCTGAAAGATCAGATGTTGCGTATTCAGGCTGAAGCACAGAATGTGCGTCGCCGTGCGGAACAGGACGTGGAAAAAGCGCACAAGTTTGGCGTAGAGAAATTCGCCAACGAAATGCTGCCAATCGTAGACAGTCTGGAGCGTGCTATTGAAGCATTTGGTGATGATGAAGCTTTGAAGCCAATGCGTGAAGGCGTGGAAATGACCATGAACATGTTCCTTTCCAGTCTGGATAAGTTTGAGATGAAACAGGTGAACCCAAAAGGTGAAATGTTTGATCCGGCTTTGCATCAGGCGATGTCCATGATCCCGGTACCGGATACGGCTGCGAATACTGTGGTTGAGGTAATGCAGAAGGGTTATACCCTGCATGGCCGTCTGGTTCGTCCAGCGATGGTTATTGTCGCTAAAGGCTAAGAAATTTACGTTGTCAGCCTTGAAACCTTACAAATCGTACTTATATAGGTTTCAAGCTGACTGAAAAACAGTCAAACAAGATTTAAATACTGTCCGTCCTACCGGACAGCAAGAAACAACTGGAGCAGATACAAATGGGTAAGATCATCGGTATTGACCTGGGAACCACAAACTCATGTGTTTCCATCCTGGACGGTGACAGCGCTAAAGTAATTGAAAACGCTGAAGGCGATCGCACAACGCCATCTATCATCGCATACGCTGATGAAGGTGAAATTCTGGTAGGCCAGCCGGCTAAACGTCAGGCGGTTACTAACCCTGATAACACTCTGTTTGCGATCAAGCGTCTGATCGGTCGTCGTTTTAAAGATGACGTAGTACAGAAAGACATCAAAATGGTGCCTTACAAAATTATCGAAGCGGACAACGGTGACGCTTGGGTAGAAGTTAAAGGCGACAAACTGGCAGCGCCTCAGATCTCTGCAGAGATCCTGAAGAAGATGAAGAAAACTGCAGAAGACTACCTGGGTGAATCAGTCACTGAAGCGGTAGTTACTGTACCAGCTTACTTCAACGATGCTCAGCGTCAGGCGACTAAAGATGCCGGTAAAATCGCTGGCTTAGAAGTTAAGCGTATCATCAACGAGCCAACAGCTGCGGCACTGGCTTACGGCATGGACAAGTCTAAAGGCGACAAAACGATCGCTGTTTACGACCTGGGTGGTGGTACTTTCGATATCTCTATCATCGAGATTGCTGAAGTCGATGGCGAGCACCAGTTCGAAGTACTGTCTACCAACGGTGACACCTTCCTGGGTGGTGAAGACTTTGACCTGCGTCTGATCGAATACTTAGCAGACGAGTTCAAGAAAGAATCTGGCATCGATCTGCACAACGATCCACTGGCTCTGCAGCGTCTGAAAGAAGCGGCAGAGAAAGCAAAAGTTGAGCTGTCTTCCGCAACTCAGACTGACGTAAACCTGCCGTACATCACTGCAGATGCAACAGGTCCTAAGCACCTGAACGTTAAGATCACTCGTGCGAAGCTGGAATCTCTGGTTGAAGAACTGGTAACTCGTTCTCTGGAGCCATGTAAGATTGCTCTGCAGGATTCTGACCTGAGCGCGTCTGAAATCGACGAGGTTATCCTGGTGGGTGGTCAGACTCGTATGCCAATGGTTCAGGAAAAAGTTGCTGAATTCTTCGGTAAAGAAGCACGTAAAGACGTTAACCCGGACGAAGCAGTAGCAATGGGTGCTGCAATTCAGGGTGCGGTACTGGCAGGTGACGTGAAAGACGTACTGCTGCTGGACGTAACACCTCTGACACTGGGTATCGAAACTATGGGTGGCGTAGCGACTCCTCTGATCGAGAAGAACACTACGATCCCAACTAAGAAATCTCAGATCTTCTCTACAGCTGAAGATCACCAGAGCGCTGTAACAATTCACGTTGTACAGGGTGAGCGTAAGCAGGCTTCTTCTAACAAGTCTCTGGGCCGCTTTGACCTAGCAGATATTCCGCCAGCACCACGTGGTGTGCCACAGATCGAAGTAACATTCGACCTGGATGCGAACGGTATCCTGAACGTTTCTGCTCAGGACAAAGCAACGGGCAAACAGCAGTCTATCGTAATCAAGGCTTCTTCTGGTCTGAGCGATGACGAGATCGACCAGATGGTTGCAGACGCTGAGTCTCACGCTGAAGAAGATAAAAAGTTCGAAGAACTGACTGCAGCGCGTAACCAGGGTGATGCAATGGTTCACTCCGCTAAGAAGACTATGGAAGAAGCGGGTGACAAAGCGACTGAAGAAGAGAAAGCTGCAATTGAAGCAGCAACTGCTGAACTTGAAGAAGCTCTGAAAGGCGACGACAAAGACGCAATTGAAGCGAAAACAACTGCACTGACTGAAGCGATCTCTGGCGTAGCTCAGAAGATGTACGCAGAAGCAGCTCAGCAGGCTGAAGCAGAGCAGGCAGCAGGCGGCGCTGAAGAGCAGCAGGCTGGCGGTAACGATGATGCAGTAGACGCTGAATTTGAAGAAGTTAAAGACGACAAAAAATAAGTCGATCCTTAGCTGATCAAACACGAGCGTAACCTCCCGGTCGGAAACGGCCGGGGACAGATAATCGGCACCGCGGGCTTTATGCCCGCGTTGTCATATCCGGCGAAAGCCTGACAAAAGTTGTGACTATGTCGAAACGAGATTATTACGAAGTACTGGGCGTTGCCCGCGATACCTCTGATCGCGATATCAAAAAAGCCTTCAGACGTATGGCGATGAAATATCATCCGGACCGTAACCCGGACGATAAAGAAGCCGAAGAGAAATTCAAAGAAGTTAACGAAGCTTACGAAGTGCTGTCTGATGCACAGAAGAAAGCTGCTTATGACCAGTATGGCCATGCGGGTGTAGATCCGAACATGGGTGGCGGTCATGGCGCTGGCTTCGAAGGTAACTTCTCTGATATTTTCGGTGATGTCTTTGGCGATATCTTCGGTGGCGGCGGTGGCCGCGGTGGCCGTAGCTCAGTGCAGCGTGGTGCCGATCTTCGCTACAACATGGAGCTGTCTCTTGAAGAAGCGGTTCGTGGTGTAAAGAAAAGCATTAAAGTACCGACGCTGGTTGCTTGTGAAACTTGTGATGGTTCCGGTGCTAAGCCTGGTACATCCGCTAAGGTCTGTGGTACCTGTGGTGGTCAGGGCCAGGTGCGTATGCAGCAGGGTTTCTTCTCTGTACAGCAAACCTGTCCAACCTGTCGTGGTGAGGGCAAGGTAATCTCTGATCCATGTACTGATTGTCACGGCCATGGCCGCATTGAGAAAACCAAGACTCTGAACGTTAAGATCCCAGCAGGTGTTGATACCGGTGACCGTATCCGTCTTGCAGGTGAAGGTGAAGCCGGAACTCATGGTGGCCCTTCAGGTGATCTTTATGTTCAGGTGCACGTTAAGGATCACCCGATCTTTGAGCGTGATGGTAAACACCTGTACTGTGAAGTGCCGATCAGCTTTGTTGATGCTGCTTTGGGTGGCGAGCTGGAAGTTCCGACACTGGATGGCCGGGTTAAACTGAAAGTGCCTTCTGAAACTCAAACTGGCAAAATGTTCCGCCTGCGTGGCAAGGGCATCTCACCAGTACGAGGTGGCTCAACGGGTGATCTTCTGGTTAAAGTTGTCATCGAAACGCCGGTGAATCTGAGCAGTCGCCAGAAAGAACTGCTGCGTGAATTCCATGAAGAGATGGAACAGGGCAATCACAAACACAGCCCGAAAAAGCATGGCTTCTTTGATTCAGTTAAGAAGTTTTTTGAAGATATGACATAAAGTTAAGGGGCTAAAAAGCCCCTTAATTCTCTGGGAGCAAATGGCATGAGCCAGAAACCAGAATGCCCAAACTGGCTTTGGGACGAAATTACAGCAGAAGCAGAACAGGAAGTGCTTGAGGAGCCGGTATTAGCGGGCTTCTATCACGCTAATATTCTTGGACATCAGAGCCTGTGCTCGGCACTGGCGTATCTGCTAAGCCGTAAACTGCACGATGATGCTGTACCTGCAGTCACCTTCCGTCTGGTCATTGAGGAGGTCTTCCGGGATGCTCCTGAGATTGTTGAGTCCGTATGTGCAGATATTGCTGCTGTACGTACCCGTGATCCGGCAATTGAAAAGCACTCTACAGTACTGTTATTCCTGAAAGGTTTTCATGCCATTCAGGCATACCGTGTTGCTCACTATATGTGGAACAAAGGCCGCAAAAGCATGGCAATGTATATCCAGAGCCGTGTCAGCAGTGTGCTACAGGTTGATATTCATCCTGCTGCGAAAATCGGTCAGGGTGTGATGTTTGACCACGCTACCGGTATTGTTGTTGGTGAAACCAGCGTTATCGAAGACGATGTATCGATTCTTCAGTCCGTTACGCTGGGTGGTACAGGTAAAGAGTGCGGTGATCGCCATCCGAAGATTCGTGAAGGTGTGATGATCGCAGCAGGTGCGAAGATTTTCGGCAATATTGAGATTGGTAAAGGTGCCAAAATCGGTGGTGGCAGTGTGGTTCTGGATTCAGTACCTTCGCATACCACAGTGGTTGGCGTACCTGCCAAATCAGTTGGTCATCCTCTGGTGGATAAACCAGCACTGGATATGGACCAGAACGTCCTGCACGATAAAGATTAGTAATAGCGGAATATAATTATGATTAAAGTGGCAGTGACCGGAGCAGCAGGTCGCATGGGTAAAGCCAATATTGAAGCAATTCAAATGGCAGAAGGCATTGAACTTGGCGCCGCTATTGTTGAGCCGGGTAGCACTCTGCTGGGTGCAGATGCAGGCGAAGTAGCAGGCGTTGGCAAACTGGGTGTAGCCATTGTCGGTTCACTGGCAGATGCCGTAGCGGATTTTGACGTCCTGATCGATTTCACCGCGCCAGAAGTAACGCTTAAAAACGTTGAGTTCTGTGCAGCTAATGGCAAGCAGGTTGTGATTGGTACAACCGGTCTGACCGATGAACAGAAAGCAGTCCTACAGGAGCAATCAGCTAAGACTGCAATCGTATTTGCTCCGAACATGAGTGTGGGCGTAAACCTGTGCTTTAAGCTGCTTGAAGTGGCTGCAAAAGCACTAGGTAATGATGACTACGATATTGAAGTGATCGAAGCTCACCACCGTCATAAAGTGGATTCCCCATCAGGCACTGCCCTGCGCATGGGTGAAGTGGTAGCAGATGCACTGGGCCGTGATCTTAACGAATGTGCTGTTTATGGCCGTGAAGGTCAAACAGGCGCACGTCCGCGTGGCGAGATTGGTTTTGAAACCATCCGTGCAGGTGATGTTGTAGGTGATCACACCGTTTTGTTCGCTACAGAAGGCGAACGTATTGAGATTACCCATAAAGCCAGCAACCGTCTGACGTTTGCCAAAGGTGCGGTTCGTGCCTGCAAATGGTTAGAAGGTAAATCCACAGGCCTGTTTGATATGCAGGACGTGCTGGAACTGCGCTAACAGCTATCCAGTTCAGTATAGAAAACCGCAGCCTTGTCTGCGGTTTTTTTATGTCCTAACAATATGAAATTGCGTAAAAAAGACCAAAATTTGATCTGACTCGGTACCTTCACCTTTTAACTGGACTACTCTTGAGATAACCCTAGGGAGTAGCATTATGGATACCGGCGCACTTCTGTTTTTGAAACGATCAGAATTTCCTTCTTTATTCACTCAGCTGGAAAAGCTGGGGTATCGCGTTTATGGCCCTCAATCCCGAGAAGGCGCCATTGTTTTTGATGAGTTAAATACTGTTGAACAGTTACCGCAGGGCGTAACGGATAATCAAAACCCGGGAAGTTATCAACTCGAACAGACTGATTCAGCTCGTTACTTCCACTGGGCCAATGGCCCACAGGCGATAAAACCTCTGCTTTTTTCCTCCCGCGAAGTGATGTGGCAGGCGAAAAGAACGGAAGAGGGGGGTATTGAGTTCGTGATTCCCGAGCACCAGATTGAAAAGGTTGCTGTGATCGGTGCAAAGGCATGTGATTTGTCGGCGCTTAAATTACAGGATCAGCATTTTCTTGAAGGTGAGTTCGTCGATCCGGGCTATCAAGCGAAACGTAAGGGTTTATTTATCATCGCTGTAAACTGCAGCCGTGCTGCAAATACCTGCTTTTGTGCTTCCACCGGGGATGGGCCTGATTGTGACTCTGGATTTGATCTTTGTCTTACCGAACTGGAAGAAGGGTTCCTGATTGAAGTGGGGTCTGATTATGGTGAAAAAGTTATCCAGGTACTGAATCTGAAAACAGTTCTGCCTGAGCAGCTCAATCAGGCTCAACAGCAGAAGAGAACCGTAATCGAATCCCAGCAGAGACAGCTACAACCCATCGAATTGAATCAGCTACAGCATAATCGAGCCCATCCGCAATGGGATGACATCGCGGAACGCTGTCTTGCTTGTGGTAACTGCACCATGGTTTGTCCAACCTGTTTTTGTCACAGACACCATGAAGAGCCGGTTTTGGATGGTAAAAGCAGTGAGCACGTTCGGGAGTGGGACAGCTGTTTTGGTGAGTCCCATGGCGAGCTGGCCGGTTTTCAGGTTCGGAAAACGGTAAAAAATCGTTATCAGCAATGGATGATTCATAAGCTGGATAGCTGGCAGGAGCAGTATGAGCGGTCAGGTTGCACTGGATGTGGTCGTTGCATCAGTTGGTGCCCTGCGGGAATTGATTTTGTCGCCGAAGCCAACCGGATTGGAGGGGAAAAGAAATGAACACTCTCCAGAAACCTATGCCAGCCAGAGTGCTGGAGGTGATTAAAGAATCCGAAACCATTTTTACTCTGCGCTTACGCTTGGAGAATCATGAGGACAGGCTGCGCTATCAGTTTATGCCGGGCCAGTTCAATATGCTCTACCTGTTTGGTGTGGGGGAAGTACCTATCTCCATTGTTTCAGACCCTCTGGATGAGGGGGTGATCGACCACACGATCAGAATCGTGGGCAGGGTTACACGCGGACTGGCGCAGTTGAAAGCCGATGATATTGTTGGCTTAAGAGGCCCTTATGGGCGTGGCTGGCCACTGGCGTTGGCAAGGGATAAAGATCTTTTGATTGTCACTGGCGGGCTGGGCTGTGCACCTGTGGTTGCGGCAATCAACTTCGCGCTTAAGCGTAAAGAACATTATCGTAAGCTCTGCATTGTTCAGGGGGTTAAACACAGTAATGACCTGATCTGGCGTAAGCGCTATGAGATGTGGAAAAGGCTGGATGAAGTCGAAGTATTTCTCGCAGCGGATGAATCGGGCCCTTCATGGCCGTTCCATAAAGGCCGGATAACAGAGCTACTGGATAAAGTGAATGTAGATCCCGAGAACTGCCTGGCGATGATCTGCGGGCCTGAGGGCATGATGTATCGGGTGGCGGATCGTTTGGTTGAAATGGATATCTCCCCTTATAACATCTACCTCAGTATGGAGCGCAATATGCAGTGTGCAATAGGGCACTGCGGGCACTGCCAGTTTGGCGGGGACTTTATCTGTAAAGATGGCCCGGTGTTTGTTTACCCGGATGTGCGTGAGAAGTTACTGATGGAGGGTGTGTAATGGCTACAAAACCTTCTGTTGCGGTCCATAAATTCAGTTCCTGTGATGGCTGCCAACTGGCGTTTTTGAACATGGGTGAAGCGCTGGTGACTTTGGCTGAACGTGTTGATATCAAGCATTTTGCGGAAGCTGGGGTGCTGGATGAAGAGGCAGAGGTCGATATTGCCTTTATCGAAGGCAGTGTCGTTACTGCCCATGACATGGAGCGAATTCAAGAGATTCGTAAGCGTTCCAAATACCTGATTACTATGGGAGCCTGCGCGACTTCTGGCGGTATTCAGGCTTTAAAAAATCTTGCGGATGATCCCGCTTCCTGGGTAGGCGCTATCTATTCCAATCCCGAGTTTATCGACAGTCTGGATCACTCTGATCCCATCAAAAAACATGTGAAAGTGGATTTTGAAATCTGGGGTTGCCCTATCAATAGCCGCCAGATTTCAACAGCGATCAGCCTGATGCTGGAAGGGGTAATGCCGCTGGATGAACGGGAAAAACTTTGCATTGATTGTAAACGTGCGGGGCATGTGTGCACATTGGTTACTGCGGGGGAGCCTTGCATGGGGCCGGTGACTCGCACAGGTTGTGGCGCGTTATGCCCGCAGTTTGGGCGTGCCTGCTACGGTTGCTTTGGCGAAAGCGAGCTGGCACATGGTTCTGCACTGAATCGTAGGTTTGAAGGCATAGGATTATTGCCCGACCAGATTAAGCAGCGTTTTCAGTTGATTCACCCGATTGCAGAAGATGAACTGGAGCAGAGGCTTAACCCTGAAACAGTCAGTGCAGGAGGCAGAAATGAGTGAGCGTAAGGTTAAGATCGATGTGCCCTCATTGGCCCGTGTGGAAGGCGAAGGCGCTCTGCATCTGAAAATCCATCAGGAAAAGATCGAACATCTTCAGTTCAAGATCTACGAACCCCCACGTTTTTTTGAAAAGTTTCTCGAAGGTCGGCACTACAGTGAGGTGCCAGATATTGTTGCACGCATCTGTGGGATCTGTCCGGTGGCCTATCAGGTCAGTGCCGTAAACGCGTTGGAAAGTCTCTTCGAGGTGGAGAAGACTGTCTGGATTCAGCAGATGCGGCGTTTGTTGTATCTGGGTGAGTGGTTACAGAGCCATAGCCTGCATATTCACCTTCTTGCGCTGCCGGATTACTTTGGCTACGACACAGCCATTCAGTTGGCTGGACAATATCCAGATGAGGTTCGCCGGGGTTTTGCGCTGCAGGATGCTGGTAATCAGATCATGCGCTTGCTGGGTGGCCGTTCGGTTCATCCTGTCGGTATTGCAGTAGGCGGTTTCCATAAGGCTCCGGCACTTAAGGATGTGGATGCTTTATTGGCATCCCTTCAGGCGTTATTGCCTCAGGCTCTGGAGATGGCCGAGTGGATTAATCAGGTAGAGATACCTGATCAGAAACAGGATTTTTGTTCAGTTGCCCTCGCATCCGACAATTTTGCTGTGGAGTCGGGACGTCTGATCAGCAGCAGTGGTTTAGATATATCTGAAGCGGAATATGAGCAGTATTTTCAGGAAAGTCAGAGTCCTCATTCCACCGCGCTATGGAGTCACCTTCAGGGACAGGATTATCTGGTAGGGCCCTTGGCGAGGTTGAATCTTTGTCACGAAAAATTGCCACAACGGATTCAGGTGCTGCTGGAAAAACTGGGCAATCCGTTCCCAAGTCAGAATATGTTCCACAGTATGCTGGCGAGAGCGGTTGAGGTCTGTTGGGCGCTGGATGAGGCGATCAATATTCTTCAGGCGTATCAGTACCCCGATTCAAGCAAAGCCGACGTGGTGGTTAAAGCCGGAGAAGGTTATGGCTGGAGTGAAGCACCTCGTGGTCTGCTCTGGCACCGCTACAAGGTGAGTGAGAGCGGTCATATCGAAGAAGCGAAAATCGTTCCGCCAACCAGCCAGAATCAGGCCCGAATAGAGGAAGATCTGCATTGGTCTCTCTCTCAGATTGGCCTGGATCAAAGCGATGAGGTTTTGAGACTGCACAGTGAAAAAGTGATTCGTAATTATGACCCTTGTATCTCCTGTGCAACCCATTTTCTCAAGCTGACCACCGAGAGAGATGGATGAAGTCGGCTGTTCTGGGGATCGGTTCGCCTCATGGGGATGACCAGATTGCGTGGTTGCTGGTGGATAAACTGCAACAGCAGTACCCATCATCAGAGTTTTACTGGGAAAAAGTCTCAGCGCCGGTTACTTCATTGGTGAATCAGATATCGGCTTACGACCGTATTCTCGTCATTGATGCTGCGGAAATGGGCATGGCTCCCGGAGATTTTGTGTTTATGCAGGATACATCGAGTTCTCTGGAGCAGGAACAAACCACTGTGAGTAGCCATGCTATGGGGTTGCAGGAGAGTTGGCAGATGGTTAAAGCACTGGGTATGAAGTTACCGGAAATTGATCTCTTTCTGGTACAGCTTGAGCAATGTGAACCGATGGCTCCTATTTCTGAACAACTGAAGAGCAAAATTCCTGATATGCTGGAAACATTAGAAAAGATTGTTTCAGTCCATAAAACGGAAGTATTCAGTGTATAAACTCAGTTTTTTTGTACCGGATGACGCTCTGGAGGTGGTTAAACAGGCCGTCTTTAAGATTGGTGCAGGCCAAATTGGAAACTATGACTGTTGCAGTTGGCAGACATTAGGACA
The DNA here is from genome assembly GCA_049596335.1 of Neptuniibacter sp. Classification (GTDB taxonomy): domain Bacteria; phylum Pseudomonadota; class Gammaproteobacteria; order Pseudomonadales; family Balneatricaceae; genus Neptuniibacter. Next base: position 12,359 of record JBMYLM010000004.1, read on the forward strand.
GGGGCAGTTCAGGCCACTTGAGGGCAGTAACCCTCACATAGGATCACAGAATCAGATTGAGACCGTTGAAGAGTGGAAAGTGGAATTAGTCTGTGAAGATGAACTGATACACAAGGCGGTAGCAGCAATGAAGCAGGCTCATCCTTACGAAGAGCCCGCTTATGATGTCTGGAAACTGGAATCTATTTGAAGCGCTGTTTTATAAAAGATAACGGCTAAAGGGAGCAGGCAGTGACGCAATTACTGGTACGTTATTCACGCATACTGGAGATCGTTGGGGATATCGTTAAGGTACATGTGCCTTTATCTGATCAGGGCACTTCTGCCATCTGCTTTGGCGATCTTGCGCTGATTGAAAATGAAAAGGATGACAACAGCCCTCCCAACCTAGCGCAGGTCATCCTGTTAGACCGTGAAGAGGTCTCACTTCAGGTATTCACGGGAACCAAAGGTCTTTCAACCCATTCGGTAGTGCGCTTTCTTGGTCGCTCCATGGAAGTCACTTTCTCTCCAAATATTCTGGGGCGTGCTTTCTCTGGCACAGGTCGGGCGATTGATGGCGGACCGGCTCTGATCGAAGAACCGAAAATAGAGATTGATGGTCCTACCGTAAACCCTGCACGCAGGATTCTTGCCTCACATATGATTCGCACGGATGTGCCGATGATTGATGTGTTCAACTGTCTGGTGGAAAGCCAGAAAATCCCGGTTTTCTCTGTTGCCGGAGAGCCTTATAACCAACTCCTTGCTCAAATCGGCACCCATGCGGATGCCGATGTTGTGGTGTTTGGTGGCATTGGACTGGTGTTTGACGATTATCACTTCTTTAAAACCGCTTTTGAGGAAGCGGGCGTACAGGCGCGTACAGTGATGTTTGTGCATCAGGGCTCTGATCCGACCGTGGAAGGGCTTTTAGTACCTGATCTGGCTTTGGCCGTAGCAGAGCGCTTTGCCGTTGAAGAGGGTAAGCGGGTACTGGTGTTGCTGACCGATATGACCGCCTATGCAGATGCGCTGAAAGAGGTGGGTATCTCTATGGAGCATGTGCCTTCGAACCGTGGTTATATTGGCGACCTGTATTCACAGTTAGCTCGTCGTTACGAAAAAGCCTGCGATTACAAAGGTGCAGGTTCCGTTACCATTCTTTCTGTCACCACTATGCCGGGGGACGATGTTACTCATCCGGTTCCGGATAATACCGGTTACATCACGGAAGGGCAGTTCTATCTGCATGATGGTGTGATTGATCCATTTGGTTCCCTCTCGCGCTTGAAACAGCACGTAATAGGCAAAGTCACCCGGGAAGATCACAGCCAGATTATGAATACCATGGTGAGGTTCTATGCTGAATCCCGCGATGCCGCGCAAAAACAGGCGATGTCATTCGAATTGAGTGAATATGACGAGCGCCTTTTGCAATTTGGTGAGCTGTTCCGCGATCGCTTTATGGATATCCGTGTGACTATGCCACTGGAAGAGGCTCTGGATAATTGCTGGCAAATTCTGGCGGAATGCTTTCAGCCGCATGAACTGCTGATGAAGCAAACCTTGATTGATAAATATTTTCCAACAAACACTGAGCGTATGACAGGGTAATTGTTGTGGCAAAACTGGCGCTGAATAAAACAACTCTTAACCGTGAAGGACGCCGCCTGAAAGCGTTTCGTCAGTTTGTTCCTGCGCTGGATCTGAAGAGAAAGCAGCTGCTGGCTGAACGGCAGGAGACCAGTCGCCGGCTCAGGGAAAATCAATCACAGCTGGAAGCCCTGCATCTGAAAGTTGCGGAGCAACTGCCTATGCTGGCTGCTTCGGATATTAAGGTGGATAACCTGCTGCAGGTTAAAAAAGTGGATATCCGGTATATCAATCTGGTGGGGCTGGAGTTGCCTGAACTCAGTGCCTTTGAGATCGATGTACAGCAGTATTCACGTTTGCTGTTGCCGCATTGGGTTGATCCGTTGATCCGGTTGCAGAAAAAAACCTTGCAGATTGAAGTTGAGATAGAGGTTTTTAAACAACGCCTCTCGTTGTTAGAGGAAGGTCTGCAGAAAACTACTCAACGTCTGAATCTGTTCGACAAAGTTTTGATTCCTGAAGCTCAGGCCAATATTCGTAAAATTCGCATCGCCTTGTCTGATGCGGAACGAGCTGGTGTAGTCCGCGCCAAAATTGCCAAGAATAAACGCAGGAGAATGCAGTTATGAGTATTCAAAAGCTGCAGAAGGCAACTTTGGTCGGCCTGACTGAGGACAAGATCAATATCCTGGAAGATCTTCAGTCGCTGGGCGTGATGCACGTAATTCCCCTGCAGAAAATAAAGAAGACGGTAAAACTGGAGCATCAGGTCAGCCCGGAACAGTTACATGGCGTTCTGCATTATCTCCTTAGCTGCAAACAGAAACGTAAGCAGGTTCTGAGTGAGCGCCATTTTGATCTTGAAGAAGTTGCAGAGAAAGTAGACCAGAATCGCAGTAGGCGACTGACTCTGGTTGAACGTCACGACTTTCTGAAAAAACGCATTAAAGACCTGCAGCCCTGGGGGAGTTTTGAGTTTCCCCATGAGGATGAACTCTACGGGCATCGTTTGTGGTTTTATCTGGTTCCGAACTATCGCATGAAAGAGGTGGAGAAAACTTCACTTCCCTGGCACAGAGTTCACCGGGATAACCGCTACAGCTATATTGCTGTGATCTCGAAAGATGAGCCTGCTTTAAACGAGATGCCCGTTGTTCGCACTCATACAGGCGCAATTCCATTGGAGCAGTTACAACGTGAACTGGAAGATATTGAAGTAGAGCTGGAAACGGTAGAAGCAGACCGTGAAGCCCTGACTCGATGGATCTATCTGTTGCAGCGCTGTATAGCAGGTACTGAAGATGCGGCGCAGAGAGCCGAGGTATCTGCTGAAACTCTGGATCATGATGAGGTGTTTGCGGTACAGGGCTGGATTGCGGAAGAGGCTGTTGAGCAACTCAACGATTTCGCACAATCTCATTGTATGGTGTTGCAGGTCACACCGCCTTCAGAGGAGGAACTCCCGCCTACGTTGTTACAAAACCCAACGGCACTTGCGGGTGGTGAAGAGGTTGTGCACTTTTTCCAGATGCCCGGTTACCGTAGCTGGGACCCATCCCGCGTGGTGTTTTTCTCCTTTGTCAGCTTTTTTGCTCTGATTATGTCGGATGCGGGTTATTCGCTGATGCTTGCGGCCATAGTGTTTTTCTACCGGGATCGGCTCAGTGTTACGGAGTCGGGACGTCGCCTTAAAGCGATGGGCTATGCGCTATCAGGAGCCGGTTTTGTCTGGGGAGTCATTGTTGGCAGTTACTTTGGTGCTGAAGCCCCCTTTGGTTGGTTGCAGGGCTTTAAGTTAATGGATCTCAATGACTTTGACAGCATGATGTTGCTGTCCATCGTCATTGGCGCAGCTCATTTGATCCTGGCTAATCTTATGATGGCATGGGTGCGAAGAAAAACCTGGCAGAGTATCGGTTCTCTTGGTTGGGCTTTAAGCGTAACCTCGGCATTATGGGGCTGGATTCAGGGCTTCGCGATAGGCCACTGGATCCTTTTGGCAGTAGGGTTATTGATGGTTCTTCTGTTCTCCAGCGAAAGGCGTGACTGGGGCGGAAAACGTTTCCTCGATGGCCTGCTGGCTCTGACCGGAGTCACCAAACTATTTGGTGATGTACTGAGTTATTTACGGCTATTTGCCCTTGGGTTAGCCAGTGCTTCTCTTGCTGTTACGTTTAATCAGCTTGCGGTTGATGTTGCCGCAGCGCTGCCTGCGATAGGGTTGCTGTTTAAAGTGTTGATCCTGCTCGTTGGTCATCTTCTCAACTTTGTTCTTACGGTAGTCAGTGGTGTGATCCATGGGCTACGACTGAATCTTATTGAATTTTATAACTGGAGTCTGGCGGATGAAGGCTATGCTTTTCAGCCGTTTGCAAAACAGGAGGTTTCACCTTGGATAACCTGATTATGGCACTAGGCTGGGCCGGGCTTTATGGCCCAATGGCTCTTGGCGCGATTGGCAGTATGATCGGCTGTGCACAGGCCGGGCAGGCCGCCTGTGGGGCGCTGCTGGAAACTGAAACCGGACATGGTCGATATATCGGTATCGCAGCAATGCCATCCTCCCAGTCGATATACGGCATTGTGGTGATGTTTGCGCTGAATCGTGAGATTACCCCTGAGAATGCCCCTGGTTTGGCAGCGATTGGTTTGTTGTGCGGTCTGGCGCTGCTGTTCAGTGCAGCATGGCAGGGTAAGTGCTGTGCGTCGGCAATTAACGTTTCCAAAATCCGCCCTGAGATTTTTGGTATGTCTCTGGCTCCTGCCGCCATTGTCGAGGGTTTTGCGGTATTCGCCTTTATCTTCGCGTTGGTCATCAGCGCGGGTGTTCCGGTTTAGATAAGGTGACGGTTATGAGTAAAGAGCATAAAACTCATGCCTCTTCCGGAGTTGAAGAGCTGATAGAAAAGCTGCGCCAACAAGGTGTCGAAAAGGGACAGAAAGAAGCCTCAAAATTAGTGGAAGATGCTGAACATCGTGCCGACTGGGTTTTGACTCAGGCGCATCAGCAAGCTGAGCAGATTGTCAGTAAAGCCAAAGCCGAGGCCGCTAAACTTCAGCAATCTGGCGAGGATGCATTGCGCATCGCTGCTCGGGATATGCATCTGGAAGTAAGGGAAACCCTGTCTCACTCCTTTACAGATCAGGTGGAGCGTTTGGTTGCTCAGCAGATGGACAATGAAGAGTTTATGCGTACGTTGATCCTCTCGTTGGTAGATAAGGCCAATCATGATCATGGCATCGCGACCGCAGAAAAAATGGAAGTGTTGTTGCCAGATGATTTTATCGGTCTTGATGAGTTGCGCAGAAACCCCAAAGAATACCGTGAAGGCAAACTCAGCCAGTTTGTACAGTCGTTAGCTGCAGAACAGATGCGCGAAGGCATCAGTTTTGATCTCCATGAGGGTAAGGGAATCAGGGTGCGCCTGAGTGGTGAAGAAGTGGAAGTCGATCTGAGTGGCGATGCCATTGCAAAGTTGCTTCTTAAACACCTGCAACCGCGTTTCCGGGCCATTATTGAGGGAGTAATTCGGTAGTGTCCTCCTACTATACGCTGATCACAGCGCTGCCCTGGTTGCCAGAACTTGAGCAGTGTAAGCAGATGCCGCTTTCCAGAATTGCTCTGGATCAGAGGCTGACAATGCTGTCAGATCAAGATCTGGAGCAACTGCGATTAGTGGAGAGTTTATATTTCCCGGACAGTGAATTTCTGCAAGGTAATACGGATAAACAATTGGTTACAGTGTGGCGGGAACAGTTAGGTGGAGTTGCGTCAGATACACTGCTTCAGCGAATCAATTTCAGCCACGAACTGATGACACTGCTGGCGGCGCTGAGAAGTCGTTCAGGGGGTATGGAGAGTCCTGATCTGTTTCATGGAATAGGCCGTTGGTTACCGCGGATCAAACAGCATTGGTTTGAACCGGGTTTCGGGCTGGAAGATTATTTCCCGCAATTATCGAAGATTCAGCGAGTGTTGGCGAAGGATGATCCCGCTTTGTTGGAAAAAGTTTTGAATCAGATGCTTTGGCACGATCTTATTCTGTGTGAAAGGCAGAACCATTTTAGTTTTGAATCTGTTGTGTGTTTTGTGTTGCGGTGGGGAATTGCAGAAAGTCATATTCAGCAGGATGGTACTGAAGCACTGCAAAAATTTAACAGGTTAACCGGTCAGTTATTAAGTCAGGCCGGTTTGCATCAGCAGTTAGAGCAGGGAGTTAAATAGTGGATCAACAGTTTACTGCCCAGGTTGTTGCGGTTCGTGATGACATCGTTACGGTCGAACTGCTTAAGGATGCAGAGGGCGTTTATTTTCCCATCCTGAAAAATGAAGTGGTTTTTATCTGCCCTAGCCGTAAAGCTCAGGACGAGCGTCAGGAGTTTCTACAGGCTGAGGTTTTAAGGGTTCGTCATGGTGAGGCGGACGTTCAGGTGTTCGAGAACACTCGTGGAGTGGCCATAGGCGACAAGGTTAAGCAGAGTGGAGAGATGTTGTCCGTTTCTCTTGGGCCAGGGTTACTCGGACAGGTTTATGATGGATTGCAGAACCCATTAGAAATAATCGCCTCTCAGCATGGTTTTTTCCTGCCGCGCGGGCTTGAGGTTGATGGCATTGATCAACAGCAACACTGGTCATTTCAACCGGTAGTCAAAGTGGGTGATAAGGTCCGGGCGGGTGATTTGATCGGGCATGTTCAGGAAGGCCGGTTTCAACATAAAATCATGGCGCCTTTTAACCTCTATGGTGAGTCTGAAATCAGCTGGATTCAGGAGGGCAGTTTTACGGTTACTACGCCTGTTGCCAGAATGAGAACCAGTCAGGGGCGCGAACTGGATGTCACTATGCAACAGAAGTGGCCGGTACGTGTGCCAGTGAGTGAGCCCTTGCTGCACGAAGGTTTGAGTAAACGCCATTTCCCAAATGAACCGCTACTCACCTCAATCCGCTTGATCGACACTTTCTTTCCGGTGGCACGAGGTGGCACGGCCTGCATTCCGGGGCCTTTCGGAGCGGGTAAAACTGTACTGCAAAGCTTGATATCTCGTTTCTCCGATGTGGATATTGTTGTCATCGTAGCTTGTGGTGAGCGTGCGGGTGAAGTTGTGGAAACCATTACTGAGTTTCCAAATATGTCTGACCCTAAAGGTGGAACGCTGATGGATCGTACGGTGATTATCTGTAATACATCGTCTATGCCGGTAGCCGCGCGAGAAGCCTCTATCTACACCGGTATCACCATCTCTGAGTATTACCGCCAGATGGGTTTCAATGTGTTGTTAATCGCTGATTCGACCTCCCGTTGGGCGCAGGCGATGCGAGAAACCTCAGGGCGTCTGGAGGAAATTCCGGGTGAAGAAGCGTTCCCGGCCTATTTGGATTCGGCGGTACGTGCTCTCTATGAACGTGCCGGGCTGGTGGAGAATAACGATGGCGAAATGGGTAGCCTGACACTTATTGGAACAGTATCCCCTGCGGGCGGTAATTTTGAAGAGCCTGTTACCCAATCCACTCTTCGTACGGTTAAAACATTTCTTGGGCTCAGTGCCGAACGTGCCTATAAACGCGCGTATCCTGCGGTGGACCCTTTGATTTCCTGGTCCCGTTATCTTGATCAGCTGTCTTCCTGGTATGGGGAAAATCTGAGTAAGGAATGGGTCGATCATGTTAAAGAGATGCAGCAGTTGTTGGTTGAAGGCGAATCCGTTCAACAGATGATGCAGGTTACCGGGGAAGAGGGCGTAACCTTACAGGACTATATTCTCTATCATAAATCGATCTGTCTGGATCAGGTTTACCTACAGCAGGACGCTTTTGATGATGTGGATATCTCAGTGCCTATCGCTCGTCAGCAGGAGAATTTTGAGTTATTGCGGAACTGCCTGATGAAATCATCCGAATTTTCATCCAAAGATCAGGTTCGCGATCACTTTGTGAAGCTGACAGGCTTATTCAGGAACCTGAATTACAGTCGCTCTGATAGCCCTGATTACAAGCGTTACCTTAAAGATATTAAAGAACTAGCGGAGCTCTGATCTTTAGATTATTTGTTGCCATTTAGAGTGATTTCGCGGAGCGGGAATGCTCCAGCTTTTCTATCTTTGAAGTAGAAGCTCAGAGCGTTTTTTACTGTTGGAAATGCCAGTTCATCCCAGGGTATTTCTTCTTCACTGAACAATCTGACTTCAAGTGATTCGCTGCTGGTGCTGAATTTTGGCTCAGGTAACTTTGCCAGATAGATAAACTGAACCTGGCTCACATGTGTGATCGAAGTAAGGGTATATAGGCTCAACAGCTCAACTCGGGCGTTGGCTTCTTCCATGGTTTCCCTTAACGCTGCTTCTTCAGTGGATTCCCCTAATTCCATAAAGCCTGCAGGCACTGTCCAGTAACCAAGGCGAGGTTCGATTGCCCGTTTGCATAATAAAACGTTGTCTTCGTATATGGGTAAACACCCAGCAACAATTTTAGGATTTACATAAAAAATTGAATCGCAGCTCGGACAGGTATGACGGGGTAGGTTATCGCCTTCAGGGACCTTGATCTCAATTTCAGTTGCGCAGTTTGAACAATACTTCATTATGATTCCTTGGTTATTACGGACATTCTATCGCGCTTAAAAATAGCAAGACAATGCAGTATCTATGTATGATTGTCAGATAGGAATCAAAAATACTTCCCGATGCTTAAGACTATACGTACAAAACTTGCCGGGTTTGAACCTCGCATGTTTCCTTCAGATCAACCGCAGGCCAGTGTGTTAATTGCCCTAACGGATCAAGTAAGTGATCCAGAGGTCATTCTTACCAAACGTGCTGCTCGTTTATCTACCCACAGTGGAGAGATTGCCTTTCCCGGAGGTAAACATGATGACACGGACCCGGATCTGTTATTTACGGCACTTCGTGAAGCGGAAGAGGAAGTTGGCTTACCTCCTGAGCAAGTTGAGATCATAGGCCCACTTGGGCAGGTGATGTCTAAACACGGATTAAAGGTGACTCCCTGGGTCGGGATCGTTCCTAAGGATGTACCGCTCATTCCTAATCCGGATGAGTTAGATGAAGTGTTTACTGTGCCCCTTAGCTTTTTTATGCAGGAACATCGTTATTGCTTTGATGAGATCCGTTTCAGGGGCAAAACCCTGTATGTGCCTGCATGGGATTTTAATGGCCATATCATTTGGGGGTTAACAGCCTACATGCTGGTGGAATTGTTGAATGAAGGGCTGGATGCCAATATCCCCATGAAACCCAGACCAGAACATAAAATCAGGAGATGGTGATGTTGTATTCACTTGCTGGAACTAAAGTAAAGTTAACAGGTGATGAGCATTTTGTTGCGGATAACGCCACAGTTATCGGCAACGTTGAGCTCAAGAATCGCAGCAGTATCTGGTTTAACGTTGTGATTCGTGGTGATAATGATCCGATCATTATTGGAGAAGGCAGCAATATCCAGGATGGTGCAGTTTTGCATACTGATCCCGGGTTTAGTTTGATTGTTGGTCAGAATGTCACTGTGGGGCATCAGGCAATGCTGCATGGCTGTGAAGTGGGTGATGGTTCGCTTATCGGAATTGGTGCTGTAGTTCTGAACGGGGTTAAAATAGGCAAAGGCTGTTTGATTGGAGCGAATGCTCTGGTGCCTGAAGGAATGGAAATTCCCGATTTTTCTCTGGTAGTCGGTTCCCCTGCCAAAATTAAAAGAACCCTGAGCGAAGAGCAGGTTGCCGGCTTAAAAGAGAATGCCGAACACTATGTTGAAAATATGCGCCGTTTTAACCAAGGGTTAGTGGTTCAGGAAAGTTAATAAGATATGTCTGAGTTAGAAAAAAGAGTGCCTAACCCTTGTGTGGGTGTATGCGCGCTTGATGAAAATGATTTGTGTATTGCCTGCCAGCGCAGTGGTATGGAGATCGCCGAGTGGGGCGTTTTCAGCAATGAAGAAAAGCTGGAAGTCTGGGAAAAGATCAAACGTCGCGAGAAGGGTGAAATCATAAAATAGGCTCAAATATGAATGTAATGATCGATATCTGCATCGTCCCATTAGGGGGAGGCGTATCCGTCTCCGAATACGTTACGGCTTGTCAGAAAGTTCTGCAGAAATCCGGCTTAAAGCATCAAATGCATGCCTATGGAACCAATGTTGAGGGTGACTGGGATGAGGTTATGGCGGCGGTCAAGCAATGCCATGAAGTGGTTCACGAGATGGGTGCTCCCCGCATCACCACTTCTATGAGGTTAGGCACCCGAACAGACCGTGAGCAGACTATGGATGATAAAATTCAGAGTGTGCAAGAAAAGTTAAACTAATAAAAAAGGGCATTTAAGCCCTTTTTTATTCTTCTTCCTGCTGTTTTGGTAACGCAGTAATTCTGGCCGTTTTAATTACATTATCGCTAATCTGTAGCGTTTCTATCTGATAGTTTTCTATCTGCAGACAAACATTTGAATCGGGAATTGATTCCAGAGTTTCAGTAATCAGACCGTTAACTGTTTTAGGGCCGTCCGTCGGCAGTTCCCATTCCAGAGATTTATTCACATCCCGAATATAGGCTGTGCCATCTACAAAATAGCTACCATCTTCCTGAAGGAATACGTCCTGATCCTCTTCGCTGCTGCCGGAAGAGAGTTCGCCTACAATCTCTTCGAGAATATCTTCAAGAGTAACGATACCCTGAACATCACCGTACTCGTCAACAACCAGCCCGATGCGTCGGTTCTGTGATTGGAAGTGCAGAATCTGGGTCTGCAATGGCGTGCTTTCAGGAATAAAGTAAGGCTCTTTGATCACCTGAAGAATCGCTGCTTTAGTCACGCTACCCTGATGGAAAACCTGAGCAAGGTTGCGCATATGCAGGATGCCGACGACTTTATTCAGCTCTCCTTGATAAACTGGTAGCCGGGTGTACTCGGTTTCGCTTAGATGTTCAATGATGGCATCAATGTCGTCATCCAGGTCAATTCCTACAACCTCATTTCGAGGAATCATGATGTCACTCACTGTCACTTCGGAGAGCTCCAGTACGCCCAGCAACATATCCTGATTGTTTTGCGGCAGCAGGGCGCCGGCTTCGTTTACCAGTGTTCTCAGCTCTTCAGTGCTGAGGTGGTGACTGTTATCGCCCGTGACGTTCACCCCAAAGAGACGCAGGAACGTATTGGTGATGCCATTAATCACCCAGACTAATGGGTAGATCAGTTTAAGCAGTGGGGCTAAAAGGTAGGATGCAGGAAACGCAATTTTTTCCGGATGAAGTGCCGCCATGGTTTTTGGGGAAACTTCTGCAAAGATCAGGATAACAACAGTCAGCGCAGCCGTGGCAATGGCAATACCGGCATCACCCCATAAACGCACGGCAATAACTGTCGCAATTGCAGAGGCCAGAATATTTACAAAGTTGTTACCAATGAGAATAACGCCAATCAGGCGATCCGGACGTTCCAGAAGTTTGCTGGCTTTACGGGCACCGCGGTGCTTTTTCTTGACCAGATGTTTCAACCGATAGCGGTTGAGTGACATCATTCCGGTTTCTGAGCTGGAGAAGAAAGCTGAGCAAAGAATGAGGAAGCAAAGTACCCCAAGAAGAAAACTTATCGACGCGTCTTCCAAGACTGTAAGCCTATCTTATTAATGGAAAGGTATTTTTAAATGTGGGTGTATGACTGTCAAGATATACCAACAGATAATCCGACTAAATCAGCCATTCGATAACGGCTTTACTACCAAAGAAGCCCAGTGCCAGGATGATAAACCCTGCAATGGTCCAGCGTACGGCAGTATGGCTTCTCCAGCCAAAAGTCATACGCCCAAACAGCAGAGTTGCGTAGAATAACCATGCAAGAATTGATAAGACGGTTTTATGTACTAAGTGCTGTGAGAACAGATCTTCAAGGAAGATAAATCCAGATACCAAAGAGGCGGATAAAAGGATAAGTCCGGTCCAGATCATCTCAAACAGCAATCTTTCCATAGTCTGCAGTGGAGGCAGAGACGCAATCAGGCCACGGGTGTGATGTTGTTTAAGCGCAGCTTCCTGTCTTGAAAGCAGTATCGCCTGCAGGACTGAAATCGTGAAAATACTGTAGGCCAGAATTGAAAGCAGAATGTGCGCGATCAACCCACCTTCGTACATTTTTCCCGCTTCTGAGCCAGCAACCCAGGCTAAGAGGGCGGTTACAGCAGCCATTGGGAAAACCCCGATAAAGAGGTTGTCGATGTTTTGGCGCAGGCTGCTGAGCAGAACAAGCCCTGCTACAAGCCAGGAAATCAGAGAGCCAACGCTCACAACTTCAAGATTAATACCTGAAGGTTGGTGCAGAACCAGATAAACCGAAAGAGAATGAGAGATAAAGGCGATCAGACCAATGAGCTGATTCCGGGAACGAGCTGGTTTGCTCTCTCCCTGCATGACTTGCCATTGCAGAAACCCCGCTACTGAATAGAGTGATACGGCAATGAGAGTGGAAAGGGCAAGCATGATCTAACTGAATTTCCCTGTCTGGAAGGCTAAAAGAATCAATACGAAAGGCTAGTTTGTCACAGTTGAGCATAGGATAAAAGCAGTGGGGGCTGCTATGTCTTTTTTGACCCTGTATAATGCCCGGTCATAAATTAATCACATCCTTTTCTCTAATTCGACCTGTGCTAAAGGCCCAGAGGAAAGTCGAGGCAAAAAATGTTTGAGAATTTAACAGAACGACTCACGCAAACCCTTAAGTCCGTTACAGGTCAGGCCAAACTGACTGAGGACAATATCAAAGGTACATTGCGTGAAGTGCGTATGGCTCTGTTGGAAGCTGATGTGGCGCTTCCGGTTGTAAAAGAGTTTGTAAACAGTGTTAAAGAGCGTGCTGTTGGGACAGAAGTAACCAAGAGTCTTACTCCGGGCCAGGTATTCGTAAAGATCGTCAATGAAGAGATGGTCAAAGTGATGGGTGAAGCTAATGAAAAGCTGAACCTGGCGACCACTCCTCCGGCTGTTGTATTGATGGCGGGTTTGCAGGGTGCGGGTAAAACCACATCTGTAGCAAAACTGGGTAAACACCTGCGTGAACGTGAGAAAAAGAAAGTTCTGGTAGTTTCGGCGGATGTTTATCGCCCTGCGGCGATCAAGCAGCTGGAAACCCTTGCGGGTGAGGTTGAGGTAGATTTCTTCCCATCAACAGCTGATCAGGACCCGGTAGATATCGCCAATGCTGCTATCCAGCATGCGCGTATCCAGCATCATGATGTTCTGCTGGTGGATACAGCAGGTCGTTTGCACGTTGATGATGACATGATGGGCGAAATCAAACGCCTGCATGCAGCGGTTAATCCGATTGAAACCCTGTTTGTGGTTGATGCCATGACCGGTCAGGATGCGGCAAACACTGCTAGAGCATTTAATGAAGTCTTACCTCTGTCAGGTGTGATTCTGACCAAGACCGATGGTGATGCTCGTGGCGGTGCTGCGCTTTCTGTTCGTCATATTACAGGCAAACCAATCAAATTCCTGGGTGTGGGTGAGAAAACTGATGCTCTGGAGCCTTTCCATCCTGATCGTGTTGCTTCCCGAATTCTGGGCATGGGTGACGTTCTCTCCCTAATTGAGGAAGCAGAACAGAAGATCGATAAAGCAAAGGCTGAAAAGTTCGCTAAGAAGATCAAAAAAGGTAAGGGCTTTGATCTGGAAGATTTCCGTGAGCAGATTCAGCAGATGAAAAATATGGGTGGCATGATGGGTATGCTGGATAAGCTGCCTGGTATGGGACAAATTGCCCAGGCTGCGGATGCATCTAATGCTGAAAAAGGCATGCATCAGATGGAAGCAATCATTAACTCAATGACCCCTGAAGAGCGTCGTAAGCCGGATATTATTTCCGGTTCTCGCAAAAAACGTATCGCTAAAGGTTCCGGTACTCAGATTCAGGACATCAACCGCCTGCTTAAACAACACAAGCAGATGTCGAAAATGATGAAGAAGTTCAGCGGCAAAGGCGGTATGGCGAAGATGATGCGCGGCATGAAAGGCATGCTGCCACCAGGTATGGGCGGTGGCCCAGGCGGAATGGGTGGTATGGGAGGTCCAGGCGGCTTCCCACGCATGTGATCCTAGCGGCCTCAATGCTCCAGTGCGGTGTTAAAAATCTGTTCAAAATGCTCACCTACACATAAGTAGGCTGCGCTTTTTCACAGATTTTTGCCTTGCTCTGAAACATTGATACTCGCTAGGGTTTCCGGCGAGAGGTCAAATAAACAAAAAGACTTTATCAGGGCGGCAAATTCGCGTAGAATTGCCGCCCTGATTTTTAATGGTCCGGTCTGCGTCAAAAACAGTCTGGGGAATCAAACTGTGGGCGATATCAAAACCCACTCAATAAAAGGGTCTAACGCATGGTAATAATTCGTTTGTCTCGTGGTGGCGCTAAGAAGCGTCCTTTCTATCACATCTCAGTAGCGGACTCGCGTAATGCGCGTGATAGCCGTTTTATTGAGCGTATTGGTTTCTTTAATCCGACTGCACGTGGTCAGGAAGAAGGTCTTCGTATCGATCTTGACCGTGTTGAATACTGGCAGAGCAAAGGCGCGCAGCTGTCTGACCGTGTTGCTAAGCTGGTAAAAGAAGCTAAAGCAGCGAAGTAATTGTTAAGTAGGTTTTGATCAGGAAGCAAGATGAGCAGTGCATCTAACAAAGAGAACATGGTTCTCGGCAAGATTACTGCAGTCTATGGGATTAAGGGTTGGGTAAAAATTTATTCCTTCACGGATCCGATGGAAAACATCTTCGAATATCAGCCATGGCGATTGAACGTTGGCGGTACCTTAAAAGAAGTTAAGGTCGAAGCGAGCAAAAAACATGGTAAAGGCCTGATTGCAAAACTGGATGGCGTTGATGATCGAAATATTGCGCAAACCTATTGCGGATATGAAATCTTAGCCGACAGTGGTCTTCTTCCGGAATTAAAGGAAGGTGAGTACTACTGGAGCCAGTTACAAAACCTATTAGTTTATACCGAGTCTGACCAGCTGTTAGGCAAGGTAAGCCACCTGATGGAAACCGGCTCGAATGATGTGCTGGTGGTTAAAGGGACGAAAGACAGTATCGATCAACAAGAACGTTTACTGCCTTACTTGCCTGATCAGGTGATTAAAGAAATTGACCTGGAAACAGGTACTATGCGGGTCGATTGGGACCCCGAGTTCTGAACCATGTGGTTCGGTGTGGTGACTCTCTTTCCTGAGATGTTCGAAGCAATTAGTTGCTACGGTGTTACAGGCAGAGCAGTCAAAAATGGTCTGATACAGATGCAGTGCTGGAGCCCTCGGGATTTTGCACATGATAAGCATCAAACTGTTGATGACAGGCCCTATGGGGGCGGCCCAGGAATGCTGATGAAAGTTCAGCCCCTGCGGGACGCGATCCATGCAGCTAAAGAAGCTGCGGGGGGAGAGGTAAAAGTTATCTACCTTTCGCCACAGGGACGCCGACTGGATCATGCGGGAGTGCAGGAACTGGCTTCACGTGAGAAGCTGATTTTGGTAGCAGGGCGTTACGAAGGTATTGATGAACGCCTGATTGAAACGGAAATTGATGAAGAGTGGTCGCTTGGGGATTTTGTCCTCAGTGGCGGTGAATTACCGGCCATGACCATGATTGATGCAGTTTCCCGTCTGGTTCCAGGAGTACTGGGGCATCAGGATTCAGCTACTGAAGATTCATTTCACGATGGCTTGCTGGATTGTCCGCACTATACCCGGCCGGAACAGCTCGATGATATGCAAGTACCTGATGTGTTGCTGAGCGGCAACCACAAAGAGATCAGACGTTGGCGTCTGAAACAGCAGTTAGGAAGAACCTGGCAACGCCGGCCTGACTTGCTTGAATCTCTTGAGTTGGACGCTGAGCAGAAGGCATTGTTAACTGATTTTATCCGGGAGACCCAAGGGTCCGAAGGTTGAATGTTTAGGAGTGACCGATGAGCGGCAAGAACCTAATTATTCAGCAGCTAGAAGCTGAACAGATGAATAAAGAAGTACCAGAATTTGCACCAGGTGATACTGTTGTAGTTCAGGTAAAAGTAGTTGAAGGTAAGCGTACACGTCTGCAGGCGTTTGAAGGTGTAGTACTGGGCAAGCGTAACCGCGGCCTGAACTCTGCTTTCACTGTACGTAAAATCTCCCACGGTGTGGGCGTTGAGCGTACTTTCCAGACTTTCAGCACAACTGTAGATAGCATTGAAGTTAAGCGTCGCGGTGACGTGCGCCAGGCTAAACTGTACTACATGCGTGAGCGTTCTGGTAAGTCTGCACGTATTAAAGAGAAGCTTAGCTAAGCTTTTCTTTATACATTGTATTAAAAAAGCGGCATTTGCCGCTTTTTTTGTCTTTGCCTTGTTGAAAATCCATGTAATATATCTACATAAAAGGTATCCATACTCATGGACATAGATACTGGGCAGGAAGGCTATGGCTAGGATTATCAAACTCCTAAAAATTATTATTGCTGTGATTTTAATACCCGCATTTCTGATAGCGGGAGGTTACGGTTTTGTTTATTGGAAGATAACGTCCTCTGCGGATAGCTTTGCAAAAGAAATTTCCCCTTTTGCCAAAATGACATACCAAGATGTGCATATTGATATATTGGAAACCGAAGTAGGTTTAAAAAATATCAGTTTGGAGCCGGTTGGATCACAAGGGCATATACTTGTTGAATCGCTCCGTATGAAAGCCCCTTCTTGGTTGTATTACCTGGATTTTGAAAGTCAGATCAGCAGTGGCGGTCTACCCGACTCCCTTGACTTAAAAATGCAGGGTTTAATAGTTGATCTTCAAAGTGGGTATATGAATGACCTGGCCAGCCAGACCCTGGGCTTGCAAGGAGAGAGCATTCAGAGTTACGACGCGTTGGCTTGTGGTGATAGAACTCACTTTAGCCTCACTGACCTTAAAAAAATGCGCTATAACGCTTTGAAGAGTGATGTATCCCTTCTTTATTATTTTGATCCTAATAATCAAACACTTAATTTTGATTTAGATACAGCTACAGCGCTGATGATGGATATGAGTGCTGAGTTAGAAATTGCGGTATCAGGTAGTGATCTTAAAATGCAAACGTTGATGTTTGCTCAGCCTAGTATGAAACGTTTAGAGCTGCGCTATAAAGACAGGGGCTTTAATAAACGTCGAATGATATTTTGTGCCAAGGAAACAGGAAAGAGTGAAGCCGAATATCGTTCTTTCTATCGTCAGGAGTTGCAAGCTTACTTAACAGCGCAAGGTTGGCAGATACCTGATGCCCTGTATGATGATTATGACAAAATCAATAATCCATCGGGTTCTTTATTTGCCCGTATAGAGCATCCTACAGGTTTTAACGCTCAAACCATGGTGTTGATTCAAAAGCCCACTGATATTTTGGCTGTACTGGATCCTTACGTAGAAATAAATGGTAAACCTGTTGATATGGGTGGGATTCGATGGGAAATGCCTGATCCTACCAATACACAGCTTTCGACTAAACAGCTGTCTGGACCAACTGAAATTGTTCAAGATAAGGCTGATGTTGCGGAGGATGGTGATGAAGCTGATGCCCCTGAGGCTGTTAAACCTCGGAAAAAAAGTAGCTTTGATCGGCCTAAGGTAAAATCCTTTAAGCCTGTTTCTGTTTCATCATTGAGATCTCATATTGGGCAAAAAGTTAAGTTATTCACCTATTTTGGTCGAAATATTGAGGGAACCCTCATTTCCGTGACATCTTCAGTGGTTAAGGTCGAACATCGATTGGTAGATGGTAGAGGGACGGCGATCTATCCAATTGCTCTGGATAAAATTCAAACCGCAAAGCTCTATCACTAGTTCTAATAATGCCTTCTACAATGCTTCAAGAGGCTGAATTTGTCCCGATCTGTTGACGACTCGGATTCCTCGCTTATTGACACTTTCCTTGATGCTATATGGATGGAAAAGGGGTTAAGCGAGAATACCCTTTCTTCATATCGCCGAGATTTGACCCAGTTTGCCGAGTGGTTAAATGGCAAGAAGCTCACTTTGCTAAAGTGCCAGAGAAGTGATGTTCAGATCTATCTGGCATGGCGGGTTAAGGAAAAGCTCCGGGCAAGTTCTACTTCCCGAATGCTCTCATGCCTGAGAGGTTTTTATCGATACCTTCTCAGAGAAGAACTGATCCAGGATAACCCAGTAAATCTGATTGAAAGCCCAAAGCGTGGTCGGTCTTTACCGAAAACCTTGACCGAAGCTGATGTGGAAAATCTTCTTGAGGCCCCTGATTTGAATGACCCGGTTCAGTATCGTGATCGTGCTATGTTGGAGCTGCTTTATGCCACCGGTTTGCGCGTGTCTGAGCTGGTTGCATTGCAGGTGCATGAAATTAATCTCAATCAGGGCGTGATCAGGGTGATGGGTAAGGGTGGTAAAGAGCGCCTGGTGCCGGTGGGGGAAGAGGCTATTTCATGGCTGCAAAGCTATTTCAAAGACGCAAGACCAATTCTCTTAAACGGCAACATTAGCGACGTTGTTTTCCCTAGTCGCAGGGCTCAACAGATGACGCGTCAAACCTTTTGGCATCGAATCAAACGTCATGCAATGGTTGCAGGAATTGATAAGCCTCTCTCACCCCATGTGCTGAGGCATGCGTTTGCCACTCATCTACTGAACCATGGTGCTGATCTTCGTGTTGTGCAAATGTTGCTTGGGCATAGTGACCTTTCCACAACGCAGATATACACCCACGTGGCACAGCATCGATTGCAGTCCTTGCATCAACAGCATCACCCGCGCGGTTGAGGCTCTTTGGGCTTCTTTGTTCTGGGGTTATTTTGCTACACTCTGGAACTTGTTTCCTGTGCATTGGTCAGAGGCATACAGGAATGCTGTTTCGTTGTAATACTGAGGAAAATGATGAAAAAAATACTGGCGGTTATGTTGTGCTTGTTTGCAGGCAGTTCAGGCTTGGTTTTTGCGGAAGGTTCCGATGAGCAAATCAAGCAAAATCTGCAGAAAGTTGACCCCCGAATTAAAGTGGATTCTATCTCTAAAGCGCCGGTTGAAGGTATGCGTGAAGTTGTTCTGAACAGCGGTGAAGTCCTTTACTCAGATTCGAAGGGTGAATACTTCATCATTGGACAGTTATACCGCTATTCAAATGACACCGGATTTGTAAACCTCACCGAAGAGAAAGCTAAAATTCAACGTCAGGACAAAATTGCTACTGTGGCCAAAGAGGATATGGTGGTGTTTGCTCCAGAAGGAGAACCGAAAGCGAGGGTGTATGTTTTTACGGATATTTCATGCCCATATTGCGTAAAATTACATAGAGAGATTAAGTCGTTGAATGAATTGGGTATTGAAGTGAGTTACCTGGCTTTCCCAAGAGCTGGACGGGGATCAACAGCACATAAGCAGATGAATGCGATATGGTGTGCTGGTGATGATGAAATGATGCGCAAGGCCATGACGAATGCCAAATTGAATGGTGGTATCGAAGGTTCTGATTGTGAAACGCCAGTTATTGAACAAATGAAACTAGGTCAGAGTATAGGGGTGACAGGCACACCCGCGTTGATCTTAGAGGATGGTACTCTGGTGCCTGGCTATTTGCCTGCTACTCATTTAGCGAAAAGGTTAGGCATTAACTAAGGCTGCATTTCTATTGATCAAGGGAGCTGTTTAGCTCCCTTTTTTATTGCCTGTTTTTCATGGAGCTGAGGCTGTGTTTTGGCTATAATACCGCCTTATTTTTGCCAGAAGGTCATGCTCTCAGAAATGGGTGCGGGCATCAGGTGTTTGAATCGTTCATTAACGTGCGAGGTAATGGTTTGAAACCGGTTAAAGTTGGTATCTGTGGATTAGGTACAGTCGGTGGTGGTACTTTCAATGTACTTAAGCGTAATGCTGACGAGATTGCTCGTCGGGCAGGGCGCAAGATTATCGTAGAAGAGATTGGTGCGCGTCACACTAATCCTGATTGTGACACCAAAGGCATGCAGATTACCGATGATATCTTCGAGGTTGCAAAGAACCCTGAAGTGGATGTGATCGTTGAACTGATCGGTGGATATGATGTTGCCAAAGAGCTGGTTCTGACTGCCATTGAACACGGTAAGCACGTAGTGACTGCGAACAAAGCTCTGATTGCTGTGCATGGTAATGAGATCTTTGAAGCTGCGCAGAAAAAGAATGTGATGGTTGCATTTGAAGCTTCTGTTGCCGGTGGTATTCCAATCATCAAGGCGATTCGTGAAGGTCTTTCTGCGAATAAGATCAACTGGTTGGCAGGTATCATCAACGGTACTGGTAACTTCATCATGACAGAAATGCGTGATAAAGGCCGTGACTTTGATGATGTGCTGAAAGAAGCTCAGGAGCTGGGTTATGCCGAAGCAGACCCGACCTTTGATGTTGAAGGTATTGATGCTGCTCACAAGCTGACTATCCTGGCATCGCTGGCATTTGGTGTGCCTCTGCAGTTCGAGAAAGCGTTTACTGAAGGTATCAGCAAGATCACTCGTGAAGATGTGCAGTATGCTGAAGAACTGGGTTACCGAATTAAACATCTGGGTATCAGCCGTCGTAGCGAGAGTGGCGTTGAGCTGCGAGTACACCCAACACTGATTCCAGAATCTGCACTGATTGCGAATGTAAACGGCGTTATGAATGCTGTTTTGGTTGATGGTGATGCTGTCGGCCATACTATGTATTACGGTGCTGGCGCGGGAGCTGAACCAACGGCTTCTGCAGTTGTGGCTGATATCGTAGACGTTGTACGCACGCTGACAGCTGATCGTGATAATCGCGTTCCACATCTGGCATTCCAGCCATCAGAGCTTTCTGATGCGCCAATCCTGCCTGTTGAACAGACTGAATCTGCTTACTATCTGCGTATGAATGCTCTGGAAAAACCAGGTGTTCTGGCAAAAGTAACCAGCATTCTGGGTGCCCAGGAAATCAATATTGAAGCGATTATCCAGAAAGAGACTGCAGAAGATCAGGTACCAGTGATCATTCTGACTCAAACTGTGCTGGAGCAGAAAGTAAACGATGCTATCGCGCAGATTGAAGCGCTTGAAGAGATCAATGGTAGCGTTACCCGTATTCGCGTTGAGCATTTTGAAGGTTAAGGAGTACACCCCGTGAAATATATCTCTACCCGCGGACAGGCTCCGGCAATGAATTTTGAAGAGGTCCTGCTTGCGGGTCTGGCGAGTGATGGTGGTCTGTATGTGCCTGAAACTCTGCCAACCTTCAGCAAAGAAGAGATCGCTTCCTGGGCAGGTCTGCCTTATAACGAACTGGCTTTCAAAGTTATTAAGCCATTCGTGGACGATTGCATCGAAGATGCAGATCTTAAAACGATGATTGATGAAACCTATGCGGGTTTCAATCATATCGCTGTTGCGCCTCTGAAAGAGCTGGGTACTAATGAGTGGGTTCTGGAACTTTTCCATGGCCCGACTCTGGCATTCAAAGATTTTGCTCTGCAGCTGTTGGGCCGCCTGATGGACTACGCCTTAGAAAAGCGTAAAGAACATCTGGTGATTATGGGTGCCACTTCCGGTGATACTGGCTCTGCAGCGATTGAAGGCTGCTGTCACAGCAAGCACCTGGATATCTTTATCCTGCATCCGCATAACCGCGTATCTGAGGTTCAGCGTCGTCAGATGACAACCATCATCAAAGAGAATGTATTTAACATCGCTTTGGAAGGTAACTTCGATGATTGTCAGCAGATGGTTAAGGATAGCTTTGCGAATCAGGACTTCCTGAAAGGCATGAAACTGGGGGCAGTAAACTCGATCAACTGGGCACGCATTATGGCTCAGATCGTTTACTACTTCTCAGCATCGCTGGCTGTAGGTGGTCCACAC
Organism: Neptuniibacter sp.; assembly: GCA_049596335.1. GTDB lineage: Bacteria > Pseudomonadota > Gammaproteobacteria > Pseudomonadales > Balneatricaceae > Neptuniibacter. The sequence goes on from JBMYLM010000004.1 coordinate 33,800, forward strand.
CGTGAAGTAAGCTTCTCTGTGCCAACGGGTAACTTTGGCGATATCTTTGCGGGCTACCTGGCTAAGCAAATGGGCTTGCCGGTTAAGCAGTTGGTCGTTGCAACCAACAAGAACGACATTCTGCACCGTGTTATCTCTGGTAACGATATGTCTAAGGGTGAGTTGGTTCATACCCTTTCCCCATCTATGGACATCATGGTGTCTTCAAACTTTGAGCGTATGCTGTTCGATGTTTATGGCCGTAACGGTGAAGAGATCAATGATCTGATGGCGCGTTTCTCTAAAGAGTCTGTTGAACTTGATCCTGCACGTTGGGAGAAAGTACGCGAGCTGTTTGACAGCTATGCGGTGGATGATGAGACAACCTGTGATGTGATCAAGCAGGTTTTTGCTGAAACAGAATATCTGCTGGACCCTCATACTGCTATCGGCGTGAAAGCAGCACGTGAGTGTAACCGAGATGACTCTGTTCCGATGATTACTTTGTCCACAGCACATCCGGTTAAATTCCCTGAGCCTGTCGTTAAAGCGGGTCTGGAATCGCCACAGCTGCCAGAACACATGAAGGATCTGTTTGAGCGTGAAGAGAAGCTGGAAGTGCTGGACAACGATCTGGCAACTGTACAACAGTTTGTAGCCAGCCACGTTCATACCGAATGATTTGAGTTCAGAATATGCTACTCTCAAAACCCGGCACTTATTGCCGGGTTTTTTGTAACTGTTGAACTGGCCATATTTCAGGACAGGAGCGGATAGTGACGGATCTGTTTTTTACTTTATCTAAAGTGTTTTGGACCTTAGCACAACCCGATCATTTTCTATTGCTGATGCTGCTTCTGGGGTTGTTCCTATGGCGAAGCTTAATGGGTGTGTTGTTGGTTTGGTTTGCGGTCATCGCTTTTTTGCTGATCAGCTTTTTCCCGGTGGGTAACTACCTTTTGCGTCCACTTGAAAATCAGTTTCCTGTTACTAAGTATCCGGACTCCATTGCTGGGATAATTGTTTTGGGTGGAGGGGAGGATGCTGAACTGTCTGCTATTCATGGCTCGCCGCAGTTTAATTCCGGGGCTGAGCGTTTGATGATGGTTCCCCATCTTTTAAAAAGGTATCCGGAAGCGAAAGTGATCTTTACCGGAGGTTCGGGCTCCTTAATGCGTCCGGAGTATCGTGGTGGTGATGTTGCCAGGCAATGGCTTACTCAACTGGGTTTAAATGAAAGGCTGATTGTGGAACGAAATTCCAGAAATACCTTTCAGAATGCGATTTATACCAAAGAGATTATCGATGACCTGGACAGTGAAGAGGGGCCTTGGTTGCTCGTCACATCGGCTTTCCACATACCGCGTTCAATGGGGGTGTTCCGCCAAGCGGGGATTGATGTAATCCCTTATCCTGTCGATTTCAGAACAGGTGAAGATCGGGTTAGGCCTGACTTTACCTGGAATATGCATGACTTCAAAACCGCTTTGCGAGAGTGGATTGGGTTATGGGTCTACCATTTAACAGATCGAACCCCGGAGCTGTTACCCTCTCCTGATGTGAGCCAACCTGGTACCTAATGAATCAAATTAAAATAGTGCAACGCCCGCAACCGGATGCCAGTTTACCGGTTTTTACCCAAGCTAATCCCGTGCTTGCCCGCATCTATGCCAGCCGCGGCATTCATGATTTAAACGGTCTGGGCAGAAGTCTCAGTGAATTGCTGCCAGACAGTGGTTTATCTGGTTTAGATCAGGCGGTTAGACGTTTAGTTCAGGCATTAGAGAACCGCGAAAAAATCATCATAGTTGGGGATTTTGACTGTGATGGTGCCACAAGTACTGCCGTTGCTGTCCTTGCGCTCAGGATGATGGGTGTTTCTGAGGTGGACTATCTGGTGCCAAACCGCTTTGAGTTTGGCTATGGTTTGAGTCCGGAAATCGTTGTAGAGGCGTTGAAGCTGAGCCCGGACCTTCTGATTACAGTGGATAACGGTATTTCCAGTGTTGATGGCGTGGCAGCAGCGAAACTTGCAAATCTGGATGTTATTGTCACTGATCACCACTTAGCGGGTGATCAACTGCCAGAAGCCTGCGCCATAGTTAATCCGAATCAGCCTGAGTGTAAGTTTGCGGCAAAATCCACCTGCGGGGTGGGTGTCATCTTTTATGTGATGATCGCATTACGCAGAGCATTACAGGATAGAGGCTGGTTTGATCAGCAGGGTATTCAGCAACCCAATCTGGCAAATCTTCTTGATCTGGTGGCATTGGGAACGGTTGCGGATGTGGTGCCTTTAGAGCAGAACAACCGGATTTTAGTGCATCAGGGTTTACAGCGTATCAAGGCAGGTTTTTGCCGACCAGGTTTAAAAGCGTTGATCGAATATTCGGGCCGCCAACAACATAAGATTACGTCCGCTGATCTGGGGTTTGCTATTGCCCCCCGTCTGAATGCCGCGGGTCGTTTGGAAGATATGTCGATTGGCATTGAATGTTTACTGACCGAAAGTGAGCAGAAGGCTAAAGAACTTGCGTCCACTCTGAATGAGCTGAATCAGGAGCGTAAAGGCATCGAACAGGAGATGCAGCAACAGGCACTGGATCTGCTGAATAGTATACAGCTGGATACTGATGTTCTTCCGTTTGGTCTATCCCTTTATGAACCTGAGTGGCATCAGGGGGTTATCGGTATTCTCGCTTCACGTATTAAAGATCGGGTGCACCGTCCGGTGATCGCTTTTGCGCAGGGTGATGAGGGCGAATTAAAAGGCTCAGCACGTTCCATTCCCGGTTTCCATGTTCGTGATGGTTTGGACGCAATTGCGGCAAAACATCCGCAGCTATTACGTAAGTTCGGTGGTCATGCGATGGCTGCTGGTCTGACCATAGCTGAACATGATTTAGAACTGTTCAAACAGGCTTTTGCGGCGGAAGTGGGTAATCAGATCTCAGAGGCTGATCTCCAACGTGAAGTTTTAACTGATGGATCACTGAGCGCTGCCGATATGAATCTGGAGCTGGCCGATCTTTTGCGAGATTCTGGTCCATGGGGACATCAGTTTCCTGAGCCCCTATTTGAAGGCGAATTTGCACTGTTACAGCAACGAGTGGTTGGACAGAGGCACCTGAAAATGGTGTTAATGGAAGCCGAATCTGGATTGGCGCTGGATGCAATAGCGTTTAATGCGGATATGGACACCTGGCCAGATGAATCCATAACACGCGTCAGAGTATTGTACCGCCTGGACGTGAATGAATTTCGTGGTAAGAAAAGTGTTCAGTTATTGGTGCAACATCTTTTTGCGGTTTGATTAAGAGGTAGATATTCATGAACGAGTTTACACTTGAAGAGCTAAACCTGATGATCTCTGTGTTTGAAAAAGCGGGTATTGAAGAGAATTCTTCACAGGAGGGTGAAATGCTGACTCGCCTTAAAGCTGCGCAAGAGAGCCGTCAGGAGATTGAGTCCATGGAGTTCGATGACTGTTTAGGGGGAGCCTGTAAGCTATAATCGTGTTTACAGTATTCCAAAATGTTTATCGCCGTTCTGGTGAGATGCACTTTGCATAGATCTGCGATAACGAATTTATGATCGTTTAAGCTTCAGACACTCCTGTTGATAACGTAGTAGCAGTTCAGGTCTATTAATGAAACCAGCCCTTAGAACATCCTTTTCAAGCATTCTGTTGTTTTGCGTCCTGCTGGTTGGGGGCTACCTACTGGAAATCTTTAACCATGAGCGGTGGGAAGTTGAGAATCGCCTGGCCCTGCAAAGCCACCTTTACGATGTTCGAAATAGCATAGAAACTCATCTGAATAGCGATATGCAGTTAGTAAAAGGTTTGACTGCAATTGTGGCATCTAACCCGGATATAGATCAGGCTTTATTTGCTGAGATTAGTGACGAGATACTTAGGCTTGACTCCAGTTTGGTTATTCTATCTGGAGCACCTGATATGGTTATTCGAATGCTTTATCCGGTGAAAGGAAATGAGGCTGCATTGGGTTTAAATCTTGGTACTCACCCAGCTCAGAGGCACGCGGTTGAAAAGGCCAGGGACACTGGCAAGCTGGTTTTAGCGGGGCCAGTGAAGCTAGTTGAAGGTGGTGAGGCCTTTATTGCCAGAATGCCGGTTTTCCTTAACGAAGGTAAAGAAAAGAAACGTTTCTGGGGGATCGTTAATGCACTGATAGGTAAAGAGCAGCTATACCAAAACAGCGGGTTAACTGATCAGAACTTACCCATTGAAATCGCTATCCGTGGGCATGACGCTTCAGGGCCTAAAGGTCCGGTGTTTTTTGGCCGCGAGGATATTTTCAATCAATCCCCTGTGTTGACTGAAATTAAATTGCCTTTGGGGTCGTGGCAGTTGGCTGCGATTGCAAAAGAGCCTTTGGTTTCCCCCGCAGAATATATGTGGCCGTTACGTATAGTCTACGTAATTGCTGCGGTGCTGGTCTTTCTTACGTTTCTTACAATCACCAGAGCCTTAAGCAGCGCTGAGCTATCCCGTCGTCGATTAACCGAATCTTTGGACACAATACATGACAGGGAACAACTGCTCCGAACGGTGGTTGATGAGATGCCTGATGTGTTGGTCCTGAAGGATCATAAAGGTGACTTTCTGTTGGCAAATGAAGCGGTGGCCAGGTTATACAAAACCACTCCCGAAGAGATGATCGGGAAGAATGATGGTGATTTTGGTGTGCCGAAGGAAATGGCAGAGTTCTTCCGTCAGAATGTGCTGAATATTATGGCCAAAGGCGAGACCGAAATCGTTTTTGAGGACAGTAAGGACATCAATTCCGGTGAGATAAGACATTTCAAATCAATTAAAAAACCGTTTAAAGGGAGCGATGGCCAGGACCAGATTCTTGTTATTGCACAAGATATAACGGATTTGATCGCTACCCAGAATGACTTGCTAGAGAGCGAGGAGCGCCTGAGCACTATTCTCGACAATGTTGATGCTTATATCTATCTAAAAGATACCGAAGGACGCTATCTGTTTGCCAATCGGGCCGTTAGGGAGTTATGGCAAGCTAGCATGGACGAAATTATCGGTTTCCAGGATGACAAATTCTTTGATGCCGAAACTACTGCAAACATAATCAAAAATGACAGGACGGTTCTGGACGGTGGGAAAATATTTCATGCTGAGGAGGTTAATACTGTTCCTGAGACGGGTGTAACCCGAACTTACCAATCCACCAAGCTGCCTTTAAGGAATGACCAAGGGGAAATTTATGCTCTGTGTGGTATTTCGGTAGACATTTCTGATCTGAAAAAATCCGAGCTTGCGCTTATAGAGAGTGAGCAGCGGTTCAAGATAGCCGGACAAGCTGCCTACGACCTGATTTATGAATGGGATGTGGCAACGGATTCGCTTACCTGGTTTGGTGATGTGGATTCAATGCTTGGCTTTTCCAAAGGCAAGGTTTCGCATGACATTCAGGCATGGCTCGCGTTGATCCACCCGGAAGATGTTGCGCAGTTATCTGATGCGGTAGAAAGGCATAGAGAGTCTACACAGCCTATTCATTATGAATACCGAATTGCGGATGCAAAAGGTGATTATCGCTTCTGGAGTGATCGGGCACTTCCAATGATTAATGAGGATGGGCAGCCTTATAAATGGGTGGGTGTTTGCACAGATATTACCATTCAGAAAAGCCAACAGCAGAAACTGGAGCACAGTGCCTACTACGACCCCCTGACGGGTCTGCCAAACCGTTCGCTTCTCACTGATCGCTTGAAACAGGCGATGAGCCATAGCCGCAGGCGTAAGCAACAACTGGCCGTGGTTTACATCGATCTTGATGGTTTCAAAGAGATAAACGACACCTATGGTCATGAAGTGGGCGATAAACTGCTGATCGCAATAGGCACCAGAATACAGGATCACCTAAGGGAAGGGGATACCATATCCCGATTAGGCGGTGATGAATTTGTCGCTGTTCTGAGTGACCTTGAAAGCAGTTATGCGGCAGTGCCTCTTTTAGACCGTCTGCTCCAGGCCAGCTCTCAACCGATTATGCATGGCGAATTAATTCTGCAGGTATCTGCAAGTCTGGGTGTTACTTATTACCCGCAGTCAGATGAAATAGCCCCTGACCAACTGATCCGGCAAGCTGATCAGGCGATGTATCAGGCTAAGCTGAACGGGAAAAACCGCTATTTCTTCTTTGATGCCGAGAATGACCGGACTTTGCGTGGCCAGCAACAAAGCGATGAACATATTGAACGGGCTTTGAGCAATCAGGAGTTTGAGCTCTATTACCAGCCAAAGGTTAATATGCACAGTGGCGAAGTCATAGGGATGGAGGCACTGCTGCGTTGGAATCATCCAGAGAAGGGCTTGCTGCTTCCGGGTGAATTTCTTACCGGTATGGAAAACCAGCATCTGACTATTCAGATTGGGGATTGGGTCATTCGCTCAGCGCTTGAGCAGATACAGAGTTGGTTGTCTCAAGAGTCTGTTCTTCCGGTCAGTGTGAATCTGGCAGGTTGCCAGTTACAGAAAGACTTTGCTGAAAATCTCAAAGCAGTCCTAAATGAATTCCCAGAGGTTCAACCTGAGTGGTTACAGCTGGAAGTTCTGGAAAGCAGTGCATTACAAGATATCAGTCTGGTATCTCAGGTCATGAGAGACTGTGAACAAATCGGGGTGAGCTTTGCGCTGGATGACTTTGGTACCGGTTATTCTTCTTTGACCTATTTGAAGTATCTGCCAGCAACAGTTCTCAAAATTGATCGTTCATTCGTTCGTGACATGCTTGATGATCCTGATGATATGGCAATTCTGGAAGGGATCATGGGTATGTCATCCGCGTTCCGGCGTAGTGTGGTTGCAGAGGGTGTTGAGAGGATTGAGCAGGGCGTTTTCTTACTACGTCTGGGATGTAGCATAGCGCAAGGGTTTGCAATCGCTAAACCGATGCCTGCAAGTAAGGTATTGGAGTGGATGAGTGGTTGGGAACCACCCGAGCAATGGAAGCGTCAGGTTAGGGTACGTCGTGAAGATATGGCTATTTTATTTGCTGAGGTTGAGCATCAATCTTGGGTAAATGCCCTTGATCACTACATCAAAGATTCTCGCTTAATTCCACCGCCACTCAGTCCTCATGATTGCCGGTTTGGTAAATGGTGGGATGAGCACGGTCAGTATCGTTATGACGATGAAGTGAGTGGCCGCATATCGTATCTGCATGAGAGGGTTCACTCCTGTGGCTTTGAGATACAGAAAGCAATGGATAGTGAAGACAGGCAACAGGTTTCATCGATTCAGGCAGAATTGCACCGTGTCAGTCGTGAGTTGATCAAGGAATTGGATCGTATTCTGGATAACCTGTACAGTTCCCAGATTTAGACTTGCACGAATCAGTTTATATTTCCTCTGGTAAAAAAATGACCCCATATTTTGTTGGCGCTCATGTCAGTGCTTCGGGCGGAGTGCAGAATGCCCCTCTAAATGCCGCTGCAATTGGTGCAAATGCCTTTGCGCTGTTTACAAAAAACCAGAGGCGTTGGCAGGCAAAACCTCTGGAAGAGAAAACCATTCAGGCGTTTAAAGCGAATTGTGCCGAGCTAAATCTGAAACCTGAACAGATTCTCCCCCATGACTCTTATCTAATTAATCTTGGGCACCCTGAGACTGAAGCACTGGAAAAGTCCCGGGAGGCTTTTCTGGATGAGATCCAGCGCTGTGAACAGCTGGGTTTAGTCTATCTTAACTTTCACCCTGGTAGTCATCTTCGCAAAGTATCTGAGACGGAATGTTTAGCCACCATTGCGGACTCAATAAACTGGGCATTGGCGCAAACGGAATCGGTCGTGGCGGTGATTGAAAATACAGCCGGGCAAGGCAGTAATCTGGGTTATAGTTTTGAACAGCTGGCTGAAATTATTGATCAGGTGGAAGATAAACAGCGGGTGGGTGTGTGTATTGATACCTGCCATATGTTTGCAGCCGGCTACGATATTCGCACGCAACAAAGTTGCGCAGAGGTATTTGAACAATTTGCCAGCATTGTTGGTTTTGAATACCTGAAAGGCATGCATCTTAACGACTCAAAAGGGGCGTTGAACTCTCGGCTGGATCGTCACCACAGTCTGGGCCAGGGGGAGATCGGGTTAGAGGTGTTTCGTTTCATTATGCAGGATGATCGCTTTCGTGGAATTCCCCTTATTCTTGAAACCATCGACGAAACCATCTGGGCTGATGAAGTTCAGTTATTGCGGCAGTTCGCTCACACCTAAACCGTCTGGTACCTGTGTGTATTAAACCTTTTCACTCAAATGTCATAACCAATCGGTAGTTTAGGACTTTGGTTCGAATACTAAAGGTTGTTGTATGTTATTGGCATCCGAGGAAGTCAGCGCAGAGTCGCGTCGTAAAATGCTTCTGGAAATTCTTGAGTCCGAAGCTTTATACCCTCACTTTCAGCCCATTGTTGATCTGAAAAAAGGCAGTGTCATTGGTCACGAGGCTTTAATTCGTGGCCCTGCTGGCAGTGTAATGGCTTCTCCCGGTGCACTGTTTCAGACGGCTATCGAGAACAATCTTCTGCACACACTGGAATTGCTTTGCCGACGTTGCTCTCTGGAAAAGTTCGCTGAGCTCAAATCCGGAGGTAAGCTGTTCCTTAATATCAGCGCATCGCTTCTGGGTACCCCAGAACATACTGAAGGTTTTACTGCGGATCTGTTGCAGGAGCTGGGAATCTCAATTCGCGATATTGTTATTGAGATATCAGAACAGCATCCTTTTGATCAGCATGGCCTCTCAAATAATGCTGTGCAGTATTATCGGAGTATGGGGTTTCAGGTTGCGGTTGATGACCTGGGAACCGGATATTCTGGCCTGAAACTCTGGTCAGAGCTTAAGCCGGAATATGTGAAAATAGACAGGCACTTTGTTTCTGAAATTGATCGCGAACCGGTTAAACGAGAATTTGTACGAGCCATCTGTAACATCAGCAAGGTGATGGGGTGTAAGGTAATCGCGGAAGGTATTGAGCGTCAGGAAGAAGCTGAGGTTCTGTTGGAACTAGGGATTACCTACGGTCAGGGCTTCTATCTGGGTTATCCGAGCCCAGAACCTCAGATCGCATGGTGTAAACTTAATAGGCCTGAACCTGAGGCTGCCTCGGAAAACCTGTCTCAATTTACCAATGCAGAAACTGCTCTTTCATTACTGCGCCAAACACCTGCTATAGCACCCACTGACACGGTGCTGCATGTAAGCGAGCAGTTTATTGCTCACCCGGATTTAGCTTCTCTTCCGGTGGTTGATCAGGGAACCCCACTGGGTGTTGTCAGGAAATCAGACCTTTTGGAGTTGTTTTCCACCCAGTATGGACGTGCGCTCTACGAGAAAAAACCTGCAGCCCGAATTATTTGCGAGAAAGTGTTGCTGGTGGAAGCTGAAATGAGCCTGGTTGAAGTCTCCCGATTAGTGACAGATCAGGATAACCCGTCTCTGCTTCAGGACATCATCATCACCCAGGACGGTTGTTATCTGGGCATGGGTAACCTCAGGGACCTGTTGAAACGCATAACAGAGCTGAAAATTCAGAATGCAAAATATGCTAATCCTCTGACCATGCTGCCGGGTAATGTGCCCATCAATAACGAAGTGGAAAGGTTGTTGGAGCATACCGAAGATTTTTATGTGGCTTATTTTGATCTGAACAACTTCAAACCGTTTAACGATTGTTATGGCTATTCGAAAGGGGATCAGGTTATTCGCCTGGTTGGGGAGCTTTTAACCGCTCATGCGAAACGAGATCATAACTTTATTGGTCATGTGGGAGGTGATGACTTTGTTGTGATCTTCCGTTCTCCGGATTGGAAAATGTCCTGTGAGAGAATTCTCCGTCAGTTTGATGAGGAGGTCAGATCGCTGTATGCACCTAAAGATCTCCAGAATGAAGGCTTGTGGGCTTTGGATCGACAGGGGGGCAGGACTTTCTTCCCGCTCCTGGGTTTAGCAATTGGGGTGGTGCATCCTGACCCTTATCGTTGTGGTAGTTACCATGAAGTGGCAGAACTGGCGGCGATGGCTAAAAAAGAAGCCAAGAAAACGGCGAGTAGCTCTCTTTTTATCTCACGTCGCAGGTGCAGTAATCTGCCGGAAGAAGAGACTGGAGAGCAGAGGAACAGTGAAGTGTTTTCAGATGCCGGCTAGCTCTTTCATGGCTTGATCTGTAGTAAAGAACACTTTTCCTGCACCCAGATGCTCAAGAAAGAGGGTGTTGCTTAACTGGTCCATAACCGGCCCTTTTACCTCAGACAGGTGCAGGGTTATACCTTCCTGACGTAAGTGAGAGACCAACTGCTCCAGAGTTTCTAACGCGCTGGCATCAACAAAGTTCACCGCCGTAAAAATTAACACGACATGTTTGATTCCTTGGCGCTGCCGGCATTGTTGAAGCACAAAGTCCTCAACAAACCGCGTATTAGCGAAATAGAGGCTTTCATCAATTCTGATTGCGATGGTGGTTTGATCGGTTTTTACCGAGTGGCGTTCAATGTTACGAAAATGTTCCGTTTCACCAATGCGTCCCACAATGGCAATGTGAGGCTGGCTGGCGCGGTAGAGTAACAGGGTAATTGATAGGGCAATTCCCAATAAAATCCCAAGCTCAACCCCAATAAATAACACCAGTAAAAAGGTTGCCAATAAGGTCATTGCATCAGCTTTATTGAACTTCCAGGATTGCCTGAAGGCATCAATATCAATCAGTGGCAGGACCGCCATAATAATAATTACCCCGAGCATCGCTTCAGGCAGGTAATAAAATAATGGGGTGAAATAAGCTACGGTTATGCCGACCAGAATGGCACAAATAATTGAGGCAACCGTTGTTTGGGCTCCAGCGCTGAAATTAACCATTGAGCGGCCAAAACCACCGGCAACCGGGTAAGTACCACTGAATGCGGCACCCAGGTTAGCCACGCCCAGTGCGACAAGCTCTTTATTAGGGTCGATCCTCTCCTGACGTTTGCTGGCCAGAGCGGTGCCAACCGAGACACTTTCTATAAATCCGATCAACGCGATCAGCAGGGCGGGTGTGAAAAGCTGTTTCCAGAGCTCCAGATCGAGGGTAATACCTGCAATTGAGGGCAGTCCCTTGGGGATCATACCGACGGTTTGCACATTGGCACTGCTATCAAGGGCAAAGATCCAGACCGCCAGTGAGCCCAATATCACCACAAACATAGGCCCGGCTTTGCAGATCGGCTGGGAAATATAATCCGGAAAACTCAGCTTTTGCCGTTGCTTGCAGAGCCCAGCTTTGCAATACCACAGCAGTAACAACCCAAGCAGAGACAGTAGTAAGGTAATCAGGTTGGTATCTGTTATGGCAGAAAAAATATTGTGCAGGCTTTCGTCAACACTGTTCTGTCTTGGCAGTTCTAAACCAAGTAAGTGTTTTAACTGACTCACCGCGATAACTATTGCGGCGGCACTGGTAAATCCGGAAAGCACCGAATGGCTAATAAAGTTTACTATGGCTCCAAGCCTGAGGCTGCGCAAAAACAGCAGAATAACACCGACCAACAAAGATAAATTGATAGCTGCATTGATGTAATTTTCACTTCCCTGAACAGCGACCTGGCTGACAGCGGTACTGACCATAAGTGAAGAGATCGCCACGGGCCCCACCGCGAGAGTACGGCTGCTGCCTAACAGGGAATAGATCAACAGTGGAAGGATGCTGGCATAAAGCCCAAATTCTGGAGGCAGGCCTGCAAGCATTGCGTAAGCCATGCTCTGTGGTACCAGCATGATGGCCACAATGATGCCTGCCATCAGATCGCTGATAAATGTTTCTCTCTGATAATTACTCAGCCATTTAATCAGAGGAAAGGTTTCATCCAATCGTTGCATCAATTGGTCCCACAAAGGCTACAAATACAATATAGAAATTAAATATAAGTATATTCTATACAATTATATATGGGGTGCAGGCTTTATATCCAGCTGTTGTTATAGTGATAGTTCGAAGAGAAGTGATGCGGATCAAACGAATGTCAGATCAATGGAAGCCGACTTTTAGTCAAAAAGATTTCAGCCTGGATAAGCAGGAAACTTTATATAATGGCTTTTTTAAGATGTATAAATTGCATCTGAGCCATAAGACTTTCTCGGGTGAAAAGATCAGTATTCAGCGGGAGCTGTTTTATCGTGATGATGCCGTATGTGTTCTGCTTTATGATGCTGAGAATGACGCCGTAGTTTTGGTAGAGCAGTTTCGGGTCGGCGCATATGACAGTCCGGAAGGCCCTTGGCTTCTGGAGCTGATCGCAGGTATTGTTGAGCCTGGTGAAACACCAGAAGATGTCGCAAGGCGAGAATCCCAGGAAGAGGCCGGGACGGATATAGGTGAGATTGTGCCGATTATCAGATTTGTCCCCAGTTCCGGGGGCACCCGAGAGTATATTGATCTTCTCTGTGCTCAAGTAAACTCTGAGGGTGTTGAAGGTATTCACGGATTGGCAGATGAGGGTGAAGATATTCAGGTGCATACCCTTGCAGCCGATGATGCTTTTGCTTTGGTAAAATCGGGTAAGATAAACAATGCACCGGCAATCATTGCTTTACAGTGGTTGCAGATTAATCGAGAAGAGTTACAACAGCGTTGGAAACAATAAACAGTTGGTTGTGCAATGAAGCGTAAATATGTTCCAGACCTGACCAGGCAGATGGCCCAGTGCGAAGCAAATTATGCTCGCATAATGAAGCTGCTGCCTGATCTGGACCAGTGTGATGAGCGTGAGTTTCAGGTCAGTTGGCCTGAGCATCAGGCTTTTCTGCGCCTCAAGATTGATGAACGCTTCAAATACACAACGACTGTGCTCGTTACCCACAGCTACGATAACAGCTCACCATGGCTGGATGCGCCAGGTCTTGTGGTCCGTCTCTATCATGATGCCGCAATGGCTGAAGTGATTTGTATGCAAAAACGTAAACAGTTATCCGGCGTGTATCCTTACCCCAATGACAATATGCATCTGCCCGATGAAAAGCTGCAATTGAATGAATATCTGGGTGAATGGCTGAGCGAATGCCTGAGTCACGGTCATACCATGGAGCCGGTATTCAGTGGCTGAGCCTTGTCTTCGGCTGATTCAGGTTACAGATATGCATCTGCAGGACCGTCCTGAAATTGAGATGCGCGGGGTTAATCCTGAAGAGCGATTTCTTGCTGTAATGGATGAAGTCAGCCTGCAAAAAGCGGACATGCTGTTGCTTACGGGCGATCTGACCCATCATTCCAAACCCGCTTATCAACGACTATCTACCTATCTCCAGCATCTTACATTTCCGAGCTATTGGATACCTGGTAATCATGACCTGACCGGAGAAATGTTTAAATTCGCGGATTGTGGCTATGGGCGCAAAGTGGTTGAGCAAGGCGGCTGGCGAATCTTGCTGCTGGATAGCAGTTCATCCCCGGATGGCCGGGGAAGTGGCTCCCTGTCAGAGGCGGAGCTGGATTTTTTGAGTACAGAACTGGAAGAAACCGCGCACAGTCAGAATGTGTTGCTGGTACTTCACCATAATCCGGTTAGTGTTAACAGTGAATGGCAGGACGCTATTATGCTGGCAAACGCGGATCAGTTCTGGAGCATCGTTGAGCGATACCCACAGGTCAAAGGCGTGATGTTTGGGCACGTTCACCAGGCATGGCAACTGGAACGTAATAACCTAAAGCTGTTCTCCTGCCCAGCGACAGCAGCTCAGTTCAAATCTTGTACAGCTAGTTCAGAAACAGAAAATATTCCTGAGTTATCAGGTCCTGCTTATGCTATCTACGAGTTGCATGAGAACGGCTTAATCACACAAAAAGTGAAGCGTTTAACCCTATAGCTCCAGTGGCCTATTGCGCCTTGCTGCCTGCTCCGGTAACTTCTCCGCAGAGGGAAAAAATGACGACGCCACTTTTTATCTATGTCCACGGTTTTAACAGCTCGCCAAAATCCATGAAAGCGCAGCTGTTCCTGCAATACATGCAGGAGCAAGGCAAAGCGGATCAGGTATTGGTTCCGGATTTATCTCACTGGCCAGCGCAGGCCATTCAGCAGCTTCAGGAAATTGTGGAGCAGAATGCTAATCGGTTAATCATTCTTCTGGGTAGTTCTCTGGGTGGCTATTACAGTACCTGGCTGACTGAACACTACAGCAATGTGAAAACGGTACTGATTAACCCTTCAGTTCGGCCTTTTGAATTGTTGCCACAATATCTGGGTATGAATCAGAATCTGTATAGTGGTGAATCTTACGAGCTCACCGAGGAGCACCTGCAACAGCTTCTGGACTTGCATTGCAGTGAAGTCAAAAAGCCCGGTTCCTATTTGTTGATGGTGCAGACAGCAGATGAAACTCTGGATTATCAGGAAGCGGTAGATAAATTTTCAGATTCCGTGCAATTTATTCAGCGCGGTGGTTGCCATGGATTTGAACAGTTTGAAAAGGTTATCCCAGCCATCATGGCATTTTCCGAAGGGCGTATTGAGCTGCCAGATCCGCAGCTCGCTTAAATTTGAACGACAGTTAGTTAGCGACAGGAATTAGAGTTAATGTCCAAGCAATACAACGCGGATTCCATTGAAGTTCTTAGTGGTTTAGAACCGGTTAAACGCCGTCCAGGCATGTACACAGAGACCGACCGTCCAAACCATCTGGCGCAGGAAGTGATCGATAACTCTGTGGATGAGGCATTGGCCGGTCACGCTAAACAGATTGATGTCATCCTCAATAAAGATAATTCTCTGACGGTAACTGATGACGGTCGAGGCATGCCGGTGGACATCCATCCGGAGCAGGGTGTGAGTGGTGTTGAACTGATCCTCACCAAGTTGCATGCAGGTGGTAAATTTAACAACGATAACTACAACTATTCTGGTGGTTTGCACGGGGTGGGTGTTTCGGTCGTTAATGCTCTTTCTAAGCTTTTGGAAATCCAGGTCCGTCGTGATGGTCAGGTATACCGGATTGGTTTTGCCGATGGTGAAAAGGTTTCCGAACTGGAAGTGATTGATACCTGCGGTAAACGTAACACGGGTACGACAGTGCGATTCCTGCCAGATCCAAGCTACTTTGATACGCATAAATTCAGTGTTTCACGTTTAAAGCACAACCTACGAGCTAAAGCCGTTCTTTGCCCGGGTCTTAAAATGACCTTTACCGATCTCACCGGCGCTAAGCGTGAGAAAGAAGAGTGGTTCTACGAAGATGGTCTGGTGGACTATCTCAAAGGCACAACTCAGGTGTTTGAAGTACTGCCAGCAGAACCCTTCTTCGGCTCGCTTCAGGGTGAAGAAGATGCTGTTGAGTGGGCCATTCAATGGCTACCGGAAGGTGGCGAGATGACCTGCGAAAGCTACGTGAACCTGATTCCTACCGCACAGGGCGGTACTCACGTGAATGGCTTGCGCACAGGTTTATTGGAAGCCATGCGAGAGTTCTGTGAATTCCGCAACCTGCTGCCTCGTGGCGTAAAAATTACTGCGGACGATATCTGGGATAAGTGTTGTTATATCCTCTCAGCTAAAATGCAGGATCCTCAGTTTGCGGGGCAAACCAAAGAGCGCCTGTCTTCACGACAGATTGCGGCGTTTATCTCTGGCGCAATTAAAGATGCCTTCTCTCTGTGGCTGAACCGCCATGTTGAAGAGGGGGAAAAACTTGCCGAAGTGGTTATTTCCAACGCCCAGCGGCGTATGCGCTCGAGCAAAAAAGTGGTGCGTAAGAAAGTCACTTCAGGTCCAGCTCTGCCGGGTAAGCTGGCCGACTGCTCAGGCGCCGAAGCGATGGATGCTGAACTGTTTCTGGTGGAGGGTGACTCGGCTGGCGGTTCCGCTAAACAGGCACGTGAGCGCGAGTTTCAGGCGATCATGCCGCTTCGCGGTAAGATCCTGAATTCCTGGGAAGTTGATCCTGGCGAAGTGCTGGGCTCACAGGAAATTCATGACATCTCTGTGGCTATAGGTGTTGAACCGGGTTCTGATAATCTCGACGGTTTGCGTTATGGCAAGATCTGTATTCTCGCCGATGCTGACTCTGATGGTCTTCACATTGCCACACTGCTTTGTGCGTTGTTTGTACGTCACTTCAAACCTTTAGTCGCTGCCGGGCATATCTATGTGGCGATGCCCCCGCTGTACCGTATTGATGTCGCAAAAGAGGTGTATTACGCGCTGGATGATGCTGAGCGTGATGGCATTATGGAACGTATTCGAGCAGAGCGTAAAAATGCCAAAATTGGTGTGCAGCGATTTAAAGGCCTGGGTGAGATGAACCCTCTGCAACTGCGTGAAACCACCATGACCCCAGATACTCGTCGTCTGGTGCAACTGACAATCGAACCGGGTGATGGCACTAACGAAGTGATGGATATGTTGCTTGCTAAGAAACGTTCGGGTGACCGTAAGTCCTGGTTGGAGTCCAAAGGTAATCTGGCGGATGTATAACTGAATTGTTTATGCCCATAGCTGACGTCAGCGCTGTTTAAGAAAAGCGTTTGGAAATAGCATAAAAAGCCTGCGGTGGCCCTGACCTGCAACCGCATGAGAGCAAAGAATATAGAGTAGTGGTAAAACGGAAATATGACTGTACAAACCACCTTTGAAGACGGCAATGAACAGCTGTCATTGAAAGACTTTACAGAGAAAGCGTATCTGGATTATTCCATGTACGTTATTTTGGATCGTGCATTGCCGCACATTGGCGATGGTATGAAACCGGTTCAGCGTCGTATTGTGTATGCGATGTCAGAACTGGGTTTGAAAGCCAGTGCGAAGTATAAAAAATCAGCGCGTACTGTCGGTGATGTCTTGGGTAAATTCCACCCACATGGTGATTCTGCCTGCTATGAAGCGATGGTGCTTATGGCGCAGCCATTCAGCTACCGCTATCCATTGATTGATGGCCAGGGTAACTGGGGCTCGCCTGACGATCCTAAATCGTTTGCAGCGATGCGTTATACCGAATCGCGTCTGGCGGCTTATGCAGAGGTGTTGTTGTCGGAGGTGTCACAGGGCACCGTGGAGTGGGTTCCGAACTTCGATGGCACTATGCGTGAACCTGCAATTCTGCCTGCTCGACTACCTAACGTTCTGTTAAATGGCACCACAGGGATTGCGGTGGGTATGGCAACGGATATCCTGCCGCACAACCTGCGTGAAGTTGCGCGTGCCTGTGTGCATCTTCTGGATAATCCACGTGCTGAGCTGGATGAGCTAATTGATATAGTACCTGGCCCGGATATGCCAACCGATGCTGAGATCATCACCTCACGAAGCGATCTGCGCAAAGTCTATGAAACAGGTCGTGGTTCGGTTCGGATGCGCGCTGTATACACAAAAGAGCAGGGTGAGATTGTGATCACGGCCCTGCCACATCAGGTGTCCGGAGCTAAGATTCTGGAGCAGATCGCTGCTCAGATGCAGCAGAAAAAGCTGCCCATGGTCAGTGATCTCAGAGATGAGTCTGATCATGAAAACCCGACCCGCTTAGTAATTGTTCCGCGTTCAAATCGTGTTGATATTGAACAGTTAATGGCACACCTGTTCGCCTCGACGGATCTTGAGCGTACCTATCGTGTCAACATGAATATGATCGGTATCGACGGCAGACCACAGGTGAAAAACCTGCGCCAGATTCTGGTGGAGTGGTTGAGCTGGCGTACCGATATCGTGCGTAAACGTCTGCAACACCGTTTGGAAAAAGTACTGGACCGTTTGCACATCCTTGAAGGTTTGATGATTGCTTACCTCAATATTGATGAGGTCATTGCGATTATCCGGCATGAGGATGAGCCTAAAGCGGAATTGATGAAACGCTTTGGCCTTACAGATGTTCAGGCTGACGCCATTCTTGATCTGAAACTTCGCCATCTTGCTAAGCTGGAAGAGTTTAAAATTCAGTCGGAACAGAATGAGCTGGAAGAAGAGCGAAAGAAGCTGGAAGGAATCCTTGGTTCAGATGCGAAGATGCGTAAGCTGATTAAGCAGGAAATTGAAGAAGCCGCTGAGAAATATGGTGATGAGCGACGCTCTCCGATTGTAGAACGTCAAGAAGCACAGGCGTTCAGTGAGAAAGATCTTCTCACGGCAGATCCTGTTACTGTTGTTATCTCTAAACAAGGCTGGATTCGTGCTGCAAAAGGCCATGATATCGACGCTGTAGGTCTGAATTATAAGTCAGGCGATGGTTTTAAACTTGCCTGTAAAGGCCGTAGTAATCAGCCAACAATCCTGCTGGATACTACCGGACGAAGCTTTACTATAGATACTCATAACCTGCCGTCTGCTCGTGGTCAGGGAGAGCCAGTGACTGGGCGAATTACCTTGCCGAAAGGTTCCACCATTGATGCGGCCATCGCAGGTAAAGAGACGGACAAGGTATTAATGGCGTCTGATGCCGGATATGGTTTTGTCACCAAAATTGGTGACCTGACCAGTAAAACCAAAAACGGTAAAGCAGCACTTACCCTACCTAAAAACGCTAAAGTGCTTCCACCAGTACCTGTGAGTAAACCGGACTCTAATTTGATCGCTGCAGTGACCAATGAAGGGCGCCTGCTGGTGTTCCCGGTCGCTGATTTGCCTGAGTTGGCCCGTGGCAAAGGTAATAAAATCATCAATGTGCCATCTGCGCGTGCCGCTGCCCGAGAAGAACTGGTGATTGCCATTGCGTGTTTTGCCCCGGAAGACACCCTGATGGTTCATGCCGGACGTCAGCACCTGAAACTCAAACCCGCGGACATTGAACACTACCGGGGTGAACGAGGCCGACGAGGTAATAAGTTGCCAAGGGGTTATCAGAGGGTTGATAGCCTGGACGTTGAAGTTACATCTGCTGCAGACACTGAAGAGGAATAGACACTCGAAGAAGAGGGGAGCAAAAAGCTCCCCTTTTTATACTATTCCGGGACACACTCAATATCCGTTGAAGATGTCTAATTTTAATGTAGCTCCGGTTAAGCCGCATCTGGTGGGTAATACTTGCATGTTTTGTAGGGTGTTGTGGTATGTTTTGTAACGCTATAAACTCGATTGACATTATATAAATCATTTACGTTTTCTTACACCCAGTACGGGGCCGGTGTCATGGATGGCAGTTTGTTACGCAAAAGATTCAAAGCACGTATTGTCTTTCTGGCAGCTGCGTTGATCTCGGGCATGCTTCTGATGGGAGCGTATCTGCTATTCCATGCCTTCGATTTACGCAGCACCTGGATTGAATACAGCCAATACAGTGAGAAGCGCAACACTGCACTGACTAAGATATATCATGCAGTTGGTTATGGTGGTTTCATCCATAACTTCAAAAACTATGTACTGCGTCAGGAACCAGAATTGCTGGAAAAGCTGGATGCGGATATAAGCACGACCTTTTCAGCCATAAATACCTACAAGAAAGCAGATCTCACCTCACATGAGAGGTTGGCGCTGGATATCATTCAGGCGACCTTCGAAAAATATAAAAATAATCTTGCGGTTGCGGTCAATATGATCAATCAGGGTCGGAGTGTGCCTGAGATTGATGCGGCTGTCAGGATTAACGATCAGCCCGCTTTAACCGCCTTTCAGAAACTTCAGGATGAAAACGTTTTATTTCATTCGAGGGTGACTCAACAGATGCAGGAACAGGTCATTGGCTTGATTAATGTGCTGCTCGTGGGTTTATTGGCACTACCGTTCGTTATTTTAGCTGCTTACCACTACCACGATGTTTTTGTAAGAATGATCAATCTAAGCATTGAAAAGCGAAGGGTTGAAAAGGCGCTGGAAGATAAATCGGCAGAAGCAGAACTTGCAGAATCTATGCATGAACAGATGAGACAGGAAGCCTATCACTGCGACCTTACGCGGATTGCTAATCGGAAGGCTTTCATGGAAGCCGCGCAGCTGCAGCTGAATAAAGAAGGAAGCAACCGCTTTGCTATCCTGTTTATCGATGTTGATGATTTCAAAGATGTGAATGACCAGTATGGTCACGAGGTGGGTGATACAGTTCTGATCGAGGTCGCTACTCGCCTCTCCATTGCTATACGTCAAGGCGATTTGGTAGCACGTATTGGGGGCGATGAATTTGCTCTGATTATTACCGGAGACGAAGCCTTTTTTGCTTCTAACAATCTTACAGAACGCCTGCTCGAAGTGATGAATATCAGTTATTCACATCTGCAGGATGGGCTTGAGGTTTCCTGTTCTGTTGGTGGTGCGGTATTCCCCGATGATGGAAATACGATCAAAGATTTGATGCGCGCTGCGGATGAAAGAATGTACAGAGTCAAAAAGAGCGGTAAAAATGGTTTTTATCTGCAAGATGATGCTGAGGTACAACTTCAGGCCGAAGTCCTCTCATAATCTCAGCATAGCCCACTAATCAGAGCTGGAAAGCTCGCCGGTAATGAAGTCAATATTATCTCTGTTGATGATGCTTACCTGAACATCGACAGTTTCGTTGAAAGGTTTTCCCTGCATTACCCTATGGGCTTGAATAACACCCAAATACCCCATTCTACGGGGGTCTTGAGCGATCACTCCAAGCATCTTCCCTGAGCGAATCGCATCTAACATCATCGGATGAGTATCAAATCCTATATGAACAAGATCAGGGTTGTTGCTATGGCGTTGTAAGGTGGCAAGTAATGCAAGGGTGGTGGATTCGTTGGGTGTGAAAATACCGTCGATCCCTTTTAGCTTTGCCAGTGTTTGATAGGCGTTGCTTCGGGCCTCTTCGATCGTTGTGCCCAAATAAACCTCAGTGACTATATCTAAACCGTTGCTTTTTGCACCCTCAATAAAGCCTTCTTCACGTTGAGTTGTGCTGAGTACGTTAGGGTCCATCCGGTACAGTAGCACCTGACCTTTACCACCAAGTGCCTTGGCTAGTTCGACACCTGCTGTCCTGCCAGCAGTGAAATTATCGGTTTTAATCACACTCACACGCTTCCCGCCAATATCCCTATCTACAAAAATGGTGGGAATACCCAGTGATAGAAGTTGTTCCACATCCTGCAAGCGTTCTTGTGAATTAGGGGCCACAACCATAACTTTGCAGCCATGGTTCTGCATGGACCGGATCATAGAGCGTTGGCCGGAGGTATTGATCTCATCCGCCGGGCCTCTGACATAGGCTTTTATACCAAGCTCTTCAGCAGCTTTATGTGCGCCTGTTTGTACTTCACCCCAGAAGTCCTGACCGCCGCCTGCAGTAACGACTCCAATGCATTCAGATGAATGGACATAAGCTGGGGCCAGGCCTATAGAGATCAAATAAATCAGAGCAGTTATAAGCTTTCCAGGGAAGAGCTTCGCAAAAACAATCGAAATGCAGGCCGAGCTATTGATGAGCATCGAATAGACCATCCAGGTTACATTAGCATCTACTTAATATAGTTATTGGATGTGAAATTGTGTACCTGAGAAAGGGATTCTTAATTGAAATCTGTGCAAATGGGTAAACTTAAGATTTTTTGAATACTTTTGTGAGCAAGTGATTAGCTTGCTTCTGAAGCAGAGTTTGATGCTTGGCGGTCAGTTTCATAACCAATACTTTATCTTCATCCTCACGACGAATATCCGAGTTTTCCAGAAGTGTCTTCTTGATGATGGGAGCTTCAGATAAAGCTGTATGGCTTATGAGCTCGTTACTATGCGTTGTACGGGTCAGGAAATGTGCTTCTTCCTGCACCAAGTTATAACGACTGTGATGTCCTCGGGCAATGGACATTTGCAGACTAAGTACAGGTTGGAAACCTTTGATTCGTGACTGATTGAACCCTTTATAAAGTAAATTAAACAGTACCGCTGCACACAAAGCGTTTATGCCATGACTGTCCTGATCATCGCGTAATTCAAAGCGCAGCAGGATGTCATTATTTTCAAGCTGCTCGGCTTCACCTTTATAGATGTGGGCAACTTGCTTGGCGAGATGAAGATAAACGTTAACCAGAGCGCTTTTTTCTTCGCTGCTGATATTGTCGGAGCTGGCAGTCAAAGTATCTATGTAGAAAAGATAGATCGCGTCCTGAGGAGGCAGGATTAATTCAAGCTCATGTTCAAATGAGTAGAGCTCTAGTTGATGTTCATTGTTATCCTGCTGTTCCTGCATCTTGAACAGCGGGTTTTCTTTTGCTGTATTTTCGGGAGCAGGAGCGTTGAGCTCCTGTTCTTCAAACACCAGAGGTTCATCCGCTGGAGTTGTTTCCGCTGGAACTGGGTCGAGATCCTGAGGGTGATGTTCAAACTTCGGCATCTGAGGAGTGCCGGTCGGCTCAGGTTTTAGCAGATCAACGAGATCTTTTGTCTGGAAATCTTGTTGTTTGGGTTCAGGTACATCGGAGGGCGGCTCCGGAGAGGGTTTGGTTGTAACTTCGGTTGTTGCTTTGGTTGTTACAGCGGTTGTCGCAACTGAAGACTGTTCCGGTTTTTCCTCGTATGCATAGATCCCTTGTTCTGTTTCCTGCGCCAAAGCTGCTGAAAAATCAGTAGAGGGTTGTTCTGTGTCTTCTTCGAATGCGGTAGCGCTCATGCCTTCGTTTGATCGAGTGGTATACCAGATGGCCAGAAGAATGAAGAGACAGCTCATGCAGGCCAGAATCATAAGAGGGATATGCTGGCTTGTGAGTAGGTTTTTTGTCGGTGCCTGGTTAAGCCAGAGAGTAAAAGAGCCAATGCTTTTATCTTGCTGCAGCAGGTGACGGACTTGTTTTAGATCTGAGACATCCCCCGCCCGGGCAATCACAATGCCATTACGGTCTTTTACCTGTAAGCCGCGGATATGATCAGTTTCAACCAGCTCGTTGAGAAGGAAATTAAGACTGACCCGGTCATTGGAAAGGATTAAAGGGCGAATCAGCGTTTCACTCTGAAGCGTCAGAGAATTACCAATTTTCAACGTTTCAGCAGTAGCCAATCGTGAAGTAGCCAGTGAGAGATAAACTGTACTAAGAAGAATGCCTGCAAACATTGCCAGAATGACGGCAATAAACAGGGATCTCCGTGGATTTGATGGGGCATCCATAGGTTCAGTCACAGGTACTTTAGGCTCAATTCTGAAGGCAGTAGCAAATAATAACAGCAGTTGGTCCTGAGCGGGAGCATCAAATATGTTCTAGCTCTGGTCCTCTGTCATGGCAGGAGTATAATAAGCAGCCTATTGATTGGAAGGACGGCTATGAACGTACAAGAATACATGATCGAACTGGGTGAAAAAGCGCGTGATGCTGCTCGCCTGGTGGCAAAAGCAGACACTAACCTGAAAAATCAGGCGTTGCTGGCAATGGCTGATGCAATTGATAACAGTCGACCGGCACTTCGTGAAGCTAATGCTAAGGATCTGGATAACGGCCGTAACAATGGTCTGGACGATGCCATGTTGGATCGTCTGGAGCTGACCGATGCGCGCATCGATACAATGATCGAAGGCTTGCGTCAGGTGGCTTCTCTGCCTGATCCGGTTGGCGCAATCAATGACCTGAAATTCCTGCCAAGTGGTATCCAGGTGGGTAAGATGCGCGTGCCTTTAGGGGTAATCGGCATTATTTATGAGTCTCGCCCAAATGTAACGGTTGAGGCTGCCAGCCTGTGCCTGAAATCTGGTAATGCAACTATCCTGCGGGGTGGTTCAGAAGCAATCAATTCTAACCAGGCGGTTGCGGCTTGCATCCAGCAGGGTCTTAAAGATGCGGGCCTGCCAGAAACTGCGGTTCAGGTTGTAGAAACAACGGATCGTGAAGCGGTAGGCCAGATGATCACGATGCCTGAATATGTGGATGTCATTGTGCCACGTGGAGGCAAGGGGCTGATTGAACGTATCAGTCGTGATGCCAAGGTAACGGTGATTAAGCATCTTGATGGCATCTGCCATGTTTATATCGACAGTGAAGCCGATAAAGGCAAAGCAGTTAATGTTTCGCTGAATGCGAAAACTCATCGCTATGGTACCTGTAATACGATGGAAACCCTGTTGGTGAATGCAGCGGTTGCTACTGAAATTCTGCCAGAACTGGCTGAACGTTATCAGGCGGTTGGTGTTGAACTGCGTGGCTGTGAAAGAACCCGTGAAGTGGTGCCTTATGCCAACGAAGCGACTGAGGAAGATTGGGTAACAGAATATCTGGCACCTGTTCTGTCGATTAAAATTGTTGATGACATGGATGAAGCAGTTCGCCATATCAATCGTTATGGATCGCATCATACTGATTCAATCATCACAGAGAATTACACTAAATCACGCGCTTTCCTGCGAGAAGTAGATTCCAGCTCTGTGATGGTGAATGCATCGACCCGCTTTGCGGATGGGTTTGAGTACGGTTTAGGCGCTGAAATTGGCATCTCAACCGATAAAATCCATGCTCGTGGTCCTGTAGGTCTGGACGGTCTGACCTCCGAAAAGTACGTTGTACTTGGCGATGGGCATATTCGAAAGTAATTTTTGATGTCTAAAGACGCTTTCGTATTTATGGGTGGGACGTTTGATCCCATCCATAATGGCCACCTCCGCACAGCACTGGAAATTCAGCAATGGCTAGGCGTCAGCCAGTTATGTCTGATCCCCTCCAAAACTCCTGTTCATAGGGATGCCCCGGGTTGTACTTCTGAACAACGGCTTACCATGGTTCAGTTGGCGGTTGAGGGTGAAGCTGTGCTGCGGGTTGATGAAAGAGAGATCAATTCAGATAAACCTTCCTTCACGTTGCATACCCTGCAGGGACTGCGGGACGAGTTTGGTGAAGACAAGCCCATCTGCATGGTGATGGGGATGGATGCCTACCAAACTCTGCCGTCCTGGCATGAATGGCAGCAATTTCTGACCCTGGGTCATCTTATTGTCGTGCAGCGCCCTGGTTATCAATTGGCAGAAGATTCTGTAATGGGGGATTTAACTCGGCAGCATCGTGCCGATAACCCTGAAGAATTGCTGAGCATACCCGCGGGCAAGGTATTGATACGTGAATTAACGCCGCTGGGTATCTCTGCAACTCAGGTACGCCAGACAATTTCATCTGGCTTATCACCTCGCTACCTGATTCCTGATCAGGTTTGGCAATATATTAAAGAAAACCAGCTTTATGGTTTAACTAAGTAAAGTGAACAAATGCAAACTGAAAAAATGATTGAACTCGTGCATAACGCACTGGAAGACATGAAAGCTAAAGAAGTAGTTGACCTTGACGTTCGAGAACGCTCATCAATTACAGACTACATGATTGTAGCCAGCGGTACTTCCAAGCGTCATGTTGCTGCTGTTGCCGAAGAAGTAATTGTAAAAGCCAAGGAAGCAGGGGTGATGCCATTAGGCTCAGAAGGTCAGAGCAGTTCCGAATGGGTTCTTGTAGACCTGGGTGACGTAGTTGTGCATGTGATGATGCCGGATGCCCGTTCTTTCTACGACCTTGAACGCCTCTGGGGCGTTGATGCGGACGCATAGAACTTCTTATGAAAATAAGAATCATAGCGGTTGGCGGTAAAATGCCTGCATGGGTGAATGAAGGCTACAACGAATACGCTAAGCGTTTACCCGCTGATTTCCAGATCGAACTGATTGAACTTCCTCTGGGGCACCGGGGAAAGAGCAGTGATGTTGCCCGGGCAAAGAAACAGGAAGGGGATCAGATGCTTGCTGCGATTCCTAAAGGGGACCGGGTTATTGCCTTGGAAGTTCTGGGTAAAAACTGGTCTACCGAAAAGCTGGCCTCACAAGTTGAGGACTGGCGCATGGACGGGCGAAATATCAGTTTGCTGATCGGTGGTCCTGATGGTCTGGACAGTCGTTGCTCGGCGATGGCTGATCAAAAGTGGTCATTATCAGCACTCACTCTGCCGCATCCGTTGGTACGGGTGATGCTGGCTGAGCAACTATACCGGGCTTGGACTGTGATTCAGGGCCATCCCTATCATAAGTAATTAAAACCGTTGAAGGTTTAGAATCAAAGTATGGCAACAGAACGCCTCAAGGATCACAGTAAAGAGAGCCGGACTTTCAAAATTCGCGCTATTCTTGCTTTTGCTGTTGTGGTATCTCTGCTTCTGGTGCTGATTGTACGTCTGTTTTATCTTCAGGTTGTTGAGCATGAACATTTTGCGGCCATGTCTGAAGATAACCGGGTCCAGCTGCAACCTGTGCCGCCCAACCGAGGACTAATCTACGACCGCAACGGCGTCCTGCTGGCGGATAACCGGCCAAGTTACAGTGTCACTATCCTCAAGGAGGAAGTGAACGACCTTGATAAAACACTTGCGGACCTGAGGGATCTTATCCCTATTACTGATAAAGAAGTTCTCCGATTCAAAAAACGCCTGCGCCAGCGTCGCCGTTCCTTTGAGTCCGTTCCTGTACGTTTCCGCCTGAACGAACAGGAAATTGCCACTATTTCGGTTAACTACCATCGTTTACCTGGTGTAAGGGTGGAAGCTGAATTGATCCGTCATTATCCCTACGGTGAAACGCTGGTTCATGCGATGGGATATGTCGGGCGAATCAATGAAGCGGAGCTGCAGCGCGTTGATGAACGCAATTATTCCGCAACCCACTACATAGGAAAACTAGGTATAGAAAAGTTCTATGAAGATCAGCTTCATGGCGAGGTGGGTTTCCAGAAGGTAGAAACTAATGCCCGTGGTCGTGTGATGAGGGTTCTGGAGAGAACGGATCCACAACCGGGTAAGGATATTCAGTTGCATCTGGATATCAGATTACAACAGATAACCGAACGATTACTTGAGGGCAGGCGTGCATCAGTAGTCGCCATCGACCCTAAAAACGGTGGGATTCTGACTTTGGTTTCTAAACCCGGTTATGACCCAAACCTGTTCGTAACGGGCATTTCCTCGAAAGATTATGAAGCTCTTCGTGATTCACGGGATCTGCCTTTGTTCAACCGGGCTATTCGTGGCGGCTATCCTCCTGGTTCTACTGTAAAACCGATTACTGCACTGGCTGCTATAGATACCGGAGTAGTGAGCCCGGGTTACACAATATTTGATCCCGGTTGGTATACCCTGACCAAAGGTGGGCGCAAGTACCGTGACTGGAAAAAATTTGGTCATGGTCGTGTGAATATGAATGAGGCGATAGCCCAGTCTTGCGATACCTGGTTCTATGACGTTGCCCATAAAATGGGTGTAGACCCTATGTCGGATTATCTGGGGCGTTTCGGATTTGGCTCTGTCACCAGTCTTGATCTGCCTGAAGCGCTGGGTCAAATCCTGCCGTCAAAAGAGTGGAAAAAGAGACGTAGAAAAGAGTCCTGGTATACAGGCGACTCTCTTAATTTGAGTATTGGGCAGGGCTTCCTGGTATCGACACCACTGCAGTTGGCAACAGCAACGGCTGTGATCGCAAATCGAGGGAAGTGGGTCCAGCCGCGAATGCTTAAGGGAATTAAAGTAGAAGCAGAGGACGGCAGCGAAAATCTGGAAATGCCTGAAGTTGCATCAGTGCTGTTGCCGCGTCAGGATGTTGTGCTAAACCAGGAAAAAAACTGGGATGTCATTATCAAAAGCATGCACGATGTAATGCATTCTGAAACCGGTACCGCTCGCCGTTCTGGAGCGGGTGCTCAATATAAAATCGCAGGTAAAACGGGTACTGCGCAGGTTGTCGGTATTAAACAGGATGAAGAGTACGATGCTGAGAAGCTCGCTGAAATTCACCGAGACCACGCTTTGTTTGTCGCCTTTGCCCCGGTTGATGATCCTCAGATCGCGATTTCAGTCGTCGTCGAAAACGGTGGCGGTGGCTCTTCAACCGCAGCGCCAATTGCACGTAAAATCATGGATGCTTACCTATTAGGTACGGACCCGCTACTGGATGAGATTGAGTTGTGAACAGTCGCGAATTTGAACGCTACATGCCGGAAGCTCATGACCATCTGAGAACCCGGCCCAGTCTCTGGAGTTACACCCATCTGGATGGTTGGTTGCTGATCCTGTTGATTTTACTGTGTAGTTTTGGATTGTTTGTACTTTACAGTGCATCCGGTCAGGACCTTGGTTATGTGATCCGTCAGGCTGTCCGTATGGCGGCGGGTTTCTTTGTCATGATTGTGTTGGCCCAGCTGACACCAAGATTCCTGGGACGTTGGGCTCCGTGGTTGTATGTGATTGGTCTGGGATTGCTGGTGGCAGTAATACTCTTTGGGGTTGGCGCTAAAGGTGCTCAACGCTGGTTGGCATTACCCGGGTTTCGTTTTCAGCCCTCCGAGATTATGAAGTTGGTTTTACCGCTTACCGTAGCTTTTTTCCTTGCTCACAGGCCGTTACCTCCAAGCTTTAAACATGTTTTCATCAGTCTGGTATTGATCGGGCTACCCACGGTATTGATCATGAAACAGCCTGACCTGGGTACCTCACTTTTGATCGCGTCTTCTGGGGTTTTCGTACTTCTGCTGTCGGGTATTCGCTGGCGTTACATATTCTCTGCATTGGGTGTTGCCGGTGCGGCATTACCAGGTTTATGGGCGGTGATGAAAGATTATCAGAAGCAGAGGGTGCTGACGTTTCTTGATCCTGAAAGCGATCCTTTGGGTTCAGGATGGAACATTATCCAGTCCAAGACTGCAATTGGCTCCGGTGGGGTATACGGTAAGGGATGGTTAAGCGGAACCCAGTCACAGTTAGACTTTTTACCCGAGTCACATACCGACTTTATTATCGCGGTTGTTGCAGAAGAACTGGGTTTGATAGGAGTGTTGATACTGCTGAGTTTGTATCTTCTGATTATCGCCCGGGGTCTTGTAATTGCCGCCCAAGCCCCTGATAGTTTTGGACGACTATTAGCAGGTAGCCTGATTTTAACTTTCTTTGTGTATGTGTTTGTTAATATCGGTATGGTAAGTGGGTTATTGCCGGTGGTTGGCGTTCCGTTGCCGTTAGTAAGTTATGGAGGTACTTCCATAGTGACGCTGATGGCTGGTTTCGGCATCATAATGTCAATTCACAGTTATCGAACCATGTTGTTAAAGTAAGGTCATAGTGAAATATTCGCGGTTCAACATTTTGAGGATACAAGGATGAGAAAAGAGAAGCTCTTCGCTACGAGCCTAATAGCAATGGGATTAGCCTTAGGCGGTTGCTCATCCAAACCCGATGCTGAATCTTCTGCTGGAGTTGAAGGGACTCAACAAAAAAGCGTGCAGGAATCTAAATCAAAGCAAGCTACCCCGCAGACGACTAAACAATCTTCTCCAACCTCTACTCTCGTAGAGGAAGAAACGGTCGTTCGATACGACAGTTACACTGAATATCCGGATGCTCAATTATTTATCCAAGAGATGATGGAAGAGGGCTTCAGTGCACAGTACCTTACATCGGTCCTGAGTGAAGCTAAACGTCAGGAATCCATTCTGAAAGCGATCTCAAGACCTGCTGAAGGACGCCTTACATGGGGCAAGTACCGCAAAATCTTTATTGAGCCTAAGCGTATATCGCAAGGTGTGAAGTTCTGGCAGGAAAATAAAACTGTGCTGGAACGTGCAGAACAGGTTTATGGAGTTCCGCCAGAAATTATCGTAGCAATTATTGGCGTGGAAACCCGTTATGGCAGAATTACAGGCAGTTACCGTGTCCTTGATGCTCTTGCAACATTAGGGTTTGATTATCCCCGTCGCAGTAAGTTTTTCCGTGGCCAATTAAAAGAGTACCTTCGACTTGTAAAGGAAGAGCAGGTGGGCGTGACCTCGCTTAAAGGTTCTTATGCTGGTGCAATGGGATATGGTCAGTTTATCCCTTCCAGCTACCGTAATTATGCGGTTGATTTTGACCAGGACGGTAAGCGAGATATCTGGAACAATAAAACCGATGCGATAGGCAGTGTTGCAAACTATTTTGCTGTCCATGGCTGGAAAACAGGTGAACCGGTAATCAGTGCAGTGAGTCTGCCTGCTGCACTGGAAGAAGATTGGTTTGGCAAGGGCCGCAAGGGTTTGATTCCAAAAGTAACAATCGGGGAATGGCAGGAACGAGGAGTTAAGTCGAATCTGGGCTTGGCTCCAGAAGGTAAGGCAACGTTGCTACGCCTTGAGATAGAAGAAGATCTGCAATACTGGCTTGGTTTGCATAACTTTTACGTGATAACCCGTTATAACCACAGTAATCTCTACGCTATGGCTGTGTATCGTTTAAGTGAAGAGATAAAAAGAGCTTACAGCACGGCTCAATAAATTGGATTGGGTATTGGTCAGTTGAAAATGTTTCGAAGGCTTTTAATCTTTATTGTCATTCTTGGCATTGCGGGCTGCTCCTCTAATAGTGGTCGTTACTCCATGAGACATGATAAGGCACCGGATCGCCCGGTTGACGTATCACATGTTAAAGATGCAGTGCCCAGAGTGGAGCCCAAGAGCCGAGGTGGCAACAAAAGCCCTTATACTGTTTTTGGTCAGCGTTACTATGTAATGTCCAGTTCTCAGGGGTATGTCGAAACTGGAACTGCATCCTGGTACGGCAAGAAGTTTCATGGCCACAAGACCTCCAATGGGGAGATCTATGATATGTACCAGATGTCGGCCGCTCATAAATCTCTCCCCATTCCTACCTATGTCAGGGTTACTAATCTGGCAAATAATAAGCAGGTGATTGTCAGGGTTAATGACCGGGGACCATTTCATGGAAGCCGCCTGATTGATCTTTCCTACGCCGCAGCTTCAAAACTGGATATGTTGAAGCACGGAACCGCGCGGGTGCGAATTGAAGCAATTGATCCGCGTGCCTGGCAGCGACCGAGTAATGTGGTAGCAGTCACAACGCCACAGCCGGAACAAAATGTAGCAGGTCGCTATTTGCAGGTAGGGGCGTATTCCAATAGGACATCAGCACTTCAGGTAGAGAGTAAGCTTCGCAATGCCTTCAATCAGCTGGCCGTTATTACCAGAACCGGATCGATGTCGGATGGTAAAACAATCTATCGGGTTCAATTGGGACCATTACAGAGCACATCTTCACTTGCTGAGCTAACAAACCGGTTAGAACAGCTGGGCTATTCAAACCCTCGTTTGGTAGACTATCCCTAGGCGGTTTAAGACTTCAACATCACTCAAATTTGATGGAAGACCATGTTTAATAAGGTATCAAAGTTACTTTCAGTTGTATTTTTAGTTGTATTTTCTGTTCAGGCTAAGGCGGTTACGCCACTTATTCCGGCTGAACCACAAATAGCAGCAACCTCATATCTGGTGATGGATGCAGATACCGGGAAAATTATTGCTGCTAAAAATGAGCATGGCCGCTTTGAACCCGCCAGTCTGACCAAAATGATGACTGCGTATATCCTTGAGTACGAGCTGAGTAAAGGCAACGTCAGCAAAGACGATCTGGTGCTGGTGAGCGAAAAGGCTTGGCGGACTCAGGGGTCGCGTATGTTTATACGTGAAGGCACTCAGGTCAGCCTTTATGACCTTATGAAAGGTATTGTAATTCAGTCTGGTAACGATGCTTCTGTTGCAGTCGCTGAGCATATTGCAGGCAGTGAAGCCGCTTTTGCGGATCTGATGAATCAGCATGCAAGCTTGTTGGGCATGAAGAATAGCCATTTCCTGAATTCAACAGGCCTGCCTAATGAAGATCATGTTTCCTCAGCATATGACCTTGCACTCTTAGCTAAGGCGATCATTCAGGATTTTCCTGAGCACTATGATATATATTCAGAAAAGTATTTCACCTACAACAAAATCCGCCAGCCTAACCGCAACAAACTGTTATGGCGAGATAAAACGGTGGATGGGCTGAAAACCGGTTATACCAAAGCGGCGGGTTATTGCCTGGTGGCGTCTGCGAAACGCGATAATATGCGCCTGATCTCTGTGGTGTTAGGTACTGCAGATGAAGAGGCCCGTGCTCGTGAAAGCCAAAAGCTGCTTTCCTACGCATTCCGGTATTACAGAACGCATAAGCTGTTCGAGAAAAATATCCTGTTGAACACCAGTAAGGTCTGGGCGGGTGAGGTCGATCAGGTACGTATGGGTATTACTGAGGACCTGTCTGTGACTATTCCTCGTGGTCAAGCTGACAACCTGGAAGCATCTATGGATGTTGAGCGCGTTATAAAAGCACCACTGGTGAAAGGCCAGCAGGT
Organism: Neptuniibacter sp.; assembly: GCA_049596335.1. Lineage (GTDB taxonomy): Bacteria > Pseudomonadota > Gammaproteobacteria > Pseudomonadales > Balneatricaceae > Neptuniibacter. Next base: position 65,880 of record JBMYLM010000004.1, read on the forward strand.
AGGTACGGTAAAAGTGACTCTGGATGGCCAGGTAGTCAAAGAGGTTCCTCTGGTAGCAATGGATAATGTTGCGGAAGCAGGCTTCCTGAAGAAAATCTGGCACGCTATTATGCTGTTCTTTACCAGCCTGATAGGCTAAAAGTTATACACATAGCCTTTAATTTTTGATGGATGCCCGCATCTTGTGAAGGTGTGGGCATTCTTATTTTAAGTACCTTATGAAAGTACTATGCAAACAGTTTATTTGAACGGTCAGTTTTTACCTGAACAGGAAGCTAAAGTATCAGTTTTTGATCGCGGTTTTTTGTTTGGGGACAGTGTGTATGAAGTTATACCGTTCTATCAGGGCGTAGGCTTTCGAATGAAAGAGCATCTTGAGCGCTTAAATCACAGCTTAAGAGCCATACGTATCAAATCTGATGTTGACTGGGAGCAGGTACTGACCCAACTGGTTGCGGCCAATGGTGGTGGTAATCTCTCAGTGTATCTTCAGATAACCCGTGGAAATGCCGGCCGCAGAAGTCATGCTTATGATGATACGATGGAGCCGACAATATTCGCCTGCTGCTCTGAGATAAAAGATATCTGGCAGGCGGGTGCAGGTGATATTAAACCGATCAAAGCTGTGGTGTCCGAAGATCTGCGCTGGCATCGCTGTGATATCAAGTCTACCTGTCTGTTACCTAATATTCTGGTGTTACAGCAGGCAAAGGATGAAGGAGCCGATGAGGCTTTGCTCTCCCGGGATCAGCGTTTAACAGAAGGCACCGCATGTAACCTGTTTCTGGTGAAGCGTGGCGTTTTATTTACTCCAAAGCGCAGTTCTGAAATTCTCGGTGGAATTACCCGGCAACTGATTCTGGAGCTGGCAGATGAGCATGGCATTCAGTATCAAGAGCTGGATGTTGATTACGAAAGGCTGCTCAACGCAGATGAAGTTTGGGTATGTAGTTCCACCCGGGGTATCATTCCAGTGATTGCAGTGGATGGAAATACGATTGGTGATGGCCTTAAAGGGCCGCTATGGAACAAAATGTTTGAATTGTTCAGTGACTATCAGCGGCAGTTGATGGCGGGCGAGCATAATAAGTAAGTTAAAAATATGTCAGATAAACAGCAAGAACCCCCAAAGATTGAATTTCCATGCCCTAACTACCCAATTAAAGCGGTAGGCATTGGTGGTCCAGACTTTCAAAGCCATGTTATAGAGATTGTGCAGATCCATGTACCGGATTTTGATCTTGGAACGGTTTCAGTCCAAGACAGCCGTAACGGCAACTTCCAGTCCGTACGATTTAAAATCACTGCTCAGGGTGTTGACCAGTTAAAAGCTTTACACGAAGCTCTGATGAAATCTGATCGTGTTAAGATGGTCATCTGATGGTTGCAGATAAAATTATTATTCGTGATCTGGGCGTGCTTCCATACGAACCCACCTGGCTTAGAATGCAACAGTTCACCAATGAGCGCGATGACTCTGCTACTGATGAGATCTGGGCGTTACAACATGAACCTGTATTCACGCAGGGGCAGGCGGGTAAAGAAGAGCACCTTCTGGGAACGGGTGATATTCCGGTTGTTCAGGTCGATCGTGGTGGTCAGGTGACCTATCATGGTCCGGGTCAGCTTGTTATTTATCTGTTGCTGAATCTGAAAAGAAAGAAAATCGGCGTACGTGAATTAGTGACTATTATGGAAGAGTCCGTAGTAGAAACCCTAAAGGAGTATGAGGTTGAGGCCTACGCCAAACCTGATGCCCCTGGCGTTTACGTCAATAATAATAAGATTGCTTCACTGGGCTTGAGGGTACGCAGAGGTTGTTCATTTCATGGATTAGCTCTGAACCTGGATATGGATCTTGAACCTTTCCTTCGCATTAACCCATGTGGTTATGCAGGAATGGCAATGACCCAGTTAGCTACACTGGTGGGCGATCTGGATCAGGCTGAAGTAGCAGAACGTTTATTAAACCATTTAATTAATAAGATCGGGTATGCAGAAATAACCCGGCTAAACTCTCTGGATTGAGAAATACATGTCCGATAAAACAACGAATACACCTTCTAACAAGAAGGTAGAGCAGGGAGTCAAATTGCGAGGAGCTGATAAAGTTGATCGCATTCCTATCAAGGTGATTCCAACTGCCAAAGAAGATATGCCACGTAAACCAGATTGGTTACGCGTGCGCATGGGTTCTAATGCTGAAGTTACGCGTATCAAAAATAAGCTGCGTAAGCATAAGCTCGCTTCAGTATGCGAAGAAGCAAGTTGCCCTAATCTGGGTGAATGTTTCAGTCATGGTACGGCGACCTTCATGATTATGGGGGATATCTGTACCCGTCGCTGTCCATTCTGTGATGTTGCTCACGGTCGACCTAATGCTCTGGATGAAAATGAGCCGAAAGAGATGGCAGACGCTATCGCAGATATGGGACTGCGTTACGTTGTTGTTACCTCTGTGGATCGTGATGACCTGCGTGATGGCGGTGCTCAGCATTTTGCTAACTGCGTGACTGAAACCCGTAAGCAGGTGCCCAGCATTGAAATGGAAATCCTGGTGCCGGATTTCCGTGGCCGCATGGACATTGCAATCGATATTCTGACTGAAACACCACCTGATGTTTTCAATCACAATATGGAAACAGTGCCGCGTCTGTATAAGGCAGTGAGACCTGGTTCTGATTATGAGTGGTCATTGCGCCTGCTGAAAAAATACAAAGCTAAGAACCCGGATGTGCGTACCAAGTCTGGTTTGATGGTGGGTATTGGCGAGACTAATGAAGAGATTGTGCAGGTGATGAAGGATCTGCGTGCCCATGATGTCGATATGCTGACTATTGGTCAGTATTTGCAGCCAAGCCGAAGCCACCTGAAGGTTGAGCGTTTTGTGACACCCGAAGAGTTTGATGAATTCGGTCGTCTGGCGAAAGAGATGGGCTTCAAGCATGCAGCATGTGGGCCTTTGGTTCGCTCCTCTTACCATGCCGACCTGCAAGCCAAAGGTGAAAAGGTAGGTTAATTTTCCCCTTGCTTTAAAAAGCCGCACATTGTGCGGCTTTTTTATTGCCTTGATGTCGCTTAAATTGTATATTAGTAATATCTAATGTATCTAATGGGTTCAATATGGCAAGCAAAACAGTATCTGTTACAGCATCAATGGGCAGTGGTTGGGCAATCAGCTCGGATATTCGTGATCACAAGGTTGTTATTGATCAGCCGCAGGCCAGCGGTGGAACCAATGAAGGTCCAACCCCTCTGGAATACTTCCTTTTCTCTATTGCAGGATGTGTCGGAAGCATTGGTCGCATAGCGGCGAATCAGCAGAAGATAGATCTCAAGGGAATGGAAATTTTTGTCGAAGCAGATCTGAATCCTAAAGGACTTATGGGGCTGGAAACAGAAGATCGGGTCGGCTTTCAGCAGATTCGTATCAGTGCCAGGATTGATGCAGACCTTTCCGATGCTGAAAAGCAGATTTTCTTAGATGAAGTGTGTGATCGTTGCCCTTTGCATGACAATACTAAGCTGGAAACTGAAGTACTGCACCAGTTAGCATAAATGCATTTCAAGGATTTAGATTCCGATGATTTTCGGTCTGAAGCCCTACTACATAGGTGGCTAGCATGTCGGCTTGTTCATCGGAGAACTCTTTGAATGCTGGCATGTTATGCCTGGCATTGTAGCCATATTTGATCAGCAGAATGACCTTGTGCACAGTCATAGGTTCTTTGCTCGCATACCTTTCCATCATCGCACCCGGACCTTGCTTTTCGTGGCAGGCTTTACAGTAATAATCGTAAAGTTCGGCACCAGTCTTCATCTTGTCAGGGGTGATTGCTTCATCCTCGCAGCCAGTTAAGGCAGTCAGAAGAACGACAGCGGTTAAGAGCTTGATTAAACTGCGCATTATTAATCCAGATAGAATGGTTGACTGCATAATAAAGCTGGCAGCCCATGTTATCAATACAAGGGCTACTAGTTTTGGTAGGAGCTAGACGAGATTTAGAGGTGCACCTGCCAGGCTCATCGCAATACTGGTTAGCAGCATCCATGGGTCTCCGGGTGACATGCCTTTAACTATCTTGTCTGTTTCAGCGCAATATTTAAGGGCTTGCTGAATTTGTTGCGGGGAAACTCTTCGGGCAGCCTGACGTGCAAGGGGTTTTCTTTTGCCCCAGATCCTTTCCTGTTGGCACACCTGATCAAACGATTTGCCACTTTGTTGCGCATGTTGAATAGCAGCAAGTGAACGCAGTTCTTTGGAAAGCGCCCAAAGCACAACAGGAGCTTCAGTTCCATCTTGTCGCAGCACCTGCAGGATTTTGTTACAACGAACCGGTTCACCCTGAAGTGCCGCATCCGACAAGCCATAGATATCGTATCTGGAACTATCCGATACCGCTGTAACTACATCTTCCGCAGTGACTACCTGGTGAGTGAACAAAAGACTGAGTTTGCTCAACTCCTGTTTAGCCGCAAGCAGGTTACCTTCAACACGATCACATAAAAGCTGTACTGCTTCATCATCCAGATTCAGTTCTATCTGAGCCGCTCTTTGCCTGATCCAGTTGGGTAGTTGTTCGGTTTCAACAGGCCAGACTTCAACTATGACACCCGCTTTGTCTACTGCTTTGAACCATGCGCTTTTTTTACTGGAGCCGTCGAGTTTTTCGGCAATGATCAGCAGAATGTTGTCGGGAGCTGGATTGGACAGATACTGCTGGAGAATTTCGCTGGCTTTTTTATTCAGTTTAGAACCGCCCAGACGAAGCTCAATAATTTTCTTTTCTGCAAAAAGGGAGAGGGCGTTAGCGCATTCCAGAAGGTATTCCCAACTGAAACTACCATCAACATGCAGTACTTCGCGTTCGGTGAAGCCTTGCTGCTGCAGGTTCTGACGTAGAGCATCGCAGCTTTCTTCCGACAGCAGAGGTTCATCACCCGTAACCAGATAAACCGGGCTTAGGCCTTTAGCAATTTGTGAACTCAGTTGTTCAGGCCTGACTTTCATTATTGCTTACTTGCTGGTTTTAAAGGACAGGTAGCGACGCAGCATGCTCTGAGCGACTGAATCATACAGCTCTTTGCGTAACTGTCGTTCCTGAGTACCACTGGCGGTAGCAGAATCTTTATCGTAATCGTACAAGCGTTCGCGCTGAATGCGGATATTGGATGTCAGGGGATTACCGGACTTGTCCGCAATGAGCATAGTAACCGCGAGTGAGAGTTCATACTCATCAATATCGGTATTACTGATGGTGGCACTCTTACGTTTATAGTCATGAGAAAGAACGCGGATTTGATAAGGTGCGTTTGAAATCTCTTCAATGCCGTTAAACGCCATGTTGTCCCTTAGGCTGGATAACAGCTGGCTGGCATTGGTTTTGTCAACCAGCGTGACCTGGCGTAACGCAGCATCTACATCCTGAACACCACGCAAGTGGAAACCACAGGCACTTAAAACACCAAGTAAGCTGATAAAAATTACCGACTTGGCAAATAAAGGTAGTTTCCCCTGCATGATCTCAATGACTCCTTGTAACCCGGACAATTAACCTACAACAATGTTGACCAATCTGCCAGGTACAACAATTTTCTTGCGGATGGTTTTATCAGCCATGTGCTTTTGAACATTTTCATCAGCAAGGGCTGTATGCAATACGACATCTTCGTCAGCATCCGCTGCAACATTGATCTTAGCGCGGACCTTACCGTTCACCTGCACAACCAACTGAATAGTGTCCTGAACCAATGCGGATTCATCAACCTGAGGCCACTCAGCTACCAGTACTTCACCTTCGTTGCCCAGTTCCTGCCACAACTGGTGGCTGATGTGAGGAACGATGGGTGATAGCAATAACACAGCAGACTCCAGAGCTTCCTGCATAACCGCACGGCCTTGTTCGCTGATATCGACAAACTTAGCAATGGTGTTAGACAGCTCCATTACAGCAGCAATGGCTGTGTTGAATGTCTGACGACGCTCAATATCATCGGTTACTTTCTGGATTGTAGAGTGTGTTTTCAGACGCAGCTCTTTCTGAACGTCAGTCAGGTTAGCTTTATCAATCGCTACCTCTGAACCACCAACATTCAGGTGATCGAATACCTGTTTCCAAAGGCGCTTCAGGAAGCGCAAGGCACCCTCAACACCGGTATCAGACCATTCCAGAGATTGCTCCGGTGGTGCCGCAAACATCATAAACAGGCGCACAGTATCTGCACCATATTTATCGATCATCACCTGTGGGTCGATGCCGTTGTTCTTCGACTTGGACATCTTTGACATACCGTCATGCAGTAATGCCTGACCGGTAGTGCGATGAGTTGCCGAAGTTACACGGCCTTTATCATCGGTTTTAACATCAACATCCGTTGGCGCAACCCAGACCTGACCACCTTTCTCATCTTCATAGTAATAGCTATCAGCCAGAACCATACCCTGACACAGCAGGCGCTTGAATGGCTCGTCGCTGTCGACCAGGCCTTCGTCGCGCATCAGTTTGTGGAAGAAACGTGAATACAACAGATGCAGAATCGCGTGCTCAATACCCCCAATATACTGATCTACAGGTAGCCAGTAATTCGCTTTTTCCGGTTCCAGCATCGCGTTTTCGCTGCTGCGTGACGCATAGCGAGCATAGTACCAGCTGGATTCCATGAAGGTGTCGAAAGTGTCTGTTTCACGCTCAGCTGCACCGCCACATTTCGGACAGGTAGTGTTGATGAAGCTTTCCATTTTTTTGATTGGAGAACCGCTGCCATCAAACTCAACCTCAGTAGGCAGGACAACCGGTAGTTGGTCTTCAGGAACTGGCACGGAGCCACAGCTCTTACAGTTGATGACCGGGATTGGCGCGCCCCAGTAGCGTTGACGGGAAACACCCCAGTCACGCAGACGGAAGTTTACGGTGACTTTACCTTTGCCTTTTGCTTCCAGATCAGCAGCAATGGCTTTGAAAGCCATATCAAATTCAAGGTCGTCATAGTCGCCAGAGTTAACCAGCGCTCCTTTTTCGGTAAAGGCTTCTACGGACAGGTCAACTTCATGCCCATCAACAGAACGAATTACCTGTTTAATTGGCAGACCATACTTAGTCGCAAATTCCCAGTCGCGTTGGTCATGGCCAGGTACAGACATGACTGCACCTGAGCCGTAATCCATCAGCACGAAGTTCGCTGTCCACACGGGTACTTCTTCACCTGTCAGTGGGTGAGTGGCAGTGATGCCCAGCGCCATGCCTTTTTTCTCCATGGTCGCCATGTCGGCTTCAGCAACTTTGACGTTTTTGCACTCTTCAATGAACGCAGCTAACTCGGGATTTTTTTCTGCTGCTTTGAGTGCCAGAGGGTGCTGCGCTGCTACCGCGACGTAAGTCACACCCATCAGGGTATCCGGACGGGTCGTGAATACTTCAAGTTCACCGTAGTCAGCAACGTCAAACATCAGTTCAACGCCTTCTGAACGACCGATCCAGTTCTTCTGCATCGTGCGAACCTGTTCTGGCCACTGATCCAGTTTATCCAGATCTTCCAGAAGCTGGTCTGCGTAATCAGTAATTTTCAGGAACCACTGTGGAATCTTCTTACGTTCAACCAGCGCACCTGAGCGCCAGCCACGACCGTCAATTACTTGCTCGTTCGCCAATACAGTCTGGTCAACCGGGTCCCAGTTCACCTCAGCTTCTTTTTTGTAAACCAGGCCTTTATCCATCAGCTTGGTGAAGAACCACTGTTCCCAGCGATAGTACTCCGGGTGGCAGGTTGCCAGTTCACGGTTCCAGTCGTAACCAAAGCCCATCTGTTGCAGCTGGTTACGCATGTAATCAATATTTTCGTAGGTCCATTTAGCCGGAGCTACGTTGTTTTTCATCGCTGCATTCTCAGCAGGCAGGCCAAATGCATCCCAACCCATAGGCTGCAGAACATTTTTACCCTGCATGCGTTGGTAGCGGGAAACTACGTCACCAATGGTGTAGTTACGAACATGCCCCATATGCAGGCGGCCACTTGGGTATGGGAACATAGACAGGCAGTAGAATTTCTCTTTGTTGAGATCTTCTTCACATTTGAAGCTGTCGTTTTCCTGCCAGTGTTTCTGGATGGTGGGCTCAATCTTTTGCGGACGATATGTTTCGTTCATGTTCGTAAATCGTAATGCCTAGGATGAAAAACCGGCATCTATTGAGTTCGATCAGTGGTTTGACAGGAACTCATGAGATACCGGCAAATAAAAGTTTGCGAATTGGTGCATAGGATACAATATATACATAGAAGCAAACAGAGTTTCGGGCGATTCGAGGTGTATTTATGGACCAAAATAGCGATAAAAAAAGCAATCTGGCCTCTGCTGACTATGACAGAGTGTTATTGCGCCTGACTAAAGACCTGAAAAGCACAGATGCTGCCAGTTGGGATCTTCTTCAGGAAAAGATTCACGATGCCGTTGAGCTGGAGATGGCAGCGGCTGAAATGACCCGCGATGAGGCTGACCTGCTCAAGGCCTATCTCTTCCGTGATCTGAAGAAACTGGGTTATTACGCCCATGAGACAGGTGAAGGCATTGCCGCATGGTTGAAATTTGATCTGAATGCTCTGGAGCAGACCTTTGTGGAGCAACTGAAGGCTATAGCGGACCAGACCCGCATTGGGCAGGAAGAGCTTCGGGAGAGGCTTGACCATGATGAAGACCAGTACCTTGCAGGAGAACTGGCGACCGTAGGCACACTGGAGTGCCTTAATTGCGGTAGCCAGATAACCTTAGAGAAAACTGAAAAGCTGGCAAGCTGCGACAAGTGTCAAAGTAAGTTCTACAAAAGAGTGTCGTCCCCCTGGCCCTGATTAGACGTGAATCAGGCAGATTAGGAAACGTTCATGTTATTATTCCGGCTCGCTTTTTCAGTGAGTCGGAATGACTTTTCTCTTTCAATCTGGATGTAAAGAAGTAGATGTTGTTTATGGATTGGAAAATCTTTTTAACGATCTTTGCAGCTGTTTTTATTGCCGAACTCGGTGATAAAACACAACTGGCAACCATGTTGTTTGCGACCGATAAAGAGGTGAGCAAATATACGGTATTTTTGGCTGCCTCAGCAGCCCTGATTTTCGCATCCGCTTTGGGCGTTTTAGCAGGGTCCTTACTCTCCGATTACATTAACGAAAAGTATCTGCATTACATTGCAGGAGTGGGTTTTATCGGAATTGGGGTGTTTACTCTGTATAACGCCTAAGGAACCTGCGAATAAGTCCTGTTATTGCTCTGCAAGGTCCAGACATTACTACAAAGTACTTCCTGGATTGTGAACCATCAAAGAAGCCAGAGCGGCAACACGACTTGTTCGTAGGTTCCCTAAGCTAACTGAAGCTTGGGTAAGAGTCCTGTCCCCATGCCTTTCTGGAGCCAATACTTCCGGTAATCATCAAAGCGGCCAATAGAAGAATGGGCAATGAGCCATATTTCTGGAACGGTGTATGGCCAGACATTGCCTGAACTTTCTCCACAAGAACGCCTTCTTCGAACTGAGGAAGTTCGTTCACCACTTCTCCACGATGATTGATCACTGCCGAGATACCGTTGTTGGTTCCGCGTATGACCCAACGACTATTTTCCAGAGCTCGTACCTGTGCGATTTGAAGGTGCTGTGTCGGTGCAATTGAGTCGCCAAACCAGGTGTCATTGGAAACGGTAATAATGAAGTCTGCTTGTTGTGCGGATTCACGGACGAGTTCCGGGTAAGCAATCTCATAACATATTGCAGGAGCCAATGTGTATTCACCAACATTCAGCAATGGCTGTTCAGTTTTCGGTATAGAAAAGCTGGACATAGGTAGATTAAAAAAATCGATGGCGCCACGCAGAACGTCTTCTAAGGGAATGTATTCCCCAAATGGAACCAGTCGTTGTTTATGATAAATACCCGAATTTGTGGTGAGTACAGCAAGGCTGTTGTGAACCCGATATCCTTTGGGATGTTGTGAATCTGAGACCAGGCTTGGCATGCCGCTGATCAAAGTGACGCCATTGGAATCCAGGTTGTCTAAAACTTCAGCGAGATGTGGAGCTGCATTGCGGAAAAGTGCAGGGATTGCTGTTTCAGGCCACAGCATCATCTCTACATCGCTATGTTTTTCTGACAGTTGGCTGTAGCGGGCGAAAATTTCCTCTCGATAATCTGCATTCCACTTAATCGATTGTGGGATGTTCGGCTGAATTACGGCCACTTCCATTGCTTCACCTTTAGGTTCAGCCCAATTCAGTGGAAGCAGGTAACTGCAGATAATTGGCAAAGGCAGGATAAGTAAAGGCCTGAGAGTTTTAGTTCTAAGAAATTCCGCAATACATATAGAAATGATCAGGAAAACAGCCGTGGCTAACCAGACGCCACCAATAGGGATTAGGTTTTGCAGGGGCGTTTCAAGTGCTGCATTGCCGAGGTAAAGCCAGGGGAACCCGGTAAAAAGCCAGCTTCTGATCCATTCAAACAGAACCCAGATGCCAATAAAACTCAGTGGTAACAGCCTAGCGCCAAAACACTTTAACCAGAGGAAGTTTTGAAGCGCAAAGAGAAGTCCAAGACCGATTACAAACAGGGCGGTTAGGAGGACGGCTATCGGTAGCGGCGTGGCACTGTGTTCACTGATGCTGACAAAAACCCAGGAGACCCCTGCTCCAAAGAATCCAGCTCCAAATAACCAACCTAACCAGAACGCTTGTCTGGGCGATTTATTGTAACTGCAAAGATAAAGAATGGCTGGAGGAATAAGCGCCAGATAAGGAATATCAAAAGGTGCAAGGGATGGGGCAATCAAGGCCCCTGCAAACAGACAAAGAAACAGTTGCAGAGGCATGATCATTATCCGTTTCGTGTTACCTGTAATAGGCGGATGCGGCGGGTGTCTGCAGACAGCACTTTAAACAGGAAACCGTCTATCTGAACTTCTTCATCTTTCTTAGGCAGGTGCCCAAATTGCTTGGTGACTATGCCGCCAATGGTATCGAATTCATCTTCAGAGAATCCGACATCAAAATATTCGTTGAAGTCTTCGACTTCGGTCAGGGCTTTGACAATATAGGCGTTGTCATCAAAGGGTTTGATGTTGCCGTCATCTTCTTCGTCATCATGCTCATCGACAATATCCCCAACGATCTGTTCCAGAACATCCTCGATGGTGATCAGGCCTGAAACGCCACCGTACTCATCCATCACGATGGCCATATGGTTACGGGTCACCTGAAACTCTTTCAATAGAATATTCAGACGCTTGGATTCAGGAATGTAAGTGGCTGGGCGGAGTCTGGATTGCAGATCAAATTGTTCCAGATTGCCTTCAAGAATCAAAGGCAGCAGATCTTTTGCCAGTAGGATGCCAAGCACTTCATCAGGAGTCTCGCCAATGACGGGAAAACGGGAGTGCGCGCTGGAAATAATAACCGGAAGGAACTCTTTGGGGGTTTGTTCAGCTTCAACCACAACCATTTGAGAGCGAGGGATCATTACATCACGAACCTGCATGTCTGAAACTTGCATCGCGCCTTCCATAATGGTCAGGGCTTCGGTATCCAGTAGGTTCTCGTCTGTTGCCTGCCTTAAATCGGTTAGCAGGTCTTCTCGACTGCGGGGTTCATCACTAAAAACCTGGGTAATTTTATTCAGCCAGCTTTTTTGTTGTCCCGATCGGTCTTCGCTCATGAGGTTTTGATTATCCTGATTTAGTTTTCATCCCGATAGGGATCGGCAATGTCCAGTGTTGCCAGTATCTGGCGTTCGAGATCTTCCATCTCTTCCGCCTCTGAGTCATTTATATGATCGAATCCGATCAGATGCAAGCAGCCATGTACAACCATATGTGCCCAATGATCAAAAACCACTTTGTTCTGTTCAGCCGCTTCCTTTTCAACCACATCGGCACAGATCACCAGATCCCCTAACAGGCTCAAAGGTACGCCTTCAGGGACTTCAAACGGGAAGGAGAGCACATTAGTCGGTTTGTCTTTGCCGCGATAAGTGCGGTTCAACTCCTGGCTTTCATCTGCCGATACAATGCGAATGCAAACTTCGCCTTCATCAATTTGCTTGTTGAGTGCTGCATCTACCCAGCTTTGGAATTGTGCTTCACTGGGTAAATTACCATCAACTTCATATTGAATGTCGCACTGGAAACTCATGGCTTAAGCGTCCTTTTTCTGATCTTTCTTTTCGAAACGATCATAAGCACGGACAATATGCTGTACCAGCGGATGGCGAACCACATCTTTTGCCGTGAACTGTGTGAAACCAATGTCTTTTACACCATCCAGAACCTTCATTGCGTGGACCAGACCCGAGTGTGTGCCTTTCGGCAGATCGACCTGGGTAATATCACCGGTGATGACGGCTGTGGTTCCGAACCCGATACGGGTCAGGAACATTTTCATCTGTTCGCGGGTCGTGTTCTGGGATTCATCCAGAATAACGAAAGAGTTATTCAGGGTGCGACCACGCATAAAGGCCAGCGGTGCTACTTCAATAACATTTTTTTCGATCAGTTTGCCAACGCGCTCAAAACCCAGCATTTCATAGAGTGCGTCATACAGAGGGCGAAGGTATGGATCGACTTTTTGGGTCAGATCACCTGGCAGGAAACCCAGTTTTTCACCGGCTTCAACAGCCGGGCGGACCAATAAGATTCGATCAACTTCTTCTTTCTCAAGCGCATCAACAGCACAGGCGACTGCGAGATAGGTTTTACCTGTACCCGCAGGGCCGATGCCAAAGTTAATATCGTGTTCAAGAATGGCGCGAACGTAAGACTGCTGGTTCTCTCCACGCGGGCGAATCAGCGCTTTCTTGGTGCGGATTGCAATATCCGTATCCTGAATTTTCTGATGACTGATGATCTGCTCTATGCCGCTTTGCTGAATCATCAGGTGGATATCATCCGGAGATAAACGCTTGTCTTTGGTTGCTTCGGTGTACAGGCTTTCAAGCATCTCGCTGACCAGACGAATGGCGTCGATATCACCTAAAAGCTGAAAGTGGTTAGCGTGATTACGGATTTCTATACCAATACGGCGTTCGATTAACTTCAGGTGCTCGTTGAAAGGGCCGCAAAGGTTGGCCAAAAACTCTGCGTTTTCTGGCTCAAGTGTCAGTTTAATGGATTGTGCTGTGGTCACTTAGCAGGCCTTCTTTGTGAAGTTTTCATCCAGTTCAGAGCTGATCAGCTCGCCAACCAGTGAATTGGCATACGCCTGAGCGATATTAACATCGGCAAAGTGGCCAATCAGATCTGGATTGCTGCAGCGGAAGTTAACCACACGGTTGTTTTCGGTACGTCCAGACAATAGGCCAGGATCTTTCTTGGAATATCCATTTACCAGAATTCGCTGAGTTGTGCCTACCATGCGGCGGCTAATCTGCTGAGCGTTCTGGATAATGCGGCTCTGCAACACTGCAAGACGTTGTTTTTTGGTTTCTTCGTCAATGTTATCCGGTAGGTCAGACGCGGGAGTGCCTGGCCGACGGCTGTAGATAAAGCTGAAGCTGTTATCAAAGCCAATGTCTTCGATCAGCTTCATGGTCGCAGCAAAATCAGCATCGGTTTCATTCGGGAAACCAACGATGAAGTCAGAAGAAATTTCGATATCCGGGCGTGCCTGACGGATACGACGAATCTTGGACTTATATTCAAGAGCCGTGTGGCCACGCTTCATTGCCATCAGGATCTTATCGGAGCCACTCTGAACCGGCAGATGAAGGAAGCTCACCAGTTCTGGCACATCTTCGTAGGCTTCAATCAGGCTATCGGTAAATTCAACCGGATGACTGGTGGTGAAACGAATGCGGTCAATACCATCAATGGCAGCAACAGATCGAATCAGCTCTGCTAGATCGGCAGTATCACCATCGTGAGTGTCACCACGATAAGCATTAACGTTCTGACCCAGCAGGTTAACCTCGCGAACACCTTGTTCTGCAAGTTCCACGCATTCAGTAATAACATCGTCCAGAGGACGGCTGACTTCTTCACCACGGGTATAAGGTACAACGCAGAACGTGCAGTATTTAGAGCAGCCTTCCATGACAGAAACAAAGGCTTCAGCACCTTCTACTTTTGGTGCTGGCAGATGGTCAAACTTCTCAATTTCCGGGAAAGAAACATCGACGATGCCGACGCCACCCTTGTCCGTCTCAGTGATCATTTCTGGCAAACGATGCAGAGTTTGCGGACCAAAAATCATATCCACATAAGGTGCACGTTTCAGGATATTGTCACCTTCCTGGCTGGCTACACAGCCGCCCACACCGATCTTAAGATTCGGGTTGTTAGCTTTAAGTTTGCGCCAGCGACCAAGCTGATGGAACACTTTTTCCTGGGCTTTTTCACGGATAGAACAGGTGTTGAGCAGCAGTACATCGGCTTCTTTATCATTCTCTGTCAGCTCAAGTTCATGACTTTCCCCCAGCAGATCTGCCATACGCGCAGAGTCATATTCGTTCATCTGACAGCCGTGGGTTTTAATAAACAGCTTTTTCGCCATTGTTCACCTGTATCTTGCGTGGATCATAAGCCCGTAAACCGCGGGCTGAAAGGACCGCGCATTATACTTAAGCGGCCAGATAATGAACAGTTTAGCTTGGATATTTAATGGATCGATTTTTATTTATTCTTTTGTACGGAAATAAACCTTGCCCACATGCTTGCCGCTAGTAAAATTACGGGTTGGAATTTTTGATACAAAGAGAAAGATAGATGCTCAAGCTAAACTCGCTTGGTAAAAGTAACCTACGTGGCGATATATTAGGTGGATTAACGGCTGCAGTGGTTTCACTGCCGCTGGCCTTAACCTTTGGTGTGGCTTCTGGTGCTGGTGCCGAAGCAGGCCTTTATGGCGCTATTCTTATAGGGTTATTTGCTTCTCTCTTTGGTGGAACCTCAACACTGATCTCTGAGCCAACTGGCCCGATGACCGTGGTAATGACAGCCGTGATCAGTACATTGATCGCGGCGAACCCGGAAAAAGGGCTCGCCATGGCGTTCACCGTGGTCATGATGGCGGGCTGTTTTCAGATTGTTTTTGGGTTTTTAAAGCTCGGAAAATACATCACGTTGATGCCTTATTCGGTTGTGTCCGGCTTTATGTCTGGAATTGGCGTCATACTGATCCTTATGCAAGTCGCACCTGCACTTGGTCAAAGTGCTCCAGCGGGAGGTGTGGTCGGAACCCTGGCTAATCTGCCAGATCTGGTGATGAACATCCGTTTAGGTGAGCTACTGCTGTTCATTGTTACTTTGCAACTGCTTTTCAATACGCCGGAAAAACTGAAAAAATACCTGCCGCCCCAGCTTATTGCTTTGGTCTTTGTGAGTGTGGTTTCGGTCATTGTTTTTGACTTTGAACAGATTCAAAGAATTGGCGAAATTGATGCTTCGCTGCCTTCTTTAGTCATCCCGCATTTTACTCATGCTGAGCTGAGCATCATGCTTGTTGAGGCGATGGTTTTGGGAATGCTGGGCTGTATTGATTCCATGCTGACATCGGTTATCGCGGATAACCTGACACGGACCGAACATAATTCCAATAAGGAGCTGGTAGGTCAGGGACTTGGAAACATTATGTCGGGCTTGTTCGGTGGCTTGCCGGGTGCCGGTGCGACTATGGGGACCGTCGTTAATATTCAATCCGGAGGGAGGACGCCGCTTTCAGGTGTAGTGCGCGTCCTTGCGCTTGCGATCGCGGTGTTTGGTGCCGCCTCATTGATCGAGAACATTCCGCTCGCTGTGCTTGCGGCCATCGCGGTAAAAGTGGGCGTTGATATTCTGGATTGGTCTTTTATTAAGCGTGCGCACAGGGTTTCCCGCCACAGTACCCTGATCATGTATACGGTGCTGTTGTTGACCGTATTTGTTGATCTGATTGTTGCTGTGGGTATTGGCGTTTTCGTTGCCAATATCATTATTATTCAGAAACTTTCATTGGTTGAGGCGCAGAAAGTTCGTGCTATGTCCGATGTTGATGATGAGCTGCCGTTGGATACTGAGCAAAAGGAACTTCTGAATCAGGCCGATGGACGTGTTCTGCTGTTTTATTTATCTGGAGCGATGATCTTTGGTGTTTCCAAGGCTATTGCGAGAGAGCGGCAGGACATAGCGAACCACGATGCGGTTATTTTTGACTTGAGTGACGTGTCATTTCTGGACGATACCATGGCGTTATCAATCGAGAACGTTGTGTTGGAAGCTCTGGATCTGGGTAAGCATGTCTCGATTGTTGTGCTCAAAGAAGAATCCAAAGATAAGCTGCTCAAGCTAGGACTTGAGTCCCGCTTAACTCGCGACAATTTCTGCAATTCTCGAACGATTGCGTTGAAACAAGCCATTGAACATCTCGACCAAGACCCGGTGTGTATGTACTCAGGTGCGTAGTTTTTAGGTTGAATTGGCTGAGTTTGACCTTATATAGGTTGGCAACGTTGCTTCCTCTAAACGCAGTTTCTCAAGGTTAAGATGGCTAAAAAAGAAGATCGAATCTACCGGGTGATTTTCGTTAATCAGGATCAGGTATTTGAGCTCTATGCAAAGCATGTCTATCAAAGTGAGCTATGGGGCTTTCTTGAAATAGAAGAGTTCGTATTTGGTAGTCAGTCGGATCTGGTTATTGACCCGGGCGAAGAGAAGCTGAAAAACCAGTTCAGCGGAGTGAAACGCTCCTACGTACCAAGCCACGCAGTGATTCGTATTGATGAGGTTGAGCACGAAGGCGTCGCAAAGGTGAGCGATGCTAAAGGTACCATCACTGCTTTCCCAATGGCGCCCGCTCCTAAGAAAGATTGATTGGGTCTAAACGACCAGATCCACTTGCTGCAGAGTGCCTGAACTGCCATCTTCAGCAATAAACAACCCGGTTGCTCTGACTTTACCCGCCATTTGATCGGAATGTTCGCCCGCACTCAGCTCCCAGGGTGTTTCTGTATAACCCAGATACAGAGCCCCAACGCCCTTATCCGCTAAGGTGAACAGGCTTTGGCTTCCGTCGTTATGCTGGACCCAGATCCTTAACTGCTCCCATATTGGGTCTGCTTCATCAATAAAACCATTGCCGTCAGAATCATACTGGGCGAGTTCTTTGAATCCATTGCCACTGGTTGCACCAAAGAGTTCACTGCCATCGTCCACCTGATCATTAGCGTTTTTATCCAGAGCAATGTAACCGCTTTGTTCGTTCAACTGGTGTACCAGTTCCGCTTCACCATCAACGTCCAGATCAAACTCAAAGGTTCTTCCAGTGAGTTCAGAGGCTGTTCCGGAAAAATTAATAACCAATGGGTCTTTCAGTGCGGCACCGGCACGAAGCTGGAAGCCGATGCTTTCCTGTAACGAGCGGCTTAAATTCAGGTTGAGATCAATGTTCAGGGTTTGCCCATCTGCGGTTATTACTTTACCGGCCGCATTGAAACTCATTTTTTCTTCTGTAGTTTCAGTACGTTGGAAACTGTATGAAAAACCGAAGTCTAAGCTGCTAGCACTGTCGAAATTTAATTCAATTTGTTCAGGTTGTTCTGAACCAGTATCGGAGCCTTTACCTGAAACACCGCCAATATCCAGCATGCCGACACTGAATTTTTTGCCGGTAAGTGATTCAAAGATTTTCTTCATCAACTCAATTTTGAAGCGATCTTCCGGTGATAGTTCAAGCAAGCCATCATTATCACTGTCGGCAGCCTGATGCAGTAACTGATCCAGAGAGTATTTTCCAACATCCTGAGTCAGCTGTTGTCGTCTAAGATCGGAGTAGGTCAGTTCGCTTCTTTGAACTTCACTGACTGTGTTTGTACTGGAATGTTCCATATGCACGCCTTTAACTAAATTATCTTTGTTAAAAGCTTCGCCCATACGGACATAACCCTTGGTTAATTCTTCCTTGATCTCAGTGGTTGTCCTTTTGCTTGTGCTGGAATCCAGAGAGATATCTGCCGCCGCGATCCTCATGGCATCACCTGAAATTTCTTTTATGGCTGTTCGGAGGCTATCGGCAGTGTTCGAATTTTATACAGTTAATAACCCTTTAAATGAAAAGGTTTCATGATCTTTTATATGAGTAAGGTTTTAGACGGGCGTTCCGGGATTTCACGAGCCAGCTTGGGGACCAGATATCCAGGGAGTTCAGCTTGCAACTGCTGGTGCAGTTGGATGGCTTGCTGATCCGGAACATCAAAATGTGCTGCACCTTTTACCGGGTCCAGAGTGAACAGGTAATAGGGCAGAATCCCATGATGAAACAGCGTTTCGCTGAGGTTCTTTAGATCTTCGAGAGTATCATTGATTCCCTTCAGCAAAACCGACTGGTTAAGCACGGTAATCTGATTTTCTTTCAGAAGTTGTATCCTACTGCCAAGATCATCATCTATTTCATTGGCATGGTTTGCATGCAGAACCAACGCGGTATCAAAACGGTTACCGTAGAGTATTTCGACCAGCTCCTGAGTGATGCGCTGGGGAATGACAATCGGTAAACGAGTATGGATACGTAGCCTGGTCAGGTGAGAAATACTGTCAAGGTCTGTGATCATTCGTTGCAGACGAGAATCCGACGTGGCAAGTGGATCTCCACCAGAAAAAATCACCTCTTTGATGCTGGAGTCAGCCCGCAGGTAATCCAGAATCTTATCCCACTGCTCACTTCCCAGACGGTTATCAGAATATGGAAACTCTCTGCGGAAGCAGTACCGACAATTTACCGCACAGGCACCACTTAAGATCAGTAAAACCCGCCCTTTGTATTTGTGAATCATGCCATCCAGTGGATTGGTGTTCATCTCACCCAGAGGGTCACTAACAAATCCGGGTACATCCTGTCCTTCTTCTCCTAAAGGTAATACCTGTCTGAGTAAAGGATCCCTAGGGTTGCCCGTTTCCATTTTTTGCACAAAGGGCAGAGGGACTTTTAAAGCAAATAACTGATGCCCTTTAAGTGCACCTTCAAGCAAATTAATGGGCAGGTCGAGTAACTTCAGCAGCTCCTCAGGTGAATCGACCGTGTTGCTCAAAAGTTGCTGCCAGGTTTGATTTTCCGTAATGGGCAGCAGTTTGGGAATAGAATTCATAGTGATCGGTTACGGAAATGCCTCTGAAAGTTGCTCGCATTTTCCTTTCAAGTAGAATGTCTGTCAATTTTACGGTTGGCGAGTGTTGTCAGTCGAGAAACTATTACAAGAGATACAGAGAACATTATGGGCAACATTTCTACTAACCAGTTCAAAAATGGTCAGAAAGTAATGATCGACGGCGATCCATGCGCAATGGTTGACGTTGAATTTGTAAAACCAGGTAAGGGTCAGGCGTTTACTCGTGTTAAGTTGCGTAATCTGATGTCCGGTCGTATCTGGGAGCGTACTTTTAAGTCGGGTGAGAGCGTTGAACAGGCTGATGTAATGGATACCAGCATGGAATACTCTTACTACGATGGTGAGCTGTGGTACTTCATGGATCCAAACACTTTCGAGCAGGTAGGTGCAGATGAGAATGCTGTTGCTGATTCCAAACAGTGGTTGAAAGAACAAGATCAGGTCACAGTTACTTTGTTCAATGGCAACCCAATTGCAATTACGCCACCTAACTTCGTTGAATTGGAAGTGACACAGACTGACCCTGGCCTGAAAGGTGATACTGCACAGGGTGGTTCTAAACCAGCAACCCTGAGCACAGGTGCTGTGGTTCGTGTGCCTTTGTTTATTAACGAAGGTGAAGTACTGAAGATTGATACCCGTACTGGTGAATACGTTTCACGTGCTTAATCCTCAGTAATACGTAAAAACGGCAGCTAAGGCTGCCGTTT
>JBMYLM010000005.1:0-78479 GCA_049596335.1 Neptuniibacter sp.
TATTAAAAAACTTTTAACCCGATAAAACACACACATAAAAGCGGTTATTTTATGTTCAGATAAAAACAATAAAGGCGCTTAAAAGCGCCTTTATATAGCTACCAATTCTGTTGAGTTCTTGAGATCACTCATGGAACTTTAAAGTGCTGAATATCGACCAGTTGTATTTCTGGTAGCTGTATCTCTTCATCATAAAAATTAGCTGCCACACGAGCGAAACGCTCTGGACCGTCCGTCACAAGAAAACGCACTCCCCCTGTTCCAGACTGCTTATTGAGAAGATTACTTTCAACAAGTGATTTCTCTACCGCAGCAGCAGTAGTCTCAGCAGAATCAACAAGCACTACTTCATCACCCATGACATGAGCGATTGCAGATTTAAGCGCTGGAAAATGAGTACAGCCTAATACCAGCGTATCCAAATGGTCTGACACTTGAGAAGTGAGCGGTTGCAGGCATTCAGCAACAATTCTCTCTACCAACTCACCACTGTGCCAGCCCTCTTCAGCCAAAGCCACAAACAACGAACAAGGCAAAGCCGTTACAGATGCAGATGGATTTAATCGCAAAATCGCATCCTGGTAGGCATTATTCTTAACTGTACTTTCGGTTGCGATAACCCCGATGCGACCTTCAGCACTTACTTTACAACTCGCCTCAGCACCAGGTCCAACAACACCCATCACTTTAAGCTGCGGATAAAGATTCTGTAATGGTTCGATCGCGACTGCTGAAGCAGTATTGCACGCAACAACCAGCAATTTGATATCACGCTCAATCAGGGCGGCAGCGGCCTGCTCAGCATACTTAACCACCGAAACAGAACTTTTCGTTCCGTAAGGAACTCGAGCGGTGTCGCCCAGATAGATCAGGTTTTCATTGGGCATTGCCTTGCGAAGTGCATTTAGCACGGTCAGGCCACCCACGCCTGAGTCGAAAACACCTATAGGTAGATTAGAATCAAGCGCAGTCATTTCTTCTTAGCTTTCTTCTTATTCTTTTTCAACTGACGTATGTGATCCCGGAACCGCTCTTTTTTAGCTAGCTGACGAGTGGTCAGCATATTCTTGCGGCCTTCAAACGGATTATCGCCTGACTTGAATTCAAAACGAATAGGCGTACCCACCACACCCAATACTTTAATGAATTTATTCTCAAGGTAACGCTTGTATGAACCCGGTAACGATTTTGTCTGATTACCATGAATCACTATTCTTGGCGGGTTCGATCCACCCTGGTGGGCATAACGCAGTTTTATTCGACGCCCATTAACCATTGGCGGCTGATGATCCGCAACAACATCTTCTAATAAACGCGTCAATTTACTGGTTGACCATTTTGCGAAGGCAAACCCATAAGCCTCCTCTACGGAGTCATACATATTCCCTACGCTGCTGCCGTGCAAAGCAGAGATAAAATGCATACGTGCGAAGTCAGCAAATTCCAGTTTCCTTTCAACCTGCTCTTTTACACGCTCTTTCTCTTCGCCATTCATTCCATCCCATTTATTTAATGCGATAACCAATGAACGTCCCGTATCAATAACAAAACTGAGCATATGCATATCCTGCTCAGTCACACCTTCACGTGCATCAATTACAACCACAACTACATGGGCATCTTTGATAGCCTGAAGAGTCTTAACAATTGAGAACTTTTCCGCAGCTTCTTTAATATTTTTGCGGCGACGGATACCTGCTGTATCAATCAGCGTGTAGTTCTTATCGTCCCTTTCATAAGGAATATAAATACTGTCCCGGGTAGTACCTGCCTGATCAAAGACAACCACCCGTTCTTCGCCCAACAAACGGTTCACCAAAGTAGATTTACCCACATTCGGGCGACCTACCACAGCAATTTTGATCCCTTTTTCAACCTCAGCCATGGTTTCAGCAGATATTTCCTCAATCTGAGGAAGTTCTTCCAAAACCATTTCTATAAGCTGTGTAACACCTCGGCCATGAGCTGCTGCAATAGGTAGTGGATGACCGATACCCATGGCGTAAAAATCAGCCATGACTACATCAGGGTTCAACCCATCAATTTTGTTGACCACCAAATAGTAAGGCTTCTCTGAGCGGCGAAGGTGATTCGCAATCATCTCATCCGCAGGATTCAAACCAGCACGCGCATCAACAATAAACAGTACAGCATCTGCTTCATCAATCGCCTGCAGTGACTGTTTCGCCATTTCGAAATCAATTCCGGCTTCATCACCGGTGATACCACCAGTATCCACGACAATATAATCACTCTCGCCAACTCGACCTTCGCCATACTGACGATCACGGGTTAAGCCTGGCAGATCCGCCACTAGAGCATCACGGCTTCTGGTAAGCCTGTTAAATAGGGTGGATTTACCGACGTTTGGTCGACCAATTAGAGCGATTACGGGAAGCATTTCTTTATCACTTCTGCAGATGCAGGTAAAAATAAAACGGCGGCTATCCACCTAAGCAAATAGCCGCCTCATATAAACTGTCTGGATTATTTCAAACTTAACGCAGACAAACGACCACTGTTACCTAATACGTAAAGTACGTTATCAGAAACAAGCATATCACCATTTAAGCCAGACGAATCGACTTTATAGCGAGCCACGAAGTGCCCGTCTGTTTGCGACATAAAGTGAACATAACCTTCGTAATCACCTACAGCCACTTCTGAGCCAACAGTCATCGGAGATGTGATGCGGCGATTTTCCAGAGCATCCTGACGCCATACACTCGCACTGGTAGCTATATCGAATGCCTGAACAGCATCATTTGACTCACTTACATATAGATTGCCAAATCCTGTTGCCAATGAACGGTAACTGGAAACATCTTTAGACCACACTACCTGTGCACGGAAAGGGTTGATCGCCACTAGGCGCCCCTGATAGCTGGTTACATAAAGCATGCGATCAACAATCAGCGGCTTACCATCAATATCTACCATACGCTCCAGTTCAGAACGCCCCTGCGGCAATGCCACACGAGTTTCCCATAACTGTGAACCTTTGGCGTTATCGATCGCTACAAGCTTGCCGTTCGCGAAACCTGCAAACGTAACATCATTTGATACAAACGGTGTACTGGTTCCACGTAAAGTCAACCGTGGAATCAGACTATCAAAAGTCCACAGTCTTTTACCGGTCGCAGCTTCGAAGGCAACAACCTTACCGTTGATGAGCTGAAAAACGGCCAGTTCCTGATTGAATTGAGGAATAGAGGAAACTTCAGAACTTACTTCTGCACGCCACAGCTCACTGCCATCTTCAGCGGAAAGAACAACAACCTCTCCCTCTTCTGAAGCAAGAGCCACTTTACCATAACCAGCACCAACACCACCGACTACCGGCAACTCCAGTTCAACTTCCCAAAGCTTCTCGCCTGAAGCCAGTGCAAATGCGAAGACACTTCCATCTTTATCTACAGCAAAAATTTTATCGCCATCGATGGACGGTTGAATCTGATGGTATTTTCTGCCTGGACCAGCACCCACAGACACAGACCAAAGCACTTCAACTTTTTTCTCTTCTTCAAATGAAACCAGAGGATTTGGCTCCACTTGTTCGCCGCTGTCGCCCCAAATTCCGCAACCAGCCAGGGCAACAGAGAGAAGACCCGCAGAAACAGTCCTTACAATGCTGTTCATTTAGCCTTCCTCAACTGCCAGATCATCCAGCTTCATCTGTAGTACTGGACGACTATTCGTTTCAGCTGCAGAGATAGCAGCCTGATATTCGTTACGCGCCTGATCTTTATCACCTTTAGCCAGGTAAATATCACCTTTCAGCTCGGCGATGGAAACCTCATATCCAGACTTAGGCAGATCATTCACGATTGCCAATGCCTTATCCAGCTCGCCCTGAGATAACAGAATTCTGGCCTTACGCAAGCTCGTTAACGCATACATAGAAACCGTTGGCTGATTTGCAAGCACCCAATCCAGTTCAGTCAGAGCTTTATCCAATTGACCATTATCAACAGCAACACGCGCCATAATGGTGGCAGCAAATTTGGCATAAGCAGATGAATCGTAATCCGCTTTTAATTGCTCAGAGATACTTTCAGCAACTTTATATTGTGCCTGATCACCCTGAGGCCCCAGTGCAGAGACAGTTGCATCCAGAAGGTTCTGGTATAAAACAGACGCATTCTCGGCCTCAACAGCTTGTTGCTGCTGCCAACCCTTCCATCCAAATACTGCAGCAAGAGCAACAGCAATCCACAACAATAGGGATTTACCGTTTTCGTTCCACCAGTTTTTAAGTGCCTGGACCTGTTCTTCTTCGGTGCGTAATTCTGCCACCTGTCACTCCCTACCTGATTCTGAATTGGCGGTTAAGACTGCCATATTTCGCTGATTTTATCTTTAATTTGCGCTTCCGAAAGATCAAAAGCCGGCTCATTCTGGTGCCAAATTGTACCGCAAAGTTGCTGATTGTCAGTCTGTTTTACAATCAACACAAGAGGCGCACCTGTTTGCTGCGCTTTTTGGCTTATATTTTTCAAGCCACCACAGTGAATTCTGACCCGCAAACCTGCAAACTGATCTCTTAGCTGATCAGCCAACAATACAACCTGAGGCTGCATCCCCTTTTGTTCAGCAGCCAGATAAAGGTCAAATGGCTGCTTAACTTCGTCAGGTATCAGATCCAGAGTTTCCAACAGCAAAATCAGACGCTCAACACCCATTGCAAGGCCAACGGCTGGAGTCGGGCGCCCACCCAGTTGTTTGACCAAACCATCATAACGACCGCCGGCACAAACTGTACCCTGAGCACCCAATTTATCGGTAACCCATTCAAATACGGTTTTGCAGTAGTAATCCAAACCACGTACCAATCGAGGATTAATTTCGTATGCAATACCCGCTGCATCCAGCATTGATGTCAATTCTGAAAAATGAATTTTAGATTCATCATCAAGATAGTCAGACAGAACCGGAGCATCCGCCAAAAGCGCTTGCATCTCCGGGTTTTTACTGTCGAGAATTCGCAGAGGGTTAGAATCCAGACGGCGCACACTGTCTTCATCCAGGCTTTCTTTACGCTGCTCCAGGTATTCCACCAAAGCATTTTTATAGGTTTCTCGGGCTTCGTTACTACCCAAAGAGTTAAGCTGCAAGGTTACAGAATCCAATAAACCTAATTTTTTCCACAGACGCGCACTCAACAAAATGATTTCAGCATCAATATCGGAACCCGCCATTCCGAAGGTTTCAACACCAATCTGATGAAACTGACGATAACGACCTTTCTGAGGGCGCTCATAACGGAACATTGGGCCTTGGTACCAGAAACGCTGCATCTGATTAAACAGCAACCCGTGTTCTTCTGCTGCCCTTACACAACTTGCAGTTCCTTCAGGACGCAACGTCAGGCTATCGCCATTTCTGTCATCAAAGGTGTACATCTCTTTTTCAACGATATCGGTGACTTCACCGATAGAACGCTTAAAAAGACCTGTCTGCTCAACGATAGGCATACGAATTTCACTGTAACCATAAGCGTCGAGAACTTCTTTCACAGTACCTTCCAGGTACTGCCAAACCGGAGTTTGTTCTGGCAGGATGTCATTCATCCCGCGAATGGCTTTAATTTTGGCCAAAATGGAACCTATTACTTTCTAAACTATTTTATTCGTCTAAGGGCAAATTAATTCGCACGATGTTCTTACGACTGTATTGTGCAAGATCAATTTCTTCACCATTGAAACTGAAACGACCAACAGCATCAGCAGCCCCAATCAATACATTCAATGGCGGTGTACCAGACACACTCACTGACTGTCCTTTACCGCGAAGGTTATTAAACAGCGTTTTGCCATCAGCATCTTTAATGGAAACCCAACACTCTGCGACAAACTCAGCATTGATCGCCGCTATATTCAAGCCTGTATTCGGTTCAGAAATATCAACAGATACCTCTGGCAGAGCAACCTCTCCAACCGTTTCAGTTTCAACTACGACACCCGCATCCAGGTCTTGTTGTAACTTTTTGATTTCCGCTTCAGACAAATACTCTGGTTCAGATTCCGCATCTGACTCGTCTTCAACCTGAGCTTCATTCTGTTCAGATTGTTCCGCTGCTGCTTCAGCAGAAGATTCAGGCTCATCATCCAATTTTGGTAATACCAGCTGAGCCGTTCCACCTTCTACATTCACGACCGGTGCATTGTTTTCAGATGATTCCGTTTGCGGCTCATCATAGAAAGCAGGTAGCTTGGCATCACTGCCATACTGGGTTTGCCACCACCAGACAGAGACACCAACAATAGCCAGAACAATAAGCCAACTGGTCAGTTTCATAACTGGATGGCTCATTTTCACTTCCTGATGTTCTTTACCTACCGGTCGAATCTGACCTTTAGAAGAAACGACACCGTGCAGCTGCTCATATTCAGCAATTAATTCATCACTATCCAGATGAAGTAATTTGGCATAACCACGGATATAACCTTTCGCAAAGACAATACTTGGTAGTCCTTCCAAACCACCCTGCTCAAGAATTCCGATATATTCAGGCGGTAGATTTAATTCTGACGCAACTTGCTCAGGTGTATAAGAGGCAGACTCTCTGGCTTCAATCAGACGAGCACCCCAAGTCTCGAATGAAGGCTCCGCAGAAGCTTCAGTGTATTCTTCGGTCAACGCGCCGACTCCTTATATTGTTGGTATTCTTCCGAGTCTGGATATAAATTTTTCAGGATAAGAGCATAAGCTGCAGCGCGGTTATAGTTATTCGCCTGCCTGGAAATACGAATACCTACCCACAGGCTTTTTGCGTAATGCTCAACCTGCCTGTTCTCAACAAATACGAGAAAACGATTAAAATTCCTTTCTGCTTCAATCAGGTTATTTTCGGCAAGGTTTATATCTGCCAGCTCAACTAAAGAAACGGGCCTTCCGGAGGATGAAACCTGCAATGCGCGTTTAAATGCGTGCTTTGCTGCATCAATACGATTGATGTTCTGATAGCAACGCCCAAGGTTTTCAAATGCTTGGGCACGCCTTTGATAAAAAGGATCCTCGGTAGCACGAGCTAACACGCTACACGCCTCTTCAAAACGCCCTAAAGAAAAAAGAAAAGCACCAAAATTGTTATGCATCATCGCTGAATCTGGTTCAAGCTTTGTAGCTTTACGGAAATAATCTTCAGCCAGCTGAGTATCACCCTCCAATTGAAAGGCCAGGGCTAAGCCATTGTATGCCTGCGCATACCCGGATTTGAGCTCAATTGAACGATTAAACGCAGTTTTAGCATTGACGGTATCGCCAACTTGCAGATATTCAAAACCTAAACGCGAATAGTTTTCGTATGCTGCAGCCTTATCAGATGTTTTTGTGCCCCCAGGTGTACAACCAATCATTACCAAGGCAATAATGACTACCCATACCTGCTTCATTCCACTTCCGAACATCCAATCTGCTTCCTATCAGGTTTTGCGCAACTCCTGCTCACCGCTATCCTGGGTGACAGGAATATATTTTTGGCTGCGGCGCGTTTTATCCGCCACACGGCCCACTAATTGGCCACACGCTGCGTCGATTTCATCACCACGGGTACGACGCACCGTAGTAACGACCCCACCATGAACGATTATTTCTTTAAATGCCAGTATTCTTTCCTCTGATGGTCTCTCATACCCTGAGTTAGGGAATGGGTTGAACGGAATCAGATTAAGCTTGGATGGCATACGACGCAGAATCTTTAAAAGCTGCTTGGCATGTTCAGGTGAATCATTCACACCATTGATCAAAGTGTATTCGACTGTAATAACCCGCTTATCGTTCAGGTTATCCAGATAACGGTTGCACGCAGCTACCAACTCTTTGATCGGGTATTTTTTGTTGACCGGCACCAGAATATTACGCAGGTCATCGTTAGGCGCATGCAAAGAGATCGCCAAAGAAACATCAGTCACTTCTCTCAACTTATCGATTGCAGGTACGACACCCGCCGTTGAAAGCGTTACACGTCTCTTAGATAGACAATATGCGTTGTCTTCCATCATCAGGGTGATGGCATCAACCACATTATCGAAATTCATCAGGGGTTCACCCATCCCCATTAACACAACATTACTCACTACGCGCTGAGAAGTTGTGTTGTAGTCACCATATGAGCGGATAGCGATACGTAGCTGACCAATGATTTCAGCTGTAGTCAGATTGCTGTTAAAACCCTGTTTACCCGTAGAGCAAAAGCTACAGTCCAGAGAACAACCAACCTGAGAAGAAACACATAACGTTTTACGTTCACCATCAGGTATCAGCACCGCTTCGACACTGGAACCACTGTCTGTACGAATTACCCACTTACGAGTGCCATCTTTTGATGTTTTTTCTAACAGAACTTCTGGCTCACGGATCTCTGCCACTTCGGCCAATTTTTGACGCAATGCTTTGCTGATGTTAGTCATCTCATCAAAGCTGCAGGCGCCTAATTGATGAATCCATTTCAAAACCTGAGTAGCACGAAATTTCTTCTCTCCGATCTCTTCGAAGAAAGCTTCCATTTTCGCTGGCGACAAACCTAACAGGTTTACTTTTTTAACGGACTCACTCATTAATGACAGTTACTCGCTATGGTTGGATTACGCCTCCACCTACAAAGATAAGCGGAGGCGAAAAGATTACTTACCGAAGAAGTAAGCAATTTCACGTTCAGCAGAAGCTGGAGAATCTGAACCGTGTACCGCATTCGCATCGATAGACTGTGCGAAATCACGACGGATAGTACCTTCAGCAGCTTCCTGCGGGTTAGTCGCACCCATCAGTTCGCGGTTCAGAGCAATTGCGTTTTCACCTTCCAGAACCTGAACAACGACAGGACCAGAAGTCATGAACGCAACCAAATCGCCAAAGAAAGGACGTTCTTTGTGCTCAGCGTAGAAACCTTCAGCTTCTTCCTGAGTCAGGTGCTTCATCTGCATTTCAACGATTTTCAGACCGTTTGATTCAAAACGAGAAGCGATTTTGCCGATTACGTTTTTTGCAACAGCGTCTGGTTTAATGATTGAGAACGTACGCTCAAGTGCCATTATTTAAGCTCCAAAATTAAATTGATAAGAGATATTCAAAAGCCCCCTCAACGAATACTTGAGGCTATGTGCAATTGGGCTTTCGGATGACTCCAGAAATTAAGCGCGCAATTATACGCCAGAGTGATGACAGAAAACAGTAGGTCTGAAAGCCTAAAAAACCCAGCAAGGCTGGGTTTTAGTATGAAGAGAGGTAGGTTTAATCCATTTCCTCTATCCAGGCCATCTGGATGCCTTCAAGAATCTTTTCGCCACAGCGATCCGGATCATCATCAAACTCTTCCAGATCCATTACTTTCTGATACAAATCGGGAAAACTGATTGTCATCGGATCCTGGTCCGGATACTTCTCTGACAACTCAATCGCTATATCAAGCACATCAACCCATTTCAGACTCATAACAGCCTCCTTAATGACGTTCTGACACCTGATTAATCGTATACTTCGGAATCTCTACTACCAGATCCTCATCACCCACAACTGCCTGACAACTCAAACGCGATTCTGGCTCTAAACCCCATGCTTTATCCAGCATGTCATCTTCAAGCTCGTCAGACTCTTCCATGGAGTCAAAACCTTCACGCACTACCACATGACAAGTTGTACAAGCACAAGACTTCTCACATGCATGTTCGATCTCAATACCATTCGCCAATGCGGCATCACACACTGTCACACCAGACTCAGCTTCAATTACTTTACCTTCCGGGCATAGTTCATCATGAGGTAAAAAAATAATCTGCGGCATTACCCTGCATCTCCCAATTCATCAACGCTATGCCCCTGCAAAGCTTTTTGAATACTGTTATCCATTCTACGTGCAGCAAACTCATCAGACGCTTTTGCCAACACAGTTACACCTTTTTCGATAGCCAGAGCATCGGAACCTTTACTTAGCTCGATCAAAACATCAATTTCAGAGTTGAGCTGCGCTCTCTCTTCCTCGCTAAGCAACAAATCACCATCAGCAGCTAAAGCTTCCTGCAAAGACAGGATCAATCGCTCCGCTTCAACTTGCTGTTCACGAAGTGCGCGCGCTGTTTTATCTTCCGAGGCATTCATATAGGAAGCTTTCAGCATTTCCGCAATTTCAGCATCCTCGAGGCCGTAAGAAGGTTTAACCTGGATACTGCTTTCAACACCCGAGGTAAGCTCTTTTGCAGCAACCCCTAGCAAGCCATCAGCATCCACCTGAAAAGTGACCCGAATTTTAGCGGCACCGGCTGCCATTGGCGGAATTCCACGAAGAACAAAACGCGCTAAAGAACGACAATCCTGTACCAGCTCTCGCTCACCCTGAACCACATGAATCGCCATTGCTGTCTGACCATCCTGATAGGTTGTGAATTCTTGCGCTCGAGCGACAGGAATCGAAGTATTACGATGGATGATCTTTTCAGCCAGCCCCCCCATAGTTTCCAACCCCAGTGAAAGCGGGATTACGTCCAGCAGCAACATATCACTGTCAGGTTTATTTCCGGCTAGCACATCAGCCTGAATTGCTGCACCAACCGCTACAACCTTATCCGGATCAATATCAATATGAGGCTCACGCCCGAAAAAGTCCTGCACCAGCTGCCGAACCAGAGGCACTCGAGTGGAGCCCCCTACCATGACAACCTCGAGGACATCTTCCGCTGCAACTGCTGCATCTTTAAGCGCTCTCTTACACGCCCGAATCGTTTTCTTGATAAGCGGTGAAACCAACTCATCAAACTGCTCACGAGTAATATCAAACTCATGACAGCCCGAATCCATTTCAAGAACCACACAGGCATGCTCTCGGTCAGAAAGCTGCTCTTTTACAAAACGCGCCTTTTCCAGAAGATAGCGCGATTCGGAGCTGTTGATTTCGGATTTACCAATCTGCTCACTAAACCATTGAGCCAAAGCCATATCCAGATCATCACCACCCAGAGCACTATCGCCACCGGTTGAGAGAACTTCAAATACACCTTTGTTTAAGCGCAGGATCGAGATATCGAAAGTACCACCGCCGAGATCATAAACCGCGATCACACCTTCTTTACCCTGATCCAAACCATAAGCAACCGCTGCGGCTGTTGGTTCATTCAGCAGGCGTAAAACCTTGAGATCAGCTAGCTTGGCAGCATCTTTTGTTGCCTGACGTTGTGCATCATCAAAATAGGCAGGTACCGTAATTACTGCCCCGACTAGTTCACCACCCAGAGAATCCTCTGCACGATGCGTGAGGCTTTTCAGAATTTCTGCAGACACCTCAACAGGGCTTTTATTACCCCCAGCTGTTTTAATGAAGGGCATACCGCTGTCGCTGGATTCAAAATGATAAGGCGCTTCATCTCCAAGAGATTTAACATCCTCCTCACCCCGACCCATCAGACGTTTCACAGAAACAATGGTATTGAAGGGATCTTCCGAAGCAAAACCTCGCGCCTCTTCACCAATCTGAATATTGCCGCAGGGCAGATAACGCACAACCGAAGGCAGCAAATGCTGGCCATCAATATCCGGCAAAGTCACTGCCTCACCGCTTTTAACTGAAGCAACCAGGGAATTGGTGGTACCTAAATCAATACCCACTGCCAATTTGTGCTGATGCGGAGCTTCACTCTGCCCCGGTTCCGCTATTTGAAGTAATGCCATAAGGTCTTTTTAATCTTCCAGCTTATCTTCCAATCTTTCGATCTCTAGAAGTAGCTTTTCTAAAAATTGCATTTTTCGGACATCAGATGTGGCCGATGAAAGATCACCAGATTCGTAACTCTGCACAAAAGAAGCACGTAACTTTTCCAGCACAGCGACAACTTCACCATTCAACTCCTCTAATTCATCGAAAGGATCAGATGCTGAAGGAATTTCCTCTAAGCGCTCACGCAGCTCCATCTGCTGCATTAGAAACACAGGATCGATTGCAGTAGAAGACTCACTGGTTGTATCTATATCTTGCAACTGCAAAAGGTACTGAGCCCTGAGCAAAGGGGATTTAAGCGTGGCTACAGCCTCATTAAGATAGGCCATATACTGCACAGCCACTCGTTGCTCATGATCTGAGAGATGAGCGTAACGGTCCGGGTGAAGTGTTTTTTGAAGTTCTCTTGACCGATCTGAAAGCTCAGACCGATCAAGATGATAAGACACTGGCAGACCAATAAATTCGAAGTAGTTTTTACTGATATCCATCTTGATGCCAGAGCAGATTAGACGTTAAAGCTCTCACCGCAGCCACATTCACTGGATACGTTAGGGTTATTGAATTTGAAACCTTCATTCAACCCCTCTTTAACAAAGTCCAACTCTGTTCCATCAAGATAAACGAGGCTCTTAGGGTCGATGTAGATTTTTACATCCTGAGGACCAGTAAAAACCTGATCTTCATCCAGAGCCTCATCAACGAATTCCAGAACGTATGCCATTCCAGAGCAGCCGGAGGTTCTTACGCCCAAACGAACACCTTCACCATGCCCACGCTTCTCAAGATAACGAGCGACATGATCAGCAGCCGCATCAGTCATTGTAATAGCCATATACTTCTGAATCTCCGAGAAAGTAAACCTTACGGCTTACTTGTCCTGTTTTTCTTTGTAGTCAGCAACTGCTGCCTTGATCGCATCTTCAGCCAGAACCGAGCAGTGAATCTTCACTGGTGGCAGAGCCAGCTCTTCAGCAATTGTTGTGTTCTTTAGCTGTTCAGCTTCATCCAGGGACATACCCTTTACCCACTCTGTTACCAGAGAGCTAGAAGCAATAGCAGAACCACAACCGTAAGTTTTAAATTTCGCATCTTCAATGATGCCTTCGTCACTCACTTTAATCTGCAGACGCATCACGTCACCACATGCAGGTGCTCCAACCATACCTGTGCCAACATTTGATTCTTTGTCGTCCATTTTACCCACATTACGTGGATTCTCGTAATGATCGATAACTTTATCACTATAAGCCATAAAGACCTCCTCATACTCACTGATAAATCAGTGATGTACCCACTCAACTTTGCTCAGATCAACACCGTCTTTATACATATCCCACAATGGAGATAGCTCACGTAATTTACCAACGGCAGATTGAATTTGATTTACTGCATAATCCACTTCCTCTTCAGTCGTGAAGCGACCAAACGAGAAACGGATTGAGCTATGCGCCAACTCATCATTTAAGCCAAGTGCGCGTAAAACATACGATGGTTCCAGGCTCGCAGAAGTACATGCAGAACCTGAAGAAACAGCCAGATCTTTTAAGGACATCAGCAGAGATTCACCTTCAACGAAGGCAAAGCTGACATTCAGATTACCCGGTACACGCTGCTCTTTTGAACCGTTCAGGTAAACTTCTTCCATATCCTGAACACCAGCCCAGAAGCGATCGCGCAACGCAATAGCACGCTCGGTGTCCTTCTGCATATCTTCTTTACAGATGCGAGCTGCTTCGCCCATACCAACAATCTGGTGAGTTGCCAAAGTTCCAGAACGCATACCACGCTCATGACCACCACCATGCATCTGTGCTTCCAGGCGGATACGCGGCTTACGGCGCACAAACAGAACACCAATACCTTTAGGCCCATACATTTTGTGGCCAGAAATCGACATCAGATCCACTTTGCAGTCAGACATGTCAATTTCAATTTTGCCCGCACTTTGTGCAGCATCAACATGAAACACGATGCCTTTGGAACGAGTCAGTTCACCAATTGCTTTGATATCGGTGATCGTTCCAATCTCGTTATTCACATGCATCAGGGATACGAGAATAGTATCTTCACGAATGACTTCAGCAACAGCAGAAGGCTCAATCAAACCTTCAGCATTAGGAGTAAGGTAAGTAACCTCAAAACCTTCACGCTCAAGTTGGCGACAAGTATCCAAAACCGCTTTGTGCTCAATTTTAGATGTAATGATGTGCTTGCCTTTCTTCTGATAGAAGTGAGCTGCGCCTTTGATCGCCAGGTTATCTGATTCTGTTGCACCAGAAGTCCAAACAATTTCACGAGGATCTGCATTGATCAGATCCGCCACCTGACGTCGAGCGTTCTCAACCGCCTCCTCAGCCTTCCACCCAAACAGATGTGAACGCGAGGCCGGATTACCAAAATTACCTTCCATCGTCAGACAGTCGATCATTTTTTCTGCAACACGCGGGTCAACCGGCGTAGTTGCTGAATAATCCAGATAAATCGGTGTTTTCATTAATTATCTCCGCACGTACTTAAACTACTGCTTTTTCATTATCTGTAATACGAGTGGTCGCCAAAACGCCATCCATATGCAACAAATCCTGTCGCTCAGAAATATCCTGCACATCCTTTCGCGCCATCAGATCAGCTAACGAAATGCCACTCAAAAACAGATGAATCTGATCACTAAGGTCGCACCAAAGATGATGCGTAAGACAGATATCACCACCCTGGCAGTCACCCTGGCGATTACAACCTGTCGCTTCTACTGATTCATTAACCGCATCAATAACCTGAGCAACATTGATTTCAGCCTGCTGGCGATTTAACTGGTATCCGCCGCCAGGACCACGAACACTACGCACCAGCTCATTACGGCGCAGCTTCGCAAACAGTTGCTCGAGATATGACAGAGAAATACCCTGCCTTTCGGAAATGTCTGCCAAGCTTATAGGGCCTTTACCCTCATGAAGCGCAAGATCCAGCATAGCTGTGACAGCATATCGACCCTTAGTCGTCAGTCGCATAATTTTCACCCAATGCACATTAGCAATGCGGCGATTATGCAATACCTGACCAAAAAGGTCAACTAAATATCCTACCTTTATTATAGGTCTTTATATGAGTAGGTGCGTGAATTCTACACGAAATTTATTCAGAACCCCACGACCTTAGCTGAAAGACTAATCGTTCAGCTGTTTCTGCATCGCAGTGAGGATACCCCTGAGGATATTCACCTCCACCTTATCCGGTACCGACCGCAAATAAAGGCGACGCAAACGCGCCATCAGTTGCCGCGGGTTATCCGGGTCAAGAAAATCAATATCGATCAACGTTTCTTCAAGGTGTGCAAACAAACGCTCCAGGTCCGCACTTTCCGCTAAATCAATATCCCAATCCGTTCCCCATTGTGGCTTATTCTCTTCTGTCTGTTCTTGATATAAACCAGCCATTCTCAATTCATAGGTAATAACCTGAACTGCGGCCGCGAGATTCAGAGAACTAAAATCCGGGTTAGATGGAATATGCACATGGTGATGACAAAGATGCAGCTCCTCATTGGTTAAGCCGCGATCTTCTCTGCCGAATACAACCGCTATTTTTTTATCACCGGCACTACTGACAATAGAGGAAAGCTCTCTAGGATCAACAACCGGCCACGGGATATGTCGGCCACGAGCACTTGTACCAACAACAAGATGACAGTCAGCAATGGCTTGCTCCAGAGTTTCATGAACAACAGCATTTTCTAAAATATCAGTTGCACCCGAAGCCCTGTTATCAGCCTCTATATGAGGAAATTTTTTTGGTTCAACAAGGTGAAGCTCCGAAAACTTCATATTTTTCATCGCCCGGGCAACACCACCTATATTTCCCGGATGACTTGTATTAACCAACACAATTCGTATTTCTGCAGACATTGCTTTACTCATTCTTTATAGAGCGCGCTATTCTAACAGACAGGAAGCATTCAACCACTTATTCACACCACACATAATCCTCAGGTATAATGCGTCGATTAATTTCACGAACACGCTTCAGGTTCATACACAATGCAACCCATGGTAAACATTGCCTTGCGCGCAGCACGCGTTGCAGGCGAACAGATCGTTCGCGCAGTAGAGCGTTTAGATCTGGTCAAATCAGAACAATCCGATGTCGCAAAACTACTCAGTGACACCTGCCAGAAAGCTGAACTGAGCATCGTCCACACGATCCAGAAAGCCTACCCTAACCACAAGGTGATTGGTGAATATACTGGCGAACACGCGCCAATAGGTGAAGGCCCGGAATTCAGCTGGACTATCAACCCGATCGACAGTGTGTCTAATTTCTCAAATGGATTGCCTGTTTTTGCTATCAGCATGGCAGGGCAGCAGAATGGCCGTATTGAACACTCTCTGATTCTTAACCCAATCACTGGTGAAGAGTTCACTGCTAGCCGTGGTCACGGTGCGCAACTGAACGGAAAACGCCTAAGAGTAAGCAACCACAAGACAGTAGAAAACTCTCTGATCGGTACTGGCTTCTTCAATCGAACCAGCGATAAAAACCACCTGGAAGCCTACCTGAATATCTTCCGTGACATCACCACCTCCGGCGGCACCATTTATAATGGTGGTTCAGCAGCATTAAATCTGGCTTACACCGCTGCTGGCAGAATTGACGGTTTTTACCAGATCGGCTTAAATCCATGGGAAATGGAAGCTGGTATTATGCTGGTTCAGGAAGCAGGCGGACTGGTAGGCGATTTCTCTGGCGGCAACAACTTCCGTAACAACGGCAACCTGATTGCCGGCAACCCTAAGATGTTTAAAGCACTGTTGAAGGGACTCCAACCCTCCTTAACAGATGATCTGAAGTAACAGAAATCAGACATAAAAAAACCGGCAGATGCCGGTTTTTTTTATAGACTCAACTTTCACGCTTCATAAGGGTTGCGAAGCACAATTGTCTCAATTCGATCAGGGCCTGTAGAGATAATATCCACTGGAGCCTCAATCAGCACTTCCAAACGCTTGATGTATGCAACTGCTTCCGCTGGTAGCTCTTCCAGGGACTTAGCGCCTACAGTGGAATCACTCCAACCCGACATTGTTTCGTAAACTGGCTTAACTGCTTCGTAGTCTTCACTACCACTCAGAGAAGTGACAACATTGCCTGCTGCATCTTCATAGCCCACACAGATTTTAATTTCATCCATGCCATCTAGAACGTCCAGTTTAGTCAGACAGATACCTGATACAGAGTTAATCTGAATTGCGTGCTTAAGAGCAACCGCATCAAACCAACCACAACGACGTGCACGACCGGTAGTAGAACCAAACTCATGACCACGCTCTGCCAGGCCCTGACCTACATCACAATGCAGCTCAGTTGGGAAAGGACCACCACCTACACGAGTTGTGTATGCCTTAGTGATACCCAGAATGTAATCCAGATACAGTGGACCAAAACCACTACCCGTAGAAGTACCACCAGCAGTTGTGTTTGAAGAAGTAACATATGGGTAAGTACCGTGGTCGATATCCAGCAGTGAACCCTGCGCACCTTCAAACATGATGTTTTTGCCTGCTTTACGCAGTTCATGCAGCATCGCAGTGACATCGGCAACCATTGGCGCCAGCTCTTCACCCATAGCCAGAGTTTCATCAAGAACTGCCTGGTAATCTACAGCATCTGCCTTGTAGTAGTTAACCAGTTGGAAGTTATAGTATTCCATAACTTCTTTCAGTTTTTCTGCAAATCGCTCTTTGTCCAGAAGATCAGCCAGACGCAAACCACGACGAGCCACTTTATCTTCATAAGCAGGACCAATACCACGACCTGTTGTACCGATTTTCGCTTTACCACGCGCAACTTCACGCGCCTGATCCATAGCGATGTGATATGGCAGAATCAATGGACATGAAGGGCTCAGACGCAGACGCTCACGAACTGGCACATCCGCTTCTTCCAGACCTTTAATCTCTTTCAACAAAGCTTCCGGTGAAAGAACAACACCGTTACCGATCATACATACAACATTCTCACGCAGAATGCCGGATGGGATCAGGTGCAATACCGTTTTTTCACCATCAATTACCAATGTATGGCCAGCATTATGACCACCCTGGAAGCGTGCTACCGCTGAAGCCTGGTCTGTCAGCAGATCTACGATCTTACCTTTACCTTCGTCACCCCACTGGGTACCCAGAACAACTACGTTTTTGCCCATTGTTGCCTACTTAACTTTAAGTTTACTTAGGAATTTCTTTGCTAATCAGCGAGCCGATACGACCCACTCACCATTTTTCTGCACCAGTTCAGCGTCACTTTCAGTTGGAAGCGATGCACCCGGTAGCGCATAAATCACTCGCACTCCCTCAGAACGCAACTGCTTTACTTTAGCCAGTAGAGCAGCATCTTCAGACACAGGAGCCAATACCTGCTGAAGCTCATTCAGACTTACTGAAGAGAGTTCAATCAGGGTTTTCATATCTGTACTAAATCCAGTCGCAGGTCTTGCTCGACCAAAATCACGACCAATATTGTCGTAACGCCCACCTTTGGCAATCGCCTGACCATAAGATGGCGTATACGCAGAAAACACAATACCTGTGTGATAGTTGTAACCACGCAGTTCGCTGAGATCGAAATACTGATCCAGTTCAGGGAACCTCAGAGCGATTCGCGCAGAGACATCACGCAGATAAGCAATTGCTTCAGCTACTTGCTCTGGAGCCTGTGCAAACAACGCTTCTGCACGATCCAACACTTCCAGGCCACCATTCATTTTTGGCAATTCTGCCAGATAGGCCTTAATGGAATCATCAATTTCCAGTGCAGCTACAAAATCTACCAATTCAGGCAACGCTTTACGCTTAAGGATATCCTGATACTCTTCTTGCTGAGCAGAAGACAGTTCTGCAAGTTGCATCAGGCCGGAAAACACATCAACATGACCAAGATCCAGGCTCAATTCCTGGTCAACACCCGCAGTCTGCAAGGTCTCAATCATCAGGGAGATAACTTCTACATCACTCTCAATACCTGAGTGACCGTATAGCTCAGCCCCCAACTGCAGAGGGTTACGGGAAGCCAATGGCTGAGCCGGAAGAGCGTGCACTACAGTGCCGCAGTAACATAAACGAGTCACACCTTCTTCACGAAGGCGGTGCGCATCAATACGCGCTACCTGTGGCGTGATATCAGCTCGAACACCCAGTGAATGGCCGCTCAATTGATCCGTTACTTTTACTGTACTCAGATCAAGATCATGCCCTACACCGGTCAGCAAAGATTCCAGATGCTCCATAACCGGGGTCATCACCAGGTCATAACCCCACTGCTCATACAGATCCAGTAACCGTCTGCGCACAACCTCAACGCGACGGGCCTGCGCTGGAAGAAGCTCCTGAATACCTTCCGGAAGCAACCAACGATCTGCCAATGCCATGTAGTACTCCGTATCTCTGCTAAACCAACCCGCAAAGGGCTGTGTAATTAATTCACTATATAAAGTGCAACCACACCCAGAGTCATACTCGCCAGACCAATCAGGCGGAGAGAACGATCATTCACCAGGGACAATTGCTGCACCAGATTGCGCCAGCGCTGTGGATAAAGGAACGGGATAATCCCTTCAAGGATAAGCATCAAACAGAAGCCGATGGCCAACTCATGGAGTAATTCAGAGGGCATCTTTATTCCCGAAAAACAAAATAGCACTGCCACAAAAAAACCGGGCTTTAACCCGGTTGCGATATTCTACCACGGAATCAGAGGAATGCCTCCCCCTGATTCCGCGTTTTGTTCACTTTTACAGCAATTTTTACTCTGCTTTAGGCTGACCCAGATATTTGAAGAAATCACTATCTGGTTTCAGCACCAACACATCACCGCTCTGACCGAAGGATTCACGATAAGCCTGCAGGCTTCGGTAGAAAGAGTAGAACTCAGGGTTGTCAGAATACGCTTCCGCATAATTCTTGGCAGCAACCGCATCACCTTCACCTCGAACCTGCTGGGATTCTCGATAAGCTTCCGCCTCGATTACTGTCTTCTGACGATCCGCATCTGCTCGGATACCTTCAGCAAGCTCTTTACCACGGGAACGAATTTCCCGCGCTTCACGCTCACGTTCAGTACGCATACGATCATAAACCGATTCAGAAACCTCTTGCGGCAGATCGAT
This sequence comes from Neptuniibacter sp., assembly GCA_049596335.1. Classification (GTDB taxonomy): domain Bacteria; phylum Pseudomonadota; class Gammaproteobacteria; order Pseudomonadales; family Balneatricaceae; genus Neptuniibacter. The sequence continues at coordinate 19,866 of JBMYLM010000005.1, forward strand.
TCGTTTCACACGAACATCAACCACCTCAACACCCAGCTCCTGAATGGCGATCTCACTAAGATTCTTAGTCAGCTCACGCATCAGCTCTTCACGCTCACCGGATACAACCTCAGTCACAGTACGTTCACCGAACTGGTTACGCAGACCTGTATCCACTCGGTCAGACAACAGTTGCGCCGCAGTAAATTCATTACCCGATGTTGCTGTGTAGTATTTCTGAACATCGGCCACACGCCACTTAACAAAAGAATCTACGATCAAACGTTTTTTCTCTAATGTCAGGTAAGCCTGAGGACGAGCATCCAGCGTTAAAATACGCGAATCAAACTTACGTACTTTGTTCATTACTGGAATTTTAAAATGCAGCCCTGGGGGCACATCTGCTTCAGATACCTCACCGAACTTCAGTAATACCGCACGCTCAGTTTCTTTAACAATGTACAGTGTACTTTGACCAATCAATACGACAACCGCAAAGATAATGATCATTACTAATGATTTAGAGTTCATTATCGACCCTCCCTACGGCTGCTCTGACGTTGACGTAACTGGTCAACAACCTGATCTGTAACTTCTCTCAGGCTCTGACTATCCAGTCTGACCGGATTATTCACATCACCAACCATCGGACGGTTCTGAACAATCTTATCCAGAGGCAGGTACATCATATTGTTGCCGCCCTCGACATCAACAAGCACTTTCGGATTCTGAGCCAGCACTTCCTCCATAGTATCCAGATAGAGACGCTCGCGAGTTACTTCTGGCGCTTTCTCATACTCATTCAGCAACGCTGTGAAACGGTTCGCGTCACCTTCAGAACGAGCAATCACCTGTTCGCGATATGCGCTAGCCTCTTCCAGCATACGCTGCGCCTGACCACGCGCTTCTGGAACGATACCGTTGGCATAAGATTCTGCTTCGTTTTTAACTCGCTGCTCATCTTCTCGCGCTTTGATCACGTCATCGAATGCATCCTGAACCTGATCAGGAGCTTTCGCTTCTTTGATGTTGACCTTGGAGATCTGAAGACCTGTGCCGTATCCTTTCATGTAATCCTGAATAAGCCCCTGAACCTGAACAGATAAGGCCTCTCGACCTTGTGTCAGGATAGAGTGCATATCTGTGGAACCTACAACATGACGCAATGCTGATTCTGCTGCATGCGAAAGACTGGCTTCAGGATCACGCACGGTGAGAACAAAGTCTTTAGCGTTGGAGATCACGTACTGTACTGTCATCTCAACATCAACGATGTTTTCATCTTTGGTCAGCATCAGACCACGATGATCGCGCGTTCTTACCGCTGTAACATTTACAGGTACAACAGCATCAATGAGCGGCGGATTCCATTGCAGACCAGGGCCAACTGTTTCGCTGAATTTACCCAGACGCAAAACAACACCCTGTTCCTGCTGATCGACGGTGTAGACACCCATACCGCCCCAAACCAGAACAGCAATCAGCACAACCACCCAGAAGAACCCTGCACCGGAACCAGTATTGCCACCGTTGCCACCAAATCCACCTGATGATTTTTTGCCGCCAAAAATATTATTCAGCTTATCCTGCAGTTTGCGCAGCGCCTCATCAAGATCCGGAGGCCCCTGATCGCCTCCACCTTTACCCCCGCGGTTGTCATTACCACCACCCCAAGGGTCTTGGTTGTTACCATTACCACCAGGCTCATTCCAAGCCATACGTCACTCCGTATAAAAACAACAAGTTGGCTGATTAAAGCATAATTCTGCGGAAAATATTATTCGGCAGAGATTACCTGTAAATTAACTATAAACGAGGTATTTGGGCTGCGCCCTAATTTTTCAACCTCTTACAGATATTTGTTACCAGGGACTGACTTCAACAGGGAAACAACGTTCCCTTGCCATGCCCAGATGACTCAATATCTGTAGTATATCTTTCTTCTGCATACGCACCTCCAGAATAATAGATCCTTTTTCATCATATTGTTCCGAAAGCACCGCTCCACTTTCATAAAGACGGGCCCTGAATTGCCCTTCATCCGGTTGCAGGCACAACTTATCATGAAACACATCATCTGCAAGCAGTTCATTGACTGCCTCAAATAACAATTCATGCCCTTCACCCGTAACCGCTGAAAGCCAGACACGAACAGGCTTACCATCCTGATCCCGATCGATACGAGGCTTACGCCCTTCCAGCAGGTCGATTTTGTTATAAACCTCAAGTACCGGCACTTCGTCAGCGCCAATCTCACGCAGCACACCCTCTACTTCGGCGATATGATCATGCCTGTCATCGTCGTGACAATCGATCACATGCAGGAGCAAAGTAGCTTCGATCGTTTCCTGCAATGTAGCCCGGAATGCCTCTACCAATTTATGTGGTAGATGACGGATAAAACCTACGGTATCTGCGAGAATTGCAGGCCCTACATCATCAATCTCGATACGCCTTAAGGTAGGATCAAGGGTCGCAAACAACTGATCCGCCGCATAAACCTCGGAGGTCGTCAGAGAATTGAAGAGTGTTGATTTGCCCGCGTTGGTATAACCGACAAGAGAAAGTGTCGGCACTTCTGCACGCTTACGCGAACGCCGGCCCTGATCCCGCTGCTTACGAACTTTATCCAATCGTTTGTAGATGGACTTCATCCGCGCTCGGAGCAGTCGCCTATCCGTTTCCAGCTGGGTTTCACCTGGACCACGCAGACCGATACCACCCTTCTGACGTTCAAGGTGAGTCCAACCTCGCACAAGACGGGTAGACATGTGATCCAGCTGCGCCAGCTCAACCTGCAGCTTACCCTCATGGGTACGAGCTCGCTGTGCGAAGATATCCAGAATCAAACCGGTACGGTCCAGAACGCGACATTTGATCTCGCGTTCAATATTTCGTTCCTGCGCTGGACTCAAGGCATGATTAAAGATAACCAGTTGAGCATCGTGCATCTGCACCAGCTCTCGCAGCTCTTCTAATTTACCCTGACCGATAAAAAACTTGGGATTCGGGTGTGCTAAAGATCCGGTTAAAAACTCAACCGGATCAGCACCTGCAGAAATGGCAAGCTCTTCGAGCTCTTTTGGACTTTCCTGATCGGCCTCAGCGGCCAGATTCATATGTACTAAAACGGCAAGTTCGCCGCTTTTAGGTCGTTCAAAGAACAATTATTCTTAGTCCTCTGCTTTCTCATCAGCTGCTGGCAGCTTCACAGGGCGAGCAGGCACCACTGTAGAGATAGCGTGTTTATAAACCATCTGGCTTACAGTATTTTTCAACAGAATTACGAACTGATCGAAAGATTCAATCTGTCCCTGCAGCTTAATACCGTTTACCAAAAATATTGATACCGGAATACGTTCCTTGCGTAGCGCATTCAGATAAGGATCTTGTAGTGACTGCCCTTTTGACATTGCAAACTCCTTCCCGACAAAAAATCGTTCTATTTTATTTCTTCGTTATTATATGGCTGCCAATTATTCAGAAACTGCATTGCCTGCTTTGCAGGTCAATACTGATACAACTTTTGGCAGACCAGCATGACATTATATAATGCCACCCCCTACTAATTTCAAGGCATTAGAGAGGAGTTTTGGGTCATGAGTGTCCATCCAGGTCAAATTTTCCCAACTTCTGAGCCATGTTACCTGCCTTTTTGCCAATTGCCGCGTCGCGACAATGCCTTTAAAGCGCATGGTCTCATAGTCCCAGGTCCCGGAAAAATACTCCCAAACCTGTCGATAACCAACACAACGTACCGAAGGCATCTGCAGATTCAGATCACCGCGTTCCCAAAGTTGACGAACCTCATCAATAAATCCCTGTTCCAGCATAATATCGAAGCGCTTCTCTATACGCTGATGCAGTTCCGCCCGATCATCTGGCATAACTGCCATTGAGATAATTGGAAAATCAGGCTTCTGTTTTTCCTGCTCAGCCCAGAGCTCTGTCATTGTACGACCCGAAATCTCATAGACTTCCAGTGCCCGTTGCAATCGCTGTGAATCGTTTGGATTCAATCTTTCAGCTGATTCAGGGTCCACTTCCGCAAGCCTGGCATGCATATGTGGCCATCCCATCTGCTCCGCTTCATCCAATAAACGTTGTCTAACCACTGGATCTGCTTCAGGCAATTGCGCAAGGCCATTCCTAAGAGCATGAAAATACAACATAGTTCCACCGGTTAGGATGGGAATTTTTCCTGCATCACGAATTTCTTTGATTTCTGCAAGAGCATCTCTACGAAATTCAGCCGCAGAATAGGATTCTGTAGGATCACAAATATCAATCAGACGATGCGGATAGCGCTGTAACGTTTCAGCATCCGGCTTAGCGGTGCCAATATCCATTCCTTTGTAGATCATGGCGGAATCGACACTGACAATCTCGCAGGGAAGGCTGTCGTAGAGCTTCATGGCCAGATCAGTTTTGCCGGATGCGGTTGGCCCCATTAAAAAAACAACAGGAAGATTTTCCAACTGACTGCTCCTATTGCCCGCGCATGAACAGTTTATCCAGATCACTCATGCTCATCTGGGTCCATGTGGGGCGACCATGGTTACACTGGCCGCTTCGCTCGGTCTGCTCCATATCCCTCAGCAGCGCATTCATCTCCGGCAGAGTCAGTTGACGATTCGCCCTGACGGCTCCATGACACGCCATAGTACCCAGAAGTTCATTGATATGCTGTTCTATGCGTTTGCTCTCACCATAAACCAGCATATCGGACAACACGTCTCGAATCAGTTGTTCCACATTGCCTTTAGCCAGCGATACTGGAACCTGACGAACCACCAGCGTTTCTTCGCCCATTCGAGCCAGTTCGAAACCTAGACGCTTAAAGGTTTCTGCCTGCTCTTCAGCACAATTCGCTTCCCTTTGGCTTACAGCAAGGCTCAAAGGAACTAATAATGGCTGAGACCTTACAACATCCTGCTCATAAGATTGCTTCATACGCTCGTATACAATACGCTCATGCGCGGCGTGCATATCCACAACAACCAGACCATGTTGGTTTTCAGCCAGAATAAACACCCCGTGTATCTGGGCGACTGCATAGCCGAGTGGCGGACACTCCTCTTCAGCCTGAGGTTGCGAGTCAAAAGAGCCAACATTCTCCGCAGAAGGCCTTTGCTCAACTTCAGGATGCAAAGCACCATAACCGCTAATTTGTTCCCGCACCTGATTCACACTGGGTTGAGAACTCTGATAATGCGTATTAGGTGATGTAAAGCGCGACTGTGCAGGGGAACTTCTAAACGCCATTCTGGACTGTTCAAAGTTCTGCTGTTCAGGCTGATTTTGTGGCTGAAGACCCATTGCCGGGTTAGTAGCTGCCGCTTCTGCCAGTTGATCCTCTGGGCGCATATCCGCGATCAGACGATGCAAAGTTCTGAACAAAAAGTCATGGACTAATCGGCTTTCACGGAAGCGCACTTCATGCTTAGTTGGATGCACGTTGACATCCACCAGCGCAGGATCCAGCTCCAGGAACAATACATAAGCCGGGTGCCTGCCATGATAAAGTACATCTGAATAGGCCTGTCGCACAGCATGAGTGACAACTTTGTCGCGAATCATGCGGCCATTAACAAAAAAGTACTGCAGATCAGCCTGACTTCGAGAGAAAGTAGGTAAACCCACCCAACCCCAGAGTCTAAGGCCTGAAGCTTCAGCCACTACATCAGCTTTTAAGGCATTATCGATAAACGCTGAACCGCAGATACTCGCCACACGGCGTTCCTGTTCAATTTCGCTATCAGCCTGTCTCAGCTGGTGAATCACCTTACCGTTGTGACGGAGCTGAAATGCAACATCAAAACGGCTCAACGCCAGACGCTTTACCACCTCTTCGAGATGGCGAAATTCTGTTTTTTCAGTCTTCAGAAATTTACGTCGTGCCGGGGTATTAAAGAACAGGTCTTTAACTTCAACTGTTGTACCTTGTGGATGAGCCGCAGGCTCAAGTTGCGCCTCCATATCCCGGCCTTCGGTTTGCACCGTCCAGGCATTACCCTGATCAGCCTGACGCGAAGTCAGGTTTAAACGGGAGACAGAGCTGATACTGGCCAGTGCCTCCCCACGAAAACCAAGGCTGCCAACCGCCTCCAGATCTTCCAGGGCAGTGATTTTGGACGTTGCATGACGGCTCAATGCCAAAGGCAGGTCGTCTTTTTCAATGCCACTGCCATTATCACGAATTCGCATCAGTTTGATGCCGCCCTGCTCAACTTCCACATCAATCTTATTGGCGCCGGCATCCAGGCTATTTTCCAGTATTTCTTTGATGACAGATGCAGGGCGCTCAACAACTTCACCCGCAGCAATCTGGTTGGCAAGCCGCGGGGACAGCAGCTGAATTCGAGACATGAATGTTCCTTGGTTTTAACTTTTTTGCTTTAACTCTTAGGAATGCGTAACACCTGACCTACCTTAATCCGGTCATTTTTCAGGTTGTTCGCTTTGCGTAATGCGCTCAATGATACACCGTTTCTGGAAGCAATGACGGACAGAGTATCGCCAGAAACCACTTTGTGGGTTTTATTGTTCTCAGCTTTGCGCTGGGCAATATAGGTTAAAGCTGGGGGTTTACGGCTGAAGTGCTGGGTGATCCCCTGATAAATCGCGTTCGCCATTTTCTTCTGATAACTTTTAGTTTTCAGTTTGGCCGCTTCACCAGGGTTCGTAATAAAACCTGTTTCAACCAAAATTGACGGAATATCCGGTGATTTCAGCACTGCAAAACCAGCCTGTTCCACATGAGGCTTGTGCATTTTGGCGAAACGACGAATATTTGAGTGGATCTGTTTTGCGACTGAACGGCTATCCTCACGACTGGCCGTCATAGACATGTCCAACAGCACACTGGCGAGCACATCATCTTTATCTTCCAGACTTACACTGCCCACACCACCAATCAGATCAGCACTGTTTTCTTTACGCGCGAGCCAGCGACCCATTTCACTACTCGCACCTCTGGAGGAAAGCACCCAGACAGATGCGCCACGGGCACGCTTATCTTTAAAACCATCCGCATGAATAGACACAAACAGATCTGCATTCTGTTTCCGAGCTGCTTTGGTTCGACCGCGCAAACTGATGTAATAGTCACCGGTACGGGTTAATTTACCTTTGTAGCCCGGTGTGCGATCGAGCAATCGCTTCAGCTCTTTTGCAACCGCCATCACAACGACTTTCTCATAGACCCGCCCAGGGCCTATGGCTCCCGGATCTTCACCACCATGCCCGGCATCAATGGCAACAATAATATCCCTGCCTGCTACCGGCTTAGGCAAGGCTGATTTAACCGGTTTTTTTACTTTCTCTTTTTCGTAAAGATCCAGTACCAGGCGATGGCCATATTTCTGGTTTGGTTTCAATTCAAAGCTTTTGGGTCTTACGGCGCGTTTCAGATCCAGCACTAAACGCAGAGTATCGCCATTTTTACCTGAGCGGATTCTCTGTACCGGGCTTTTATCTAAACCAACTTTGGTGAGGTCTGCAGAAATAGAGGCTTTGTTCACATCCAGAACAATTCGGTCGGGGCCACTGAGGGTAAACACTTTGTGAGAAGCCGGCCCGGTCATATCAAAAACCAGACGAGCGTGATCCGGAGCCAACCAGATGCGCACATTTTTAACGTCAGCGGCGTGCAGATAAGACCCACACAGCAGCAGACAAAATGCGATAAAACAGCAATACAAATTTCGTAGCTTCAGCAACTGCATCAAAGCCTGAAAACCCCTTCCTAAGCTTTTACATCTAACAGTTTATCGGCAAGTTGACTGCCATATTCAGTTTTTGGTTCCCACGACAGCTTTCTACCTAACCCTTCCAATTCTATTTGCAGAATAAGATCCGGCTCGGGCAATAAGCCTTTACCCTTATCGGGCCATTCAACCAGACATAAAGCCTGCTCATCAAAATAATCCCGGATACCTAAAAACTCTAACTCTTCCGGATCAGCCAAACGATACAAATCAAAATGATAGATACGCTGATCTCCGACCTCGTAAGGTTCAACCAGTGTATAAGTAGGACTCTTAACGGAACCTTGATGACCACAGCCTCTGAGAACACCGCGACTTAAGGTTGTTTTTCCCATTCCCAGGTCACCGAACAGGAATATTACACCTTTGCCCGCAGTCACAGCGGCTATTTTATGCCCAAACTCAACCATTGCCTGCTCATCTGGCAGGACAATCTGATACTTATCACTCATCGCTATTGTTTATAACTCTAGGTATTACTTGGCACAGATCCGAAGGCAACAGTCCTATTTCACCCTGATCTTCTGCTATTAAATCGGCCGCAGCTGCGTGAACATAAACAGCCATCGCAGCGGCTTCTTCCGTATCCAAACCCTGACACAGAAAAGCGCCACAGATGCCGGATAATACATCGCCCATGCCCCCGACTGCCATGCCTGGATTACCTTTATTGCACAAAGAGATCATCTTACCTGCAGTTGATAGCGATCCAGCCCCCTTCAAAACAACAGCACCACCGCACCGAGACTGCAATTCATCCAGTGTTTTGAACCTGTCCTGAAGTAATTCAGCCACCGGCTTAGTTAATATGCGTGAGGCTTCACCGGGATGAGGTGTACAGATACTCTCCAGATCATCATCTGGGTTAAACAGTTCCTTTTCTACCATCAAATTCAGAGCATCCGCATCCAACACGACTTTTTTATGTGTCGCCAGCACCTCTCTCAACATCTGTTCAGCCCAGGCGTTCTGACCCAAACCCGGGCCGATCACGACAACATCCGCCTTAAAAATCAGAGGTTTCAGGTCCGCGACCTTTTCCACCCCATGGCACATCACCTCAGGGGAGCGACTTAAAGATGCCGTTAAGTGTTCAGTCCGAGTTGCCAGTGATACTAATCCAGCACCGCTGCGGATTGCCGCTTCAGACGCGAGAAGCGCAGCCCCTCCCATGCCCAGATTGCCACCCACAATCAGCAGATGACCATTCTTACCTTTATGAGATGAACGCTCCCGTTGCGGCAACAGCCTTTGCAGGTCCTGTTGGGTTGTTCTGTGAACAACAGTGGGTACCTTCGCATAAGCCTCATCAGGAACCTTCAGATTATCGAACAGCACCTCTCCACAATAATTAACTGCATCCCCCGTTAACAATCCACGGTTCAACCCGATAAAACTCACCGTAATATCTGAGACTACCGCCTCGCCAAGTACACGCCCCGTATCCGCACAAATACCCGATGGAATATCAACGGCAATGACTTGAGTACTGGCTGCATTTATCTGATTAATCGCATCCCTGAATAAACCTCGAACATCGCCGGACAAACCCGTACCAAGCAGAGCATCAACGATCAAATCTCCCCGAATCGCCATACCGGGCTTATAGAGCTCATATTCCCCATTAATTTCACCCAAGAGTTTCCAGGCCTGACGCGCTTCACCCTGTAATTTTTCAGGAAAATCCTCTGAGCCGACACAAATGAGCTGCACATCAATGTTTTTCTGTCTGGCTAGCAAGGCAATGATCAAACCATCACCGCCGTTATTACCGGCTCCGGCAAAGATACTGATGGATTTCAACTGAGGGAAACGCTCCACTATTTCAGCAAACACCGCATGCCCTGCCCTTTGCATCAAACGAATACCCGGAATACCGAATTCCTCAATCGCAATCCGGTCCAGTGAACGGGTCTGATCAGCCGTGTATAATGGCTTAGGTAAAGCAGCTCTGTTTACTGACATCTGTTTAACTCCCTTATTTACTGTAATTATGGTTAATACCTGTCGGACAGAGCAAGCCTGAATCCATGTCAGATTACTCACCAGAAATGCTTAACCAGTTGGCTGATGATATTAAAAGCTGGGCTCAGGAGCTGGGCTTTCAGCAATGTGGCATCACCGATTGCGATCTCAGCGCTGAAAAAGATCATTACCTCAACTGGTTAGAACAAAACTTTCACGGTGAGATGGCTTATCTGGAAAATCATCTGGATAAACGTTTCAGTGCGGATCAACTCTTACCAGGAAGCCAACGGATTATTTGCGTCCGTATGGATTACCTCCCGCCTTCAACTCACGCTCTGGATAACCTTTCGGATAACCAACAGGCCTATGTTTCCCGTTACACCCTGGGCCGGGATTACCACAAGCTGATCCGCAAACGCCTGACCGAACTGGGCAAGAAAATTGATAAAGCCGTCGGCGGCAGTGTTTTCAGGGCCTTTGTGGACAGCGCTCCCATTCTGGAACGCCCACTGGCAGAAAAAGCCGGCATTGGCTGGCGCGGCAAGCACACTCTGGTGCTAAACCGCAGTGCAGGCTCTATGTTTTTTCTTGGCGAGCTGTTTATCGATCTGCCGTTGCCGATTGATGCTCCTGAAACAGATAACCACTGCGGAAAATGCACCGCATGTTTAGATGTTTGCCCAACCAATGCCTTTCCTGAACCAAACGTTCTGGACGCACGCCGTTGTATCTCTTATCTGACAATTGAGCTGGATGGTTCAATCCCGGAAGACCTAAGACCTCTGATGGGTAACCGCATTTTTGGTTGTGACGATTGCCAGCTCATCTGTCCATGGAACCGATTCTCCAATTTCACTGAAGAACAGGATTTCCACCCTCGCCAGAAACTGGATAAAAGCAGCCTGCTGGAACTGTTTGAATGGACAGAAGAAGAGTTTCTGAAACGCACTGAAGGCTCAGCGATTCGTCGCACCGGTTATATTGGCTGGTTACGCAATATTGCTGTTGCTCTGGGGAATAGCTCGGGTGGCGAATTAATTGAAGCAGCGTTAAAGAAAAAACTCGAGCATCCATCCGAGGTTGTGCGGGAGCACGTGGAGTGGGCGATTGATCAGCTTAAGAAAGGCGAGGTGCCGCAGGCACCACCACTTAATGAGCACCTACGACGAAATAAACTTATTTTTTAATCCACTTTAATAAAGTGTTCCCGATAGTGCTTTAGCTCTTCAATAGAGTCTTTAATATCATCCAGCGCCAGATGTGAGCCTTTTTTCACCACGCCCGCTGCAACTTCCGGTTTCCAGCGCTTAGCCAATTCCTTAAGCGTACTCACATCCAGATTGCGGTAATGGAAAAACGCTTCCAGCTCCGGCATGTATTTATCCAGAAAACGGCGATCCTGACCGATACTGTTACCGCACATAGGTGAAGCTCCTGCTTCAACATACTGCTTAAGGAATTCGATTGTTTGTTGTTCTGCTTCAGCTTCTGTAACTTTGCTGTCTTTCACCCGCTGGGTCAGTCCAGACTTACCGTGCTGATTGGTGCACCATTCATCCATAGCATCCAGCACTTCGTCCGGTTGATGAATGGCCAGAGTCGGACCTTCCGCCAGAATATTCAGATCTGAATCCGTCACTATGGTTGCGATCTCGATTATGACATCGGTTTTTGGTTCAAGCCCGGTCATTTCCAGATCAATCCAGATCAAATTATTCTTGTCAGTCACTTAGCACCTCCAGAATCGATATAGGCAACAGAGCCATTCGCGTGTTGCTTACTGTTAACAGGCTCTGGCATTTCCCTTAGAATAACGTACATTCTCTTATCTTTCTTTGATAAAGGCACTTTTTGCGATCCCAAAATCGCATTTTAAATTATGGCGAAACGTAAACTTACACGTCGGCAAAACTGGCGTATTCAGAAAATTCAGGAAGAGCGTGCCGCCCGTGCTTCAAAAAAAGATGCCTCTATTGATCAGCAACTCGAAAGCAGCGACTTAGGCCCTGAACAACACGGCCTGATCATCTCTCACTTCGGCCGCACGGTGGATGTCGAAGCGACTGACGGTGATGCACAAGGGGAAATCTTCCGCTGCCATATGCGAACTAACCTTGGACAACTGGTTACCGGTGACCGGGTTATCTGGCGCATGGGTAAAGAGAGTGGCGTTGTAGTTGCCAAGCAGGAACGCTCTACCGAATTGCTGCGGCCGAACCCATACGGTGAGATGAAGCCGGTTGCTGCCAATATCGACTTTATTGTTATAACCATTGCTGTAGAACCCACCCCCTTTGCCAATCTGATCGACAGATATCTGGTTGCGTCCGAACTCAGCGGCATTGAGCCTGTGATCCTGCTGAATAAAACAGACCTGTTAACCGATGATAATCGCGGCCCGATTGATGAGATGTTGAACAGGTACCGTGATCTTGAGTATCAGGTGTTAGAGGTTTCATCCTCCTCAGCCGAGGGGTTAAACCCACTGAAGGAAATACTCAAAAACCGCATCAGTGTGTTTGTTGGGCAATCCGGTGTGGGTAAATCCTCTCTGATCAACAAACTTTTGCCTGGGGTCGATCTGAAAGTGGGTGAGCTCTCAACTCAGACCAAAAAAGGCCGACATACCACTACAACCGCACGTTTGTTCCACTTCCCAGATGGCGGCGATCTGATCGACTCACCAGGAATTCGTGAGTTTGGTTTATGGCACATCGAGCCGGATCAGGTCATTGAAGGCTTTAAAGAATTACGTTCGGTTTCCGGCATGTGCCAGTTCCGAGACTGTAAACATGAAAAAGAACCCGGATGCGCGCTGAAAAATGCTGTAGAAGATGGCACAATCAGCAAACAACGCTGGAACAGCTATAAACATATTGTATGTTCAATAGAAGAGCAGCAAAATTGAGTACAGCCCGTTTTTGAATACTAAGGACAGCTGAATGTCGGAAATCCTATACGGTGTAGATGCTTGGGTAGAATATCTTAAGGACCGACCTTTGCCCGTCCGCAACAGTATCATCCGTCGTCTTAAACGCCAGCTGCAAGATGAAAACATCCCTCTTCACAAGATCAACAACACGATTAAGTTTGATCCGGTTCTCTGCCTGCATGTGGTCCGTAAAGCATCCAAGATGCATCTGCAGAAAGATTCCAAAGTTACCGGCATTGACCATGCAATCAGCTCTCTTGGCCTGAATAATATTTCAGATGTTGCCAGCGAGATTCAGGCATTGAAAATAAACCCGTCCAGCGTTGCGCAGAAAATGTATTTCCGCAGCATTGCGGTAAGCCACCATGCCGCTACCCAAGCGACACAATGGCTACGGGCCAGAAAAGCGCCGTTCATTGATGAAACCTTCCTTGCTTCTTTGTTTTATGGCGTGGGTAACTGGATGCTTTGGCAACACGCCGCCTTACATATGAGCGAAATCGAAGTTAAGGTGCGCGAACAGGATATCGACCCTATCAGGGCTGAAACTGAAGTACTCGGCTGCAGCATTCAGGAGATTTCAAGGGGTCTGATTGCAGAATGGGAAATCTCTGAACTCGCAGTCACCAGCCTGGAACATGAAACTTCACCCAACAAAAAAACACTGGCTCAACTGCATCAACGCGCGTTGGGTGACCCGCGCATTACCGATGAGGACCTGAGAGAGATTAACCATCTTGTGCAGGAAAAGTTTTTCCCTGTGAAGTTGGCGAACTGGTTAGCACTGGCGGCTAACCTTGGCTGGCAACTCACCAAAACCATGAAAGTCATTGATATCATCAACGACTATCTTAAAGGTGAAATTGCCGCCACCATCAGCATGCTGCACCAGAATTGTGTTCACTCTGCTCACCAGTATCATGTGGCAGGCACGCTTGCTCCGGCAGCTGAAATGTTGATGCTGAGTTCTGATACACAGATCAACTACCGCCTGTCTAAGAAAGAGGAAGCAATTCTCAGCGAAACACTTCCGGCCATTGAAAAACCGGAAGAACCTGCCGAGCTACCCGAACCAGAAATTGAACTCGAAGCTGAATTAGATATTTCCGCAGTTCCTCAGAACGATTATCTGGATAAACATATCTATGACCAGATCGCTGAGAGGTTCCTGAAAGGCTATCACCTGTACACAGAGCCTAAACATATCCTGCAAGGCCTAATGCAGGCCATGAGCAAAGGCATTGGATTTGAACGTGCGGCGCTTTTCATCGTTAATCCGAAGAAACAACAGCTCAAAACAGGCTTACTTGTCGGATTTGATGATAATCACCCTATTGCTGGTTTTTCGCAAAGCCTTCAAACGCCTAGCCTGCTGCAAAAGCTCAGCCAGAAATCCGGTTGTATCTGGATCAAACCTGAAAACGTGGATCAGATGCTGCAAATGTTACCGAAAACCTACACAGAATGGGCAACCCCTAAGGGATTTGCTTTGATGTCAGTGTTTTATGGCAACAAACCTATTGCCATAATTCACGCTGACTTTGGTAACACAGGCTCTGAAATTTCAGAATTCCATAATGACCGCTTACGCTATCTCTGTTCAGCGGCATCTTTGGGCCTCAAAAAGCTGAAGTAATGTCATTCTTTAAGTGTAAAACCGGGTTGCTACTTTTTACTCCAAAGCGGCAACCAAGTATCATTTCGAGTTCTTTTTGGTTACGGATATTTTACGATGACGCTGCCACTGGTTATTGAAGCGACAGAGCTCAACCTTCAACTTGAAAACCCAGATCTTTTAATTGTTGATCTTTCAAGTGAAGAAAACTATCTGAAGGGCCATATTCCGGGTGCCATTCATTTACCTGCTACCCGCCTGCTCAGTGGTAAAGCCCCCATACCTAATAAGCTCCCTGATTTAGACCAGCTCCAGCAGCTGTGTCGTGATATTGGCCTCAACAGCAGTTCACAGGTTGTTGTTTACGATGACCAGATGGGGCCATGGGCCGGTCGCCTGATCTGGAGCCTTAATATTCTTGGTCATGAGAACTGCTCCTTCCTGAACGGACAGCTTAATGCCTGGACCCAGGCAGGTTTTGCAACTGAAACAACAGCCAATACGCCAGAGCAATCTGATATCACAGTTAATCTGGAACAGAATCTGGTTGCTGACGTAAGTTCGATCATTGAGCAATTACAACAGGACGGCAGCATCATCTGGGATGCGCGCAGCCCGGAAGAGTACAGTGGTGAAAAGGTGATCAATGCTCAGAAAGGCGGGCATATCCCAGGCGCAGTGAACCTTGAGTGGACAGACTGTCTGATCAGCACTGAAGATACGCGCTTAAAGCCTGCTGCAGAATTAAAAGCGTTACTAGAAAGCAAAGGCATCACTCCAGAAAAGTCAGTCATTACCCACTGCCAGACACACAGGCGTTCAGGTCTAACTTATCTGATCGCTAAATATCTTGGTTTCAACGACATCCGTTGTTATGACGGCTCATGGT
The DNA here is from genome assembly GCA_049596335.1 of Neptuniibacter sp. GTDB lineage: Bacteria > Pseudomonadota > Gammaproteobacteria > Pseudomonadales > Balneatricaceae > Neptuniibacter. The sequence continues at coordinate 35,018 of JBMYLM010000005.1, forward strand.
TCGAATGGGGCAACCTTCCCGACACTCCGGTAGAGAAATAATGAAACGCAACATGAAAGATTCCCTGTTTATCCTGTTCCAACATATAGTTCCACAGCATCTGCTTTCCAGATTAGTGGGCACAATTGCTGACTCTGAAACTCCGTGGGTTAAAAACCTGTTTATTCGCTGGTTCGCAAAGAAATACCAGATAAACATGGCCGAAGCACGGGAAGAGATCCCTTCCAATTACCCAAGCTTTAACGCTTTTTTTACGCGTGAACTTAAAGAAGGCGCCCGCCCTATAGATCAGGATCAAAACGCAGTGGTTAGCCCAGCTGATGGTGCAATCAGCCAGTTAGGTAAAATTGAATCTGGCCGTATATTCCAGGCCAAGGGACGCGGTTACGCCCTGACTACTCTTCTGGGTGGTGACCAACAACGGGCCGAACCTTTTGTTAAAGGCAACTTCGCCACCATTTATCTGTCCCCTAGAGATTACCACCGAGTCCATATGCCTGTTGCAGGCACATTAACCCACACAACTTATATTCCGGGTGATCTTTTCTCAGTGAATCAGACCACTGCTGAAGGCGTTGAACAGTTGTTTGCCCGTAATGAGCGTCTGGTTGCTTATTTTGATACTGAGTTTGGCCCTATGGCTATGGTTCTGGTGGGCGCAATGATAGTTGCCGGTATTGAAACCGTTTGGAGCGGACAGGAAGCGCCACGCTTGAAAAAACCAATTCACACCCCATTTATTAATCAGTCCTCTTCTCCAATCAGGTTAGAAAAAGGTGAAGAGATGGGCCGTTTCAAACTGGGTTCTACGGTGATCCTTCTGTTTGGTGAAAACCGTATATCCTGGGATGAAAGTCTGGATGCAACCAGCCCGGTACAACTGGGTAAAACCATAGCGTTAGCATCCGCATAAGCGATAACCGCACCTTTAAGAATACGCAGTGGGTATTTAAGGCAGAACTGATGAGTGAATTGATCCAATTTTTAGATTCAAAAGGCGTTTCTCTGGCAGACGATCAGAAGGCTGTGCTGAGCTCCAGTGATAAATCCACTCTTGTTGTCCCCCTAATCCATCAACGCATTCTTTCAGTGTCAGGCGAAGATACTGAGAAGTTTCTGCAAGGGCAGCTCACATGTGACGTCAAGACTGTGACCAGCCGCGGCAGTTCACTCGGTGCCCATTGCAACATTAAAGGTCATATGATCAGCCTGTTCAGATTACTTGGTGTAAAAAACGACGAGATCTGGATGCGCATGAGCCACGATATCTTTGACTCCGCCCTGACCAACCTGAAGAAATACATTATTTTCTCCACAGCTGAAGCCACTGACATCAGCGAACAGGTGAGTGGAATTGGCATTACCGGGCCTGGCGCTCAGGCACTGGTGGAACGTTTCTTTGAACAGTCCCCGTCAGAAGATAATGGTGTATTAAAACTCAGTAATGGCATTGTGGTTCGTGTTCCCGGCAACCGCTACGAGATTTGGATGGAAACCGCTCAACTGGTTGAGTTGCTGGATAAACTTCCCGATGAAGTAGGTTTGGGTGCAACCAATGACTGGGTTCTGGGTGAAATTGACGCAGCTATTCCAGACCTCAGAGCGGAGACTCAGGAAGATTTCATCCCACAGATGACCAACCTTCAGGCACTGGATGGCGTGAGTTTTACTAAAGGCTGCTATACAGGTCAGGAAATCGTTACCCGCCTGCAACATCGCGGTGTACTTAAAAAACCAATGTATGTGGCAGAGGTAAGTTCCGACACAACACCACAGCCAGGGCAAAAGGTCTCTTCGCCTTCAGGTAGTACGGTCGGTGAAGTCGTTCTGGCCGCGCCTGTTAAATCAGAATCAGCACTGTTCAGAGTCCTTGCTGTGATTAACAAAAAAGCAGCAGATGAAGAGGAACTGCAACTTGCAGATTCCTCCGCAAGTCTGAGAATTTTAGATCTTCCCTATCAATTGGACCCTGAACTTTTCACCCGCAAAGATCATACTGTTTAATAAAACACCTATAGTTGACCTAAATTAAAAATACCGTCACACTGCTCGGAAAATAATAATTATCGAGAATTACAGGGATGAAAGAGACCGCTCCGAGCAGTCCAAAGACGCCGCTGGTTGTAACCGGAATCACAGCCTCCCTGTGTCTATTCTTAGTCCTTCATATTCAGTCAACTTCTAAAAATACACTCACCAAATACCTTCCCTGGATTAACGCCACAGCTGAAATAAAATTAGAAGCCACTATGGCTCACCTTAGGCTTGAGAAGCTTCTCTCTGGGGAGAGAGATATTGACGTCGACAAACTGATTGGACATTTAAGGCACGCAGAAAAGTTAACCGTAGCTATTCTGGATGGAATAAAGACCGAGAATCAAACCTACCACTCACTATCTGATCCAATTCTGCGCAAACATGCAAATCAGTTATTGTTCCAGCTCATCAGTTTTCGGAACGGCACTATCAACTTGATTGCAGCAACTGACTTAAACTCCTCCCAGACCACCCACAACCAAAATTACGATAACAATTTTTGGACCTTAATTGAGAAAATTGACCATCTCGAATCAGCTATTCAAAACTATGTACAAGAGGAAAAGAAAACAAATGACTCTTCCTTATTCCTTTTGATTCTCACTATAGGAGGCATGGCAGGTATATCAATTATTGCGATTGCAAAATACACCTTAAGCCGTGCAAATTACATACGTCAGTTATCCGAAGCAAATAAACGCATTTCAGAACAAAACGCCCAGCTTCTGAAATCCTCCCAAACCGATCAGCTAACAGGCCTGCCCAACCGGCAAATGCTGCTCACCATAGCCAAACAAATGCCAGGAAGAGTGCATCGTCAGGATATTTGTATGAGCCTGACATTTATCGATCTGGATTTTTTCAAACCCATCAATGATGAATTTGGCCACAGCGTTGGCGATAAAGTATTGGTGAGTTTAACCAGTACCATAAAACAACATTTGCGCGATGGTGATGTTCTGGCACGGCTTGCCGGAGATGAATTTATCCTGTTGTTACAGGAAAACAGTATTGATGAACTGGAAACGTCGCTGGAGCAAATTCTGGGGCGTATCAGGTCATGCCTTGAAGACCCGATTATTCACCACCCCAAAGAGATTCATATTCGTTTTAGCGCAGGTACAGCCGTCGCGCCCAGCCACTCTATGGAATTTGACCAATTACTCCACTTTGCTGACCTGGCGATGTACGAGAGCAAAAAACAGGGACGTGGACTGCATTACTTTTACGATTCCACCTCTTTCCATAAACACTCAGTTGAAGCGGTTACTGAGCCACCTGTTCCGGAAGCTGCCACTGAATAGAGCCTTTCTGATGCTCATCCAGATAAGCATTGGCTTGACTGAAATGCGCGCAGCCTAAAAATCCACGGTGCGCTGATAAAGGTGAAGGGTGCGGCGCTTTTAAAACCAAGTGCTTTTGCGCATCAATGCACGATCCTTTCTTTTGTGCGTAACTTCCCCACAACATGAACACTACATTTTCGCACTGTTCATTCACCTGCTTAATAACGGCATCTGTAAAGACTTCCCAACCTTTTCCCTGATGAGAACCGGCATTTGACTGCTCTACCGTCAGAACACTGTTGAGGAGTAAAACACCCTGCTTCGCCCAGGATTCCAGATAACCGTGACCAACCGGCTGGATATTCAGATCTGCCGCAAGCTCTTTATAGATATTCACCAGTGAAGGCGGCACTTTGACCCCTGGCAAAACAGAGAAACATAAACCATGCGCCTGACCCGGCTGATGGTAAGGGTCCTGACCCAGAATAACCACTTTGACCTGATCCAATGGCGTTGCTTCCAAAGCATGAAACCAGTTTTCGGAATGGGGGTAGATTATTTTTTTGTGATCTTTTTGCTGGCGCAGAAACTCTTTCAAATTCTGCATATAAGGTTGAGTGAACTGGTCAGCAAGGACTGCATTCCAGCTTGGAGCTGACTCAAGAGCCATAAAGTTATCCACCACAGTCTTTAATTTCTTCAGGGCCTAACTGTAGCGGTTCTGTGATTATGCGTCGATGCCAGATTGAATAATATCTCAGACGACCTGGTGCATGAGAAACAATGCCTGAAATGATGATCACCAGAAAATACACCCAGGCTGCTGGCTGCTCAAACCACCAGATCATGGTGGAGAGAAGTAACAATTTAATGCCAATCGCGGTCCCGCGCATCTGGATCAACCAGATACCATCACAATAGATTTCCATCGCAGCCATGACAAAACCACTGACGATTGTGAGTGCCAGATAGAGCCACCAGCTGCTATACGGCTGGTCATAGAGGTATGCCCCGGCCAAACCGGCTATACCCACCAGGTGCAGAGTACGCAGTGAGATACTAAACCAGCGTTTGTGTGGAATAACTCGTTTCTCTTGAGGGAATAACCAATTCATCAATACATTATATTCAGAAGCGCTAATGAAAATATATGTGCCATTGGTCATAAAAATAAAGCCCTCAAATGAGGGCTTTATGATCTGTTAACCGCGTGGGCGCATGGCCGGGAATAAAATAACATCCCTGATGGATGGTGAGTCTGTAAACAACATCACCAAACGGTCGATACCAATACCCTCACCCGCTGTTGGCGGCAGGCCGTATTCAAGGGCATTGATGTAATCAGCATCGAAATGCATCGCTTCATCATCACCGGCATCTTTCTCAGCAACCTGTTGCTGGAAACGTTCCGCCTGATCTTCAGAGTCATTCAACTCCGAGAAACCATTCGCCAGTTCACGACCACCCACAAAGAATTCAAAGCGGTCTGTGATAAACGGGTTATCATCATTACGACGTGCCAGAGGAGAAACCTCTGCCGGATACTCTGTAATGAACGTTGGCTGATCCAGACGGTGCTCAACAGTTTTCTCGAAGATCTCGATCTGAACCTTACCCAGGCCCCAGCTGTCTTTTACATCGATATCCATACGCTGCGCAATCTGACGAGCAGCATGCTCATCGGCCAGCGCTTCAGCGGTAATGTCATCGTTATAGTGCAGGATAGAATCAAACACACTGATGCGGGTAAACGGCTTAGACAGGTCGTACTCGAATGTTTCCAGCACTTCGCCTTCTTCGTTACGTACTGTATTCACGATAGTCGTGGTACCCAATACATCCTGCGCCACGGTACGCAACATATCTTCGGTCAGGTCCATCAGGTCACGGTAATCCGCATAGGCCTGGTAGAACTCAATCATAGTGAACTCAGGGTTATGACGAGTAGAGAGACCTTCGTTTCGGAAGTTACGGTTGATTTCGAATACACGCTCAAAACCACCCACGACCAGACGCTTAAGGTATAGCTCTGGTGCAATACGAAGATACATATCACGATCCAGCGCATTGTGATGCGTGATGAACGGGCGTGCAGTTGCACCACCTGGAATCACCTGAAGCATCGGCGTTTCCGCTTCAATAAAGCGGCGCTCAGTCAGGTAATTACGGATACCTGCAACAATTTTTGAACGGACTTCAAAAACCTTACGAGCTTCTTCATTAGTGATCAGATCAACATAACGCTGACGGTAACGGATCTCTGTATCCTGCAGACCTTTGTGCTTATCGGGTAGCGGGCGCAGGTTCTTAGTCAGCAGTTCATACTCACCCATGTCCACATACAGGTCGCCTTTACCCGACTTGTGCAGTTCACCGGTAATGCCAACGATATCGCCAAGATCCAGGCTTTTCGCAAACTTACGCGCTTCTTTGTTCACGTAGAACTGGATACGTCCAGACATATCCTGAATAACACCGAAGGCACCGCGGTTCAGCATTACCCGGCCAGCAATACTCACCTTGATGCCTGCTTCTGCCAGCTCTTCCTTGGTTTTGTCACCATACTGTTCCTGCAGATCAGCCGCATAGCTGTCGCGACGGAAAGAGTTAGGAAATGCTTTACCCTCTTCGCGTAAAGCAGCGAGTTTTTCACGACGCTCAGCGATCAGGCGGTTATCATCTTGCTTCTGAGTATTATCAGACATCGGTTTGTTAGACCTTTAAGTTGGTAAAATTCTTTACAGACCAGCTTTGAGACTGGCTTCGATAAACATGTCCAGATCACCGTCCAACACTTTGTCACAGTTGGAACTCTGCACACCTGTACGCAAATCTTTTATGCGCTGATCATCCAGCACGTATGAACGGATCTGACTACCCCAGCCGATATCCGCTTTGTTGTCTTCCTGCTCTTGCGCTGCTTCAGTACGTTTCAGCATCTCTACTTCGTAGAGTTTAGCTCGCAGCTGTTTCATACAGGTATCTTTGTTCTGATGCTGAGAACGCTGGGCCTGACTCTGAACCACGATGCCGGATGGCTCGTGGGTAATACGCACCGCCGATTCTGTTCTGTTTACGTGCTGACCACCGGCACCGGAAGCGCGGTAAACATCCACACGAAGGTCTGCCGGATTGATTTCGATCTCAATGTTGTCATCGATTTCAGGCGATACAAAGACAGACGAGAAAGAAGTATGACGGCGACCGCCGGAATCAAACGGTGATTTACGCACTAAACGGTGAACACCGGTTTCTGTACGTAGCCAGCCAAAGGCATATTCACCCTGGAAGCTGATAGTGGCTGATTTAATACCTGCCACATCACCCGCGGAGCATTCCAGCAGTTCGGTTTTAAAACCTTTATCTTCACCCCAACGCAGGTACATTCTCAGCATCATTTCAGCCCAGTCCTGAGCTTCTGTACCGCCAGAACCCGCCTGAATATCCAGGAAGGCATTGTTCGGATCAGCTTCACCAGAAAACATACGACGGAATTCCAGTTTCTGAAGTTTATCGAGCATGGCTGAAACATCATTTTCAACCTCAGCCACCGTGTCCTCGTCATCTTCTTCAACAGCCATGTCGAGTAGGTCGCGAGTATCACCAACACCGGCAGTCAATTCATCGATTGTGCCAACGACTGCTTCAAGCGTAGAGCGTTCTTTACCCAACTGCTGTGCATTTTCTGGGTTATCCCAAACAGCCGGATCTTCCAATTCACGCGTCACCTCTTCCAGACGTTCCTGCTTACCTTCGTAATCAAGGAATCCTCGCAGCGCTTCTGTACGCTCCGTAATGTCTTTGAGGGCATTGAGAATAGGATTAATTTCCATGGTATCGCTTCGTAACCGGCTGTTTAAAAAAGGGCAGCAATTTTACCGAAATTAAGCGCTTAACACTACCTGTTTGAGTGGTTTTTCTAACAATAAAAGCGAAGATGTGGCACCCAGCTAACGCATTCTTATCAGGGCTGGATACTAGTCCGGATATTTCACAAAGGCGCTCTGCATATCTCTGCAAGACCTAGTTGATTGGACTTTCCGCTCATATTAGAAAGTCAGACTATGTAACCGGATTGCGCTGATCGGATTTCTGAAAAATCTGACGTTGCATCTGATCCGATCTTCCTTGAGCCGTGGACTAACCATGGCTTGGCGAAAGATAGAATCACCTGCTTAGCCAGATTTCCCAGAAATTCCGATCCCTTCATGAAATATCCGGGCTAAGTGTTTAGATTGGTAGGGAGGTTAACTGATTTGAAGTGAAACATGAGAGAGATCCCAGATAAGGAATCCCTCACCACTGCACTTTCGCGCGTACTCAGTCCATACCAAATTCTGTGAGAATCTGCTGGCACCATTGCTGAACCCGACCCTGAGTTTCACCATGCTGGCAATCCTCGTCAATTGCCAGGCCAACAAACTGTGTACGGTCTTCTGTTAAGGCCTTTGAATCTTCAAATTTATAACCATCAGCAGACCAGTAACCGACCATAACAGCGCCCTGTTCCTGCACTCGATCATGCAGAAGCCCCATAGCATCAAGAAACCATTCGCTGTAGCCAATCTGATCACCCAGACCAAACACTGCACAGGTTTTACCCTGCAGTTGAGCTTTTTCAAGGATCGTCCACATATCAGCCCAGTCTTCCTGCAGCTCACCAAAATCCCAGGTGGGTATTCCCAGAATCAGATGCTCATATTCACTCAGACTGTCTAAGCCATCTGCTGCTATATCAATGCGATGGATCTTATCAAAGCCAATTTGTTCAGAAATCAACTCGGCAACACTTTCCGTATTACCGGTTGTGGAGCCATAAAACAGACCAATAGGACAACTCATATTACTACTCTAAGCTCAAATTTAAGGCACAAAAAAACAGCACTAGAAGTGCTGTTTCCTGTTTATAATTTATTTATTAAATGCATCAAACGCCGAACGAGCTATATCTTCAATCTCTTCTCGAGCGTCATGCAGTGCCTGCATATTCTGGTCACTGGCACTTTTTAATGTCTCTTCAAGTTCTTTAGCATAGCTACGCTGGAGTTCAATCAAATCCGTTGGAGACTGGCATTTTTGCAGTTCTTTAGTCTGCTGAATGGTTGCCTGAATACAGGATTTTGTGCACTCCATCTGCTGCCTGGTAAGTTCTTCCAGCATTTTAGTTTGGATGTTTACCAGATCTTTAAAAGGGCCCATTGAATCTGTAATTTTTTTATTCATATCTTGGAACATAGTGGTCACCTTCCCTACTCAAACATCAGATAAGACCGATATTGATTACAATAAAAACATTCTACACCGAGAAAGGCAAAACCTCAGACTCAAAAATGCTTAACTATAATGCTACTTTAGGCATGAAACAGCACAATCTACACTGCATTTTAACAAACTCAGGAATGAATTAATGCGCCTCCTACATACAATGCTACGCGTTACTGATCTGGAACAATCAATCGAGTTCTATACCTCTACCCTTGGCATGACTCTGCTGCGCAAGCGCGATTACCCCGATGGCAGTTTCACTCTGGCCTTTTTAGGTTATGGTCCGGAATCTGAACATACTGCACTGGAACTGACTCATAACTGGGATCAGGATTCTTATGATCTGGGAGATGCCTTCGGCCACATAGCAATTGAAGTGGAAGATGTATACGCTGCCTGTGACGAGATAAAAGCAAAAGGTGGTACAGTTGTCAGAGAAGCGGGTCCTATGAAACATGGCAGCACAGTACTGGCGTTTGTTAAAGACCCTGACGGCTACATGATTGAGCTTTTAGGCACTAAACGTAGCGATTAGCCAACCTAGTTTAATTTCCCTAAGCGGCTCCAGCCACGCAGTTACGGCCAGCCGCTTTAGCTTTATAGAGATTATCATCGGCCCGTTTAATCACGGTATCGAGCCTTGTATCAAATTGATTGGATGTAGCAATACCAATACTGACGGTCACGTTGATTTCATGCCCCAAGACAGAATAAGGAGTATCAGCCACCAGCCTAAGCACTCTGTCGGACACCTTGACCAGCTCATTCATGTTCGTTTCAGGTAGCAGCACAATAAACTCTTCTCCACCATACCGCCCAATATCTGAATAGGCTCTGACTTCTGACAATATGCGCGCTGACACCTGCTTAAGCAGTTCATCACCCACCTGATGACCGTATTTGTCATTTATGCCTTTAAAGTAATCAAGGTCCAGCATCATCAGACTAAAGGTACGCTTATCGGCCTGATTCCTATGATAGCGCTGCCACTCGGACTCCATCCTTCGGGTAATTTCTGCCCGGTTATACAAGTTAGTAACTGTATCGATCGTTGCCAAACGCCCCAGCTCTTTCTGTTGCATCACCATGGTGACTGCGGCTTTTCGCATAAACCAGAATGTCGCAAAAATCACGGAGACAAGAATCACCCCCAATTCCGCAAGGAAATAAAACACCCCTTGAGTCACCTCTTCCCTGAACAGCGTCATATCCTGGTAGATTTCAAATACTCCTATGACCTGCCCTTGCTGATTTCGCATAGGAACATAAGACTCAACCACATCGACATCAAAACGATCCTGATGCGCTAAATCACGAATCTGATTTTTAGTCTGGATAACGGAACTTTCACCGCCCGCCAACGCCACTTCCAGATGCTCATTGCCCAAAGAATTCTTACCAATGATGCTCATATCAGTGCTGTATACAACAGTGCCATCAAGAGAAAACAATTTAACTTTCACAATGCCATAAGGGCCCATAAACGCTTTAATCATCTTATCCAGAGCAATCAATTGTGGTGGCAACAAGGGGGGGGGCCAGCGCATCAGACAACTGCTCCTGATGCACACTGACAATTGAATTAGCAATATTAACTGCATTTGATTCAGCCAAACCGACGACATAACGCTCGTACAATTTAAACGTGACGAATGAAGAGAGAACAAGAATCAGGGCAGCAGCGCTCACAGCCACCCAACAAAAGCGTCTGAGAAACACCGATGAGGACATTGATAGAATTATTGGGCTCATAGGCGGAGTTCCGAATACCGCGACATGTCAGCGGCTTACAACATAAAACTCAGTTAAGAATAGCAAAAGCTCGCGGATATAGCTTTCAAACCACATGAAAAATAGTTAAGTAGATGGCAGTTTCATGACAGTCTATGATGTCACGATAAGCCCCTCAAACTCCGATGCCGGCAGCGGCGGACTGTATAAATAGCCCTGATAACAATGGCATTGTTTACTTTTTAGAAACTCAAGTTGCGCCTGCGTTTCCACTCCTTCAGCCAGAACCCGGATGCCCAGGTTTTGCCCCATTGCTACAATCGTAGCCGCAATGACCATATCGTCTTTATCATTGGGAATTTCATCGACAAATGACTTATCGATCTTAAGTACATCAAGTGGGAATTTTTTCAGGTAAGCAAGTGATGAATAGCCGGTACCAAAATCATCAATGGCAATACGCACGCCAAGATCTCTGAGCTTTTGCAATAACTCAATAGATTCTGTCTCACGCTCCATCAATGCGCTTTCGGTTAATTCCAGTTCCAGATATTTAGGTTCCAGTCCTGTCTCTTCAAGTACGTTTGAGACAAGCTTATACATATCTGCATGCCTGATCTGAACCGGTGAAAGGTTAACAGCCAAAGTAATAGGACTCATGCCCTGATCCAACCAGGCTTTAAGCGTTTTGCAGCCACTTTCCAAAACGAACTTGCCTATATCAGCCACCAATCCGGTTTGCTCCGCAAGAGGGATAAAATCCCCTGGCATTACCAAGCCTCGATCAGGATCATTCCAACGAACTAAAGCCTCTGCACCGATCAGTTCTCCAGTCTGAATATCAAGCTGAGGTTGGTAATAAACTTCAAGCTCCTCATGAGTTAAAGCCCGCATTAAACGCGCTTCAAGCTCAAGGCGATTACGCGCATCCAGAGTTAATTCTTCAGTGAAATAATTGAAACGCCCACGACCTTCGGATTTCGCTCGATACAAGGCTGCATCTGCATGCTGAAGTAGAGAGGCCGCATCACGACTATGGGTTGGATATAAACTAATACCTACAGAAACACCTACAGCGACTTCACAGCCATTGCTCAATTGCCACCTGCGGGAAAGATGCCTGATGATATCATCAGCAACGATACCGGCATCTTCCTCATACTTGATATCACCCAGCAAAATGGCAAACTCATCCCCACCCATTCGGCTTATTACATCTGCCTGACGAAGCCTTTCCCTTAAGACATCCGCAACCTGTTGCAGCAGCTCATCCCCGGAAGCATGACCAAAACTGTCATTTACATCCTTAAAGCGGTCCAGGTCGAGCAACAACAGAGCAAGCTTTTTACCTTCCCTTTGCGCCGAACCTAATGATTGCTCCAACTGAGACTGAATCATTAAACGGTTAGGCAAACCGGTCAAAACATCATGATGCGCCAGATAAGCCAACTCCTGTTCTGACTCTTTCATGTGGGTGATATCAGCAAACACACCGACATAATGCTCCAGATTATCCCAGTCATCATAAACCGCATTTATACTGAGCAGTTCCGGATAGGTTGTACCATCTTTTCTGCGGTTCCAGATCTCACCCTGCCAGTAACCCTCTGTTGCAATCTGTTGCCACATTTCCTCATAAAAATGCCGGTCATGCCTGCCAGACTGCAATACACTCGGAGACTGGCCAACCACCTCCTCCTCGCTGTAACCCGTGAGCTCACAAAAAGCCTTATTAACCCTTTGAATTCGTCCTGCAGGGTCGGTAATCATGACCCCTTCCGTAGTGTTGGCAAAAACAGTAGCAGCCTGTCGAAGCTGATCTTGTCGGCGAGTTCTTTCTGTTATATCCCTGATAAATGCGAATATCTGCCCTTGACCGCCGGGCCAATAGGTTGCATTCACCTCAACATCATAGAGTTCGCCATTTTTCCTTTTGTGTTTGGATGTAAATAACTGCCCCCCAATCTCCTTGAGGGCTTTTATATGCTCAGCAACCTTTGGCGGGTCTTCCAAAACATCAATATCGGCAACATTCATGTGCACCAATTCATCCTGAGAATAGCCGGACATATCTGCATAGGATTCATTCACTTCGAGAATGGCGCCCTGAGAATCCAGAATCCAAAAACCATCCTGCGCAGTAGTGATAACTCTGAAGTAAGTTTCAGCACTTTCTTTTAATGCCCGGGATGCCTGTTCCTGTTTTGTAATATCCGTGAGAATACAATGAGTGCGTAACTCCCCCGTGACTTCATCTTTACTGATCTGACCGGAGATCTGCACGAAACGCTTTTCCCCATCGGCTCTTAAGAACTCATATTGGGGACCGCAAACCCGTTTCGTTTCCTTAAATTTGGGAAATTCAACAGAAAGCGTATTCAAGGAAGTGTTGCTGAGGAATTCAGCGATATTCTTTCCTGCCACATCAGCTTGTGAGCTAACACCTAACAGCTCTAACCATGCGTTGTTTACCGCTAGGATATTGCCATCCATATCCAAAGACTGATAAGGCATGGGTGCATTTTCAAACAGTGACTGAAAACGTTGCCTGCTCTCTTTCAGGCGCTGGGTCGATTCCAGTCGTTCAGAAATATCCCGGGCAATGGCAACCACATAATCTTTATTCCGGTAGCTAACTAAACGCGCCTTAACCTCTACTGGCAAAACCGACCCGTCAGAGCACCTATGGCCCGATATCAACCATTGCTCATCTCCACCTTCGATCTGAGGCATCCATTTATTTAACCAATCATCAATGGAGGTATAGAGCTGGGATATCTCAGTGAGGCGCATATTTAGCAGATCACTATGATCATATTTCAAAAGGCGGGATGCCTGAGTATTGGCTTCCAGAATTCGGGCATCCTCAGCATCAATGATATAAATCGCATCACTTACCTGATCGACCAGCTCTTGATAGAAATTCTTTTGTTCAAGGGCCCTCAAACGTGTTTCAGTATCCTCTAACTCCCGTTTTTTTCTTTCCAGAGTTTCCTGCAGAAATTCGATGTACGAACCCTGCAGGGATTTGGCGATATCATGACGTGTAAGCAGTCCCTTCAAACCTCCCGAACTATCAACAACAACCAACCTTCTGACGCTGTTTTGCTCCATCAATTGACTGGCATCCTGAAGAGGTGTGGTTGGAAACACGGTAATTAATGGGGAGGACATTCTGTCTTTGATAGAAAGGAGATCGTAATCCTGTTCTTCTGACGCGATCTTTACCATATCCCGTTCGGTAAGTACGCCTACAGCTTTATCCTCAGAAGTCGCAATAACACAGCTGATTTTTTTGCTACTCATGATTGCCAACGCTGCAGACACCGGCTGTTTTTGGTCTAGGGAAACAACATTTTGGCTCATGGAGCCCTGAACTGTTTTCAGCTCAATCAGGTATTCCATTCCCAAATGATGCAGAAAATCACCCTCACTGACTAAACCCACCAAACGGTTGTCATCGTCAACGACAACAAGGTGACGCACTTTGTGTTCACTCATCAACTGGTAAGCGCCGCCATAACCCATTGAGGCTTTCACACACAAAACAGGCTTGCTCATGACCTCTTGCATTTTCAGATCAGAAATATGTCTGGCTTCAGACATTAAACGGATCGCATCCTGCTCGGTGAAGATCCCAACAGGTTGATTAGCTTCATCAACCACAACCACACTACTGATTGAGCGTTGTTTCATTTCCAGCAGCGCTGTGCCGACAAGATCATCCGCGGTCACCGTAAAAACATCCGGTGTCAGTATGGTTTTCAGCGGAACTGACTCGACTTCAATAGCACTGAGGTTCATTTAGATCCCTTTGCACTTAAAAGTGCATCTATGAATTACTGTAGCCATCATGGCATGAGATGGGGGATAACCCCTATATCTAATCTTATTTTTATACGTTTTAACTAGTAGAAAAATTGACCTATCGCAAGCCAAGTCATTGAATTACTGGTTGCTGTCGGGTTAATTGCTTTAGAATCCTCCCTAAATTAGCCAATCCTGAATTAAACATCCATGTCGATCTTTTCCTCTTGAGTTGAAAGATCATCCATAAAGAGCATGAACAATGTTTATTTTAGTCGTTATAATTGGCCACCACTTTTTAAATCCTATACAAGCAGGCATCTAGATGAAGAAACAGATTCTTATCGCTGCAAGCCTAATTTTGAGCATGAATGTTACCAACGTGCTGGCAGCAGATCTGGGTAAAGGTACCGCAGCCTTTGAAAAGCAGGATTACGCAACAGCGATTGATGAGCTGAAGTCCCTGGCAAAGGAGGGCAATCCTGATGCCCTGAACATGATGGGCCAGATGTACGAAAATGGCTGGGGCATAGAAAAAGACGTTAAAAAAGCAAAACGCTTCTACCGCCGTGGCGCATCTTTGGGCCACATGGGAAGCGTAAATAGCCTGCGAGCCCTGAAAGATCAGGAATATAAAGTTGAACTTGAAACAGTCATTCCTGCAGCAGAATCAGGTGATGCGGTTGCCCAAAACCGACTTGGGGTAATGGCTGAGTTTGGTTATGGCATGGAGCGAAGCCCAGACCTGGCGCTGCAGTGGTACCTTAAAGCCGCTGATCAGGGTCTGGTCGCAGCACAACACAACATCGGTCGTTGTTATAACTTTGGTACAGGCGTGGCTCAGAACTTTGCTGAGGCTGAACGCTGGTACCGCAAAGCGGCAGAACAAGGCCATACAGATGCAATGTTCTTCCTGGGCACCCTGTATTCAAACAATCATGGTGAACAGACAGATACTGACACTAACATCCTGGCTTATGCCTGGATGCACAATGCAGCGGAGCTTGGAAACCCAACAGCAATCGCCATTGAAAAGCGTTTGGTAATGAAGCTGAACCCATCTCAGCTTGAAGAAGCTAAAGAATTGGCAGCGGAATACAAAAATACTTACATCGGCAAATAAATCATCGAGTTAGGTAAACTACGTAAAAGGCGGCCTACACAGGTCGCCTTTTTGCTTTTTAGCTAACACTAATTTATTAAATCTTAAACAAGGATTGGTGATATAATGCACAACCTTTCCTGATGAGTTGGCGGAGACCAGCCATCTGAAGTAACAGCTCAATGCCCAGTGACAACATAATGAACAGCCTGCAAACACCTCCCACAGACCTTTCCTCCTCAGATGAAACCAGCAAAAGCCTATCGGATTATTTACCCTCTCTGATCTCGATATCTGTATTCGCATACTGCTTATTCTGGCTTGGGCAAAACGAATCATCAGAACAGATGTGGCTAATGGTTATTGGCGGCCTGTTAGGTGTTGCTCTTTATCATGCATCTTTTGGTTTCACCACCGCCTGGAGAAACCTGATCATCAATAAAAAGGGCAGCGGTGTTAGGGCTCAGATGCTGATGCTCGCCATCGCAGTTTGCCTGTTTTTTCCAGCTTTAGACAGCGCAGAACTGTTCGGGAACGATGTTGCAGGTTATATAAGACCCCTCGGCTTTTCAGTACTGGTAGGTGCCTTTATTTTCGGCATTGGTATGCAGCTAGGTAATGGCTGCGCTTCTGGAAACCTTTATCACGCAGGTGGCGGTCAACTCCGGGCAATCCCAAGCATGTTGGGGTTCATGGCTGGCGGACTTTGGGCGACATCAGACTATGAATGGTGGACCGGCCTGCCGCAGCTAGCTCCGGTATCCTTCATTGAAACGGCAGGGTTAATTCCTGCGATCATTCTTAACCTTATCGTCTTCGGTTTGATCGCCCTGTTTACTATCTGGCTTGAAAAGCGCAGTCATGGCAGCCTTGAGGCTGATCCTCCATTAGAAGGCATCAAGGACTGGCGTAAATACCTTAGAGGCCCATGGCCTTTTGTTTGGGGCGCCTTAGCACTGGCTCTGCTGAACTTCACAACATTGGCAATAACTGGCCGACCATGGGCAGTGGCAGTCGCTTACCCATTGTGGGGCGCAAAACTGGCCATGTTGCTTGAGTTAGAACTTGAGCTCGATTTCTGGAGCTACTGGCTACAACCCGGGCGAGAGTCTGCACTAATGGAACCCCTCACCAGTGATGTCAATTCTGTGATGAATGCAGGCGTTTTATTAGGCGCGTTCATTGCCGCATCGCTTGCCGGTAAGTTTTCATTTGAATGGCGACTGCCGCTATTACACTGGATTGCAGCACTGCTGGGCGGCGTTATGCTGGGTTACGGTGCAACCATTGCTTTTGGTTGTAACATCGGCGCTTATTTTGGTGGAATCGCTTCAGGAAGCTTGCATGGATGGTTGTGGTTAGTCGCTGCATTTGCAGGAAGCATTCTGGGGAGTTATATTCGCCCCCTGTTTAAGCTTGAAACCAAAACTGTATCCCGAAGCAGTTGCTGATCAATAGTTGTTGGACCGATGAGCCGCGAATTTAAAGAAACCTACGAAGACATTAAAATTGCACCACCCATGAAACGCCTGGGTGCATTCGTTTACGATATGATGCTGATCGTATCTCTATTAATGGTTTCTTCTGGTGCCATGTTGGCGCTGAATGATGGGGAAGCACTGGATCAAAGCCCTTACTTTGCCCTCTACCAATCCGCGCTTTTTGTGATCGTGTATTGCTTCCTGACCTATTTCTGGACCCGGAAAGGCCAAACTTTGGGGATGCTGGCATGGCGTTTACGCGTGCAGACAACCGAGGGGGAGCGCTTAAACCTGAGCAAATGCCTGGTACGTTATCTGGTTGGCATTTTATCTCTGGGCTGCTTTGGAGCAGGCTTTTTGTGGATGTTTATCAATAAACAAAAGCTGACCTGGCACGATATTGCCTCAGGCAGCCACGTTGTGGAGCTACCCAAGAACGCTAAGATTCTTGAGTAGTACAAGCTGAGCGCTTAAATCAGTTCAGCAAGCGAATCCACGATCATATCAGGGTTGTAGTTAGCAATATCCTCACCATGATTGTAGCCATAAGGAACGCATACCACGGGACATCCCGCGGCCCGAGCGGCGCCTATATCACTTTTAGAATCACCCACCATAAGTGTTTCCTGCGGTGAACTTGAGCAACTTTTCATTGCTTCGAGCAAGGGCTCAGGAGAAGGTTTTTTCTGTGGAAGACTGTCACCGCCGATGACCACATCAAAATAAGTATCCAGCGCAAAACCTGATAACATACTGCGGGTAAATTGGATCGGCTTATTAGTTACCAGTCCCATTTTAATACTCTGTTCTTTCAGGCTCTGAAGGCAATCTTCAACGCCCTCGTAGAGGCAGCTATTCTCGGCTGTTTTCTCTCCGTAATACTGCAAAAACAACTTATACGCTGACTCAAACTCAGCGTCATCAACAGCAGTGCTTTCCATCTTTCCGGTCAATGCCCGCCGCACCAAAACCGCAGCGCCATTGCCTACCCACTGCCTGACCTTATCCACACCGGCGGGTTGTTTTTCCATAGACAGCAGCATCCGGTCAACGGCATCCGCAAGATCAGGCACGCTGTCCACCAACGTACCATCCAGATCAAACAGGACCAGCTTTGGGTTCTCACCCGAGAATAAACTTTGCACTGAAAAGCTACCTTAACCGACTAAAGCCAGTTGCTCACGCATCTGATCAATGGTTGCTTTATAGTCATCAGTGTTAAATATTGCAGAACCCGCAACAAACGTATCTGCGCCAGCTTCTGCGATTTCGCGGATATTGCCAATACCAACACCACCATCAATCTCCAGGCGGATGTCATAGCCGCTGTTGTCTATAATTTCACGCGCCTGGCGCAATTTATCCAAGGTACCTGGAATAAATTTCTGACCGCCAAAACCAGGGTTTACAGACATCAACAGCACCATATCTACTTTATCCAGCACATAGTCCAGATAACTCAGTGGCGTAGCCGGGTTGAACACCAATCCAGATTTACAGCCGCCATCACGAATCATCTGCAGGGAACGATCCACATGTTCAGATGCCTCAGGATGAAACGTAATATAGCTCGCGCCGGCATCAATAAAATCGCCGATGATACGATCTACAGGTTTAACCATCAGATGCACATCAATCGGTGCCGTAATGCCATGTTTTCTTAAAGCGCTGCAGACCATTGGGCCAATTGTCAGATTTGGAACGTAGTGGTTATCCATTACATCAAAGTGCACGATATCAGCACCTGCCGACAAAACGTTTTCAACCTCTTCCCCAAGGCGGGCGAAATCGGCAGACAGGATGGACGGAGCAATTTTGTAATCTGACATGGGTTCTAATCCAACTGAAAAAAGTTTCGGCTATTTTAACGGAGGGAGCATCTTGCTGTCAGCACGCTTCTTACCCATAATCGTGAGCATGTGTCGATATCTGAAATTTTTGCCAATTAGTTTGCTGTTTGTAATCGCTAACTGCGTTGCTACTGAGGAGACTGAAACATCCGTTTCTCCAGAATCCGCCGCGAGCGGTTCGGCTAACAGCACACCAGTCATACCAAGAACCGAACCTGATATTGACCAAACCATTATCAGCAACCTAAGCAAACTGGCATCCCCTGATACTGAATTTCTGCAACTGGATACCAGCAAAAGTGGTGAAAAGCTGTATGCCGTTTATCAAGCGGAAAGCAGTGGTGTACTTCAGGGCGGGATCATCATGTTCCCCGATGACAAAACCCACTTTGACTGGCCGGGCGACCTGAATTACCTGCGAACAGGGCTGACTGAATACGGCTGGCACACTCTGGCAATCTATCTTCCCCAGATTGAAGCAGCAGCAATTCCAAAGCGCACTTTACCTGTTCTTAAACCAATTCAGCCCTCCCCCCCTGGAGAAGATGGCACAGCTGCTGAAAACACTGCTGAAGAAACGCCAGTTACTCAAAACGCCGAAGCGCCCAATCCCTCTGCGGAAGACGCTCCTACTCAATCAGCTTCCGAAACAGAAACTGAAGAATCCAAAGAGCCTTACCATGAACAGGCCATTAGAAAAGCGCAGGCGGCTTATACATATCTTCAACAGCAGGAAACTGAAAGATATATCGTACTAGGCATTGGCACAGGTGCAATCTGGGCTGCTCAGTATGTTCAGCAATTTCAGGAATCGCAGGATTTGAGGCTGGTTATGATAGATGCCCAGCAACCACAAAACACAACAGCTCCAGACCTGTTAAAAATTCTGCCAGAAATTAAGACTACTGTTATCGATCTACACCACAGCGTCAGAATGAACACGGCTGACCGGAACCCAATCTCTCCCGAAAGACGCCTGAAAATCGCCCGCCAAAAAGCTTTGACCAACTTCCACCAGAGCCGTTTGCCCGCAACCCGGGATGACTGGAAAAAAGGCAACCCCTGGCTTGTTAAACACGTTCGCGGAGTTCTCAACACTTATGTGATCAATGCTGAGAAAATGTCCCGGATGAAAGATAAAGAAATGGACCAAGCAAGTGATGAACAGGGCCCGGGAGCCCTGAGAAATTAATTATTTGCGGGCCGCTTTGATACGTTCGTAGGCGGCCTGAATTTCCTGAGACTTTTCTTTAGCCAGCTCGATCATCTCTTCTGGCAAACCTTTAGAAACCAACTTATCGGGATGGTGCTGACTCATCTGACGTCGGTAGGCTTTCTTTACCTCAGCATCTGAAGCGGAATCCTCAACACCAAGAACCGCATAAGCATCTTTCAGGAGAACTTCACTATCGACTCCCGCCTGGCCATGCTGATAAAAATCCCGTTGGGCTTTAACACGGGCAATCACTTCTTCAACGGTATCTGCACCAAAATCGAGATAATCGCAGACTTCTTCAATCACCCGCATCTCGGGCGAGCTTACCTCTCCATCGGCCATTGCGGTTTGCAGAAGAATCTCTACAAACATCAACTTCACTGAGGGTCTGTGTTTTAACATCATCCCCAAAGGACGGATCAGACGAGAAAGATCCAGATCGGCGTCTTTACCTTCGGTGAAATACTCAATTGCCTGACGCTTCCTCGATTCATCGAGTCGCATCTGCAGCATGACATCGCGCGCAAACTGAATCTCATCTTCAGTAACACGACCATCCGCTTTTGCAATGCGCCCCATAACGGTAAAAGTCGCCTTAAAGAATGCTTCTTGCGGATTAATCGAGCGCACAATACCACGCAGTCCCCGGCTAATCAGAAAACCAACGAAGCCACCAAAAATCAGCCCCCATAAACCACCTGTGAACAGCCCAATAAGACCACCCAGCAAAATGGACGTAGAGTGTGATTTAAGTGTGTTTCCTAGTTCAGCACCTTTTTGTTCCGCATCAAAGGCCATCTATTTTCTGCTCCCTGACCAAACGATCAATTTCCTGCAATCTTTCTGGAGTACCCACATCCAGCCAATAACCATCAAATACTTCACCTTTCACGCCACCTTTGGCAATTGCACCCCGTAACAAAGGTGCCAGTGGTTCCGGCTTATTCAATTCGAGATCTGTAAACATATCCGCTGATAGTACACTGATACCGCTGAAAGTGTATTTCTCAGCGTTCTCTGGCAATACATCTGCCGCACTAAGACAAAAATCACCTTTTGGGTTATGTTCCGGATTTGGCACTAACACCAGATAATTAGTCTCAGTTTTAAGCAGCCTTTCGAATGGATAGTTGGTAAAAATATCACCGTTGATTATGAGAAAGCGTTCTTCTCCTTCATCCGTCAGGAGGGGCAATGCCTTACGAATACCTCCTGCGGTTTCTAAAGGCTCTGATTCCGCTGAATATTGCAGACAGACCCCGAAACGCTCACCTGATCCCAGGTATGCTTCTATCTGGTTCCCAAGCCAGGCATGATTAATCACAATATTCCGGATACCGACAGCTGCCAATCTCCGAATGTGGTATTCAATCAGAGGCACATCATTAATTGTCAGCAGAGGCTTTGGGGTATTGAGCGTCAAGGGCCGCATTCTTGTACCCAGACCCGCAGCCAGAATCATCGCTTTCATTTCTGCAACCACTGATCCAATAGGTTATCTGTAAAGTGCTCACTGGAATACATAGCTGGGATTACTTTATCCACCAGCCACTGAGCCGTCGGTTCCAACTCATAGTTTTTTCTAGTGACGGCCAGAAGATAAGATAATGTACGCGGGATATCACCCAGATAACCGGTCTTACCATCACGAATAAGTAAACGCGAGAATATGCCAATCGCTTTTAAATGACGCTGAGAACCCATCAGGTCAAACCAGCGCTGGAAATGCTGCTGATCAGGCATCACCCTGCCAGACTCAACCAGTTTAAGCCGATACTCTTCAACCCATCGATACACCTGTTCATCTGGCCAGGCGATATAACAATCCCGAAGTAGGGATACAAGGTCATAGGTTATGGGGCCTCTGACAGCATCCTGAAAATCGATAACGCCCGGGCTGGCATCAGGGCGGTACATAATATTACGGGAGTGATAATCCCGGTGAACAAAGACAGTTGGCTGCTCTAATGCGCAATCAATTACATAGTGAAACAGTCGTTCAACCTCAAAATGATCAGTTTCATCCAGCTCAAGCCCTAACAATTTCATCAGGAACCACTCTCTGAACAACTCAACCTCTCGTGTTAACAGAGCGTGATCATAGGGAGGCAACGAACCATTCAGCAGATCCGGACATTGCTGAATTAAAAGCAATTCATTAAGTGCATCGGAATATAACCGATCGACACTATTCTCATTCAGGTGGCTAAGATAGAGCTCATCGCCGAGATCACCCAGCAACATAAAACCATGATCAAAATCGAACTCATGTACTTTAGGAACGGAAACCCCCTGCTTCGCCAAAGTTTCAGCGACAGCGATAAAAGGTTTACTGTCTTCTTTCTCAGGCGGGGCATCGACCGCTATCCAGCTATTTGAACCGGAAAGGACCCGAAAATACCGACGAAAACTCGCATCCCCGGAAACAGGAACCACCTGCCATTGCTGCTGATCAAACCCCGGGTACCCGGGCATATGCTCATGCAACCAATCCTTAAGCTGATCTAAACGCTGATCCACCCAATTTCTCCAAACCAAATTTCCAATTTTTATAATGCGCCGTATTATGACATCCAGCTAAGAAAAAGATATTTCGAAAAAGCTTATTTATACCTTTCTATTCACTGATATAAATAGTCGACTAGTCTACACTCGCCGCAGAGAATGATTTATCATGCAGCGTTTTAATCCATAAAATGACAGGGTTCGGTGTCACACCGGATCATTGGATGCAGCAAAAACGGATTTAGTTAACTGATGCCCTTTGCGAAACGATCCACCTACACTCTAACCCTCGCTGTAAGCGCTGCTCTAGTCTCCAGTTACTCATTGGCAGAATCGGCACCAGCATCTCCAGAAATGGCCTGGAGTTGTTCAATGACTAAAGAGGGAGAGTGGAACTGCGAAGTCAACGAAGAGTTCGCTGCAGAAACAGAAAATAACGCTGTTGAAAGCTCCGACGTAAACTCGACCAAATCAACCCAGAGCTCAACAAAGCCTGCTACAGAAACTGCCATTGTGGAACCTGCATCGCCAGCGACACCACAATCAGTTGAAGCGGTTCGGCCCACTTCAGCTCCAGCCACTTCGAATACAGCGGTTACAGAGCCAGCCAATCAGGCACAAATGCCATCTAATGTAGCTGTTCAACAACAGGTCATTGGCGATGAATGGCAGTGTGCTGCAAACAGCAATAATGAATGGGAATGTCAAAAAACCGAGATCTTCGCATCTGCTTTGCCATTCACTACTGTTTCTGAAGAACGTGCAGCCGTTCAACAATATATAAAAGAGAATCCTTACTCGAGGCTTGATTGGGTTTATTACCAGAACCGCGCTCATCAGCAATGTGCGGGGCAATATCTGGAGCCACAATTTCCTGTATTCGGAGACGAAAATCTGGCCGAGCCCCCTCTGTATCTGGAAGCGGCTCAGTCTTCATCGGTTATAGGTGGTTTAACGCAACTTCAAGGTGGCGTGAATATGCGTCAAGGCTCACGAAGAGTCAGCTCAATCAGCGCTGAAGTTGATCAGGTTACCAATAAAGCCAGGCTGGAAGGTGATGTCAGGTATCGTGAACCTGGGTTATTAATGCTCAGTGACAATGCCCAGATTGATACTGTCACAAACGAAGCTATATTCAGCAGTGCCGAATTTGTTATGCACGAAGAAAACTTTCGTGGCACAGCAGAACGTATCATTCACCTGGAAGATGAACGCATCCGTTTGGAACAAGGCAACTACACCTACTGCCCACCATTCAGCAAGGCCTGGGGGCTCGAAGCAGAAAGCACCGTTCTAAATAGAGAAGAGGGCTTCGGCGTCGCTGAAGATGCAGTGCTTCGGGTTGCAGGCGTCCCAGTACTTTACACCCCTTATTTTAGTTTTCCTCTGGATGACACTAGAAAATCAGGTTTTCTTGTACCAAGCCTGAGTTATAGCGATGACAGCGGGATTGATCTGGCAATTCCTTATTACTTCAACATCGCTCCAAATATGGACGATACCTTTACCCCAAGGTACATTTCTGACCGCGGACTACTTCTGCAAAATGAATTCCGCTACCTGAACAACTGGTCCATAAATGAGCTGAATGCTTCCTACCTTCCAGACGATGACGCTTATGGTGATGATCGTTGGTTATTGGCATTCGATCACACAGGAAAGTTCGCTGAAAAATGGAGCAGCAGAATTGATTACACATCGGTCAGCGACAATGAGTATTTTGAAGATCTGACCTCAGATCTGGATGTTCAACGTGAAGACCATCTTGATCAGAATGCTGCGATTGTTTATTCGGGCAATGGCTGGAAAGCTGAGCTGGAAGTGCATGACTATCAAACAATTGACGGGACTGCACCATACAAGTTATTGCCACAGTTTACAATTTCAGGCCGCCAAGGTTTCCAAAACAACATCAGTCTGAACTATCTTGCTGAACTGACTCGCTTTGATCGTGATCTTGATGGGCTGACTGGAGCCAACAGAGTTGTAGGCGACCGTGTTCACTTTAACCCCTCTCTGCAATATCTATGGCAACGGCCATGGGGTTATATGAGACCTCGCGTCTCTCTATGGAGTAGCAGCTATTCGCTGGATAATCAGCTAACAGGTTTTGAAAGTTCTCCTGATATCAGTGCAGCGATTGCAAGTGTTGACAGCGGTTTATACTTCGACCGAGATCTTGCCAATGGCGGAACTCATACTCTGGAACCACGTTTATTTGCTCTCTTTGTACCCGAAGAAGATCACAGTGCCGTTCCAGATTTTGATACATCAAGATACACATTCAACTATGGTTATCTGTTCCGAGAGAACCGTTTCAGTGGTAAAGATCGTTTGGGGGATGCTGAACAGATATCACTGGGTGTGACGACCCGATATATCACCGCTACAGGCATGGAAAAAGCCAATTTCCAGATTGGTCAGGCTTACTACTTTTCTGACCGGGAAGTACAACTGAGTAATGCAACTGCTGCGGAAACAAGCAGCCAGAGTGATATAGCCACCAGAGCTACATGGTATCCAAGTAAAAACACCAAAACATACCTGGACACTGTACTGAACAGCAGCGACTATAAAGTTCAGTCCTCAACTCTGGGTCTAAAATACAACAGAGATTACGATCATGTTGTTAACTTCCGTTATAGGTTTACTGATTCCAGCAGAGAACAGGCTGACCTTTCTTATATCTGGCCGCTATCCACCCACTGGACCTCGATGGGGCGCTTGCTTTACGACATAAGAGGCAACGAAACGGAAGAAGCATCACTTGGGTTTGAATATGAAAGTTGTTGCTGGAAAGTAAGCCTTGCCGGCCGACACTGGCTGGACGGCACTGAGCCTAATGGCAGCAACAAATATGATTACGGCATTTTCCTGCAACTAACCCTGAAAGGGCTTGGTTCATTTGGCAGCGGAGACAAGGGCTTCCTTGATGACATTATTGGTTACGAAGAGCGTGAAGAACAAAATGAAAACTAAACTTCACAAGTTATTATCACTGGCAGCACTGAGCTTGCTCCTACCCACACAAATAGCTCAGGCAGAAGCCATCCAGCTTGATAGAATTGCTGCCATCGTCAACGATGGCATAGTAATGCAAAGCGAACTTGACCAACGCATTGCAATTGTTAAAGACCAACTCTTAGCAAAAAATACGCGATTACCTGCTGATAACATCTTGCGCTCTCAGGTTCTCAACCGTTTAATTCTGGAAAGCATCCAAAAGCAACTCGCGGCTCAGCAGGGCATCCGTATTTCAGACAGCCAACTGAATACTGCGATCAGCAACATCGCTAAAAGCAATAACATGAGCATTGATCAGTTCCGTGAAGCGTTGATCGCTGAAGGTCGTGATTATAATGCCGCTCGAGAGCAGATCCGTAATGAGATGCTGCTACAAAGCCTGCAACAAAACCTTGTAAACCGCCGCATCCGCGTTTCGGCCCAGGAAATCGAGAATTTCATGAGTTCGGAAGATGGCCAAAGCCAGATTTCTGCTGAATACCTATTGGGCCATATTCTTGTAGCAGTTCCATCGCAGGCTTCACCAGAGATGATTCAAAGAGCTGAACAAAAAGCCTTAGATATCTATAAAAAGCTTTCCAATGGTGCCGACTTCACTGAACAAGCAATCGCTAACTCAGATGCCCCTAACGCCCTTAAAGGCGGTGATTTAGGCTGGAGAAAAGTAGCAGAATTACCCGAAACTATCGGTAAATCAGTCAGAAACCTTGCAAAAGACGAATTCAGCAAACCTATTCGTTCACCGAGTGGTTTCCACATCTTCCTGGCGAGAGATCAACGTGGCGGCAACGTTCAACTGGTTGAGCAACGTCTTGTAAGTCATATTCTGATCAAACCAAGTGAGATCAGAACAAACACTCAGGCGCGCAGGCAAATCAATGAAATCTATCGCCGCATCAGAGGAGGAGAAAGCTTTTCCGATCTGGCTAAGGAGTTTAGTGATGATCCAGGCAGCGGTTCCGAAGGTGGGTCTCTGGGTTGGACACAAGACGGCCAGATGGTGCCTGAGTTTGAACAGGTCATGAATGCTACTGCTGTCGGCGAAGTATCAGAGCCGTTTGAGTCACGCTTCGGCTGGCACATCCTTACTGTTCTGGACCAACGCTCTGAAAATATGGCAGAACAGATGCAGGAAAACCGTGCACGCGCTGCGATTCGTAAACGTAAATTCAACGAAGAACTCAGCACCTGGCTAAGAGAGATCCACTCTCAGGCTTATATTGAAATCAAGGAGTAAACGAGTTGGGAATTAACCGACTGGTTCTTACTCCTGGTGAACCTGCAGGTATTGGGCCTGATCTGTGTATTCAGATGGCCCAACAGGGCCATAACGATGAATTGGTTGTTGTTGCTGATCCATACCTGATGCGCGAAAGAGCAGCCCAGCTTCAGTTACCCTTATCACTGGAGCAATTTGACCCTGAACGTTCGCCAGAACCAACACCCGCTCGTAGTTTAAAAATTCTACCCGTGCCTTTGGCTGCGGAAGTAGTGCCCGGCGAGCTCAACAGTGCCAATGCAAACTATGTTTTAAGTACATTAACAGCAGCAACACAAGGCTGCCTTGATGGAACATTTTCAGCTTTGATTACCGCCCCTGTGCATAAAGGCATAATCAATGATGCGGGCATACCTTTCAGCGGGCATACCGAATTTCTGGAAGAACTGACCCACACTTCAAAAGTAGTCATGATGCTGGCGACTGAAGGCCTCCGGGTAGCATTAGCAACAACCCACCTGCCTCTCAAAGACATTTCGGACGCCATAACAGAAGAGCTCCTAACAGAAGTTATCGAAGTGCTGAATACCGACCTGATCAACAGCTTCGGGATTGAGAAACCCTCAATACTGGTTACCGGGCTGAATCCACATGCGGGTGAAGGCGGACATTTAGGGCACGAAGAGATAGATACAATTATCCCGACTCTGGATAAGCTCAGACAAAAAGGCATCAACCTCAACGGCCCACTTCCTGCTGACACACTCTTCACGGACAAATACCTGAAAACAGCCGATGCTGTTTTAGCGATGTATCACGATCAGGGCTTGCCAGTGCTAAAATACAAAGGTTTTGGCAATGCCGTAAATATCACTCTGGGTATGCCAATTATTCGTACATCTGTAGATCATGGCACCGCTCTGGATCTGGCTGGCACAGGTAAAGCTGACTGCGGCAGCCTGCTGACGGCAATAAAATATGCTGGTGAGATGGCTCACCACCGCAATCAGAATTAAGTTATATGACTAAGAAGCCTGTAGCGCATAAAGCCCGTAAACGATTTGGGCAAAATTTCCTGCATGACCATGGAATTATCCGCCGAATCATTCGTTCCATTGCTCCACATGAATCGGACTGCATGGTTGAGATTGGGCCAGGATTAGGCGCTTTGACGGAAGAGATTCTGGCAGAAGCCGGCGAGTTAGATGCCATCGAACTGGACCGTGATCTCCCCCCTATCCTGCGCACCAAGTTTTTTAGTTACGGAGATAAATTTCGCATCCACGAAGCAGATGCAATGAAATTCGATTTCTCTGTTCTTCGCAGAGGTGATAAGCAATTAAGAGTGGTAGGCAACCTACCCTATAACATATCTACACAGCTGATCTTCCACCTTCTCAGCCATGCCGAAAATATTCAGGACATGCACTTCATGCTGCAAAAAGAGGTGGTTGATCGCATGGCTGCTGGACCAGGTGAGAATAACTACGGTCGCCTTGGCATCATGACCCAGTATTATTGCCAGGTTGAATCCCTGTTTGTTGTGCCACCAGGAGCATTCAACCCAGCCCCTAAAGTTGATTCAGCTATCATCCGGCTGACACCCTACAAAGAGCTACCTTTTGTTGCATTAGACGTTAAGCAACTGGAAACCGTCGTCAGAACAGCATTTAATATGAGAAGAAAGACCCTAAGGAATAATCTCAAGCCTCTTATGAGTGCGGAAGAGCTGGAGCAACTGAGCATTGATCCATCCTTACGCCCGGAAAAACTTCCGGTTGCCAGCTTTGTAGCCATTAGCAACTACCTTACAGAGAAACAAGCTGCCTGCGATGAGTAAAGTAGAAAATTCAAATTACAGTGATTATGTAAACATAGAAGTGACAACTCACTATCTGGACAAACAATCTGATCCAGATAGTAAACGCTATGTTTTTTCATACCATATCACCATCACCAACCATAATCCGGTGCCGGTTCAATTATTGAATCGCCAGTGGTTGATTACGGATGGCAACCAACACGTACAGGAAGTTAAAGGCGAAGGCGTGGTTGGAGAGCAACCTCTGATTGAGCCCGAATCAAGCTACTCTTATACCAGCGGTGCGGTACTGGCCACCAGCGTGGGCAGTATGCAGGGCTACTATGAGATGGTTACGGAAGAAGGCGAACTCTTTAAAGCGCCAATCCCAGCGTTTACACTAGCAAGACCAAACGCACTTCATTAAAAGCAACAACAAGAGCATGTCTGATGGCTACCTATGCAATTGGTGATATTCAAGGATGCTTTGATGAATTCCAGCAACTTCTGAAGTTGATCGGCTTCACTGAAGACGATCACTTACTGATTGCCGGTGACCTAGTTAATCGCGGCCCAAAATCGCTTGAAACCCTGAGATACATTAAAAACCTTGGTGATCAGGCCACCATTGTACTGGGCAATCACGACCTACATCTGCTGGCTGTCCACTACGGCGCAGTGACGCCAAAGCGCGCTGATACTTTACACGGGATAATTGAAGCGCCCGATCGCCAAGAGCTTATGGATTGGTTGCGCAAGCAAAAGCTTATGGTCTTCAATCAGGAATTTAATGCCGTTTTAGTTCATGCGGGTATCCCGCCCTGTTGGACCATTAAAAAAGCCAAAAAACGCGCTAAAGAAGTCGAAGCCATTCTCAAAAGCACTCTGGCGCGTGAATTTTTCCAGCACATGTACGGAAACAAACCAGATTGCTGGTCAGGCAAATATGAAGGCTGGGATAGGTTAAGATTGATCACCAACTACTTCACCCGAATGAGATTCTGCACACCCGAAGGCAAGCTTGATTTTAGCGCAAAAGGTACATTAGAGTCGCAACCGCCCGGTCATCAGCCCTGGTTCAAACTGAGCCGAAAAGACCCAATGGAGCAGGATATCCAGATCCTTTTTGGGCATTGGGCAGCCTTAGAAGGATATGCCGAAACGGAAAATGTAGTCGCACTGGATACCGGATGCGTTTGGGGCAATAAGCTTTCTGCCCTCAGGCTCGAAGACAAGCAGATGTTCAGCGTACCTGCTGCAGAACCCAAATTCACACCACCACCCACCAGCCACTACCTCTATGGAAGGTGAAAGATGAAACAACTTAAATGTATTAGTTCAGTGGAAGCTGTTGACCTGATCACCCAAGGCGCCGCTGTTGTGGATATCAGGGACCCACAAAGCTTCTCTCAGGGACACATTGCTGACTCTTTCAATCTCAGCAATGAAAATTTGCATGATTATATCCAGCAGGCTGATTTTGAGACGCCTCTTTTAGTCTGCTGTTATCACGGCATTAGTAGCCAATCTGCCGGCCAGTTCCTGATTGAACAGGGCTTTGATGAGGTTTACAGCATCAATGGTGGCTTTGAAGCATGGCGAGTTGAACAACCAGACCATTGCAAAAAATAAACATGCAGATTTACTTAGTTGGCGGAGCGGTCCGCGATCAACTTCTTAACTACCCGGTTTTCGATAAAGACTGGGTGGTAGTCGGTGCGACGGCAGAAGAGATGATCGGGCAGGGCTTTCAGCCAGTTGGGCAGGATTTTCCCGTTTTTATACATCCGGAAACGGGTGAAGAATACGCACTGGCAAGAACAGAACGTAAATCTGGTAAGGGTTATACCGGCTTTCAGTATCATGCCAGCAAAGAAGTCACCTTAGAGGAAGACCTCCTTCGTCGCGACCTTACTATCAATGCTATGGCTCAGGATGACGAAGGAAACATCTATGACCCTTATGGTGGCCTCAACGACCTGAATAACAAAGTCCTGAGACATGTATCCCCTGCTTTTTCAGAGGACCCGCTCAGAGTCTTACGCGTAGCGCGATTCGCAGCCCGCTATCATCATTTAGGCTTTACGGTCGCAGCAGACACCCTGAGTTTAATGCAGCAAATAGCAGCCACCGATGAACTTGAACATTTGACCGCAGAAAGGGTTTGGAAAGAACTGGAACGTGCGCTTACCGAACCATCACCGCAAGTTTTCTTTGAAATCCTGATCAAAAGCTCTGCATTGATAAAAGTCATTCCAGAGCTGGCAACTCGCATCTCCACTCAACAGCTGACTGATTTTTCACTGGCGTGCAAAAACATCACCTCGGCAGAAGGACGTTTTGCCTGCTTACTTTGCTTATGCAAAGGCGTGGATGTGGAACTACTTTGTTCACATCTAAAAGCGCCAAATGCTTATCGAGATCTGGCACTGCAATGTACATCACAGTCTGAGAATCTGAAAAACTTCGATTCGTTAGCTGCCGAACTCAAACTGGCCGTTATTCAATCTCTTGATCTGATCCGACGCCCCCAACGTATCCACCCCATTATTGAATGCATACAAGCTCTATCTTCAAATTCAGCAGTAGGATCTCTACTCCCTATTCTGGATAGTATGAATAAAATAGAGCCCAAACAACTCATGCAA
Source organism: Neptuniibacter sp. (assembly GCA_049596335.1). Taxonomy (GTDB): domain Bacteria; phylum Pseudomonadota; class Gammaproteobacteria; order Pseudomonadales; family Balneatricaceae; genus Neptuniibacter. Next base: position 65,990 of record JBMYLM010000005.1, read on the forward strand.
GAGGGTTTTAAGGGTGCCGAACTGGGAAAAGAAATTGAACGAAGGCGTTTACAGCTGTGCCAAAGCTATAGCGAAGAGGAGTAACTGATGGAAAACACCAAAGTCGCACTCATTACCGGAGCGGTAAAACGCATTGGTGCCACCCTTTCCAGAACACTGCATGCCCAGGGCTACAACCTTATTCTGCATTATCGAAGCTCATCTGCAGATGCGGATTTATTGTTAAGCGAGCTAAATGAAATTCGCCCAGACAGTGTAATTAAGTTGCAAGCCGATCTGAATGATATGGAGGCCGTTCACAATCTGGCCAAGTCTGCCATATCACAATGGGGAGGCATTGACCTTCTGATCAACAATGCGTCATCCTTTTATCCCACCCCTATCGAAAACAGCACTCAGGAACAGTGGGATGAGTTGATCAACTCCAATTTACGCGCGCCTTATTTTCTCTGCTCAGCTTTGGCTAATACTCTTAAAGAGAACAAGGGGTGTATCATCAACATGATAGACATTCATGCTCAGAGAGGATTACCGGGTCACCCGATCTATTCAATTGCAAAAGCAGGCCTGCAGATGATGACTCTCAGCCTGGCAAAGGAACTGGCACCCTCCGTAAGAGTGAATGGCGTTTCACCAGGCCCAATTCTTTGGCCCGCAGCCGATCTGTCTGAAGATCAAAAACAAACCATTCTCAACCAGACCCTGCTGAACAGAACTGGCAGCCCTGATGATCTTGCTGAAGCCGTGCTTTACCTGAGCAAAGCACCTTTTGTTACCGGCCAGATACTATCGGTGGATGGCGGCAAATCACTTTACAGCCATTAAGCTCATAGAATCAGACGTCTGCCGGCAAAGAGTGGCCTTGCCAGATGTATTCAACGCTCCAGAGTTGCTGGGAGTCTTTTTCGTAATCAGCCCACAGCTGCTCGTAACTGATTAATGAAACCGGATGCTGGTCCTGCCCGGCAATTTCAGCCAATGGCCACAAGACAAAGGCATTCTTGGTAATCTCATCCCTCGGAAGCTGAACTCCGTCATGATCACCCGTCAATTGATCATATGTAAGGATATCGATATCCAGCGTACGCCCGCTGAATCTTGGACCTTTACGGCAGCGATCATTCTGATCTTCAATATTTTTCAGTAATGCAGAAAGCTCACCTACTGAAAGTTCCGTTTCAAAACCTGCAACTAAGTTATAAAAATTATCCCCAGTGAAACCAACAGCTTCACTCTCGTAGACAGAGGAGATAACCAGATGACCAAAGTTTGTCTGCAGACTGGTTAATGCGTTATTGATGTAAACATCGCGATCTATATTGCTACCGATACTGACATACACCTTCGCCATCAGAAGCGTTCTCCACGTTCAATAATCACACCTACATCTTCGGCCTGAGGTACCGCGCCCGGTTTACCTAAGCGCAAACGCAACCATTTAACCCCAAACTCTTCGCGCACCAACTGTGCAATCTCTTCAGCCATAGTCTCAACCAGCTGAAATTCACTCTGACCTATAAAGTCAATTAAACGGTCAGACACCGATTTATAGTTTAGAGTTTTGTTCACATCTTCAGTCTGAGCGGCGGAAATAATATCGAGACCCATTTCCAGATCCAGATTAACAACCTGACGAATTTCTCGCTCCCAGTCATAGATACCTATAACCGTTTCAACCTCTAAGCCGCGAATGTAAACTAAGTCCATAATAGGAACCTGTAATAATTTATTTATACTATTTCAAATGACAGAATCAATCGCTGTGACATTTGGCTTAACCTGCCTTGCTTACCTTTGGGGATCAATCCCCACGGCAGTGATTGTCTGTCGGGTTCTGGGTTTGCCGGACCCACGCAGTAGAGGATCAGGCAACCCAGGAACAACTAATGTATTGCGCATAGGCACACGGCAGGCCGCTTTTTATACTCTACTGGGCGATTTCAGCAAAGGTTACTTTGCAGTTTTACCCTGCCTGACGTTAGAGCTTTCATACCAGTTGCATTCATTCTGTGCGCTGGCCGCCATTTTGGGCCACCTATTTCCAGTATTCACCTCATTCAGAGGCGGAAAAGGCGTCGCAACAACTCTGGGGGCCTGCCTCGCTCTATTCTGGCCTTTAGCCCTGTTTCAAATTGGTTGCTGGTGTTTAATCGCCATGGCAAAAAAAACATCATCACTCGCCTCGGTGAGTACAGCTCTGCTAAGTCCGTTTTTTGTATGGCATACCGCTCCAGAATACCTGGCAACACTTTGGGTACTTGCCGCAATACTGGTATTCAGTCATCGGCAAAACATCCGAAATATTCTGGATGGGAGAGAACCACGCCTCTAATGCCTGAAATCACCGGCTATAAAGGCTCTAGTGTATCCAATGGCCAACGTGGTTTTGTCACGATAGTCAGATCACTTTGTTGCCCTGCAACCAATCGCTGACACCCAGCAAACGCAATCATCGCTCCATTGTCAGTACAGAATTCCGGGCGAGCATAAAAGAGTTGAGCCCGCTCTTTATTCACCATAACTTCAAGTCGTTCCCGTAAGCGCTGATTTGCACTAACCCCACCGGCAATGATCAACTGCTTGAAGCCTGTATGCTGGAGCGCACGTCGACACTTAATCGCCAATGTATCAACCACGGCCTCTTCAAACGCTGCAGCAATGTCACAGATAGTTTGGTGATCCAGATTTCCATCTTCATCGCGGTGTTGGTTTGCGGTATTCAAAGTAAAGGTTTTCAAACCAGAGAAGCTGAAGTCCATACCAGGACGATCAATCATCGGGCGCGGGAAGGTGAAGCGAGAACGATCCCCTTGCTGAGCATGCTTAGCGATCAACGGACCACCTGGATAATCCAGACCCATCATTTTAGCGGCTTTATCAAACGCCTCCCCTGCTGCATCGTCGAGAGATTCTCCCAACAATTCATACTCACCAATACCATCAACCCGAACCAGTTGCGTATGCCCACCTGAAACCAGCAATGCAACAAAAGGAAATTCTGGAGGGTTTTCTTCTAACATAGGTGCTAAAAGATGCCCTTCCATATGGTGAACACCAATTGCCGGAAGCCCCCAGGCCATTGCCATAGCACGACCGGTAGATGCTCCTACCATTAGCGCCCCGATCAGTCCTGGGCCGGAAGTATAGGCAACCGCATCAATATCGCCTTTAGTTAGCTCAGCTTCAGCGAAGACTTCGTCAATCAGCGGCAACAACTTACGCACATGATCCCTGGATGCTAACTCCGGAACCACACCACCATATTCTGCGTGCATTTTTACCTGACTGTATAAGGCATCACCCAACAGACCTTTTTCACTGTCATAGATAGCAACACCTGTTTCATCACAGGAGGTTTCAATTCCTAATACACGCATGGCTCACTCACATACTCTAAGTTTGGCGGCATTATACCTATCAGCGACAAGATCCGCACAGAAATTAGCGTTATCCGTTAATCTTTACTTTACTTGAAATCACTAAACGAATAGAATTTTGCGCCTTGCAATAATTCCGTCTGATTTATTGTAAGTTTTTAATCTGGTTTAACTAAACAATTTATAGGGTTTGTTCAAACATGCCAGCTGTAAAAGTTAAAGAAAACGAGCCATTTGATGTAGCTCTGCGTCGTTTCAAACGTTCTTGCGAAAAAGCAGGTATCCTGGCTGAAGTTCGTCGTCGTGAATTCTACGAGAAGCCAACTTCTGTTCGTAAGCGCAAAGCTGCTGCTGCAGTGAAGCGTCACGCTAAAAAAGTATCTCGCGAAAACGCTCGCCGCGTTCGCCTGTACTAAGATACGAGATTTCAAGATCCCATCCGGATAATCAGAGGCCTTAAGATGTCAGAGCTAAAGCAGCAAATTACTTCAGAAATGAAAGCTGCAATGCGCGCTAAAGAAAAAGAGCGCCTGACAACTATTCGCATGATCCTGGCCGAACTCAAGCGCATCGAAGTAGATGAGCGCATTGAGCTGGATGACACCAGAGTACTGGCGGTGCTGGATAAAATGTCCAAGCAGCGCCGTGACTCAATCTCACAATTTGAAGAAGCGGCACGGATGGATCTTGCTGATGCTGAGCGACGGGAGTTGGAGGTGATTAAAACTTTCCTGCCGCAACCGCTAACTGAAGAGGAAATTGCAGACCTCATTAAACAAGCTGCTGAGCAATCTGGCGCACAATCCATGCAAGACATGGGTAAAATCATGGGCATCCTGAAACCTCAGGTTCAAGGCCGCGCCGACATGGGAATCATTTCCAAACTCGTCAAAGCACAACTATCCGGTTAAACTGCCGCTGAAGACAATCAGCAGCAAAGCACATGGCCGGCAGAATCCCGCAGCACTTTATTGATGACTTACTGGCACGCGTCAACATTATTGACGTGCTGGATGGCCGCGTCCAAAAGCTGAAGCGAACCGGCAAGAACTACTCCGGACTTTGTCCTTTCCATAAAGAGAAAACACCTTCCTTTACCGCAAACCAGGAAAAGCAATTTTATTACTGCTTTGGCTGCGGCGCTGGCGGCAACGCTCTCGGCTTTGTAATGGACTACGAAAACCTCAGTTTCCCCGAAGCCGTCGAAGAGCTGGCAAAAATCGCTGGCATGGAAGTCCCCAGAGAAGACTCTCCTCAGCAGCGCGAAAAAGATCTTCAGCTCAAAAAAATCTACGACCTACTGAATCAAGCCAGCCAATTTTATGAAGCTCAACTACGAGATCATGAGAATCGGTCTGACGCGGTAAATTACCTCAAATCCCGTGGTCTTACAGGACAAGCAGCTAAAGCTTTTAATATTGGTTTCGCCCCTTCGGGCTGGGATAACCTGATCAATCTGTTGAGCAAAAACGAGCAGGATTTAAAACTGCTCGAAGAAGCCGGCATGGTTATCCACAATGAAGAACGTAACAGCCACTACGACCGTTTCCGTAACCGCATTATGTTTCCGATCCGCGATCAACGCGGCAGAGTTATCGCATTTGGCGGACGAGTCTTAGGTGACGACAAACCTAAATACCTTAACTCACCGGAAACACCGACATTCCATAAGAGCCGTGAACTTTATGGCTTATATGAAGCACGCAAACACAACAGCAACCTTGAGCGATTAATTATTGTTGAAGGTTATATGGATGTAGTCGGTCTGGCTCAATATGACATTCATTATGCAGTGGCTACGCTCGGCACGGCAACAACCGCGCAACATCTTGAGCGCCTCTTTAAAATGGTGCCTGAAGTAATATTCTGTTTTGATGGCGACAATGCCGGGCGCGAAGCAGCATTACGCGCACTTAAAACCACTCTACCCGTCATAGAAGATGGCAAAGAGGCGCGCTTCCTATTCCTGCCAGAAGGTGAAGATCCAGACAGCCTGGTACGTAAAGAAGGAAAATCCGATTTCAGTGAACGTCTGGATAACGCACTACCGCTTTCTGAATTTTTCTTCAAAAGCTACTCAGAGAATGCCGATTTAAACAGCATGGATGGCCGAGCGCGCTTCAGCACGGAAGTTTTACCTGCAATTAATTCCATGAAGCCAAGCCTGCTGCAGCAGATGATGCTTGATAGAATTTGCGAACTGACCAACCTCTCTCTGGAACAGATACAGACAACCGTTAATTTTCATCAAGCCGTCACCAGCCCAGAAGAGCACAGATCTCACAATTCAAGCCAGCCAGACACTGCTCCTGTTGACGACCAATACGCCAGCTACCAGGATTACGACTCTTATCCCGACGACTACTCGGAACAGTATCAAGAGTTACCTCGCAAAAGCTCAACACCATGGAAAGCCAGCAACAACGCTAAAACCCCAAATACGGAATACTCTTTTGCAGAAAAAATCACCGCCTTACTGCTCCACTATCCGCAGTTAGCGGGCGAGTTCGACATGCCTAGCGGTTTAGAACAAACTACCGAAGCTGGGATACAACTACTCTTGCAATTAGTGTCTTATTATAAGAACTCCCCCCAAGCAACATTAGGCCAGCTTGCTGTAGACTGGAGAGAAGACCCAGAGCTATCGGCTACCATAATCCAGCTGTACGAGATTTCCACATCCCTGGAAATTCACTCGGAAACGGACGCCCGGAACTATTTGAACGATGCCCAGAATGGTTTGCAGGAAAAAGCCCTGACATCTGAAATCTCCATACTTCAGAAAAAACCGCAACTGGATTCAGAAGACAAATTAAAGCTGGTCCAGAAAATCCAACAACTGCATCAGCTCAGACAAGCAAAAAAGAAATAATCCTTACTCCAAACATTGAAATACTCCCCTTAAACCCAATATATGGCTTAGAGATAACTTTTTCCGGCAACTACCTGAAAAACAGTCTATTTTTAATTAGTAACAATCAACTTCCAGCTGGCTCTTTTAACTAGTAAAACCTTAGCTTCGCCGCTATAATGGCCTGCTCGAATTTTCATCCATTTTTCATCAAGTCACAGTTCTATGTCCGATACTTCTCAGCAACAGCAGTCTCGCCTTAAAGAATTGATCGCCCGTGGTAAAGAGCAAGGTTACTTAACCTACTCTGAGGTTAACGACCATCTGCCACAAGATATAGCCGATCCAGATCAGGTAGAAGATATCATCCGCATGATCAATGACATGGGCATCTCCGTGTCAGAAGAAGCTCCGGATGCAGAAACTCTTCTGATGACAGAAGGCGATTCAGCAGAAGAAGCTGATGAAGAAGCTGTAGCGGCACTGGCCGCTGTAGAATCTGATGCCGGCCGCACCACTGACCCAGTTCGCATGTATATGCGTGAAATGGGTACAGTAGAACTGCTTACCCGCGAAGGTGAGATCAGCATCGCCAAGCGTATTGAAGAAGGCCTGCGTGAAGTGATGTCCGCAGTCGCTTGCTTCCCTGGCACTGTTGATACAATCCTTACCGCTTACGATGCAACCCTTGAAGAAGAAGGCCGCCTGAGCGACATCTTCAGCGGTTACATTGACCCTGATGACGACGACACAATTCCTGCAGCCGCTCCTGCAGTTACAGATGAAGACCTCGATGATGACGAGGATGATGAAGAAGATGAAAAGGATAAAGGCCCAGATCCGGAAGAAGCAGCAGAACGCTTCGGCCTTGTTCGCGACAATCTGAATGCACTGAATGCAGTCATCGAAAAGCACGGTCGTGACAGCAAACAGTATGGTGAAGCACAAGCAGCCCTGGGCGAAGCCTTCGCCCCAATCAAGCTGTCTCCGAGATACTACGAAGCACTGGTTAACAATATTCGCAGTAATATTGCACACATCCGTGAGCAAGAACGCACAATCATGCGTATTTGTACACAACGTGCAAAAATGCCACGTAAAACGTTTATCAAAGAATTCCCAGGTAACGAAACTAACCCTGAGTGGTTTGCTTCCGTTATCGAGTCTGGCGCGGACTATTCAAGAGCCATCAAAACCAATTTGATTGAACTGAAACGCGCACAGAAGAAACTGATTCTTGCTGAAGTAGAAACAGGCATCAGCCTGGCCGAAATCAAAGAAGTTAACCGTCGCATGTCGATCGGTGAAGCTCGAGCACGCCGCGCTAAGAAAGAGATGGTTGAAGCCAACTTGCGTTTGGTTATCTCAATCGCGAAGAAATACACCAACCGCGGCCTGCAATTCCTGGATCTGATCCAGGAAGGTAACATCGGTCTGATGAAAGCAGTAGATAAATTTGAATACCGCCGCGGCTACAAGTTCTCTACTTATGCCACCTGGTGGATTCGCCAGGCGATCACTCGTTCTATTGCCGACCAGGCACGCACAATCCGTATCCCAGTACACATGATTGAGACAATCAATAAACTGAACCGCATCTCCCGCCAGATGCTTCAGGAAATGGGACGCGAGGCTACACCTGAAGAACTGGCAGAACGCATGGAAATGCCAGAAGACAAAGTACGCAAAGTCCTGAAAATTGCTAAAGAGCCAATCTCCATGGAAACACCTATAGGTGATGATGAAGATTCAAGCCTGGGCGATTTCATTGAAGATACAACAATATCTTCACCTGTAGACTCCGCAACCGGAGAAGGCCTGAGAGAAGCAACCAAGGAAGTACTTGCTGGACTCACAGCTCGTGAATCCAAGGTACTTCGCATGCGCTTCGGCATTGAGATGAATACTGACCACACTCTGGAAGAGGTTGGTAAGCAGTTTGACGTTACCCGAGAGCGTATTCGTCAGATCGAAGCAAAAGCCCTGCGCAAACTTCGCCACCCAAGTCGCTCAGAACATCTTCGCGGCTTCCTCGACGAACAGTAAATTCTTTCAAATCAAAATCTTGTACCCATGATACCATCCCGGTATCATGGGCATCCTCAATTTTGGGGGCCTTTAGCTCAGTTGGTTAGAGCATCCGACTCATAATCGGCAGGTCCTGGGTTCGAGTCCCGGAAGGCCCACCATTTCATTAATTTTTTATCTAACTTTTCAGATTCGCTGCACTTCCGCGCAACCTTCGCCATTGGTTTGATGCCGATAAGCTTATATACTTCACCTGCAAGCTTGATCATACCCACAAGGAAAGCGATGAACACTTCCAACACAACTCAGTCGAATGATGAGATTGACCTTTTCCAATTAATAGAAACCCTATGGAAAGAAAGACTCTTCATCGGGATTATTACACTAGTATTTTCCCTAATCGGTTTAGTTTTCGCCTTTACCACCCCACCAGTATATCGAGCATCCACAAACCTTATTCCTCTCCAGCCCGAAACTCAAAAGAGACTCGAGCAGCTATCTCTCTATTCATCAATCGCCCCAAACACTCCTCTAAGCGAGTATTTGCAACTGCTCAATAGCAGCGATATTAAAGAAGCGTTTATTCAGGAAGCGAAGCCAGAGACCCGTAAAGAGATATATGTAAGCAAAGACAATAATATCAATATCGAAACACTTTCCTCTAACCTGAATATCACTAACAACCAAGACAAGAAGAAACCGCAGGTTATATTCCCTTTCACAATCAGCATGAATGCACCCAGCAAATCTCTCGCAGAGAAAGAGCTAAACCGCTATTTAGATTTTGCTGCTTTAAACTTACAAGAAATATATAACGCTCGATACAAGAAACTACGCCTGCTTGAAGTTAATAAATTAGAAAGAGCATATAAGCTAGAAAACAGCCAAGCGGAATCACTTCGAAATAATGAAATCACACGACTAGAAGAGACGTACCGCTTTGCCCAGAAAGAAACACAACTTAAGCTTAATATTGCGATTGATGCTGCAAAAAAGAGGCATATTGATCGTATCGAAAACCTATCTGAAGCACTGCTTACTGCAAGTCATTTAAAAATTACCGAGCCTCTCAGTTTAAGTAAAATGACCAGTCGTAACTCTGAGATATCTGTTGATGTAAACAATAAAAATGACCTTCTCTACCTCAGAGGCACTAAGCTCTTATCAGCAGAATTGAAACAACTGAAGAGCAACAATAAAGGCTACAGCCTCACGAACGATATTATCGACCTGGAAGGCCAACTAACCAAACTCAAAGTTAATTACAAGATCGAACAATTGAAAAATCGTAAAGATGACTTGGCCTTTAGCGAGCCCCTCCAAGAAATCAAAGCTAAGCTAATTAGGCTTGAGTCCGAGGTATATCCTGATATTGAACTGCAGTTTGCTCATGGCGCAGCAAAAGCCACCCCTTATCGTCTCAAACCAAAGAGATCGTTAATTGTGGTACTGGCTACAGTAATAGGTGGAATAATCGGCATCCTTTCTGCCTTAATCCGATCATCCATTCGCAATAGAAAAACTACTAAAGCTTAAGAAGAATTTAGGCGAGGCGCCTCTGCCTCGCCTAAATGGAGCTCAATGCAAAGAATTTCTTTCTACTGTGTCAACCTGCTCTTCACGCATCCAATCAACCACTGGGGATGAAGGTTTAAAACCAGATATAGCCAGTTCAAGTAATCCCCGAACCCTCTCACTATCCGCTGAATTAATAGCGATCCGTATTGATTCAAGAACCTCCGCTAAACGAGCTTCAGCTAACAACTCCTCTTGGGCACGTAAAATTTTTGAGTGCTCCGTACCTATAACATCATCGCCAATCAATAACTCTTCGTAGAGCTTCTCACCAGGACGCAAACCACTGTATGAGATCTCTATTCCTTCGGGGCAATCAGCTGATTTAACTTCCGCCCCCATTAATCGAATCATACGCTTAGCCAATTCGGTGATTTTAACCGGCTCCCCCATATCCAGAACAAAGACATCGCCCCCTTTAGCCATAGAACCAGCCTGAATCACCAGAGAAGCAGCCTCAGGAATTGTCATAAAAAACCGAGTAATCTCAGGATGCGTCACAGTTACAGGCCCCCCGGCATTAATCTGCTGACGGAATAATGGAACTACAGAGCCGGATGATCCAAGTACATTACCAAAACGAACCATGGAAAAAATTGTTTCTGATGGGCGGGAAGCCATGTCTTGTAAAATCAACTCAGCTAAGCGTTTAGTAGCCCCCATAACATTCGTCGGCCTAACCGCTTTGTCTGTGGAAATCAAAACAAAACGCTCTACTCCCTGCTTAAGTGCCTCTTCAGCAATGACCTTGGTTCCAAACGCGTTATTTCTAACCCCTTCAAAAATATTATGTTCAACCATAGGAACATGCTTGTAAGCAGCAGCATGATAGATAGTCTCAATATTAAACCGCTTAAGGACCCGACCAACCCTGTCGCTATCTAGTACTGAGCCTAACACTGGGAAAATAGATATATCTAATCCTAAGTCGTTCTTTATCGAAATAAGCTCTTGCTCAATTGAGTAAAGCCCATATTCATTCATTTCAAAAAGTACCAACTGCCTTGGCTCACTTCTTAAAACTTGACGACAGATTTCAGAACCAATAGACCCTCCGGCACCACTTATCAGCACTGCCTTGCCTTCGATGCTTTGTGCAAGTAATTCGGGATCAGGAGGTACAACATCACGTCCCAGCAAGTCTTCAGGTTCGACATCCCTTAAACTATCAACCGCCTCACCTGAGATGATTTCAGGCATATTCGGAACCGTTTTGACATGAACACTATAATTAGTCAGAGATTCAAGAATCTCTCTTCGCTGACTCTGACTGATAGAAGGCAAAGCAAGCAAAACATGGGTAACCCCCTGATTTACTATTAGATCTTGTAAATAGAAAGGACTATAAACAGGAAGTCCATTTACCGTACTCTTCCACAATGACTTATCATCATCCAAGAAACCGACTGGAAGATACTCAGCACCGCTCCCCAGCGCTGCTGCTAGCTGAACTCCAGAACCTCCAGCCCCATAAATAAGTACCGGATCCTTTTCGATATAATTGCGCAACAACCAATGGTAATAGTTTCTTACTAATAGGCGACTCCCGCCCACATACACCAATGCAGCAAGAGCGAAATTAATAGGTACCGAACGAGGGAAAGGCTCAATCGCTAGCATTAACGCTCCAACCCATAACAAAAACGCTAACGCAAAAACGCCTTTACATACCGACAAAATTGCCTGCGCACCCATAAATCGTACTACGGCACGATATAAACCGAGTCTCATGAAGATAAGAACCCCCATAAAAGGGAGAACTAAGAAAAGAACCCAAGCCTCAGCCATATATGAGTGAGGCCACCACTCAGCCAAACGTAGTGCATAACCCGACCACAATGCTAGAGGCAATGCAATTAAGTCAGCAAGGACCATAATCGCCTTTTTACTATTTCGCCCTAATGAGAGAAACCGGTAATGCTTTGAGGCAGCCGAGGAGCCTTGATATTCATCCATAAATTATTCTATCTAACCTTATAGCTCATAACGCCCCGTGAGGAATTCGTTTCAGACAATCGCTAACTAATAAGGATTTAATTTTAGCACATTAAAGGGCTTCGGCCCATGTTTCACGGGTTGAGCCAAGTCAGTAAACCACAGCACCTTTTTTTGGCGGCCTTTATATCCTGTGCGCTTCCCTTTTATACACCTAATTCCTCTCCTGCTTTCCAACGACGACTACAACCACTGCCAACACTTCGCCTTGCACCTCATATACCAATCGAAAACCCATTTTACGCACTGGATTTTATAACGATCTTTCGCCCCAGATAGGCGATCTGCAGGCATACACGGATTATTACAACGCTTATAGAGTTTATTCTGAAATTGCTCACGTACCGGAGGCGCTAATTGCTTCCACTCTTTCAGCGCTTCTTCTCGAAACGCCAGCTTATAGATCATCCAGATCAACCTCTATTGATGCCTGACCCTAACGTTTATCCGCAATGGCATTCAACTCAATATCCTCAAGCCGATCGACAATTTCTTCCCAAGCCTTAGCCGGCACACAGTAAAAAATCTGGCTCGTTACGGTTCAGCACTGCTACTGGAAACCCTTCCCCTGAGCAACAATTGCTCTCGGTTTTCTTTCAACTCTGAAACGCTGAAACGCTGCACGTATCAGCTAAAATTTGACTAGGCATAATACTCCCCAAGA
>JBMYLM010000006.1:0-77244 GCA_049596335.1 Neptuniibacter sp.
CTTTGCCGGCAACACCAATCATCAATTTATTCAGTTTGCGGTTATCATCCGAGGCAGAGCGCTTGATTGTCCCCCAGAACCAATGCCCTTTATGCCCCTCTAACAGTTTGGAAACCTGCTCCTGAAACCTGTATTCCAACCTGACAAAAATTGCATAACCGGTATAAAGCTCCTCCAGATACTCTTTCGAGACACGGTGTACTCCACCACTTTCTGGCTGAATAATGAGTACTTCACCTGTTTTTTCGTCAAATTCCTGAAGAATACAAGCCTGATCATCATTCAGCAGGAGAACAGCGGGCAAGACCAATGGCGAAATATCGACGAGTTTTCTACGTAACACTTGCGCTGAGAAACCTGCGCGTTTTGCTGCACGAATAAATAATTTAGGAGTAAGCCGATCATCAACTAACGGCAAACCATCACATAATACTTCCGGCGAAAACGGTTTGTGGTTCTGCTTTGTAAGATGAACCAAACAGCCTAAAAGTGGGTCTTGAACTGTATCCATTATCCTTGACCTTAGCCCCTAATGAGCGACATACTCTGACTATTGTGCATAGCCTAGTTAAAAACTGAACCAATGTAGCAAATCAATATGTTATACGCCATAAGAAACCAAGACGGTAGAATTATAAGCTTATCCGAGACCTTCCAATCTGGCGCAGATCCGGTAAGCATAAAAGATAAGGATGTTTTGGAATTCCTATCAATCGAAACAGATGATTTTTCTGCCGAAGAATTTCTTGTGAAATCTGATTCAGGCGTATCCCGAATCCTGGAAGACCTAATTGATGTATTAATAACAAAAAACCAGATTCTCTTCACTGACCTTCCTGAGCAAGCTCAGAAAAAGCTATTGGGAAGAAAACTGGCCCGAAACTATAATAACCCTTCAGAACAACAGGCTGTTGATAGCTCGAACAACTTTCTGGATGACAACGAAACCATTTAGTATTTCAAAGTTCCTGACTCAAAGGATCTCCCGAACTCTCTCTCGAACTTGATGCCTGGATAAATTCAGAAAGTCTTTTTGATAATTCACCAAAGCGCTTTTGCTGCTTTTCAGGAAGAGAGCCATAGTGAATTTCGGAAAGAACATCATGCAGCGTAAACATAATCTCAGAAACAGCTCCTTCAGCCTTTCTTTGCAATTCAATACCGGTCTGCAATAGGTTCAGTGATATACCCGAATGCCCTGGTAATAATTTGTAAGCCCGATGAAACAAACGAAATGCCTTTTCCAAATCTCCATTTCTGAAAGCAGACATAGCGGCATAATTCGCTTTACCCCATTCCATATCTACGATGGATTTACTAAGTTCACGCCTTCTAGCCGCTACTTCTTCGATAAATGAACTTTCCTGAGCAGCATCCAGCATGACATCAATCCATTTACACTGATTATCCAAATCCATTCGCTGAAAAAACCGCCAAGTTTGCAACAGCATTACTTGTAGCTTTTCAATTTTATTACCTTTTCGATACAAATCCGCATTAACTAATTTTGCACGAAAAACAATTTCCTCATTCTCTGAGAAATCAATGACAACATCCTCGAGGATCCTTATTAATTCTGGCTCAATGTGTTCTATTTTCCCCCCGGATGACTCGATAAGCGCTTTTGCGTATCCAAAATAATTTTCGGGAATCTGGAAAACCGAATATCTAGAGTACCTTGTTGCCTGCTGATATGCCGCCTTAGCAATATCCCACTCACCAGTCTGAGAGGCAAGCTCTGCTAATTCACCTTGTAAAGCCGGAACAGTAGGCTGCAACATGACAGCCTTCCTCATCAACGTTACAGCCCTCTCAAGCTCGCCCGTAACTTTGTATCCACGGGACAACCACGTGTATGCTTCTGAGCAAACATGTTGCTGATCAACCACTCGATTTAAGCAATCACGAGAACCGGAGAAATCGCCCATCTGAAATAAGGCGATGCCTTTTCCTACTTCAGCCCATGGCAAATCCCGATGACCAGCCACAGCATCAAACAGAATCTTGGCATTTTCACTCTGCCCCAGCTTTAACAGAGCAATGCCCTTCAAACGCATAAGGAAAACCTGCAGGCCCGGAAAATTATGCAATAGTCCCTCGACAGACTTAATAGCCTCAGCGTAGTGGCCCTCGTCTAAAAACCGCTCTACCGGTTGAATCGATGACTTGATCCTGAGCTGTTTTTCTACACGAAATCTGACCTTCCCTGAGTCGTAAGGTTTGGAGATATAAGTATCAGGCGAGTTTTCTAAGGATCCAAAAAGCAGTTCGGAGTTTTCTTGGGAAACTACCAAGAAGAAAGCTCCAGATATATTGAAGCTTCCTTCCGCTTTTGCTTCCTGCAACAACTGTAAGCCATTCTTTTCTGTACTACCCATATCATAACTGGCAAAACACAGATCAAATGGAATTTCCCGCATAAGGCTTAACGCCATATTTACGGAGGATGAGACTTGAATACTACCCACACCCATATTACTCAGGATTTGTCTTAATGACCCAAGGTCTTCAAGCTTGCTGTCAACAATCAACGCTGACTTTCCTGAGTAGTTGATTTCCATAGGCGCTATGTCATAGAGGTAAAAGCAAAAGTAGCATATAAATCAGACTATTATCAAAGTTTAGGACAACCTTCAGACAATAAAAAACCCCGCAGGACTAGTGCAGGGTTTTTTTAAAGCTTTTATTGCTTAATCTTCAAGCAGGTCGCGACCTTTGCTTGCAGCAATTTTCATACGCAAAGCATTCAACTTGATGAAACCCGCCGCATCTTTCTGATCATACGAACCCGCATCATCTTCGAACGTTGCAATATTTTCATCAAACAAGCTGTCTTCAGAGCGACGGCCGACAACAATCACGTTACCTTTGTACAGCTTCACACGTACATCACCGTTTACAACCTGCTGAGATTCATCAATCATCTTCTGCAGCATTTTACGCTCTTCAGACCACCAGAAGCCGTTGTAAATGATCTTCGCGTAACGCGGCATCAGCTCATCTTTCAGGTGTGCAGCTTCACGGTCAAGTGTGATCGATTCAATAGCGCGGTGTGCACGCAGCATGATTGTGCCGCCCGGTGTTTCATAGCAGCCACGTGACTTCATGCCAACGAAACGATTTTCAACAATATCCAGACGACCGATACCATTCTCACCACCTACCTTGTTCAGGTATTCAAGAACAGTAGCAGGGCTCATCTTCTCGCCATTGATGGCTACGATATCGCCTTTCTCGTAAGACAGTTCCAGATAGGTAGCTTCATCCGGTGCTTCCTCAGGAGATACAGACCAACGCCACATATCTGATTCAGCTTCCTGCCATGGATCTTCCAGGATGTCACCTTCGTAAGAGATGTGCAGAAGGTTAGCATCCATTGAATATGGTGATTTTTTCTTGCTGCTGGAGAAATCAACTGGAATATTGTGGTCTTCACAGTACTTCATCAGGGTTTCACGGGAAGTCAGATCCCACTCACGCCATGGAGCGATGACATGAACACCCGGCTTAAGCGCGTAGGCACCCAGCTCAAAACGAACCTGATCGTTACCTTTACCTGTCGCACCGTGAGAAATCGCATCCGCGCCTGTTTCATTAGCGATCTCAATTAAGCGTTTCGCAATCAGGGGACGAGCGATCGATGTGCCCAGCAGGTATTCACCTTCATAAATTGTATTCGCACGGAACATTGGGAATACATAGTCACGTACAAACTCTTCGCGCAGATCTTCGATATAGATCTCTTTTACACCCAGCGCTTCCGCCTTGGCACGAGCAGGCTCAACTTCTTCGCCCTGACCCAGGTCAGCCGTAAAAGTTACAACTTCTGCATTGTATTCATCTTGTAACCAGCGAACGATAACTGATGTATCCAGTCCACCAGAGTAGGCCAGAACGACCTTTTTGATCTCGGACATTCTCAAGCTCCAACTTGCGAATAAACGGTCATTTCATGACCGCAATGGTATTCAAAAAATTAAGCGCGACATTATAGCAGGAATTCCGGGTATTAAGGAATGCAAAGAACAGAGAAGGCAGGAAAAAAGCGCGGTTAATCGCGCTCTAAACGAATGGTCACTCGACGGTTTCGATCGCGGTTGGCCTGAGAGTTATTTTTAACCACCGGGTAACGCTCACCATGATAACGTGTAGTAATCATATTTGGCTCCAACCCCAGATTAATCAGATAAGCGGTCACCTCTTCCGCACGTCTCTTAGATAAGTCACGGTTCATCAAACGACGTCCCATGTTATCTGAGTGGCCATCGACATAGATACCTTTAACGCTGTCATCGTTTTTAACGTACAGAGCAATCAGGTCCAGTCGTTCTCTGGATGAGTCAGACAGACGCCATGCTGCGGATGGAAACAGAATAGCGGTACGAGCCACCTGGCGGAAATTGACAGGCAGAAGACCGGCGGTACAGGCCACATAATCAGAATAAGCAGACTGAAAATTCACCGCAGAAACAGAGACACGCAAGGACTCCTGCGTACCGTACCAGTCAGATGCAGTAAATGTTGGCATCATGCCTTTGTATAAAGCCGCCAGCATATTCTGAGCATGCTGAGTATTCACATTGAGATAACCCGTCAGTTCTTCCGGTTTTAATGACGCAATCTCTCTCGGAGCTATACCCGGTTGCCATGGAGCAGCTTCAGCGACCAGCTTAGCGCCTTTTTGAAAGTGGATATTTTCAGTCGGCTTCAGAACAAAACGCACACTATCCCCTGCCTCATGCTCAAACACTGCGTTACCAAATGCAGGAATTTGCTGACTCAGAGTACAGCTAAATTTGGAGGCAGCCAGATCCCACTTGCTATCATCGATTGATGTGCGGAAAGACGCAGCATGAACCTGAGTAACAACTAATGAGAAAATCGCTGTCAAAGCGTATCGAAAAAACACGTTATAAAACCGCCAGAAAAACACTTAAAAACAACCACCTGTAATCTATCGGCAGCCGCTTCAAATTCTTTAAGATATAGTGATTGGTACCCGGAACTATCCACTGCTAGAATACTCCGCATATTAAACGGAAACCCTCTGCCAAGTAAGGGCTACATTTGAGTAATTCCATCGATACAAAACATGCCATGGCTAATCGCTTCCGTGGTTTTCTCCCTGTAGTAGTTGATGTTGAAACCGCAGGATTTAATTCCCGGACCGATGCGCTACTAGAAATAGCAGCCGTCACATTAACCATGGATGAAAATGGTTTTCTGATTATTGATCAGAGTTTTGAAGCTCAGGTAGAACCTTTTGAGGGCGCTAACCTGGAGAAATCTGCTTTAGATTTCACGGGCATCGATCCTTATGATCCTGACCGTGAATCCGTGCCTGAGCGTGAAGCGCTTGAGAACATTTTCAAACCCGTTCGAAAAGCGATTAAGGCCCATGATTGCAAACGTGCAATACTGGTTGGGCACAACGCCTCTTTTGATCAGGGCTTTGTGAATGCCGCTTCAGACAGAGCAGACATTAAACGTAATCCTTTCCATCCGTTCTCGACATTTGATACCGCATCATTAGCGGGTCTGGCTTTTGGTCAAACCGTTCTGGCTAAGGCCTGTCAGGTAGCCGGTATCGAGTTTGATGGCAAGAAGGCACACTCCGCCCTTTACGACACAACCAAAACCGCTGAGTTGTTTTGCATTATCGTCAATCGCTGGAAAGAACTCGGCGGCTGGGAGATGGTGGAATCTCTGGAAGATGATTACTAACCAAACAGACCCAACAAAAAACCCGCCGAATGGCGGGTTTTTTTTATAACTGTTTGATACAGCTTATTACAGGTTGTCTGCTTCTTCAGACAGGTACTTAGCAACACCTTCAGGAGATGCGTCCATACCTTTATCACCCTGGTTCCAACCAGCTGGACAAACTTCACCGTGCTCCTGGTGGAATGCCAGAGCATCAACCATACGCAGCATTTCATCTACGTTACGACCCAGTGGCAGATCGTTAACAACCTGGTGACGAACCAGACCGTCTTCATCGATCAGGAAAGAACCACGGAAAGCAACGCCACCTTCAGATTCAACATCGTAATCCTGGCAGATGCTGTGAGTCATATCAGCAACCAGAGTGTATTTAACCGGGCCGATACCACCTTCATTTACAGGAGTGTTACGCCAAGCGTTGTGAGAGAAGTGAGAATCGATAGAAACACCGATTACTTCAACACCACGCTTAGAAAACTCTTCTACGCGGTGGTCAAATGCCAACAGTTCAGAAGGACAAACGAAAGTGAAGTCCAGCGGGTAGAAAAACACAACGGCTTTTTTACCTTTGATTGTTTCAGTCAGGTTGAATGCATCAACGATTTCACCTGTGCCCAGTACAGCTGGTGCAGTGAAGTCTGGTGCTGGCTTGCCTACAAGTACGCCCATTTGCTATTTCTCCATTAAATGCTTTCTAGCGTTAAGGTTCTTTATCATAGAAAAGGACGCCCTGAAATCAAGCGCCCTTATAATTTATTACTGGCAGATTTATTCTGCTGCTTCGCCTTCCGGACCTGCTGCTTCTTTGATCACCTCAGACAGCTCACCAGAGGCAGCCATTTCACAGATGATATCGCAGCCACCAATCAGCTCGCCCTTAACCCACAGCTGTGGGAAAGTCGGCCAGTTAGCATACTTTGGCAGCTCAGCACGAATTTCAGGATTTTCCAGAATATTTACAAAAGCAAAGCGTTCGCCACAGGCCATCACAGCTTCGGAAGCACGAGAAGAAAAACCACACTGTGGAAAGCGAGGGGTTCCCTTCATGTAAAGCAGAATATCGTTGTTTTCAATCTGCTCTTTGATGGTATCAATTACACTCATTCATACACCTATAACATTTAATGCGAGAGTCACTACAGTGTTGCGGCGAATAATTTAACACATATCCGACCATCATAGTCAGTTAATGTATATTTAGATTTATTAATTAGGACCATAAAAAAAATCTATGGTTTCCAGAAACAGTGATATTCTGTTAGAAAGTGCACATCACTTGCCAAAATAATAAAACATGCATATTATGCGTTCTTTGATTGGCAGCCTTGGCTGCCTTTTTGCGTTGTAGGGAAAAGAAAACATGGCTGTAGAATCAATCATGACAACATACAACCGCCTGTCAGTGGCTTTTGACCACGGCGAAGGCAGCTGGCTGTATGACACTGACGGAAATAAATACCTTGATGCCCTTTCTGGCATCGCTGTTTGTGGACTGGGCCATGCTCATCCAGCAGTCACTCAGGCGATTTGCGAACAAGCAGCGAAGGTCATTCATACTTCCAACCTTTATACTATCCCTCTACAACAGCAGCTAGCAGATAAGCTCACACAGATTTCCGGCATGGATAATGTGTTCTTCGGTAATTCCGGAGCTGAAGCAAATGAAGCTGCAATCAAGCTGGCCCGCCGCTACGGCAATACCGTTCGTAAAGTCGAAAAGCCCGCCATCATCGTGATGGAAAATTCCTTCCACGGTCGCACAATGGCTACTCTCAGTGCCACAGGTAACCGTGCCGTTCAAGCTGGCTTTGAGCCTCTTGTCAGCGGTTTCGTGCGCGCTCCTTTCGATGATATCAATGCGATCAAAACCATTGCGGAGAACAACCCAAACATTGTTGCGGTGATGGTCGAACCTATTCAGGGTGAATCAGGAATTCAGATTCCCGCTGACGATTACCTCAACCAATTGCGTGACATCTGCGACCAGAACGAATGGCTTCTGATGCTGGATGAGGTCCAGACAGGTAACGCGCGTTCAGGCAAATATTTCGCCTATCAGCACAATGGCATCATGCCGGATGTGGTCACTACCGCTAAAGGCCTTGGTAACGGCATGCCTATTGGTGCCTGCCTGGCGCGTGGCAAAGCCGCATCAGTACTTGGTGCTGGTACACACGGATCTACCTATGGCGGCAACCCCCTGTCATGTGCTGCTGCTTTAGCCGTTGTAAATACAATTGAGAGCGAACAGCTCTGTGAACGAGCGACAGAACTGGGCAACAAAATTGTTGAAGGATTCAGAGAACGCCTTGAACATGCTGACTATGTTAAGGAAGTTCGCAATAAAGGTATGCTGATTGCGATTGAACTGAGCGAAGCTGGTACTGAGCTGGCCGTTCTCGCAAAAGTTAAAGGCATACTCCTTAACGTAACCGGAGGCGGCAAAGTTGTACGCCTGTTACCTCCACTGACTATGACTGATGATGAAGCAGAACTTCTTGTGAACACTTTATCTGCCATCATCAAAGTCTATGCTGCTGACGAGCGCTCACCTGAGGGTGATGCTGCAGACCCAGGGAACGAACGAAGATCATCATGAGTAAAACCAGACATTTCCTTACTCTTCTGGACCTGTCTCCAGAGGAGTTGCGCACACTGGTCAAAAGAGCCAGTGAACTGAAAGCGATCAGAAACAAAGGCGAAATATACGAGCCGCTGAAAAATCAGGTTATGGCGATGATTTTCGAAAAATCATCTACCCGTACCCGCGTATCTTTTGAAGCAGGTATGGCCCAGTTCGGTGGTCATGCAATGTTCTTGTCACCTCGCGATACCCAACTTGGCCGTGGTGAACCTATCAGTGATAGCGCTCGCGTTATTTCCAGCATGGTGGATGTTGTGATGATCAGAACCTTCAGCCATTCACTGGTTGAAGAATTCGCAGCAAACTCATCAGTACCGGTCATTAATGCCCTGACTGATGAGTACCATCCCTGCCAACTGCTCGCAGACATGCAGACCTATTTTGAGCATCGTGGCGACATCCAGGGCAAGACTGTTACCTGGATCGGTGATGGCAACAACATGTGCCACTCCTATATCAATGCTGCCCGCCAATTTGATTTTAATCTCCGCATCGCTTGCCCCGAAGGCTTTGATCCAGATCCAGATCTGGTCGCTGCAAACAAGGAACGCGTGTTCATCACACGCTCACCTGAAGAGAGTGTTGCGGGCAGTGATCTGATTGTCACCGACGTATGGGCTTCCATGGGCCAGGAAGAAGAACAGAAAGAACGCGAACAACAGTTTGCCGGATTCCAGGTTTCTCCCGAGCTGATGGATAAAGCCAACGAAGGCGCGATCTTTATGCATTGCCTACCCGCTCACCGAGGCGAAGAGGTCAGTGAAGACATGCTCGACGACCCACGCTCAGTCGTATATGACGAAGCGGAAAACCGCCTGCATGCCCAAAAAGCACTGCTGGAATTTCTGCTTACCAAATAAAGCGCAGTGGGGGTTTTTCCCCATTGCCTTCTCTTCTCCACGGACCGTACTATACTGCCTATACTAAACGCCTGATGCGACCGGAGAGATTTGGATGATTGAACTGCGCCATCTAAAAACCCTTTCAGCTCTGAGAGATGCTGGAAGCCTTGTAGAAGCTGCCGATCGCGTTCACTTAACCCAATCCGCTCTTTCCCACCAGATTAAAGATCTGGAAGACCGTCTCAATTGCTCGCTGTTTATCCGTAAGACAAAACCCATCTGCTTTACCAGTGCCGGGCAAAGATTATTAACTCTGGCAGACGAAATCCTGCCAATGATCCGCAATACCGAACGTGAAATTGCACGTCTCGCCGGAGGTGAAGCCGGGCGTTTAAACCTGTGCATCGAATGTCATAGTTGTTTTGACTGGTTAATGCCGACCATTGATCACTTCCGTCAGCACTGGCCTGAAATCGAGTTGGACCTTTCCAGCGGTTTCAGTTTCCAGCCGTTACCCGCTTTAGCGCGTGGCGATCTCGATCTGGTCATCACCTCAGATCCAGAAGAGCGGACAGGGATTATTTACATCCCGTTGTTTACCTATGAATCCTGCCTGGCTATTTCAAAGCAACACCGCTTAATGGCTCGCCGCTACATTCACCCGGAAGATCTGGAACAGGAAACCCTGATTACCTATCCTGTTGAGCAGCAACGTCTGGATATATTCAACCACTTTCTTAATGAAGCCGATGTTGAACCTGCAGCGATCCGAACCGCAGAACTCACAGTAATGATGTTGCAACTGGTCGCAAGCGGCCGTGGCGTAGCAGCACTGCCAAACTGGACCCTGCATGAATACCTGCAACGTGATTACATAGCCGTCAAACCACTTGGCGAAAAAGGTGTATGGTGTACTCTTTATGCTGCTATCAGGGAAGACCAGAAAGACGCTGAGTTCATGGTTGATTTCCTGAACACCGCCAAAGAAGTTTCATTTAGAAACCTGACGGGTATCAAGACCGCTTAAAACTGCTTATACTGGTCTGAATTCACTCTAATTTGAGAATCTGAGACAAGCCTTAAATGTCTGAACTTAACAGAGTACTTTCTAACAGCCCTGTTTATTTCTCATACGCCTACTTTATCTAGGTCTGTTGGTCTGTGCGCGTTGCACAGGTTGGCAGGCCGCCTCTCATCCAATTTTCTTCTTATATATTTAGTAACAGATTAACTGCGATTTTTGGCAGAGGAACAAGATTAATTATGACTACTGCAATCTGGACCCCATCAAGCTGGAGAAAACATCCAATCGTCCAGCAACCGGAATATAAAGACCCGGCAGCCCTTCAAAAAGCTGAACAGCAACTAGCAGCTCTTCCACCTTTAGTTTTTGCCGGTGAGATTGACCAGCTTAAAGCTGATCTGGCAAAAGTTGCTAAAGGCAAAGCTTTTCTGCTTCAAGGCGGTGATTGCGCTGAGAGTTTTCTGGAGTTCAATGCCAATAAAATTCGCGATACGTTCAAAGTATTGATGCAGATGGCCATCATCATGACCTTCTCTGCCAGCAGCCCTGTTGTAAAAGTGGGTCGTATCGCGGGGCAATATGCCAAGCCAAGATCAAGCGATACTGAGACCCTCAATGGTATTGAACTACCCAGCTACCGCGGGGATATTGTGAATGACATTGCATTCACAGCAGAGGCCCGGGAAGCATCTCCTGAAAGACTGGTAACGGCCTACCATCAGGCGGCATCGACTCTGAATCTGGTACGCGCATTTGCACAAGGCGGGTTCGCAGATCTGCATCAGGTTCATTCCTGGAACCAGGACTTCGTCAGCAACAGTCCGTTGAGTGACAAATACCAAAACCTTGCTGACCAGATAGATCAGAGCCTTCGTTTCATGGAAGCCTGCGGCGTGAACTCAAAGAACACTCCCCAGCTGCACGAAACATCCCTGTACACTTCTCACGAGGCTTTGTTGCTTGGATATGAAGAAGCACTCACCCGAAAAGACAGCATCTCAGGTGATTGGTATGACTGCTCCGCACACATGCTCTGGATTGGCGATCGAACGCGCCAGCCTGATCATGCCCATGTGGAATTCTTACGCGGTGTAAAAAACCCCGTAGGCATTAAAGTCGGGCCGAGTACTCAGGTCAGTGATCTGGAAAAACTACTTGAGATTCTAAATCCGGAAAACCAGGCAGGTCGTATTACTCTGATCGCTCGTATGGGTGCTGACAAGATTACCGAGCATCTGCCGAAGTTAGTTCAGGCGGTTAAGCATTCAGGGCATGAGGTTATCTGGAGCTCTGACCCAATGCATGGCAATACCATCAAAGCTTCAACGGGCTATAAAACCAGAAGCGTTGACGCCATTCTTAAAGAGATGAAGGGATTCTTTGAGGTACACAAGGCTGAGGGCACCCATGCCGGTGGTGTGCATTTTGAAATGACAGGACAGAATGTTACCGAGTGTATAGGTGGTGCATACATGATCAGCGAACACGATCTGGCAGACCGCTATCACACCCACTGCGATCCAAGGCTCAACGGTGAACAAGCCCTTGAGCTGGCTTTCCTGATTGCAGATACCTTAAAAGCTGCCCGAAACTGAGAATACAGGCTCACACATAGCTTTGTGTGAGCCTGCTATTTATTCCCCTAAAATACCCTTCAGAACGATGCTGCGGTAACTCACTATACCCAGAACTTTTTCATTTTCGATAACAGGTGCATGCGCCAGACCAAAGCTTTCAAACAGTCTGGAGCAGTAGCGAATATCCATATGCGGGTCGACCGACACAACCGGTTTCGCCATCACTTCGTAAACATTTACACGCTCTGGTGAACGGTCCTTTGCGATCACTTTTTTGGCAATATCTGAAAGCAGAATCATGCCGTATTCATCATCGTCATGACGCTTATTGATAATCAGAACTCGTGCCGATTTTTCTTTAAAAATCTTCACAGCTTCACTGACCGTCATAAGCCCATCGATCATGTCGAATTCATCGGTCATAACATCACGTGTACGGATAATCTTTCTTTCCGAGCTCATAACTCTTCCTCAACCACGTTTGCGAGTGTTTGCATCTGATGTGTAACTCCTACCGCATCTTCCACATCCAGCTGAATAGCGATTCCCCTGCCCGGCTCTTCATCAAGCTCAGCTACGGTTGAAATCGTCTCAAGGATTTTCCGGCTGAGGTGTTCCTCAACTATGAACAACACAACATCCCTTTGCGTCTCGAGTGTGAGACCAAAAAACGTTTTCGTTTTGTTAACACCTTCACCACGCGCGTTATTGATTACAGTGGCACCGGTGGCCCCTGCCTCACGCGCAGCCTTCATTACATCATCAGTTTTTGAATCTTCTACAAAAACCACTAACAGTTTGAAATGCATATCAACCTCTTCAGCTTTCGCTGCTCAGTTTGCGTGATTGTTTCGCGCGGAATTCAGATAATTGTGCATATGCCATCACCGTTATCATTGGGAACAAGCTGGCAAATGCAATCAAACCAAAGCCATCAATTAATGGACTGCGCCCCGGGACCGTTTCGGCCAAACCCAGACCGAGAGCCGCAACCAATGGCACAGTTACTGTAGATGTGGTTACCCCTCCGGAATCATAAGCCAGTGGGATAATTAATTTAGGGGCATAAAAAGTCTGTATCACAACCACAATATAGCCCGCGATGATAAACCAGTGAATTGGATAACCCGTGACTATTCGCCAGGTACCCAGAGAGATCCCCACAGCGACACCAATAGCGACAGCAATACGTAATCCCCAGACACCTATAGCACCACCAGACACCTCGTTCGCTTTAATCGCAACCGCAATCAATGAAGGTTCCGCGATCGTGGTACTGGCCCCAATGGCAAATGCAAAAATATAAACCCAGAAGTAATCCTGCCATTGCAATGCCCCCGCCACAGCTCCACTCCAGCTGCTGATAAACTCAGGGTTAGTAAGCTGCTCGGCCATAAGCCGGCCAATTGGGAACAACGCCTTTTCAAGACCGAGAAGGAACAGTGCCAAGCCTAAAATGACATAACCAAAACCAATTAAAACTCTTTTAAGGTTAGGGATAGGACGGCGGATCACCAGAAACTGGAAACCAAAAATGATCGCTGCAATCGGGATTACATCCTTGATCGTGGAAAAAATGATCTGGAATAGCTGAGACAATAATTCCATCAGATCACCATCCCGTAACCCATGACAAAAATCATGGGTGTCAAAGAAGCAAAAGCGATCAGACCAAAACCATCAACCATCGGGTTCCGACCTTCAATAGATGAGGCAAGACCTACACCCAAAGCCGTTACCAAAGGTACGGTAATTGTGGATGTAGTGACCCCACCAGAGTCATAGGCAATACCAATAATTTCCCTTGGAGCGAAGGAGGTCATAATCACAACCAGGATATAGCCACCAATAATCAAATAATGAATTGGCCAGCCTTTTAGAATACGCAGCACACCCAGAACAATCGCCAGACCAACAGATACCGCGACTGTATACCTTAAGCCCGAGGCGTAGCTTTGTTCCGCCTCCAGAGTCGCTTCTATCATCCCGCCGTTGGCAGCGACAGTGGCCGCCTCTGCTGCGACGGCTATGAGTGCAGGCTCAGCCACTGTTGTTCCAAAACCCAATGAGAAAGCAAACAGCAGCAACCAGATCACACTGCCCTTCCTGGCAAAGGCATGTGCCATGGTCTCGCCGATAGGAAACAAACCCATCTCCAAGCCATAGATAAAGAAAGTAAGTCCTGCAACAACACATAACAAACCGATAACAATTCCGAAAAAATCCGGAACAGGTTGCTGCAAAACCACGATCTGAAAAAACGCGATAACAAGGACGATTGGAGCAAGATCGCGAAGACTTCCCAACATCGATTGCCCTAATGCGAATAAGCCGCCTCTCAACCCAATAACTCCTTGTTAATTAAAAGATAAAGGTAATAGCAAATGAAGTGAAATGCGTTGACATACGCCAACTAAAATCGAATTTTTTTAATGAATTATGGGTGGTTCACCCGGGTCATCCGGAACCACAATATGACCACTGCTATCCAGGACAAGCGCCCCATGCTCAACACCAAGCTCAAGCAGTTGATGCAGCATCATTCTGGTTAGATGTGCACTGATAATCAAACCTGCCGGAGCATCGCCTTCAAACAGGTCATCATCGATAAGGTCATCGGGCCTTAATCCCAGAAGAAGCGGGTTTTCTTCGACCAGCGGAGCTATGTCTTCAGGCGCAAAGACCGAGTAGTCAGAGGATATATCAAGCGCGAGCTGATAAGCATCCTGCTGACTGTTTTGCTCATTCAACATATCCAGATAAGCAGACTCAGCGGCGGAGAAAATCTGAGACATCTCACTGGCACCGCCTAAAGCGAGATTTCTTTTTGCGATTTCTGAACTGCTAAAATCAATCTCGATAGGATACTGGCTATCCTGACTGAGCTCTTCATCATCGACTATGACTCGGCCTTGTTCATCCACATCCAGCCATTCCCTTTCCACAGCCACAGAAAGCAATCCTTCGAGCGCTGCTGCGATAATATTGCAACATATGATCACACCCACTGCCGGGTTTTCACTTTCGTTGCGATTCATAATCAGATCCCCTGCCCTGGCAGCCAGTAGGGATGGATCTTCAGCAATAATTTCAGAGAGCTGGTCAGTATCCAGATAAAGCTTTTCATGCACTAACCTTTCTGCAGTCAGATAAGGCTCGGAAAAATCACTCACCTGCATCCGCTCGATATATTCAAGGCGGGTATTTTCTAATAAGGCGGTCAGTAATCCACTCATTCGTTTATCTGCACTCATCAAAGCTCATAAAAATTAAGGTTAATATGACAATGGTCGATTCTTATAAAGGAAGCAACTAAAAATAATCCTGAAGGGGTAAAAAGATGGGAATTTGGCTTAAGGGAGGCGAAAGCCAACCGGAAGACGAGGAAGAAGGCAGTATCTACATTCTTTCAGATAATTAAATATTAAGGCCTGCACAAACAGCAGGCCTTATTAGTTTAATGCAGCGTTAAACCTATAGGTTTTATTTCCTGCTTCAACTCATCAAACCGATCACGAAGATTGATCAGCTTGAATAAACCATGATCTTCAGGAGATTGTGGCAATTCAAACCAGTCCAGAGAATGCACTTTTGTCATCAGTTCATACTCACCAATCAGTGCATCCATAAAGATCATCACCGCTTCAACGCGCGGATCCATATCCAGAACTTTTGGCGCATCCTGCATATAGACTTCAAGCTGAAGGCGATTGTTAATGACAACAATACGGCACCAGAACTCGCTGATCTCACAATACTCTTCCCCAATTCGGATACTCAGAGGAACAGGGTCGTAACGGTTATTGAACGCTTTGAATTCAATACCCGTCAATTCAGGCGCAGCACCAATCAAACTCAATACAGAGTGAATTGATTCTGGAAAGCCATCGCAACCAAATACCATTTCAACCGCACCCTCTTCATTTTCATCACTTTGAAAATGGAAGGTCAGATTGCGGTCAATCTTTTGCAGTTGGTCACGATATTCCTTAAGCAGCGTTTCTGCTTCAAAGCGATCATCACTGCGACTGGAAAGCAATTGCTCAATGGTTTCCTGCAATTGCTCCCAAAAGGTATCTATCTTTTTTGGATCTAATATCATCAAGCTTAAAACTACCGATCAGGTACGGGGAACAACTACACCAGTTTGACCCTGATACTTACCATCGCGGTCTTTGTAGGATGTTTCACACACCTCATCACCCTGCAAGAATAGCATCTGTGCAACACCTTCGTTTGCATAGATTTTTGCAGGCAGTGGAGTTGTGTTTGAAAATTCAAGTGTCACGTGACCTTCCCACTCAGGTTCAAGCGGAGTCACATTCACAATAATGCCGCAACGGGCATAGGTACTTTTACCCAGGCAGATAGTCAGAACATCGCGTGGAATTTTAAAGTATTCAACCGTTCTGGCTAATGCGAATGAGTTCGGTGGAATAATGCAAACATCTGATTCAACATCCACAAAACTACCTGCATCGAAATCTTTTGGGTCAACAATAGATGAGTTTATATTCGTGAAAATTTTAAACTCATTGGCACAACGCACATCGTAACCATAGCTGGAGGTACCGTAAGAAACGATACGGGAACCGTCTGCCTGACGAACCTGCTGAGGTTCAAAAGGAGAGATCATATCGTGCTCTTCCGCCATTCTGCGAATCCAGCGATCTGCTTTAATACCCATCGGATAACTCTTCTGCCTGAAAAATTGACCGCGAATTGTACCATTTTTCCTGTCTAAGACAAAAATGAATCCTGTTAAACGTACAAATAAAAACAGCTCCCAAAGGAGCTGTTTTTGAAGGGGGAAAAGCGAGCCTGAAAATTAATTCAGAAGATTCGCTGTCTTTTCATACTGCTCAGCCAGCCAGAATTCAGCTGCTGTTTTTCCCTTATCCCGAAGTACTTCCGCCTGCTTACGCAGCTCTATCGCCATCTCTGCTCTGGTAGGAGCTACTGGGTTTGCCTTCAGCGTTTTGATATTGGCAGTTGCTCTATAATCCATTTTGAACCCCATCTTATTGTTATTAGTGATTCGTCATAAATTCATCCACCTGAACTTATAAGTATAGACAATAAAACCAGATCATTTTTTGATCAATAGAACTTATTGATTCAGATCAGTTAACAACTGAATACTTTTCAGCCAACCCAAATCTCAGCAGTTAATCATCCTCTACAACGATTTGTGGCATTACCACAGAAGCATCAGTGTTTTTTGCTTCAACAGCCGACGCGACCTTTTTAGCAATCTCTTTGTATATTTGAGCATGCGCACCATCTGGGTCTGCAATCACTGTAGGTTTGCCTGAATCCGCCTGCTCCCGAATCGATAACGCCAGCGGTAACTGTCCCAACAATTCAGTTTCATATTTACCCGCGATTTCAGAACCGCCACCCGCACCGAAGATAGGCTCGACATGTCCACAATTACTGCAAACATGCACACTCATATTCTCAACGATACCCAGAACAGGAATGTCGACTTTGCGGAACATCTCAATCCCTTTCTTGGCATCGAGCAGAGCAATATCCTGCGGGGTAGTCACGATTACAGCGCCGGTAACCGGTACTTTTTGAGACAGAGTCAGCTGAATATCACCTGTGCCCGGTGGCATATCAATAAACAGGTAATCCAGATCCTGCCAGTGGGTTTGTCCGATTAACTGCTGCAATGCGCCTGCAGCCATGGGGCCTCGCCAAACCATGGCGGTGTCTTCTTCAATCAGGTAACTGATCGACATGGACTGCAATCCATGAGCTTCAATCGGCAAAAATTGCTGTTCGCTGAAGGGCTGTGGACGAACGCCTTCAGCCACACCCAACATCATTCCCTGGCTCGGACCATAAATGTCTGCATCCAGAATACCAACTTTGTGGCCCTCAGCAGCCATTGCCAAAGCCAGGTTCACAGTCGTGGTGGATTTACCTACACCACCTTTACCAGATGCAACCGCTATGATGTTTTTTACACCGTCCATTGATACTCCAGAAAATAACCAAGTAATTTAGTAGGATTATGTCGAGTTTTATCTAAGCTGTCCAGACAGACGCAGCTTCATCCAGCCTCGAAGTTATGCCGTAAGTTTTTCAGCAAGAATTTTTGCGTTAAAGAAATCGGTTTTACCACTGCCTAAAACCGGCACTTCAGAGACTGAGTAAATTTCCGCAGGCAGACTCAAGGCAGCCATACCACCGTCAATCAACTGTTGTCGCATGGGTTCAGTATTACCCTCAGTCTGGACAAGCAGAATAACTTTCTCGCCTTTTTTGCTGTCAGGAAGATTGACCGCCACCATGGGTAATTCCGGTTCTTGCAGTATCTTTCTGACTGCCGATTCGACCTGGCTCAGACTCACCATTTCCCCACCAATTTTGGCAAACCGGCTGTAGCGGTCCACGATGGTCAGGAAACCATCTTCATCGAGATGGCCTTTATCGCCACTTTTGTACCAGCGCAGGCCATCAATCTCGACCACAACGGATTGAGTCTTTTCCGGTTGATTCAGATACCCTTGCATAATCTGGGTGCCACCAATCAGGATTAATCCATCTTCACCTACAGGCAGCTCCTCCAGAGTATCAGGGTCAACAATACGGAATGTTGAGCCCGGAAGCGCCATACCCACTGTCCCCGGTTTGTTACCTACCTGAACTTGCCACCAATCCGTATCCAGATAGTCTGGCAAGTTTGTGCTGGCCACCGGAGTCGTTTCAGTAGAACCGTAACCTTCAATTACCGGCACATGAAATTTCGCTTCAAAATTATCACGCACAGTCTGATCCAGCTTTTCAGCTCCGGCGACAACCGCCCTCAAGGAACCAAACATCATCGGCAGTACTTTTTTACTACGGGTATACATCCGCAGGAAAGTAGATGTTGCACACATCAGAGTAGCTTTATAACGGGCTACGCCCTTGCCAATCTTCGCGGCATCAGTCGGATCTGGATGGCACACCACCGGCATATCCTCAATCAGTGGCATAAAGCAGGTTACTGTCAGGCCAAAAGCATGGAACAACGGCAACGTCGCCATGATGCAATCATCACCTCTGACATTAAGTACATCTGAAGTCTGCTTCAGGTTTGCCATAATATTGCGGTGACTGAGCATTACACCTTTTGGATCGCCCTCACTACCTGATGAGAACAATATGGCGGCTGTATCTTCGATAGCAGAGGATTTACACAAGACTTTTTGCAGGATAAACGTAGGCAGTATTGCCGTAGCAAGCAGAGTCGTTAGGGCTTCTACTTTACCAATACCCGCTTTGACATCTTCCATATAGATGACATCCCGCCCCGCAAACCAACTCTCTGGATTAATGCCCCGGGCCTTTAACTTAGTCACGAACTTATGCGCGGTAAGAATGGTCTTTACTTCAGCCTGTTCCAGCGCCGAATTCACAGAACTCTCAGCCGCCGTAAAGTTGATATTGACGACCGTTTTACCCGCCATTAATGCAGACATATTGGCAATCGCACCCGCTGATGAGGTCGGTATCAACAGACCTATGTTTTGCCCTTGAGTCTTTCTCAGACGTTTGCTGAACAAAGCACAAGCGGTAAGCAATTTTTTTTGGCTCAGCGGCTCACCATCCACATCTGCAATCGCATAACCGGAACTGGAGTTTTTCATTGTGCGAATAAAGGCATTGGGCAGGGTTTCCAGAGTCTGGGTATGTTTTTCCCAGGTATGGATGGAGAGTTCAAACACCTTCTTCTTAACATCCGCAGCAGAACTATGGATGGGCAGAGGCTCACCAAAAGCAACGATCACATCTCGTTTTGAACCCGTGCTGCGAATGGTTTTCATCTTATCTGTAGATCTGGAGAATCGGCTGCCCCACAGGCCACGCAGATAAAACGGTACGATTGATCCAGTAGCACCCTCACAAGCCCTTTCAAAGCCACGTTTAAACTCGCCCAGCTGTCCGATATGACTAATAGCGCCCTCAGGGAACAGACAAACAACCTCGCCTGCACTCAGTAACTCATTCACTTTTGCCAAAGCCTGTCTGCTGGTACCCCTGGAAATTGGGATGACTTTGTAGATATCCAGAAACCAACGCAAATACCAACGTTCGTAAATGCTTCGCTCCATCACAAAGTGGATGTGGCGTGGGCAGGCAATCTGAATCATGGCCCAGTCCAACCAGCTGATATGGTTACCCAGCAACAATGTTCCCTGTCCATCTTCAGGAAGGTTTTCGAATCCCAGAACCTGAAGGTTATATTTGCGCTTAAACATGAACATGACCAGCAATCGAATAAACGCCTGGGGCAGTGCTTTGATGGCAAAAACGGCGCCTGCGATACCAATAACCGACAGCAAAATCAGCTGCCAATAGCTATCAATCCCGATCCAGGCACACATAACTGTTGCGACCAGGAAGCTCAGCATCAGAATGTTCTGGATAAAGTTATTCCCGGCCAGAACTTTGCCCATCTCATGTTCCGAAGCGTGGAACTGAATCAAAGCATTCAGTGGTACACACATCAAAGCGCCAAACAAACCAATGCCCATAAAGATAAACGTCTGTAACGCAATCGAGCCCATCTGCGGTAACAGAATCAAACCAATGGCGACACCCACCGCCCCCACAGGAATCAGGCCCACATTGATGTAGTGTTTAGACCAGCGACCAGCCAGCGTAGAACCCATCATGATCCCAATACCGGCCAATGCCATAACGCCCTGAATAACAAAGGTGTTGTGCTGACCCAAATGGTCCTCGGCAAAGGCTGGGAAAACCGCCAGCATTACCTGACTGATCGACCAGAACAGCGCCAAACCGAAAATCGACAAGCAAATCGCCCGCTTGCCTCGCAACATGGACAGGTTAGACTTCAGAGTTTTACCGGAAACATAAGCGGCTTTATCAAAGTGCGCGTTTTTATCGGTTTCCTGCAATTGTGGTAATTTATACGCCAGCAGCAATTCAATTAAAGAACCGCCCACCAGCAACCAGCCCAAAGGCGCACTGCGTTGCACGCTCTCCTCTGGCGACATCTGAATCGCGCCCTCAATACGGATCTCAAATAACAGAGAAAACACCACAATGCCGGAGAGAATTGCAATCATAGTCACCGCCTGTATCCAGGCATTACCTTCACTCAGGTTATTGGCGCCCACCAGTTCTTTGATGTAACCGTACTTGGCAGGCGAATAAAACGCGCTTTGCAACGCCAGAACAAACGTCAAAGCAAAGGCAGGTATAAACAGACCCAGGTAATAACACAGGGTAATCAGCAAAGTGATGAAGACCGCACCCCAGGCGGTGAACTTCATAACCCGGTTTTTTGGGTATTTATCAGAGAGAAAACCGGAGGGCGTAAACAGCAGAATATAGGGAAGTAAAATAAGGCCGTTAACAATGGCAGTCAGCGCTATTTGCACATCGCCATCGTAAGCTTTGAATAAGGTGTTCTGGATGATGATTTTATGGCCTAAATCCACAAAGGCATTGATAAATGCCATGCAGATAAAAGCGATAAATCCTTTTTTTATCAGCAGTTCTTTCATTACTTTCTCCGGCTTAACCTCAAAAATCACTACTCGGCTTCATCTGCATTTCGAAGATGATGTCTTACAAGTACTGAACTGCCAAGGTAACTTGTTCGGCCATATCATAAACCGATTTCATTAGAGTATTAATTTTTAAGACCTTACGTCATGCATCTTGAAGCAACACCACCGCTTATAACCAAAGCG
The DNA here is from genome assembly GCA_049596335.1 of Neptuniibacter sp. Taxonomy (GTDB): domain Bacteria; phylum Pseudomonadota; class Gammaproteobacteria; order Pseudomonadales; family Balneatricaceae; genus Neptuniibacter. The sequence continues at coordinate 21,531 of JBMYLM010000006.1, forward strand.
ACTTAATAAATTCAAGAAATACATATAAAAACCCTTTCAAGCATAATGGTTTGTCTCTATGCTTTTTGAAAAGAATAAATAGAGCTTTTAAGAGCCAGCTGATGTCAAAATTTCTCAAAGTCTTTGCCTTCGTTTTATTTTTCCCCTTCTCTGCAACTGCAATGGAAGTCACCTTTCTGAATCCAGGAAAACAAGGTGAACGTTTCTGGGATATGGTTACCGAAACCATGCAAGCTGCAGCCGATGACTTTGATATCCAGTTAGAGGTGGTTTATGCACAAAGGAACCGCATCAAATTGGTTGAGTTAGGTAAACAAATCACATCCAGAGACAACCCACCCGATTACCTGATTCTGGTTAATGAAGAACAAGCGGCCGAAAAAGTCTTCAACTCCACCCACGGGAAGAAAATTAAAACCCTGATGCTGCTGAACGACTTCCTGCCTCAACAGAGAAGCAGTATTGGATTTCCTGGCGATGAGGGCTCTAACCTTCTCGGAGCGATTGTGCCCGACAATGAAGCGGCCGGAAGAAGGATGATGCAAGCATTAGCTGACTGTGCAGACGCTAAAAATGCCTCTCCACTCCATCACATTCTTGCAATTGGTGGCGATAGAACCACTCCAGCCTCGCTTGATCGCAACACCGGTGCAATAGCCTTCATTAAGGAAAATGATCAGTTCAAACTTGATCGTTTCCTCTATGCAAACTGGAATCAAACCGAAGCCGAAAAAATCACATCCAGCTATCTCAAATGGGCTGAAAGAAACCAAATTCGTCCTTCCGGTATCTGGGCTGCAAATGACCCCATCGCTCTGGGGGCTAAAAACGCTCTGACAAAAGCAGGATATGCACCTGGAGAGGATGTTTGCCTGGTGGGGCTAAATTGGTCCAAACAAGGCCTTAATATGGTTAAAAGCGGTGAGATGGTTCTGACTGATGGAGGTCATTTCCTCGCAGGTGCCTGGTCCATTATTTTGCTACATGATTACCATCGTAAAGCTCAAAAATCTGACTCAACATTACCCGGCCTTGTTAATTTTCAGATGCAGAGCATTGACCAAAATAACCTACAGCAATACCTTCACTTCCTGGGTGATGAGAACTGGGGGAAAATAAATTTCTCTGGATTCAGCCTTCGTGACGGGGCCAGCTATAATGATTATGACTTCTCACTGGAAAACGTTTTCAGACATATCCAACAAGCCGAGACTGATTAAGATATTTAATGCTTAAAAGGTTCCACTCTCTCAAAATCAAGTTGCTTATGGTGCTACTACCGGGATCAGTAGTGGCACTCGCTTTGGCTTTAGGCCTGACAATCTATCAATCAGAAAGACACTTCCAGCAGGAATCCGAATCGGTCAAAGAAAGTATTGGCCATTATGCTGACCTGATGGTTGAGCCTTTGTGGAACTTCAACGTGCGAAGGGTTGATAACATTATTGAAACAATGATGTTACAACCCGATATTGTGAAGGCGGAGGTATTGGATGAAGGGCGTAATCCGGTTACATCCAGAAACCGAGAGGTGCTCCAGGAAAACCTAACCTCACTTGAATTCCCACTCACTTATCAGAATGCCCATATTTCCCAGGATATAGGGACCTTAAAAGTAGTTTTAGGCGACAGTTCCCTACAACAAGAAAAACAACAGTATTTTCAATCCAGCCTGATTGCTCTTTTTTTGATTTTCTTGATCCTGTCACTGGGTGTCTGGGCTGCAATTACTCACCTGCTGGATAAACCGATTAACGCCCTGCTCTCAGCGATTAAACGCAGCCACGAAGAAGCCAGTTTCGTTCAAGTTGAACACTCCTCGCAGGATGAACTGGGAGTAATTAGCAATGCCTTTAATGCGATGCAGCAGCGGCTGGATAGCAATCACCAAAAGCTGAATCACAACAGAGAGCACCTCAAAAACCTCTATCATTCAACACCTGCAATGCTGTTCAGCTTTGATTTTAAAGGCCAGATACAGGACGTGAGTGATTATTTTCTGCAAAGGCTCGGTTATGAAAAGTCAGCCTTGGTGGGCAAGAATCTCTCAGACCTACTTAAAAATTCGGACCATAAGGGATCATTGAATCAGGCTATTGAAAAGCTATGGAATGATGGCAACCTGCATGAGTTTCCGTTGGAAATTGTCGATGCAACGGGTAAGCCCATCGAGATGTTGATGGATTCAACTCTATCCGCGCAAAGCGCATTCCCTGGAGCGCTTGCGGTTTTAACAGACGTAACCGGGTTGAATCAGGCCCGGAGAAAATTGGAGCTACAGGCAAATACTGACTACCTTTCCGGGATTTCCAATCGATTTCATTTTCTGAACTCCCTCAACCAGCTGATTGATGACCGCAGATCAGATGGTGCTCCTTTTGCGCTGCTGTTTATCGACCTTGATCATTTCAAATCAGTGAACGATACCTTCGGTCATCAGAGCGGTGATCAGTTAATCCGAATGGTGACGGAAAGAATCACCCAATCCATAAGGCCTGATGACAGCCTGTCGCGTCTGGGTGGGGATGAATTTGGTGTCATCCTGAAGCATTTAAATTCGCCAGAAATTGCAGAGATGATTTCCAAACGAATTCTGAGTAATTTACAAAACAGTTTCGCCATAGAAGAGAGCAATATCTATATTTCTGCTTCTATTGGAATTGCCCTGTTTCCAAAAGACGGCAATTCTCCGGAGAAACTTCTGCAATGTGCTGATTTGTCCATGTACAGAGCCAAAGAGGATGGCCGCTGCTGTTATGCCTTTTATTCTGATGAACATAACCAGCAGGTCCAGAAACGCCTCAAAATTGAAACCTTATTGCGCTCATCAGTTATCTACGACCTGTTAGAAATTCATTACCAACCCATTACCTGCTTACAATCTAAAAAGATGGTCGGTATTGAAGCCCTTTTAAGGTTAAGAGACCCACAATCTGGTGAACTGATCTCCCCCGCAGACTTTATTCCTATCGCCGAAGAAACAGGGCTAATTGTTCAAATTGGTAGCTGGTGTCTGGAACAAAGCTGCCTATACCTGGCTGAGTTGAATAAAATCTTTGACGACTCACTCTATCTGTCGGTTAACGTTTCCACTCGCCAGTTCCAATCCCAATCGTTCATCAGTTCAATCAAACAGGCCAGCCAGAATGCCAATGTTCATCCTGAGCAGCTGCTACTGGAAATCACTGAAAGCCTGTTATTACTCGACAACGAAAACAACCTGAAGATTTTTAACCGGTTAAAAGAATCCGGATTTCAGATTGCGATTGATGATTTTGGAACAGGCTACTCAGCTCTGAGTTATCTGATGAAATTTCCACTGAACGTACTGAAGATTGATCGCTCCTTTATCAATCATCTGATCAACGAGGATGGAAATGGGAATCTCGTGAATGCCATTATCCACATGGCCAGCAGTATGCGCCTGAAGGTGATTGCTGAAGGTGTGGAAACCGATGAACAATTGTCGAAACTTAAAACAATCAGCAATGATGTTTGTGTTCAGGGCTTTTATTTCAGCCGCCCTTTAGCACCTGAGCGGCTTCAAGATAGGTTCCACGAGCTGTCGTCAAAAGCGCGGGAACTCTAGACCACAATGAATCTTATTTTCGAACCAGATATACCCCACACTCAAGGTGATCGGTATATGGGAACTGATCAAAAATAGCGAAGCGTTCCAGCTTATGCGTTTGAGTAATTACCTCTAAATTCTCTTTCAGTGTGTCCGGGTTACAGGAGATATAAAGGATGTTCTGATACTCCTGAACCTGTTTTACTGTATTGTCATCCAGACCAGAACGTGGCGGATCTACCAGCACTGTAGTGAAGTTACAGCTCTCCAGCCCCAGATCACGAGTTCTGCGTTTCTCAATCTCGCCGCTCAATACCTGTGAGAACTCTTCAGAACTGATGCGGACCACATCCACATTATCAATGCCGTTGGCATCAATATTGTATTTCGCAGCGTGCACAGAGGTTTTAGAAATCTCTGTTGCCACAACACGGCCAAAGTTTTGCGCCAGAGGCAATGTGAAGTTACCGTTACCACAGTACAGCTCCACCATATCACCACCAGCATTCTGGGTAGCGTCCAGTGACCACTGAATCATATGGCGGCAGACTTCGGCGTTAGGCTGGCTGAAGCTGTTCTCCACCTGTTTGTAGATATAATCACGACCGTTAATATCCAGCTTCTCGATTACAAAATCCTGATCCAGTAGCTTCTTGGTCTTTCTGGAGCGACCAATAATCTGAATGTTGAATTTCTCTTTTAGCTTTCTTGCCTCTGCTTCCCACTCTTCATCAATCGGACGGTGATAAAGCAGGGTCACCAGCAGTTCGCCACTTAAGGTGCAGAGAAAATCGATCTGGAAAAGTTTGCGACGCAGAGTCTCATTCGGGCGCATCTCATCCAGCAGTTTAAACATCACATCATGGATCGGTTTAGCCGCCACTGGGAATTCATCAATGCGGATACGCGCGTGTTTGTTGCCCTTCTCGAACATCACATAGTAAAGATCATCTTCCTCATGCCATACACGGAACTCACAGCGCATACGGTAATGAGTACGAGGCGACTCAAAGACCTCAATTTCCGGTAGATCAAAACCGGAAAACTGCTCACGAACATAAGCTTTCTTCTGCTCTAGCTGGGTTTCGTATTGAGTAGGGTCAACAACAGTTATGGACATTCGTGCCTCGAAGGATCGGTAAACAGGTTTGATAAAAAGCGCGCTATTTTAACAACTCTCCATCATAAGAAGAAACAATATAAGTTACCGGTTCATATACGCAGCCAAAAAGCGTAAAATTGCGCTCTATTTTTTTACACTTTCAGGTTCTCAGTAAGCTCATGAGCGACAGTAAACGTAAGATTCTTGTAACCAGTGCTCTCCCATACGCTAATGGCCCAATCCATCTTGGCCATCTGGTGGAATACATCCAGACAGATATCTGGGTTCGTTTCCAGAAGCAACGCGGTCATCAGTGCACCTATGTATGTGCCGACGATGCCCACGGAACTCCGATCATGCTGAAAGCAGATCAGATGGGAATCACACCACAAGAATTGATCGACAAAGTCAGCGAAGAGCACCAGCGCGATTTCTCTGGTTTCATGGTGGGGTTTGATAACTACTACTCAACTCACTCGGAAGAAAACAAACATTTCGCGTCGACCATCTACACCGCTCTGCGTGATGGTGGTCATATTGCTAAAAAGACCATCACTCAGGCTTACGACCCTGAAAAAGAGATGTTCCTGCCGGACCGTTTCGTTAAAGGCGAATGCCCTAAGTGTGGTGAGCCGGATCAGTACGGTGATTCCTGCGAGAAGTGTGGCGCGACCTACAGCCCGGTTGAGCTGAAAAACGCTTACTCCGCTGTTTCTGGTGCTAAGCCAATTGAGAAAGAATCTGAACACTATTTCTTTAAGCTGGGTGACTTTGAAGAGTTCCTGCGCGGCTGGGTAAATGAATGCGTTCAGGAGCAGATGATCCACAAACTGAATGAGTGGTTTGAGTCTGGCCTGCAGAACTGGGATATCTCCCGTGATGCTCCGTACTGGGGTTTCGAAATTCCAGATGCGCCAGGAAAATACTTCTACGTTTGGCTGGATGCCCCGATCGGCTACATGGCCAGCTTTAAGAACTGGTGCGATAAGAACGGTGTGGATTTCGACGAATACTGGTCTGAATCCTCCAACGCCGGGCTGTACCACTTTATCGGTAAAGATATCGCCTACTTCCACACCCTGTTCTGGCCTGCAATGCTGGAAGGTGCGGGTTTCCGTAAGCCAACCAAAGTATTCTGTCATGGTTTCCTGACGGTTGATGGCCAGAAGATGTCCAAATCCCGTGGTACCTTCATCATGGCAGAAACTTACCTGAACCACCTGCGCCCTGAGTACCTGCGTTATTACTTTGCAGCGAAACTCAGCTCAGGCATTGATGATATCGACCTCAACCTTGAAGACTTCCGCATGCGTGTTAATGCGGACCTGGTGAACAAGGTTGTAAACATCGCTTCCCGCTGTGCCGGTTTCATCAAGAAGAAATCTGACGGCGTAATGGCGACTGAACTGGCTGAACCAGCTCTGTATCAGGAAGCCGTAGCGGCAGGCGAAAGCATCGCCGCAGCTTATGAAAACCGTGAGTACGGTAAAGCGATGCGTGAAATCATGGCTATTGCTGACAAAGCAAACCAGTACATTGATGCAGCAGAGCCCTGGGTACTGGCTAAGCAGGAAGGTAAAGAGAAAGAAGTTCAGGATTGCTGCTCACTGGGCATCAACCTGTTCCGCGTTATCGTAACTTATCTGGCTCCGGTTCTGCCAAAAGTCGCTGACGATGCACAGGCATTCCTGAATCTGGACAGCATGGAATGGAACAGCATTGAGCAACCACTGCTGAGTCACACCATCAACAAGTTCAAACCTCTGATGCAGCGTGTTGAAGAAGATAAGATCAACGCCATCATCGAAGAGACTAAAGAAGCTCTGGCAGCGGTTGCCGCTCAGGCTGCGCCTAAGCCAACTGGCCCTCTGGCGGATGAACCGATCGCAGATACGATTGAGTTCCCTGACTTTGCGAAGGTGGATCTGCGTGTAGTGCGCATCGCCAAAGCGGAGCACGTAAAAGGTGCAGATAAACTTCTGCAACTTACGCTGGATCTGGGTGGTGAAACCCGCAATGTCTTCGCAGGCATCAAATCAGCCTACAAACCAGAAGACCTGGAAGGCAAGCTGACCGTGATGGTTGCTAACCTGGCACCACGTAAGATGAAGTTTGGTGTATCAGAAGGTATGGTACTGGCCGCAGGACCTGGCGGTGAGGATCTTTGGATTCTGAATCCAGATGAAGGTGCCCAGCCGGGAATGCGGATTAAATAGATTTTCAAAGTTAAAAGCCGGCGATTGTCGGCTTTTTTCGTTATGCGTTTACTGTTTAGGCCAGCCTTTCGCTTTTACAGCGAGTCAGGTGCTTTGTCTCGGCAAAGCCTCGAGGGCCTGTTTACACTAATTTGATAGTCCCTGCTGAATTCCATTTTGTTCTCAACGAGGCAGAATAAGCGTGTTTTAGTTATTCTAAATAAGCGAATGATAACGAAGTTGAGGGCAAAATGGATTCAGCCCTACGGGTTGAGGCTAAAAAAGCGTCACTCGTTATTGCTCGTCATTCATTTAGAACCACTAAATTCTCTCGTCCCGCTTAGATTGACGCATTTTTAGTCACAACAGGGATTACCAAATTAGTGTAAACAGGCCCTAAAACCCCAAGCCGCCCCCGCTTCTTGCTGGTCTTCGACCAGTTCCCTGCGTTTCTCACTTAAACCAGCGAGCTTGTAAACTCGGTAGCTTCGCGACCTCAAACAGAACAAGCTCTTATTTCTGGTTCAAGCTGCGATACTCAGCTGCGAAAAGGGGGATATAGTTCGTGCCAAAGTTTGATTAATTAAATTTACTCTGCCCCCAATTATTGGACGATTGTCGGCTTTTAACTTATGCGAAGTATTAAGCTTTTTTCACTATTTGTATTTGAAAAAAGAAATACTCATGGGATAAACCCAAAGTTCACCTTTATTTGCCTTTACCGCGGCGATAATTGCAAAAACAAAGTTCAAAACAGCCAGCACTATAAACGCTAACGCGCCAATTACGAAAATCCACAATAAGACGCAAATAATTGAGTAGATTGCGAGGCTAATTATCCAATTAAGTGTAACCTTGCCATGCTGATCTATCTCTTTATTGCTGTCTTTATTCATTGCCCACATAACAATCGGGAGCACTAAACCAAGACCAGGAGCCACTACACTGGCCAGTTGGCTTAAGTGTATTAGCATACAGTAGGTTTTTGCTGGCATTCCCCAATATTCTTCCTTAACTTCACTCATTTAAAGTTCCTTTTCTTAACTGTAAATATAACGCTTGTGGCACAGGCGACCATGCAACGGTTTCCAAGCCAGCTTTGCAGGCAAATGTGCCTACCCTTATTAAATTATAAAATTTAATCGTTTATTTCACTTTGCCACTTGCCGCAACTGCAACACAACCTGTTCCTGGGTTTCTTGATCCAATTAATGAAAGTGAGTTGGCAGGAAAAAATCATTAATATCCCCAGTAAATTAGCCTTAATCGCAAGGACTATAGTTACTATAAACAGGCCTATAGATCCGTAGTAAAACACTGCATTGCCAAAAAAATTTTCACCTATAGCAAATAAGACTTTCTTTTCCTTACAGAACTTACAAAACGTGCTCATAACATTGTGCTACATAATAGTTTTAACGCCGCGCTCTGCGGCAAATTTTTAGCGCAGCGGAAAATTTGTCCGAAGCAGCACTTTGTTAAGTGATTGGCTGAAAATAATACAACCCCTTGGCAATCAATTCCTCTACCACATAGTGAGGTATCCCATTTCATCAAGACCGTTAGTTACTTTGAAGTTCATTAACTGCCGAGAATGGTTTGGAATTGAATCGACAAAGCTCCAAATTATTTCGGCCTTATCTTGCCTCCTGAGAGGGTTTGAGAAAATTAGATTGAATGATTTAGTGAAATCCCAGTGATTCTCTATTTTATCCTTATTCCAGTATTCATGGTGACGGTGGTAAAGGTTTGTTAACAAAACAACATCAACATTCTTGTATTCTTCGAACGGATAAAATGATTCATTGGTGAATAGACCTTGGAGCCCATACATATAAAAGAACCATTTTTGAATATCCATCCAGTGTGAACCGCATACAGCTAGGACATTAAGTTCATCTGGGCCTGTTTTATCTTTGAATTTACTGTGCGCAGACAATAGATAATCTTTTAGCTTATTGTCCATGTGTTGCTGTTTGATTAATGGCTTATTAGGGTCCACTGCAGGGTTAGTTTTAGGATCAAAGGCTTCTTGCATTTTCCCGACCACCTCATCGTAATCTACAAGACGGCCAAAAGAACCTATTTTAAACGCATTAGCTGCTTCAATGTCATTTGCTATAGAGAAGTCAGGACACTTAACTTCTATGTTGTATGATTTTCCATTTTCACTAAATCCGCAGTCCACATCTTTGGGCGGATTTAACTTAGGCTCATACACAAAGGTTTCTGGAAAATGGGATGCAAGGAAAGATGCAATGACAGTTTCACCGGCAGCCTGAAGGTATCTTGCTTCATCAAATTTCTTTCCGGAAAACTGCAAGGCGTCATAAAGACTTCTTTTTTGCTTATTTGTCAGCGCTGAGTCTAAAGTGGAAAGAGCATCCAACAACCCATTATAGTAAGAGCTATTTTCCTTTCCAAACAAATACTTGTTTTCTTCATTAGTTACTTCAATGCTCAATTCAGACTTCATGACTACTTAACATTTTAATAACGAGCGTGCGCGTTTTTCTGCCAAAGAGAAAAACCTAGATGGCTGTAGTTTATTGAATCTAAATAGCTTTTAGACAGCACTGTCATTTTCCTCCGTTAAAAACGAGCATGCGCGTTTTGATGACTGACTGTGCTCATATATCTGCACAGCGAATTCCCTAAGTGGCTAATATGTAATCGTTTTATATAAAACGCAAGCAGAAAAACGAGCAACGATCAGAAGAAAAACGAGCGCGTTTTCTGAAGTTATTCAAATATACTGTATGGGCAAACAGACTTACGCAGCTTCTTTTCCACAGGTATCAGCTCCTATTTTTAGTCTCTCAAAGGCTTTTTTAGATTCTCTAAATTTTTATGACATCACTCACACATTATTCCCTCGAAAGCAGCTATGCTTAACGAACTGTTTATCAGATGCTTGGAGTTAATATGCCGTACAACGATGCACTTGTGCAGGAACTTAATGTGTTAAGCCATTTCAGCCTGGACTCAACTCAGGAAGGAATTAAAGTACATTCATCTGCAAAACCTGAGGTGATTGCTGCAACCCAGCGCCTTTATGATAAGGGACTGATCACACAAGTGGACGGGGGTTATCTGACTCCGCTTGGTCACGATGCTGCTGAATGCAGTCAGACACTTCTGACCATTTTGAATACCGAAAGCCGCCAGCCGATATAAAAAGTGCTGTCAGCTGATCTAGCATTCGCTCAAAAATAGAGAAGGGCCCGTGTGGGCCCTTTTGGCGTGAAGTGCAAACCACTATCGTCTGACTTCAATCACCCTTGATTGGGATGTGTGGCAATAAAATGTGCCATCACTTTTCGTAGTACCTCTGCATGAGCTTCGTCACCATTACGCTCAGCTTTTGCAATATCGTCCAGAATAATTTTCCGGATCAGTTTTTCGCCTTCATGCTCAACCAGATAATTGCCCATTGCCATCGCAATCATTGGATCAACATGTTCATGTTCAGCAATTGCGCCAACTTCACCTGGTGTCATACCACTCATTTCCAGGCATTCCTGATAAGTTAACATGGCTCTACCCCTCCTTATTGTTATCGTCCCTTACGGGATAATTCCTCTTAATTTCAGTGTAATCCAATTCCTGAATTCGGCACCCCAAAGAGTCACTTTTTGTCATTTAACAGTAATAAGTGATGATGCGGATCAACAAGTTGTAAAAAAGTGTAAGGGCAGTATCATCGCTGCATCCATGTCAGACATATTCAAGGAAACACTGATGACGTTGAACGACTTTTTACACCAGTTGGGTAACAACCCGGCTCTGGACTTTGAAGATACTATGCAGGTGATTGCAGATAACTACAGTTACACGGCTGCTGGTTTTAAAAATGGCGAGATTTATAACGAAGCTGGCCAGAATGAAGGCAGCTGTAAGATCTTTGCGTTTGCTCAAATCAACAAACTGGATCAAGAACAAACGCTGAAATGCTTTGGCCGTTTTTATCAGGACGTTTTGAACACACCAGAAGGTACAGACCACGGCAATATCCGTAACTTTATGGTCAGCGGCTGGTCCGGTATTGAGTTCGACCAATCTGCTCTAAGTTAAGATAAAAGATACAAAAAAGCCCGGTAAAAACCGGGCTTTTTTATACCTGAGCCTTAAACATTAAGTTCAGGCAAGGCTGTCATCCGCAACTTTATATTTTGGATCTTCAATTACGTTCACCTCGACCAGCGAATCCGCTTTGCTCAACAACTTATGGCATTCAGGGCTTAGGTGACGTAGATGCAGTTCTTTACCGGCTTTTTCGTAACGTTCCGCCAGTGAATCAATCGCCTCAATACCTGAGTGGTCCATTACCCGGCAGTTGGCAAAATCAACAATCACCTCAGGTGGGTCCATACGCGGGTTGAACTGATCACGGAACGCCTGAATGGATGCAAAGAACAACGGACCGTTTGGCTTGTACACCTTAGTGTCGTACTCATCACGAATCTCGAAAGTCATGTTACTTGCGTGTTTCCAGGCAAATACCAGAGCAGAAATGATGACACCAACAACAACCGCAATCGCCAGATCCTGCCATACCGTTACACCGGTAACCGCCACGACAACAATCAGATCTGACTTAGGAATCTTGCCCCAGAGACGCAGGCTGGCCCATTCGAAGGTGCCAATCACCACGATAAACATAACACCCACAAGGGCTGCAACCGGGATCATCTCAATCAGGCTTGCACCTACAAGAATAAAGGTCAGCAGGAACAGCGCTGCAGAAATACCAGAAGCACGGCCACGACCACCTGAGTTGATGTTAATCATACTCTGGCCGATCATGGCGCAGCCGCCCATACCGCCAAAGAAACCTGTTGCTACATTGGCAACACCCTGACCGATACATTCTTTGTTACCACGGCCACGGGTTTCAGTGATTTCATCAATGAGAGTCAACGTCAGCAGTGATTCAATCAAACCAATAGCAGCGAGGATCAGGGCGTAAGGAACAATAATCTGAAGAGTTTCCAGATTGATTGGCACCATAGGAATATGGAACTGTGGAAGGCCACCCGCAATGGTAGCATCGGCATTACCCGTCATATCCGCCAGTACAGACTGTACGGTACGCGCATCCAGATCCAGACCAATCACCAGCAAAGTTACGGTTACAATGGCTGCCAATGAAGAAGGAATCGCACGCGTCAGCTTAGGCAGGAAGTGAATAATCGCCATAGTCAGCGCAACCAGGCCCAGCATCATCGCCATCTGTTCGCCTTGCAGCCACTGCAGGTTGCCATTTTCGTCGGCGAACTGGAATTGTTTTGCCTGGGCAAGGAAAATCACAATAGCCAGACCATTCACAAAGCCAAGCATTACCGGATAAGGCACCAGTCGGATAAATTTTCCCAGTCTGAAAGTACCCGCCATAATCTGGAAAACCCCCATCAGGACCACAGTGGCAAAGAGGTATTCAACTCCATGTTGTGCCACCAGGCTTACCATTACTACCGCCAGTGCACCGGTAGCACCAGAGATCATGCCTGGACGACCTCCAATTGCAGCGGTAATTAAGCCAACCATAAAAGCAGCATAGAGACCCACTAAAGGCTCTACACCTGCAACAAAGGCGAAAGCTACTGCTTCTGGAACCAGGGCAAGAGCCACTGTTAATCCAGAAAGAAGATCAGCTTTAAGCGATTGTGTACGAGACGCAATTAAATCAATCATTTTCAACCTTTAGGGGTATGATTCAAAACGATGGGAACGTGCTGCCACTCTTGAGCTTCTGCAACTTAGCTATAACTAAGCCGGGCTCAAACGAAAGGCTCCCTGAGAAAGCGCGCGAGTATACCAAAGTAGGAGCTTAATTTCAGGCACTTATGGACGAATAATAGCCATAAGTTTACGTCTGAGGGAAGAAATTTGTGCAGATGCGAGATCGGAAGCCAGGTTTTTTAGCTCCTCCTGACCTTTATATTCTTTGATATCAATCAGTTGCGAAATATTCTCCCAAGCGCCCGGAAGATTTTTGCAGTGCGACATCATGCCGCCATTTGAGTCTGAACTCATATACTCAACACGCCCAATTCCTGAGGCAAGAATGCGCGTACAACACATTGGGCAGGGTTCCAGAGAAACATAAAGCGTCAGTGATGCCCTACCCTTATAATCAGGGTAGTTAGCTTCGAACTCATCCAGAACTCGCATTTCCGCATGAGCAGAGGAACTAAATCTGGGAGAAAACACCTGATTGCCGGATTGAGCTAAAGCCTCACCATTCTGATCCACCAGCACTGCCCCCACACCATAGTTCCCTTCCTCCAATGCCGTCAAAGCAAGCTGACAGCAGAGAAACGGCCACTTGTCTTCACCCTGTTCATATTCAGAGGTAAACGCAGCCACTCTTAATCTGAGGCGATCCATTTCTGCACTGACAGGTGCGCTCATAGTATGCAGTCCTAAAAATAGTAATACCGAGGTTAAATCAAGTTTAGCTGCTCCGGCTGACCTTGAGCTTCTGATTTTAAACGATACCCCACTCCAATCAGTCGTACAGGTCTGTTGCCACGACTATAGGCATCAATTAGTAACTGGCGGAAATGTTCAGCACCAGGGCTTTTCACTGCATGTTCTGCGGTTGTTTGTACAAAGTCGTGGAATTTTACCTTTACCACAGCTCCGGCTATATCCCCGTGATGCTTATTTCTTTCGTAACGCTGATTCAATTCGGTGATCAACACGGGCAGTTGTTCAATACACTGCTCCAGATCTGAAAGGTCCTGAGCATAGGTGTGTTCAACACTCACGGACTTTCGGGTTCTGCTGATTCGGACTGGTCGGTTATCGATCCCTCTGGCCAGTTCAAACAGGCGTTGGCCAAACTTGCCAAAATGTTCCAACAGATCGGCCTGAGTTTTTCGCTGCAAATCACCGCAGGTTTTAACGCCAAAACGTTGTAGCCTTTCTGCTGTTTTCTCCCCTACTCCGGAAATCTTGTCCACTTCCAAATTTAAGAGAAATTCAGCCACCTGATCCGGTTTGATTACAAAAAGGCCGTCTGGCTTTTCCCAGTCACTGGCGATCTTAGCGAGGAACTTATTGGGAGCCACGCCTGCTGAGACTGTAATACCCACTTCTTGTTTAACCCGCTGGCGGATCTCTTTTGCAATCAAAGTCGCACTGCCATGTAAATGCTGGGTATCTGACAGATCAAGGAAGGCTTCATCCAATGAAAGCGGTTCGATAATCTCGGTGTAATCCCTGAAAATCTGCATGATCTGCTGAGAGACGTCTTTGTATTTGCTCATATTGCCCGATATAACTTTAAGATCCGGGCAGAGTCTCAAAGCATGTGCGGTCGACATGGCTGATCGGACGCCATATTCACGAGCCTGATAGTTACAGGTTGAAATTACCCCTCTTCTATCAGCGCTGCCACCAACAGCCATGGGTATTGAAGCCAGGGAGGGATCATCCCGCATTTCAACTGCAGCAAAAAAACAATCACAGTCACAATGGATAATCTTACGGGACATGATTAAATCTGACCAAACAAAACACTGTTTTTATATACACTATAAATTAATATGTATTGACTCAAATGTAAATGTAATTAAATTTGCTATTCTAAAGGTGTACAAAATACTGGAGTACTGAGATGGTCACTCTCTTCCTCATCCTATCTTGGTTAAGCTTCTCAGTTCTCCAGCCGATTGAACTAGCTACTCAAGGGGAATAGCAAGTGAGCAAATTTGAAGGACGTAACAGGCGCTCCGGAACAGACCGAAGGACCCATCATGATCGCCGTGAAGATATCCGGTTTGAACCAGGTAAAGAGGACCGTCGGAAAAATAAGGGACGTCGTTCTGAAGACAATGACCCATGGGATAAGCTATTAAGTGAAACCGATGTAAGTCGTTAATCACTTTGTCGTATTCACAAAACTGTAAAGCAACCGTCAAAGCTGAGTAACAAAACCCTCATATATTTTTCACGTTATGAACACACGTGAAAATACCCTCGTCATTAAAGAGCCAACTATTAACGTAGAAAAGGCTCTGGTCAGCAAATATCCAGCTTTTGTAGATAAGCCTGCGCCGTTTAAACGCTCTGCGTTGTATATGTTGCGTAAGCTCGTTCATGAAAATGAAATCAACAGTTTCCTTGATCAAAACCGGGACGCTAAAGGTTTCGAATTCATTGACAGAGTCCTGGAATACTTCAATTTCGGCTACAGCATCAGCAACCGTGATCGCAGTAATATTCCCTCATCCGGGCGTGTTGTGATCATTGCCAATCACCCTCTGGGAGCTCTGGATGGCCTAGCCCTTCTGAAGATGGTTGGTGAAGTGCGACGCGACGTAAAAATCGTCGCTAACGATGTGTTAATGAACTTCGACCCTATTCAAAACCTTTTCTTGCCCGTTGATAACCTGGGAAAAAGCACTCGAAAGCGTGATATCGCCAGAATTGTGGATGCCCTGCATCAGGAACAGGCCGTGATCGTCTTCCCTGCAGGCGAGGTTTCACGTGCCGGATTAACCGGGATCAAAGACAGTAAGTGGAACAGTGGTTTTATCCGTTTTGCACGCAAAGCCAATGCACCGGTGCAGCCTATATTTATCGGCGGAAAGAACTCTTCTCTGTTCTACAGTGTCTCTTACATTAACAAAGCCTTGTCCACCGTAATGCTGGCACGTGAGATGTTCAACAAACATTCCGTGACCATTCCAATGCGCGTCGGTGAACCTATACCGTTCAGTCAGATTGATGCGGTACCCGTTTCTACAGCAGAGAAAGCAAAACTGCTCAAGAAACACCTTTACCGAATCGCAAAGAACCGAAAACCTCTTTTCATAACAGAGAAGACCATCGCCCACCCACAGGACCGACAGGTTCTGAAACAAGAACTTCGTGACTCTGAACTTCTGGGTGAAACCTCTGACGGTAAAAAAATCTACCTGTTTGATTACAGGGCTGAATCTGCAGTCATTCAGGAAATCGGCCGCCTCAGGGAGATTGCGTTCCGCTGTGTGGGTGAAGGAACCGGTGATAAAAAGGATCTGGATCTCTACGATCATACCTATCGTCATCTGATCTTGTGGGATGAGGAAGAATTAGAGATTGCAGGTGCCTATCGATTGGCAGAAGCCGGCAAACTGGATGGTAATCCTACAGATAAGCTTTACAGTGCAACTCTGTTCAACTACAGCGAGCAGATGCAGCCCTATTTTGAACAGGGCATTGAATTAGGCCGCAGTTTTGTACAGCCGAAGTACTGGGGCAAACGCAGTCTGGATTACCTCTGGTATGGCATCGGAGCCTACCTGCGTAAACACCCGGAAGTGCGGTATATGTTTGGTCCTGTCAGCCTGAGCAACAGCTACCCTAAAGTTGCCAAGGATATGCTGATCTGGTTCTACAACCATTATTTCAATGATACTGAAGATCTGGGGCGCTCATTCTCTCCATACAATCTGGATGAGGAAACTCTGGATAACATGCAGAGGATGTTTGTTGGCGATAATTACAAAGCCGATTTCCGTATCCTCAAGGAACAGCTTGAGTTTCTGGGTGTCAGTGTCCCAACCCTATACAAACAGTACAGTGAGCTCTGTGAAGAAGGTGGTGTACGCTTTCTGGATTTCGGGGTGGATGCGGACTTCAATTACTGTGTAGATGGTCTGGTACTTGTGGACATCAACTACGTTAAGCAGAAAAAACGCTTACGTTACATCGGGCCTGAAGAATCAGAGCCGGAATCGCATTAAGTAAAAAAGCACACTAAATAGACACAAAAAAAGCCCCGAAAGGGGCTTTCTTCTAGCTATAACTACGGATTAAGCATCACCTTGCTCTTTATGGAGGTGCACATCCATTTGCGGATAAGGAATGCTGATACCTTCCTCATCAAAACGCAATTTAACGGCTTCCGTTGTATCCCAAAGCACAGCCCAGTAATCTGCTGAATTAACCCAGGGACGAACTACAAAGTTAACACTGCTATCCGCCAGTTCAGAGACAGCAATCACCGGAGCTGGATCTTTCAAAATGCGATCATCTGCTTCAATAATCTCTGTAAGCACCTGCTTAGCTTTACGTAGATCGTCTTCATAACCGATACCAAACACCATATCTACACGACGAGTATCACGAGCAGAATAATTGGTTATCACGTCACTATAGATAGCACCGTTAGGGACAATGACTTCACGGTTATCACCTGTGCGCATGATCGTATTGAAAATCTGGATATGTTCAACAACACCGGAAACACCTGCAACCTCGACAAAATCGCCTTCACGGAAAGGTTTGAAGACAACCAGCATCACGCCTGCAGCAAAGTTTTTCAGGGAATCCTGCAGCGACAAGCCAATTGCCAGACCGGCAGCACCCACCAGAGCAATCAGTGAAGTCGTATCAACACCCAGCTGATTCAGTGCGGCAATAATGACAACCAGTAGTAACAGCACATTCACTATTGAGGAGACGAAGTTAACCAACATCTCCTCAACTTTAGCCTTGCGCAACAGTCTTTCCGTCAGTTTGACCAGTTGTTTTGCAACCCATTTACCAACGAAGAAAATCGCCAGCGCAATCGCAATATCAACTACCCATGGAAAGACATAACTATCAAAGAAATTTTCCATAACGTTCCCCAAAAAGAATTGTCTAAAAGCTCCTGATTAAAGCAGCAGAAAGCTTAACAGTTTCAGAACAATATATAACTAATTTGCCTCTGTTAAGAACAGAATATAATCCGTACAATATGACAATTTCCAGCATTCAAACAACTGTATCAATGAAAAGACTACTCATTTCTATCTCTTTGCTCTTTCTTTCTTCTTCGCTTTGGGCTGAACCAGGCCATATTGCTGATGATGCAATGGTTTATGTTCACAATGGTCCTAGTAACCAGTATCGGATCATTACTCGTATCAAAAGTGGTACGGCCGTTGAGATTTTGAAACGTGACCCAAAAACCAAATATGTTCAAATTCGCATGCCTAAAGGCAAAATCGGCTGGGTAGAAAACACCTCTGTCGATCGCGGTGACAGCCTTTCCGTTCGACTGCCTAAACTACAGAGCAGTCTGGAAAAAAGTCAGGCAATGGTTAAACAGCAAGCTATCCAGATTGAACAGCTTCAAGCTGAATCGAACTCTCTGAAAGAAGAAAACGGTGCTTATACTCAAAATGTAGAACAGCTTCAGGCAACCATTAAAGACCTGAATTTCCAGATTGAATCCAGTGATGAAACAAACCTGATGCGTTGGTTCACTCACGGTGGTCTGGTTGCGCTGGGTGGTGTGATTCTTGGTCTGATCCTACCGTACTTCCCTAAGCGCAGAAAGCGCAAGGATGATTGGTTCTGAGTTTTGCAACGAATTACATTCTTTAAAAACCGGGTTCTGAACCCGGTTTTTTTATGTTTCTAAGCCAGAATCCATTTTGATTTATGAATGCCCGATGACAGAAATAAGACGATTATATTTTCTATAGCAAGCATTCAAAAACTATCTTACAAACCGCCAAAAACCTTATATTTCATAGAGTTAAATAACTGATCATTTTTTGATCAATTTATCAAACTCGCGGCTCTATGGGGCCTAAACTCACTTACTTTGCAGTTTTAGACAGAGTTATCCACAAAGATTGGGGACAATTATTTAAACCCCTGATTTCAGTATGCCTATATCGAATTTTTGCGACGCAACATACTATTCACAACTACAAAATATTGTTCCATTAAAAAATCCAATCAGAAAAATTAAGAGATCCAATTGGTCAGCAACCTTCCTGAACTGCTCTAATAAATCCAAAGATTATTTATTGAACTCACTCGGAAGGAACAAACATGAAACGCATTACTATTTTTGGACGTGACGGTTGTGGATTTTGTAAACGTGCGAAAGAACTGTGTGAGATAAAAGAGCTGGCATTCAACTACGTTGATATCCATAAAGAGGGCATCAGTAAAGCTGACCTGGAAAAAACCGTAGGCAAACCGGTTGAGACTGTACCTCAGGTTTTCCACGGCCAGGAGCACATTGGTGGTTATACCGAGCTGGCTGCATTTGTGGAAAATGCAGGCATCTGATCAGCAAACATTGAGCCCATGCTTCAGATCAGTATATGTGTTCATAATTTCAACAACAGTCACAGAGACGTAGAGTAATTTGTTTAACGTGGCTATACTGTCACTCAGTTAAAGCTGAAATTGCAGCTTAGGAGTACATTATGATTATGATTCTGGCCCTTTTAACTGTTGTAGTAGTTCTCGGTATGAGCCTGATGCGGGGCAACACCGCAAACCAGAACCCACAGCTCATTCGTGTAGAAACGGAAGAAGAGCTGCGAAGACAGCGGACTCGTCATCGCCGTTAGAGAAACATATACGATCTACCAATACCCAGCTCAGGCTGGGTTTTCTTATCTGTACCCTTATCTGCTCCAAAGCCGTTTTACCAACCCGCCTGACCTTTCTGTTTTTCGGGTTATCGCAATCCTGATCAGTTTATCCGGTGCATAAATAGCCAAGCCTTTTTTCGCGCGCGTAATCGCCGTGTACAACAATTCCCTGCTGAGTACCGGAACATCGTCAGAAGGTAACAGCAATACTACCTGTGTGAACTCAGAGCCCTGACTTTTATGGATGGTCATAGCAAATACCGTATCGTGTTCCGGTAGCCTGCTGGGTAAATACCCCCTCAGTTCCCCGTTCTGTTCAAACCAAACCTTCAAGCGGCCGTTCTCATCTGGCAGAGTGATCCCTATATCACCATTAAACAGATTCAGTGCTGAATCATTCTGACTGATCATCACCGGGCGTCCGGTGTACCAGGCCCCTTCTGCAGGCACCAGCCCTCTGGACACTAGTCCTTCACGGATGCGCTGATTAATACCAGCAACCCCATAAGGGCCTTCCCGCAATGCGCAAAGCAGCTGGAACTCGGCAAGCTGTTGTAAAACCGAAGTCGTGGCTAAACCCGTGTTCATTTTTCTAAACAACTCTGCATAAAACCCGACAGTTCGCTGCAGCATCTGTTCATAGCTATCGCGATTGAGGGAAACAACTTCAAGATCAGAGAAGCCCTGTTCGACCACCTTGCTAAATTGCTTGCTATCACCTCGATTAACAGCCCTGGCCAGATAACCGATGCCGCTGTTTTCATCAAACCGGTAACTCTTTCGCAACAGGCTGAGAGAATCAGCTATGCCCTGAGTTGAATCCGCATGAAGTGTCCCATCCGGTAAACAATCCAGTTTCTCCAGCTGTTGCGTTTGCTCTGCGGAATAACAGAGTTCTCCAGGCCAGCTGCAAATGTCTCCCAAGACACTGCCGGCCTCTACCGAGGCCAGTTGATCACGATCCCCTAACAACACCAGACAGGCATGTTGAGGCAATCCATCCAGTAGTCTGGACATCATGGGTAGATCAACCATTGATGCCTCATCCAGAATCAACATATCCAGATGCAAAGGATTATTTCGATCATGACGGAACTGAATGCTGTTTGGGATCACGCCTAAAAGCCGGTGTAAGGTGGTCGCTTCTGTTGGGATCTGAGTGGCTAACTCCGAAGAGAGGTTCAAACGCTCCTTGGCACTGCTGATGGATTCCGATAACCGTGCCGCCGCTTTCCCCGTGGGCGCCGCAAGGCGGATGTTTGCTTTTGCCCCCTGAGCCATCATCTGGCGTAGATACAGAGCTAACAGTTTGATAACTGTGGTTGTTTTACCTGTTCCCGGACCACCGCTGATAACGGCGAAACGTTTTTGCACGGCGACGGCTGCAGCTACCCGCTGCCAATCCGGCTCGTTAGTTTCTGCATTAACTGGAAACAGTTCTGCCAATGACTGCTTTAGCAAATCATCATTGATCTCAGTATTCTGTGAACGCCCCTGAATCTGTGCTGCCACATACACTTCATACTGCCAGTAGCGGTAGAGATAGACCCTTTGTTGATCAAGCACCAGAGGTGTTGCCTGTTCTCCGCTACCTAATACATCCGCATAAAAGCCAAGCTTCGACCAATCTTGCTCATCAAGGCAAGTGGCCACTTCTTCTGGCCAGTAATCTGCAGGCGACTGAAGATGCGTGAGGGGTAAACATACATTTCCTGAAGCCAGTTCATGGCTGACCAGAGCCGCAAGTAAAACCAGAGTGTCAGGTAGTGGCTGATCACTCGTACCTGAGAGTAACTTAGCGAACTGATAATCTACCGAGCGGATCAAACCTTGTTCTGACCAGGCTTTCAGCGTTTGGATAATCTGTTGATTATTCATAGCAGCGGTTTCCCCTCTGAAGAAAACAACAGATCCAGCTGTTCAATTAATGCCTTCGGTGGACGGCAGTGGAAAACACCTGAGCTTTCACCACTCTTCATACCTCTGAGGAACAGATAAAACACGCCGCCAAAGTGGGTTTCATAGTCATAATCTTTGATTCTCTGGCGCAGCAGTCGATGTACTGCCAGAGAATAAAGTAGATATTGCAGCTCATAACGATGCTCAACCATCGCCTGTTCCAAAGCAGGGATGTCATAGCAGAGTGTACTGTAGCCCAGGTGATTGGACTTGTAGTCCAGCACGTAATAACGCTCGTTTTGCCTAAACAACAAATCTATAAAGCCCTTTAGCATGCCTTTCAGAGGTTCAAACGCCAGAGGCGCTGCCCGGGCAGATAGTGGATCATGTTGCCGGATTAAACTCTCCAGAGCAGATACCGTGACCTGATCGGCAGACAGCATAAACTCCATCTCCACCAGCCGGTCCTTATCTTGAACTCCAGATAGCGTTAAGCCCTCCCCATTAAGGTCACTGTTTAGAACATCCGCAATCAATCCCTGAACTACCGGTAACCATTGTTCATCGTATCCGGCCAACTGTAACTGGGTTGTCAGCTGTTCCTGATAAAGTTCATCGCTGTAGCCGTTGAAGCTGATCTCTTCAAAAACGGAATGCAGGAAAGTCCCGGCATTCGCGCCTTTCGGGAAGGTAAATATATTTATACCTTCAATGGCATCAGGCTCGGCAGGCTGAGTGCGTTCTTCAACAACTTCCAGATCAAGCCCTGGCAATTCTGGCAGGTGAGCACCGCTATGGCGACTCAAAGCCGAATAACTGCTCACTCTCCAATTGCGGTCTATCCGACCACTGAACTCTTTTGCAGATAACTTTTCACTAGTCTCATCAGCCAGTGCAAACATATCTTTCTGTGCACCATGATCCGGTGGCTGAATAACGGCTATAGATTGCGCTTTCTGTTGCAGTTCATCCAGAGAGTGACGAAGCTCCCGTTCTCCGCTCACTAGCAGATAACCTAATGCACTGTCTGCTAACCTTGATTTCCGGGCATTACCCACACGAACATGGCTGATCCCCACATAACAGCTGTAGATAGAACGAGTCAGCGCCACATATAAAAGGCGCAGATCTTCGGCAAGCCGTTCCTGTTCTGCTTTTTCCAGAGATTCATCCGCAGCGGATATATCCAATACCGTTGCACCATTATCACCATGGTACAGGGCGGTTTTATTCTCTTTACTCAGGCTGGCAAACGGCAGGAATACAATCGGATATTCAAGGCCTTTTGATTTATGCACGGTCACTATAGTGACCAGATTACGTTCACTTTCTAAGCGCAGCACCTGATCATCACTGTCCCCGGATGGGTTAGCAATCTGATCATTCAACCAGCGATTCAGGCCGGTCATACCTTCAATCTGCAGTGACGCTTTTTGTAGAAGTTCACCGAGATGCAGTAAGTTTGTAAGCCTTCTCTCACCATCCGTTCTGGATAGAATAACAGCGGCCAGATTGCGATTTTGCAGCAACCGGGTGAGCATCGGCAGTACGCCTTGTCTCAGCCAGACTTCCCGGTACTCGTTAAATTCCACCAGTACCGATTCCCATAAAACCTCATCGTAATTGAGCTGATCCAATTGCTGCATATCCAATTGCAGAAGGTCGGTCGCCAAGGCCGACTTTACAGCTCTCTCATTAAGAGGATCTTCAATCGCCTGCAGTAGCAGTGTCAGTTCTATCGCGGTTTCTGAATTGAAAACAGAATCACGATTACTCAGATAAACGCTTGGATGTTCATACTGCAGCAGCGCTCGTTTGATCTCATCCGCTTCGTTGCGGTCCCGCACCAAGACAGCAATATCACTGCCGATGACCTTACGCCCTTTTATGCTAGCTCCAGAAAGCAGATGATCGATCTCTGCGGCGGTTGCTTTTGCATACTGCGCCAGATACTGACTTCTGCTCAGGGGCTCATCCTGCTCATTCAACCAGAAGGTCAGCGCCGGTGCGGGCTGATTCTGAATCAGCAACTGCTGTTCACCTTTAGCGGCGTTAACCGACTGGAAAGTAATGTCTTGATCGTAGATAAACGGCGAGGCTGACGAGAGAAACAACTGATTTACTGCGTCCACCATTGGACCGGTGGAACGCCAGTTAGTATCCAGCGTATACGTATCCGATACAGAACGTCGGGCGTGAATGTAGGTAAAGATATCCGCACCACGGAAGGAATAGATCGCCTGTTTCGGGTCACCGATCATGACCAGTGCAGAGTTATACGGGTCTACATAAAGTCTGGAAAAAATCCCGTACTGCAGCGGATCGGTATCCTGGAATTCATCAATCATTGCCACCGGGAACTGTTCTCGAATGGCCCGTGCCAGCATGCCACTTTTATCCCGTTCCAGCGCAGAATAAAGATTGCTGAGCAGATCATCGAATGTCAGCATCTGCAGACGCTGTTTCAACGTCTCCAGCCGTTCCGATACCTCTTTGAAGGCCCGTGATAAAAGAATCTCTTTTACCGGAACGCTGTTCGCCATAAAACTATCTAACTCAACGAACAGTGGATGCTGAGGTGATTCCCCAGATGCTGACTTCGCATCCAACATGGATTGAGTAAATCGCTGTAATACGGAAAGTAACTTTTTATCCGGTTCACGCTGTTCCGAGGTAGCATATTGATCAATCTGTTCCAGCCACTTCGTTAAGCTTGCTTTAGTGTAAGAGCGTTTATTAACCCCAGAGTTCTGGATCAGATCAAACAGATTCTCTTCATTCTGCAGCCAGTTCTGCTTAAAGCGGAGAATGATATCCTGACGCTGATCGTAAGCGTCCTGCAGATCGAGATGTCCAAGGTCCGGCTGTAACTGCAAACCCGCCCGGCTGAGAATGCCCCTGATATCCATAAGCAGTTGTTCCGGGCTTTTCCAACACTGAGCAACGACCTCAGCTAAAGGTGCACTCAGCCCGTAAATATTGTTACGCCAGAAATCCAGTACCGCACCACGTATCAGGCTCAGATCATCCTGAGTCAGTTCATTATCGAACAACGCCCCGCTCTCAAAAGCATGGCGTTTAAGCATGCGTTGGCAAAAACCGTGGATGGTGAAGATCGATGCCTCATCCATCTGCCTTGCGGCCTGCTCTAATAATTTGGCGGCCTGCAGGGGATCACTGCACTTCGCTTTAATGGCTTTAAGAAGCTCATCGCCATCAAAGTCAAGATCAAGAAATGCGGCACGCGCATCCACAATTTTCTGGCGAATACGATCCCGGAGTTCCTCTGTCGCTGCTTCAGTAAAGGTCACAACCAGTATCTGATCCGGCCCCAGAGGTTTGTCCGTTAAATCCCCCTGCCCCAACAATAACCTCAGATACAAAGCGGTAATGGTGTAGGTTTTACCTGTGCCCGCACTGGCCTCAATGAGCTGCTGCCCCTGAAGTGGAAAGGTTAAGGGCTCAAGTTTATGCAGATCAGTCATCACCGGACTCCTCTGCAAATGCGATTAGGGGCTGGTAAACCTGTTCCGCCAACTCCACAAAGGGTTCGTAGAAAGGCTCAAATTCTGAGAAACAGCGGCGGAAGTAAAAATCGCTGACCAAACCTGATTTAAACGCACTCCCGTAAAAACTCTCTTCCACTTTTGCACGTGCTTTTTCAGGGTCTTTATTCAGCTGTGTAAAATAGTCCTGTGCACAACGGGCATCAAATGCCAGAGGTTGAGACAAACCACGGGTATATATTTCTATCAGTTTTTTCAGCTGCTCTTCTGCTTGTTCTTTTGGCACAGCCCGGAAATAGACTTTTCCAGATAAACCACGAAACACAGTATTACGGCATGGGTTCTCAGAGGCACACAAGCAAAGGTGAATCACCCAGGAAGCCAACCGGTCGCGGGCATTCACTTCTGCAGGCCGGTATGCCAGATAGTGATCCGCATAGCAGTTATCAAGCCACCCCTGTAGACGGGTTTCACCAATATTCAGATCAATTTCGAGTCGTTTAGGATCACCCTGAGCCAGAGGCTGAATTTTCTCAGCGAGCACTTCACAATCACGACGTATTTTTTTCAGGGAAAACTGGCCCAACTGCCCAACGGGGAAACTACCTTCAGCAATCATTCGCTGATCAATCACATCCAGATTTTCCCCGGCCAATGCGGCTTCAAGATACTCCTGCTTGATGAGATACGCAGTCAAACCATCCAGCGCAAAAGGCTCCTCATCTTCAGCTTCAATATCATCGCTGTAAAAATAAACCTTTAAGCGCTGATTAAAGAAGGTACGACATGGCGCTTTCAAAAAGCTGATCAGGGCCCCGAGCTCTAACTGCTCAGGCTGTTCTTCGGGTAACGCGCTGGTTATAAACTTCGCTTCTACGTATTCATTCACCGCAGCAGCGGGCAACCACTCCTGTGCATAACTGAACAACTTGCGGTTACTTTGGTTAAAGTAAGCTGGGCTGAATGCCGTTAACGGGTGTTGTAATATCAGGCTGTCCAGAATCTTTTGCCCACTTTCATGGGTTGGCAAACCTTCATCACCGGATAGAACATAACCGCTCTGTACATAATCCAGCAGTTCGCTGATAAGCACTGAAGGAATTTTTTCACTATTATCTTTAACAGATCGCCCAACATAGCTGATATACAGTTTTTCTCTGGCGGAGAGCAGGGCTTCGAGGAACAGGTAACGATCATCATCCCGACGGGAACGATCCCCTCGCCGTGGGTAATCATTCATCAGGTCAAAGCCGATGGGCGGTATGCTTCTCGGATAAGCTCCGTCATTCATACCCAGCAGGCAAACGACTTTGAACGGAATTGAACGCATCGGCATGAGCGTACAGAAGTTCACTGCCCCCACCATGAAACGCTGAGAGGAACTCTGCATTCCAATGCCATCAATCAGGTAGTTGGCGACAACAATCGGCGTCAGAGGCTCAGAGTAACCGGCATCGGATAATTGTTCATGAAGGTTCTGCAGAGTCTGGCGTATTGCGGAGAGCGCAATCTCATCCTGATCATCTGGAAGATAATAATGTTCCAGTATCTGGTTGATGGCATCAATCCAGTCCGGTAACACCATCGCCTGATCAAAACGGTTGCGTGTATTTTCTAGCAGGTCAATGAAGTCTGCCAGTTTTCCTAACAGTTCCGCATCCAGCCCTTCAACCTCTGAGTAAGGCGCAATCCCCTGCCATAACTGCTCCTGAGCACCTAAAGCATAACCCGCCAGCATTCTTCGTAAGCCAAACGCCCAGCTGTTCTGTTCAAATAAAGGCAGCTGCCACAAATTACGGTGCTCAGAATCCAGTCCCCAACGCACATTCGTCTGGGAGATCCACAGACGCAGCCTCTGAAAACCTTCATCATTCAGATTGAATCTTCGCATGACGGCTGGAACTTCTAACAGTTCCAACACATCAGACACGGTAAAACGGCTGTCCTGTAATTTAAGGAGCTTAGCGAAGTTAAGTAACAGAGGGTTTTCCTGACTGGCGCTGCGGTCAGAAATTGAATATGGGATATAACGTTCTGCTGCAGCATTGGAAAATACCGCTTCAATATAGGGCGCATAAGATGCCACATCCGGCACCATTACAATTAGGTCTCTAGGCTGAAGATCCGGCTGAGTTGCAAACATCTCTAGCAACTGATCGTGCAGGACCTCCACTTCCCTCAACGGGCTATGGCAACTGTGCAGAATCAGGGATTCATCAGGCTGGATGATGTTTTTATGGTTGCTTTGCTTTGGATCTTCCGGAAAACGGGCCGGGTTTTCTAACTCCAGAATATCTTGCTGTATAGAGTTAAGCAGGGAGTCCCTTTCCGGATCTGCAAAGGCTGTAATCTCTTCGATCCCTGAATCCTGTAATTGGAACAGATAATCCCGCCCCAGTTTTCCCATTGAAGCCAGTAACGGATTGCCTTCTGCATACTCAGAAAAATCCAGATCTGTTTTACCAAACCATTGCCGGTTGACCTTAGCAATCTGGGTTTGATCGGCAATATCACCCCAGTAATATTTACAGGGGTTGGTCACCATCAAGTGGACATCAATTTTCTTCCCTAGCGCCTGAAGAGCCTGGATATAGTTATCCGGTAAGGCGGAAATACCAAAAACAAATAGCCTTTTCGGTAACTGATCCAGAGACTTTCCTGAACTCACCGCAGACACAAAAGCATCAAACATATTTGCCCGGTGCCAGTGAGATTGTTCTCTGGCTTCTGTATAAGCTTTCAGCTCCCGCCAAAGGATCGGCTGCCAGGCATGGCGACGTGCCGCCAGCCCTCCGCCCTGTTCCCAATCCGCAATCCAGTCAGGTCGGTACACCAGATATTGGTCAAAAATATCCGCAATTTTGTTACACAGTTGATAGAGACGATAGTGATCACGATCTTCTTCCAGATACTGCTGTAAGGGAGCAAACTCATCCCGTTGCAACAGGTCAGGTAACACCAACATCAGTTTCCAGCTCATTGCTTCCTTGTTGAAAGCTGAGCGAGTGGGTACATCATCCAGAGTTGTGGAGAAACATGACCATAAAAATGATGCAGGAAGCGGAAAATCGACTGAAGCCGATATTCCAGACGCTGATGCTAACTCCAGTTTGAGCCATTGGGCCATGCCCGGGCTTTGCACCAGAATTTTTTCCGAAATAAATGGATCGTCCAGCGGTGAGCGACGAATTAACTCGACCAGAAGGTCTTTAAGCACCAGAAGTGAATTGGAGTGATAAACCTGAAACATCGGTTCCCTGACTCAGATCGAAAAGCTGAAGACTACTTTACTCAACTGAATAATTTTTGTCAGAAAAACTTTGTATCTTCAGAGGTTAGAAAAAATTCTGAGCTTGCTAATTAGGTATTCCTACATAGGGGTATAGCTTTGTAGGCTATTCGAAAGAAGCGGACTAGGTTTGTCCATCAGGAACAGCAGGTGTATCAGCGGCTTCAATACTGCCGAATCCCTCCTGCTCAGACCAGAAATCTCTGCCCTGTTCAACTCGTATTACACCCTGAAAACGGTTCTTAAGATAATCCACCGCTTCTGGCAGAGTATCAATGTCGCAAAGAATTACTCCACCACGGTCATTTTCAGTTGAGAACAGATAACTTTTCATACTTCCTCCTGTGCGATGCGATCATTACACAGTGAGGCGTTTTAGGAAAGATTAAACCGATACAACGCAGTTTTTTCCCTGACGTTTGGCTTGATAAAGTGCTTCATCAGCCCGGTTCATTATGGATTCAACAGAATCACCTGTCCGGTACTCTGTAACACCAATACTTACCGTAGTGTTAAGAGTACCCCCATCTTTCAAGCGAAACTGATAGCTACTCAGACTTTCCCTGACACGATCAGCAACCACAAAGGCCCCTTCATAATCGGTAGAAGGCAGAAGAATAGCGAACTCCTCGCCTCCGTAGCGGTAACCTGTATCCAGCGTTCGAAGTGATGAACGCACGAGAGCCCCAAAGGTTTCTAATACCTTATCGCCCATGAGATGACCGTGATTATCGTTAAGTTTTTTGAAGTCATCGAGATCAAAAAAACAGATGGTAAATTTATGATTGTAACGGCGGGACGTATCCAAAGCCTTCTCAAGCTCCGTATAGAAATGTCGCGAATTGTGTAACCCCGTGAGACTATCAGTAATACTCAATTCCTTATAGATTCGCTCCCTTTCCATAAGCTCGAATTCAGCTTTCTTTCTCGCACTGATATTCATCAGAGTCTCAATTGCACCAATAATCTCACCCTCTGAATTTTTTATATTCGCCGCCGTAAAGTGCAGCCATTCGCCATTTTCACCACAATCCGGGAAAAAGTCTTCAGCTTCATAGGCTTCGGGTATCAATTCAGATTTCATGTACTTATTGGTGTAATAATGCTCTACATCGGCATCATGACCACCTTCAAGAATCAGATCAGCCAAGCAAGGACGGCAAGACGAGTAAAAAGGCCGCCACTGATCTTTGGTACCAATCATATCAGAACGGTCGAGACCACTGAGAGCTTCCATAGCGCTATTCCAGTGTACTATGACATGGTTTTTATCCAGTACAAAAGTAGCGAGAGCGATACGGTCAAAGACCTGTACCAAAATCTCCGGATCAACTGTATCCAGAGTTAACTCAGTAATTGATGATGAATTATGTGATTTAATTATTTTTGTCATTGTAAGAGGAGGCGCCTTAACTACTTAAACAGAACGCGCTGGACCGGATTCCGTGTCCAAATAAATTCCTTTTACGCACAGCTTGTTGGTTTAAATCTAGCTTAAAATTCGGAATTATGGGTTTAAAATCAATTTATTTTCTAAAAACCATAAAAAAACTGAGTCAATAAAGGAAAAACGCTCATAAATCACTCTTCGGTCCAGAAATCGACAGGTTCACATAGGCCCAATAACTCCCCTGAGCGAAAACAAGCCACAGCGCCAGGCGGAATAGTGTTTATTTCAGAATTAACATCCAAAACAACGTCAGTAACTACAACTATTTGAGTATCAGAATCAGCATCAAACTGCAGCTTATGACCATCCCCAAAGTTTAGGTTTTTTTCTTCCATTTGATAGAAGTATAAAGGGTGAATTTCACCTTCATTATTACTGCTATAGGCATACAAATACTCCCCATCCCAGAATGAAAAATTATGTGCACCCATACGATCCAGCCTTGCACCATAGTCCGAAACTAAAGCCAGTCTCGATTCATAGTCTGGTCTACCCTCACTCCATAAAGTGAGAGTGCGTTCTAATAACACACAATAAGCCCTTTCTTGATCTGAAGTTCCAACAGGCCAATTATTGCCTATGGCATACAGATTGCGGTTGTGAATATCAGGTAGCTCCCCCTGCTGAGCAAAAAAACTATTCCTATCTTTTAATAGTCTGGAATAGGGTTGAATATCAACGGGCTCTAACTGAGTTTCTTCATAAAGCGCCAGACTTAATATTTCTGAAGGCTGATTTTTTTGCGCCAGGAACTTAGCTAATTCAATAATTTCATTGTCACGCAGGGCAGTCCAGCGATGTAGGTTCATTTCACTTATGGTGTTAACACCCATTGATTTCACAGCATTGCGATTTATTTCAAGACTGAAAGTTACGGGTGAAGATGAATGCACTGTAAGTAGTTGTGGTTGTCCTTGCATATATTATCCGGGCACGGTTTCCCTGTTTTTACTCTGTTTTTTTCCTATAAAAAACATAACAGAAAATGCCCAAAGTACCAGCGGGAGCACCATCCAATTCATCGCCTGCCAACCATAACTTGCCTCGAGCCAACCTGAGGAAAGCGCCGAAACCGTAACCATGCTGAAAACCATAAACTCATTCGCAGCCTGAGTTTTCGCTTTCTCAGCGGGTTGATAACTACTCGTTACCAACTGAGTTGCGCTGATAAACATAAAGTTCCAGCCAATACCCAACAGTAATAATGCACTCCAGAAATGCCATTCAGAAACCCCTGTAAGGTTAATTAAAATACACAACAGATTGCATACCACACCGGCATACATCACTCGATAAGCTCCAAATCTGGATATAAGGTTGCCGGTGAAGAAAGAGGGAACAAACATACCCAATACATGCCACTCAATAACATTTGCCGCCGATGCAAAAGTATAACCACACCTAGCCATAGCCAGAGGCGTTGCGGTCATCAGCAGGTTCATAACTACATAGCTGACCATAGCGACCACAACTGCAACGATGAACACCGGCTGTCTGATAATCTCAATTAAAGGTCTCTGATCTGCACCCACCTGTGCACTGTTGTCCTCTTTCGGAATTTTAGTGAAAAACAACATAACTAAAGCCAGGCAATACAATCCCACCAAACCAACAAAAGCACCGGTAAACTGCGCCTCACCAAACATATTCTGGCTTGATACTGCCAGTTGCGGCCCTACTATCGCGGCAATAACTCCTCCGGCCATGACAAAAGAGATGGCCCGGCTTTTTTGCTCTTCAGGACACACTTCAACCGCTGCAAACCTATACAGGGTTCCAAAACCAATCCCGATACCCAGTAAAAATGTTCCGAACGAGAACATGTAAAAGTTTGAAACAGTTAATGTCTGAACGCAGATTAATGCACCACAGATACCGACCGTATTGCCCAGATAAAAACCGTTCTTGCGGCCAATACGTTTCATGATCAGAGAGGCGGGTATCGTCGCCATCATCAAACCAATAAACTGAGTCGCAACTGGGAACGTTGTAAGGGATGAGTTATCCGTTAATCCCTGACCTATTAATGCGACAACTGAAACCAGGAGTATATTTCCCGTGGTTAACAGCGCCTGGCAACCCGATAAAAGCAATACATTCCTGTTCATTTCAATAATCCCTGCTGTGTTTTTCCAAAGCGCTGCTTATATTCACTGGGAGTGACTCCAAGCCGACGTGTGAATACCCGGCGTAAATTATCAGCTGAACCTAATCCTGACCGGGTCGCCACCTGATCATTATTCAAAGATCCATCAACCAAAAGCTTTTGAGCCAGATCCAGACGACTGGATTCAAGATAACTGGCGGGAGAACAGCCCATCTCCTTTTTGAAAAGCCTGAATAGGTGTCGTTCACTGATGCAACAGACTTCAGCTAAACGGTCCAAGGTCAGGTCTGACGCGATATTACTTTCAATGTGTGCAATCGCTTTTGCCACCACCCCACTGGCCTTATTCTGGGCCTGAAGCTGATTACTGTATTGCGCCTGCCCTCCCGGACGCCGCATAAATACCACCAGCTCTCGCGCTACTTCCATCGAAATCGCGTGGCCGTAGTCCTCTTCAACCAATGCCAATGCCAGATCAATTCCTGAAGTGACTCCAGCTGAGGTGTACAGGTTACCCTGGCTGATCCAGATGGCATCTGGTTCCACTTCTACATCCTGATAGGCGGCGGCAAGTTTGTCACAGGCACACCAGTGGGTAGCCGCTTTTTTTCCCTGTAATAATCCGGCTTCTGCGAGAATAAAAGCACCACTGCATACAGAAGCGATACGTCTTACATGCTTCCCTTTATCTTTAACCCAATCGATTAATGCAGCATCCTGGATAACATCCGCAACACCAAAGCCACCGGCGAAAAACAGAGTATCGATCTCATCTACATCACTATAAACAGCATCTGGAAGGAGCCGCATCCCGGAATTGGTAATAACCGGGGATCTATCTAAACCCAGAATCTGGAGATGGTAAGCAGGATGACCCAATGCTTTATTTGCTGAGGCAAATACCTGCATGGGGCCGGTAATATCAAGGATCTGGCAATTGGCATAGCCAAGTGCGGCGATGGTTTTCACGCTAACTCTCCTGATCTGTAGACAGGCCTGTTTATTCACAGGCCCGATGTGTTACCAGAGAGTATCGCGCTATATCAAAGTGTCAGCAATGACATAGATCCGACAAATTCGGACATCAACTCATTCAGATAGACAGAACATCTATCTTAGCCGGTGTGTAACTCTGAACCGATTTAGAGAGGTCTGCTTCAGGTTCCTCTCGCACAGGGCTATCACTACCCGGAACAATGCCATGTGGATAACCATGTTGCAGGCCTTTGAAGTCAAACAGCTCTGTATCCGCCAGATGAGAAGGCACAACATGCTGCATGGAGCGGAACATGGTCTCAATGCGACCCGGAAAGCGCTTATCCCAGTCCTGTAGCATCTCTTTAATCACCTGACGCTGCAGGTTTTCCTGAGAACCACAGAGGTTACAAGGAATGATTGGGAACTCTTTCAGCTCTGCGTAAGCCGCAATATCTTTTTCGCGGGAGTACGCCAGCGGGCGAATCACCATATTCTTGCCATCGTCTGAAACCAGTTTAGGTGGCATAGATTTTAATTTACCGCCGTAGAACATATTCAGGAACAGGGTTTCCAGAATGTCGTCACGGTGATGCCCCAAAGCGATTTTGTTAGCGCCGATCTCTTCTGCAAAACCGTACAGCGATCCACGTCTCAGGCGTGAACACAGGGCGCAGGTGGTTTTACCTTCAGGAACCACTTCCTTAACTACGGAATAGGTATCCCTTTCCAGAATATGGAACGGCACATCAATTGTGGATAGATACTCAGGCAGAACATGCTCAGGAAAACCCGGTTGTTTCTGGTCCAGGTTCACTGCCACCAGCTCAAAACTGACCGGAGCACTGCGCTGCAGATTCATTAGAATATCCAGCATGGCATAGGAGTCTTTACCCCCTGAGAGGCAGACCATTACCTTGTCGCCTTCTTCAATCATATTGAAGTCCTGAATCACACGCCCCATCTCCCTACGGAGACGTTTCTGCAGTTTATTCAAACGAGTCTTCTGCTTTTTTTGTTCTGCAGATTTCTCAGTATCGGATTCAGGAATTGTGTTTTGGTCGCTCATGCTGTGTAAGTTTGACTTGCCTAAGATTAAGAGAGGCGCAATTATACTACATGCTATGTAGCGATACACTTCGGAACTCATTACAGAATAAATGCAACAACGGTAGTTTCTCAGCGGAGGTGATATGGACAATCTGACCCATCTTAAAAGTAAGCTTTTAATACTTGTCTTCAGTTTGCTCTTCGCTTCGTTAGCTCAGGCTTCGCCTGTGATGAAACTGCAACTTAAAGGTGATTTTGATTTCAACTACGATCAGGTTCGGCAAGCGCTGGAAGATCATCGGTTTTTTGTTGTTTTTGAACCCAACATTGGCAATTCACTGTCCCACTTTAAGGAACGCTGGGGCGATGACTATAACCGTCATGGTTATGCAGAGATTCGCAGTCTGGTTTTCTGTAATCCCTGGTACGCAAATCAGGTTGTAAACAAAGATCCGGAAATGGCAGCCTTATGCCCCCTTTCCGTGACCCTGTTACATAAGAACGAAACAACCCAGTTGATGTTTTTACGCCCTTCTCAGATTCACCCGGAAAGCCCGGCTCAAGAGGTTCTGAAAGAACTTGAAGCGGATATAGCCAAAGCACTGAAAGCGTCGGGGGCAGAGTAATTCCTAATGCCTCATTCGGCCCCGGTAACCTGTAGAGGCCAATTAATCTCAGTAGCCGTTTTAGGACCGACCACAACCTGATCCATACGGGCTGGAATCAAAGCAAAGCTGCTGGACTGAGGCATCCTGCCTCCCATCACTTCTGCTCGATATTGTGGGTACAAAGGTTCCTGATAAGGATCCGCATAGCCTTCCGGCCAGACGGGTAAATTCTGGAGATTATATTTGTCGGAAGCCCCGAGTGTATGAAGTATCTCGTGCACCGTCACAAAATTGTTCTGGGCCTGATAGTCCACACTGGCAAAGCCGTTCACGACACCAATCATGCCCTTTTGAAGACCTAAAGAGTGTTCAAGAATATGAGTATTCTGGACGGAGAACAAACGCAGGTAGATTTTAATATCCGGTGAGGTCACTTGATTCCAGGTATCATTGCCCCAGGCCCAGTAGCGTAACTTCAGGCTCCAGATGACACTTTCCAGAATGCTGGCTTCAATCGGTGGTTTTGGCGGTTGCCCCTCCACCTCAGGCGCGACAAAAACCTCCATAGGTTTAGCCATAATCACTCCGTAGCGGGAAGCTTCGCGGGTGAAAAAGTCTTCTATATCGTCGAACTGATCATCTTGCAATGAATTGATGTAGAGCTGTGTATCCGCTCTTTGATCGGCATTAATAGGATAGATGGCGACCCACAGAGGTTCCTGCCAGTCTGTGGTTCTGACCCTGGACAACCAGGTATTCAGGCTGACAATCAGCAACAACAGGAGCAATAAAGCTAATCTGAGTTGGCCAAAGAAACTGCGTTTAGCCATAGCTTCCCCCCTTAGCCATAAAATTCTCCCTTAAAAAATACCCACAATTAGAAGATAGCGAACCGCTTTCCCAAGGCAAATCATCAGAAAGCTCAGGTACAAATTAAACTTCAACCACCCAGCAACCAGACAAAGTGGATCACCAATGATCGGCAGCCATGACATCAGCAGTGTGATTGGACCAAACCGTTCTAACCACTGTTTAGCACGCAGCTGCCCTGGTTTATTTAGAGCTTTTAAAGGGTAATAAGTTGCAATGACCCATCCCATCACACAAGTCAGAATGCCTCCCAAGGCATTTCCCGTTGTAACTGCGAACCATAATGACCACGGATTGTATTCTCCAGTGGATAGTTGCCAGGCTAACAATGCCTCAGATCCGCCCGGTAACAGGGTCGCAGATACAATCCCGCTGATAAAGAGCGTAAAAAGACTGCCCGACTCAGTCACTATTGCAGCAACCCGGCTTTGATACAGCGCAGTACACCCATCTCATAAACGCCATCCAAAGCTTCATAGACCGGTTTTAGCGCCTGCCCAAAATCACTCTGGCATTCAATAATCACTTGCTGGATATTAGAAAACTCATCTTCTGGTAGAGCTATGACATCCAGTACATCAAGCTCCCCTTTGAGAATAAATTGAGCAAGGTGCCCATAAATAGCATTGATTGAAAGGTGCTGCTGACGGCTGATCTGCTCTACAGTCATGCCTGCTCTGTAAAGAGTCAGTGACTCATCTGCTTGCGAATCTGCGGAAAGTTTCTCGGTATTTTCGTGTTCTTCGATCACGCCCAGGAAATCTGCCCCATAGAGATCGAGTTTACGCTCACCGACACCGTTAAGGCGTCTGAATTGCTCAGAAGTTTGCGGGCGATACATCACCATTTCCATCAACGTTGCATCATGGAAAATGACATAAGGCGGCACATCCTGTTCTTCTGATAAGCGCTTACGCAGGGCTTTAAGATCGTTCCAAAGTGAATGATCCTCTGCTGCAAGCTTATTCTGTGGCACCTGGCTCTTGCGGTAGGGCGTACTTTGTCTCTGATCTTTACGCAGCTGGATCTTTTCATCGCCTCGCAGCAGCGGCCTGCACTTCTCGGTTAAATGCAGAACCCCATGCTGGTCTACATTCACACCTAACAAGCCTCTGGCAACTAACTGCCGGAAAACCGAACGCCACTGGTTTTTATCCAGATCGGAGCCAATACCCCAGGTCGACAGTTCCTGATGTTTATATCGTTGAGTTTTTTCGTTTGGTTTACCCAGCAGAATATCCACAACATGATTCACACCAAAGCTTTGTCCGGAACGGTATACCGCTGAAATTGCCTTACGTGCGGCTTCCGTACCATCCCATACAGGAACAGGTTCCAGGCAGGTATCACAATTACCACAAGGCTCATGCTCAGACTCGCCAAAATAGCTCAACAGTACCTGACGTCGACAACTGGTGATTTCACACAATCCCAGCATCGCTTCAAGCTTCTGTTTCTCAACTATTTTTTGCTCCAGCGGGGCCTGTGAACTCTCCAGCATCTGCTGCAGGAACATCACATCCTGAAGCCCGTAAACCATCCACGCATCCGCAGGCTGACCATCACGCCCCGCCCGGCCGGTTTCCTGATAATAAGCTTCAATACTCTTTGGCAGGTCAAGATGCGCTACAAAACGCACATTGGGCTTATCAATCCCCATACCAAACGCTATGGTCGCCACCATAATGATATTTTCTTCGGTCAGGAATCGGTGTTGATGATGATTGCGTAGTTCAGGATTCAAGCCAGCATGATAAGGCAGCGCTTTAAAGCCCTGATCACATAACCACTCGGCAGTCGCTTCCACTCGCTTTCGGGAGAGGCAGTAAACAATCCCGGAATCCTTGGGGTGTTCATTAGTCAGGAACTTAAGTAATTGTTTCTTAGCGCTGTCTTTTTGCCCTATCCGATAACGGATATTGGGACGATCAAAGCCCTGGATAAAACACTTAGGATTGACCAGTTCCAGACGTTCAACTATTTCCTGCTGGGTGCGTTTATCCGCTGTTGCCGTCAATGCGATGCGTGGCACTCCGGGAAACAGAGTACCTAGTTGGTTGAGCTGCAAATATTCCGGTCTGAAATCATGCCCCCATTGGGATACACAGTGGGCCTCATCAATTGCAAAGAGTGCTATCTGACTTTGCAGCAACAGATTGAGGGTACGTTCCTGAAGTAATCGCTCTGGGGCTATATAGAGCAGATCCAATCCGCCGGAGCGCAGTTGATGTTCCGTTTCAGTGATCAGTGAAAAGTCCATCGATGAGTTCAGACAACCTGCCCTGATACCCCATTGGGAGAGAGCCGTGACCTGATCCTGCATCAAAGCGATCAAAGGCGAGATAACAATCGCTGTGCCAGAACGCATCAACGCGGGTAGCTGGTAGCATAAAGACTTACCGCCTCCGGTGGGGACAACCACCAGTGCATCCCGGCCTTCCAGCATTGTTTCAATGACTGCAGCCTGTGGTTCACGAAACTGCTCGTAACCAAAGGTATCCTGCAGGATTTTTAGCGCATTCTGAATCATCAGCGGATTATCCTGAATGGCGAGGAACTTGTCACATGAAATAGAAATTTCTTGCTTTGCTGCTGCTAAAAAAACCCAGTAAGGATAGAATCAGCGCATATAACCCGCTTTGGAAATACACTGATGACTCTTACATCAAACATTGCTCTGACCGATGATGAACTGGACCAGCTTGAAGAATTTCTTTATTCCGACCAGGTATCAGAAGATTCTCTCGATCTGATTGGGGCTCACGGCCTTTTTTGTGCGCTGAATATCAGCCCGAACCCACTGGATGAAGCCGACCTGAATACTCTGCTGTTCGACACTGAGCCTAAATGGCAATCTGACGAACAGAAACAGGCGATTACCAACTTGCTGAACAGGCTCTACAAAGAGATCGGTAGCAACCTCTATAGCGATGGCGAGATTGAGCTTCCATGTGAGTTATCTCTTGATCCGGAAGAAGACGACGACATCTCACCTTTAGCGTGGTGGTCTCAGGCCTTTATGGAAGGCGTATTCACTCAGGAAGAGGATTGGTTTAACAAGAGCACTGAACAGGACGTGGCTGAAATGCTGCTGCCAGTGATGGTGGCATCGGATCTGTTTGACGAAGATGACATCAATAAGATCCGAAATGATGAAAAACTCTGTGCGGAGATGTGTGCACAGATTCCAGAATTGCTGATCGATCTCTACCTATATTTCCACGCACCGGACAAATAACAAGGTACAAATAAAAAAGGGCCAAAGGCCCTTATGACTTAGTAGGTTACCCTCGCAGTACCCCTATGAGTCAGCACTCGCACCCTGTCTCCAGCCTGGAACATAGGTCCGTCTGCAACCTCCTGAACAACTGAGATGACTCGACCACTGCGAAGACGTACTGTGATTTCCTGGCCTTGAGTTCTTGTCAGTGCTTCTTCAGCACTTTTACCCGCTACACCACCGGCTAAAGCCCCCAGAACGGTTGCGATGTTTTTACCACGGCCGCCACCAATATTACTCGCTGCGATACCACCCACCACGGCACCTGCGCCAGCGCCAATGGCACTGTTCGTACCTTCGAGTACGACTGGTATAGCAGACTCCACAACACCGTACTCAACATTTTGCACCTGACGCGCTTCACTTCTTGAATAGGTCGTACCGCTAAGGTTGCTTACACAACCGGTTAACAAGACTGTCATGAGCAAACTGACCGCAACCGTGAAACTTTTCATCTGACTTACCTCTTATCTGATCTTCAGCACCATATGGCTGATCCACGCCCAAACTACTTCTTTTAACTTACGGTGCCAGGGACGCTTTTCCCATTCGTCGTAAGTGACTTCCTGACAATGATGCAGGTCACTATGGAATACCTGCGTCATCTGATGGACAACATCCGGATCATCCAGTTCGATATTTGCCTCAAGATTCCAACGCAAATTCCAATGATCCAGGTTGCAGGAACCCATGCTTCCCCACTGATCCACGACCGACATCTTGGCGTGCAGGAAGCGAGGCTGATACTCATATATCCTCACACCCGCCTTCAATAAGCGTCGGTAATAACGCTTTGAAGCATGGAAAACCCAGGGTTGGTCGGTGTATGGTCCGGCAATAATAAGGCGTACATCTATACCTCTTTGCGCGGCCCTTCTTAAAGCATAGCGCATCGAAAATGAGGGCAGAAAATAAGCCGTCATCAGCCAGATTTTATCTTCTGCGTTATTCACCCGATTTAAAAAGCTGGCTTTTATATCCTGCTGGTAAAACCCCTGTACTGTCCTTACCCGAATCCGGGTATCACCTTTCTTCTCCAGAGTTCCCCCTGAAGAAAGAACCTGAGCGGTGCAGCGCTGCCATAACTGGTTGTACATATTGACAAGATCCGTCACAACCGGACCTTTGATCCGGGCCATCAGCTCATGCCATGGACAACCCTGTTCTTCCGATAACCAGTATACATCGCTTAATCCTGTACCTCCGATGAACGCAACCTTCTGATCGATAACCAATAGCTTGCGATGATCCCGGGCCAGGTTACGCGTAAACTTACTTAAGTGGAGAGGGTTATAGACAACAATTTCGACGCCTGCTTCTTCCAGCCTGGTCCGGTCAGAGCGGGAAAACTTATAGGACCCATAGCCATCAATGATCAGTTTGACCATGACCCCACGCCTTGCGGCATCGATCAGTTCTTCCATGAACTTCCCGGCAACAACACCGGACGTTACAAAGTAAAACTCTAACAGAAGGCTGTATCTGGCTTTACGAATCTCTTCCAACATAACCGGGAAAAAATTCTCGCCATCTACCATCAGTTCAAACTGATTTCCGTCTCGCCAGGGAAATTGCTTTCGCATGTTTTGTACCAGGCAAAGCCTTACTGGTACTCGCCATAAAGCCTTGCGTATAAACCATTACTGTTGATCAATTCTTCATGACCACCCTGCTCACATATTTTGCCATCTTCAAATACGTAAACATGGTCTGCCTGTTTGACTGCACTAAGCCTGTGAGCAACGATGATGGTGGTCCGGTCTTTTAGGAATTCCTGAAGAGCCTGATGCAACTGTTGCTCAGTTTCTGTATCCAGTGCCGAGGTCGCTTCATCCAGAATTACCACCTGAGGGTCACTCAATACCATTCTAGCAACGGCCAAACGCTGGCGTTGGCCGCCTGAGAGACGAATCCCCTGACGACCGACCAAAGTATCCAGACCTTCTTCCTGCTCTTTGATGAAATCAGCCAACTGGGCAACCTTAAGTGCCTGCCAGAGCTGAAGATCATCGAACTCACGCCCCATCATCAGATTGCTACGGACAGTGCCATTAAACAACGCGGGGTGTTGCAATACGGTTTCAACATGGTCCCTGATACAGGATAAGCCAATTTTTTTCACAGAAACGTCATCAAAATAGATCTCTCCGGTCTCGGCCGGATATAAACCCAAGAGCACCTGAACCAAAGTGGACTTACCTCCACCACTGGCACCCACTAACGCAATTTTCTGTCCGGCCGGGATATTCAATGAAACGCCTTTGAGCACTTCCTGACCAGCGCCGTATGCAAAATGGATATTCTCAAGTCGAACCGAAACGGTTTTCTTCCCTGCGAATGGGTTTACCTCATGGGGATATTGGGGCTCTTCCCGTACATCCATCAAGCTGTTAATACGATTAAGCGCGGCCTTGGCACCAAACCAGCTGTATTGAATCCCAAGAATTTCCTGAACAGGCCCCATCATGAACCAGAGATAGCCGAACACGGCCATCATTTCACCAATCGAAAGATCAGAAAACACCACCATTAACATCGACAGGGCTCTGAACAGGTCAACGCCGACCATAAAAATCATAAAGCTGAATCGGTTTGCGGCATCGCTTTTCCACTCAAATGCAGTTGAGCGATCCCTGACGTCCCGGGCACTGTCGACTAGACGAGAGAGATAATGTTGTTCGCGATTACTGGCTCTGATCTGTTGAATCCCATCCAGAGTCTCACTTAAAGCGGCCTGAAACAGCTCAAAGGCTTTGTTCTCTTTGCCTTTTAACTGTTTCACCTGTTTCGCCACAACCGTTGTGAAGTAGATCACCACCGGGTTGAGAAACAGAATAAATAACGCCAGTTGCCAATGCATCCACAGGAGAATAATCGCAGTACCTGTGATGGAAAGCGCTGCGATGAGTAATCTGCTCAGAGAGCTACCAAGAAAACGATCAATCGTATCCAGATCTGTTACAAAGTGTGAAGCGACAGTACCGCTACCCATAGTTTCATACTCAGCCATGGAGATTTTGCTTAAACGCTCCAGCAACCCCTTCCGGATTCTGTAGGTGACATCTTTAGAAATGATGGTGAATTGTCTGGCCTGCCATACGTTCAAAAACAGCGAAAAAATACGCAGCACTATGGTGATTAATAGAATCGCTGAAATGTAGAGAACCGGTCCATGCCAGGCGTCAGGAAAGAAGGGGTTCAGGGTTTCTACAATAAAGCCTGGCTGATCGAGCAAAACCTCATCCACCAGCAAAGGCATAAAAAGGGGTAAAGGCACTGAGGCCAATGCGGCCGCAAAAGCGATTATGTTCGCTTTGATTAGCTCGTGTTTATGCTCCAGAGCGACGTTAAATATGTACTTCCAGCTGTATTTCATGAAACTCGTCACATTCGATATATATGTTGATTATACGCAGATAAGAATCGAATAGACGTAAAAAAGCCCGCATAGGGCGGGCTTTCATAGATGTTTTGAGTCTTAAACCTGCAGCATTGCGTAAAGCTCGTCCTTTAACTGAAGGCGTTTCATCTTCGCTTCTTCTTCAGTGCGGGTACATACTGGCTCAATTTCAGCTTCCATTTTTTCCACTGTTTTAGTTACTTGATGATACTCATCAAACAGGCGGGAAAAACGCGCATCCTGCATTTTCATTTCATGGATGCGTTCGCGGTGCTCTGGAAATTCATGAATAAGATCATGATGTTCGTTAATCATTTTGTACCCCTTAGTATGTCCTCTTTTCTCTGGTTTCAGTCTCCTCCTGAGACAAAAAGAAAACATTGACGGGCATCAATCAGCAAACAAGCTTTTTACATATTAAGCAGATTATTTATCCGCTTTAGATCCACCCATGCATTTAGGTGAAGGCGCGACCTGGCCTGCTCGTTCCTGCCACTCTTCAGTAGTGAAAAGGTGCAAGGATAAAGCATGAATCGGGTTCTGCATTTCGTTGCTGAGCAGGCCATAAATCATCTGATGGCGCTGCACCAGGCGTTTACCACCAAAGCCTTCTGATACCAGAGTCACTTTGAAGTGAGTATCCATCGCAGGGCCGGAATGCATATGGCTTTCGTTTTCAATGTGCAGATGGATTATGTCTAAACCTTCCTGCAGTTTGCTCTCGATTACATTTTCGATGGTCATTATCTATTTATCCGTTCTGTCTTTCTCAGCTTTATCTATCGCAAGCTCTAGGAAATGTTTGTGAATTTTGCGCGTAATAAACGCAACCAGACCAATCACTACCGGGACAGAAATACCCAGCACCAGATCTTTATTCACATCCACTCCGGTATTGTACAGCGCTTCGAGCAGATATTTGATCAAACCAATTGTGTAGTAACTGATGGCTGCAACAGAAAGCCCCTCGACCGTGTGCTGCATCATCAGCTGTACTTTGGAGCGTTTATCCATGGAAGCCAGCAGTTCCTGGTTCTGGGATTGGATAGAAAGCTCGACTCGGGTTCTCATCATATCGGCTACCCGGTCAATCCGTCGCGACAGGTCTTCGAGACGTTTGCTGATGGCTTCACAGGTACGTACTGCCGGGGTCAGTCGACGTGTCATAAACTCAGTTACAGTAAGGTGGCCTGATACTTCATCTTCGCGTAGCTCTTCCAGACGTTTGATCACCAGATCATGATAGGCATATGTGGCACTGAACCTGAAAGTAGCCCGGGCGCGACAATCCTCAACCCAGGAAGCCATGTCCGTCAGTTCACCAAGCAGTTCTGTTTCATCAACATTTGCACTGTGTGCGAGATGGTCTGTTATGTCCGCCAGCTTTTGGTCCATCTTTGCTAAAGTTGGATTAATTTCCCTTGCAACAGGCAGAGACAGTAATGCCATCAACCGGTAGGTTTCTATCTCCATCAAACGCTGAGTTAAGCGGCCGAGCTGGCTGTCACTCATCTGCTTGTTGTAAACAAGAATCCGGCCAAAGCCATCGCTGTGCACCTGAAAGGTTGTCCAGACTCGGGCATCTCCATCCTGAGGGCTGCTCCCCACCAACCGCATGCCTTCAAAGAAACGCTTAACCAGAGGCAAATTCAACTCATGGGTCTGTCTTGCATCCTCAATACCGACATGAAATGCAGAGATAACCGTACCCGGAATATTTTTTAACCATTCCAGTGGCACCGGAGTGAGCCCTGTCACTTCAAAGGGATTACCATCCTGCTCGATATCTGTATTGATAAAGGTATAGGTCGCGAACTCCATATGTTTTTCACGTCGGACGCGCAATTTACCAAAGTCCACGTGATAACAGAGTTCGTCATGTTCAGGAGGAGTGACTCCGAAGTGTTCGTAGAGTTCTTTTAAATGTTCAAACTGTTGCGCACTCTCTTCAGGTGAGCACATAACCGCCAGATGAGTAACACGGGCCGGACTTGGAATAATCTGGAATGGTCTGGAATGTAACTCACCATACAAACGCTCCCGCATTGGATGCATCTGCAAACCAAATGGATTATCGGTATGTCCCATCGATCTCTCTCCGTAAAATCTACTGCTTCAGTAAATGCTTAGGGAACCTGCGAACAAGTTCTGTTAGTAGGTTCCTTAGTACTCATCCAGTGCAGCCAGCATCAAAGGCTGCTCACTCAGGTCCAATGCTATGATCTGATGATGAACCTCAAACCATTCCTGAAAACGCTCAAAGCTCAACTCATGGGGCCAATGATCACCCAGCTCATCCCATGCAGAAAGCTCATTCTGAAATATCTTCAGCCAGTTGGAGGATAAAGCAGAAATAAAGTCTGCTTCATTCGCCACTTCATCGATCAGATAAACAGTGCCCTCTTTACGTTGCTCCTCAAGAGACAATTCCTGATGGAGTCCGTCAGCATCAACATTCAGTGCGTTAGTCCATTCAGCAAAAGGCTGCTTTGGCAGTACAACAAACGCTGAGCGGTTAAGCAGTTTCATAATTTTTACCCTTTGCTTTAAGCTATAATCCGATACCGGTTGGAGCTGCTGAAAAAGAGGCA
Organism: Neptuniibacter sp.; assembly: GCA_049596335.1. Taxonomy (GTDB): domain Bacteria; phylum Pseudomonadota; class Gammaproteobacteria; order Pseudomonadales; family Balneatricaceae; genus Neptuniibacter. The sequence goes on from JBMYLM010000006.1 coordinate 65,801, forward strand.
GTGTACACGTTAAAATCGTAAAACTTTAGTCCATATCAGATATTTAGCACCACTGGCAACCCAATTTACGGCAACTTTTTGTAAGGCAGATTTATGATCATACCTGTATTACCTTCACTCAATACCCGGGAACAATGGATGGCTTTCTGCCGCAGGGAAACCGCCTATTGCTTTATCGAGTCTCCCGAGTGTCTGCTGGATTTTCAGTCCACCTTTCTGAAAATCACACTGTTGCCTAAAGACACTCTTATTCAGGACAGCGTTAAATACAGTCTGGGATCAAGAAGCAGCATGGAACCAGTATGGCGTTTGATTAAAGCCTGTAACTGGGACTTGAGGGCTATTATTGAAGGCATTCAGAAGATGGACTTCAGTAGCAACGTCCGGGATAACTCGTTGTTGAAGGTACACACTGACCTGTCTGCACGAAAGTTCTTCAGTCGTGAACGCTGTGTTGTTGCGCCTCAGAGCATAGGTATTCTTGAACCACTCGCCGCAATACCTGTATTGTGGGACAAACATACTCTCAACCGTATGATCAGTAATGGGCAATACAAAGCTCTACAAAATGAAATGAAGGCCCTTCCGGGCACCAAGAACACAGGGCGCATTCCCGCCCCGAGTAAAGATGAGATCTGCATGGTTTTGTTAGATCCCGTTGAGCAATGTATTGGCCAGGTACATAAGGGTCGGTTGCACATTTTCCGTGGCAAACAACCCTATATCAGTCTGATTCCGGATCTGCAGTGGCCGCAGCCCAGACTGAAGAAATAACCTGACCTATTTCGGATCGTATACACACCTAAAGCCAATCGAGCCATAGATAGAACGGCCACTGATGGGTGGTTTAACATTGCGGAAAGAGCTTCTGAGATTATTAATATTTTCGTCCCAGGAACCGCCACGTACCACTCGCTGCCGTCCATTTTTCAGCCCTTTAGTGTCCCCATTCGCGTAACGTTGCAGACCATAGGCATTCGCCTGTCTGCTGTCTCTTGGCCAGGTGCGATCTTCACCCACAACGGTGCTACTCATTACAATGAAAAACAATCCACCTAATTTCGTCATCTCCCCTGCTCCTTTTTTATTGATTTATGGAGTGCTTTCTAATCCATGAAGAATAGAGTACGGTGCATGAAAATAGTTTCAGACGTCAGGCAATTAATTCATGAAATTAGCGACATTTTCCTTTGAAGGCAGAACCGCTGTAGGACTCATTGAGAACGAAAGCGTTACCCCTAGCTGGCTGGATAATAGCCTTCCACAGGAGATGAAGCTGTTCCTTGCCGCCGGACGTGAGGCCCAGCAACGTTTGCAGGCGCTTCAGGGAAAATCCGATATTCCGCTTGAGGATGTAACGTTGTTAGCCCCTGTTCTGAATCCGCAAAAATTTCTTGGAGTGGGTCTTAATTACGCCGACCACATTGAAGAAACCGGACTTGAAACGCCCTCTTTCCCAACAATATTCAATAAGCAAAGCAGCTGTATTATTGGCCCAGATGAATCCATACACCTGCCCAGGGTATCTGAAAAACTGGATTATGAAGGTGAGCTCGCCCTGGTGATTGGTAAACAATGCCGGCATGTTCCAAAAGATAAAGCCGCATCTGTGATCGCAGGCTACACAATCGTTAATGATGTTTCAGTCCGCGATTGGCAGGTTAAATCGCCTACCTGGACTCTGGGTAAGTCATTCGATACCCACGGACCTTGTGGCCCTTGGATTGTCACTTCAGATGAAATTGATCCGCATAATCTGGAACTGAAGACCTGGGTAAACGAAGAATTGCGCCAACACTCAAACACAAAACACCTGATCTTTGACTGCTATCAATTGATAGAAACCCTTTCAACGGTTTGCACCCTTTACCCTGGAGATATCATTGCTACAGGCACCAGTTCCGGTGTGGGTGTAAAAATGAAACCGCGCGGTTACATGAAAGCAAACGACCGGGTCACCATAGAAATTGAAGGCATCGGCAGCCTGTCCAATCCAGTCATTCCTGAACCTGATACGGCGCTTTTCTAAGGCACAGGATCAATCTGTCTGCTTTTTTGCATCAGCAGTGAAAAGTTGTCGCTTTTTGATAACCACCTAACCTATTGATTTTTCAGTAATAGAACAATTAACAAACAATTCTTGTCTCCATTTGGAGACAGTTTTTTACCTGAAAAACCTCTTCTTTCTCCTTAAAAATCCCCAACCCTCTAAAAATACACATAACCATTTGTTTTTAAAAAGATTTTAAATTTTGGCACAGCTATTGATATTACTTAATCGAATTTAAGAATTTCCCCCAAATTTTAGATCCGTTAGGAGAATAGAATGAAATTAAACCTTGTTGCCTGCGCTGCTGTGATTGTTATGGCATCTTCCAATGTCTTTGCTACTGAAGCTAAGCCTGTTGAAGTAGAAGCGCCAAAATCAAAAACAGAAATCATCACTGAAGCAGAATCAAACACACCACGCATCTTTGAACAACTGGATACTAACCAGGATGGCAAAGTTAGCCAGCAAGAAGCTCAGGTTTCTCCAGCACTGGTGAAAGGCTTCGACAAAATTGACACAAACAAAGATGGCTTTCTGAGCCTGAATGAGTTTTCTCAACTCCAGGTGGAGTTCACTCAGACGCGTAAATATATCGCTCTGGCTGCTCTACAAGCTCTTTAAGAGTTCCGGAGTTCGTTAAAACAGAACATCCTAAACCATTTCAAGCCGCCCGTTCTGTTTTAGCAAGGCCAGGGGAAGCCCCTCTGGCCTCAACTATTTCTAAAGCAGCAAAAAACTGACTGCCATTACCATGCAATCAACATTTAAGAGATAATAGATTTACTTTAGTTTGAACGATGCTTTTTTAATGCCTAAGCAAACACGTCATCCATGGCGCCTTAGCTCACTTAAACAATTAGTACTGCTCTCTTTTCTGGTTGTAGTAACCCCTTTTGGCATACTGATTTTCTATGCGACTGATGCTCTTGTTGAGCAATCAGCCCAGGGGCGTGTGCTCGCGCAACAGGCGTTGGAAGTCACCCGTAGAGGCGAACAACTGGAACAACTGGCCGAAGATATTACACGTTCCGCCAGACAGTATCAGGTTGTAGCTAAACCCGAGATTAAACAACGTCTTGAACAATTTATCCATGACTATAAGCAACAGCTGACCGTACACAGTTTTATTCTCCCTGAAGACAGCAATCGCCGGGCAATCTCCTCGCTTCTGGAATCAATCGAGAACACCACAGTACCTGAAGACAGCTCTCTTCTCAGTTTCACCCGAACCTTGAATCAACAGATTGATCTGATTCTTGATAGCCGCCTGCAGTCCCTTAATGAAACGGCTCAAAAAACTCAGGCTCAACTCAGCTCCCTTGCAGTTCTGTTGCTGACCATTGAAGCCTTACTGATCATGTTCTTCAGCTTAACGATCATCCGTCCTGTTAAACGAGTGGCTGCTCGCATCCGCGCTCTGGGGACAGGAGAGGAATACACCGGCGCAAAGGTAGGTGGCCCTGCTGAGTTAATTCATATAGATCAGCAATTGGACTGGCTGACCGAACGCCTGGCTGAGGTAGAAAATGAAAAGCAGCGCTTCCTACGTCATATGTCACATGAATTGAAAACGCCTCTGACTACCCTCAGAGAGGGTTCTGACCTGCTTGCTGACCAGATTACCGGCGACCTTAATGAAAGCCAGATGGAAATTGCATCGTTGTTGCAAAGTAACTCACGCGAGCTGCAATCTCTGATTGAGCAACTACTTGATTACAGTCGCCTGAGCCAACATGAACCAGTCACTATGCAGACGGTACAACTCAGCTCAATTCTTACCGAGTCGGTTGAACCTTATAAGCTGCTTTTAGAACAGAAGGACATATCCGTCACACTGCCAAACAAAGAAGCCAGCTTGTACACAGACAGAGCGATGCTCATTCGTATTTTGAGCAACCTGATCTCAAATGCAGCTCTCTACGGATCAGAATCGGGCCGGTTAGCAATTAGTTGTCATTCAGATTCTGAACATTTTAATATTGATATTACCAATGATGGCCCCACCATACCGAAGGCAGATCTTCCTCACCTGTTTGAACCATTTTATCAGGGACATAATCGCCGCAAAGGGCCGGTAAAAGGCTCCGGCATCGGCTTGAGTATCGTGCGTGATGCTGCTGAGTCGATTGGTGCGAAGGTTGAGCTTGTCCGGAATATAAACAACCGGGTGGGATTCCGGATTTATTTACCTCAGCATGGAGACATGAGTCATGATTAAGTATTTAAGTGTTGTATTAATACTCCTGCTGCAAGGCTGTCAGTTACAAAATGTAGCGCCTCCACTCACCAAATCAAAGCAAGCCTGTGAAATCGGAACTCAAGCCCTGTTCCGTATGCAGGATATTGAAAAGCGCTTCCTGGCATCTCCGGAAAAACGCAGTTCACTATTAAAAAACGCCATCGAGAACAAAGATCGTTCTCTGATCGCACTGCTGATGTCCACCCCTTTTGCTTCCACCGAACAACTGCAACAAGCAAAACGTCACTACGCAAAACTTAAGCTCAACAGCCAAAATGATTGCCCTGGAGATAAGTACCTGAGTTTGCGCAACCAACAAACGTCCGCTCTTCTTTGGCTTCGGGCTGAGCAGAATAAACTGGAAAACAAAAACCAGGCTTTGCAGATCCAAATCGATGCTCTGACTCAGATAGAGTCTGACCTGAACCAGCAGCGCGAGGATAACTAATGAGTGCTCATATCCTACTGGTTGATGATGATGTGTCGTTACTGAAACTGTTGTCCATGCGCCTTGAAGCCAGTGGATACACCATCAGTTGTGCTGAGAGTGCAGAGGAAGCTTTAAAGCTGCTGGATGACAAGGTTGACCTGTTGTTAACCGACCTGAGAATGGAAGGCATGGATGGCATGGCTCTCTTTGCCAGAGCACAACAGCAGTTTCCCCAACTACCGGTGGTTATCATCACTGCTCACGGTTCTATCCCTGAAGCGGTGACCGCCACCCAGAAAGGCGTCGCAGGGTTTCTAACGAAACCCATTGATCGTGAGCAACTGATGCTCACCCTGCAGACGGCATTGTCCAGTACCAGCCGCTCCGAAGGTGACTGGCGTAAGAGCATCATCAGTCGCAGCCAGATCATGGAAAACATCCTTGCCGAAGCGGAGCAGATCGCCAGCTCAGATGTCAGCGTCTTGGTCACAGGTCCAAGTGGTAGTGGTAAGGAGCTGTTAGCTCAGGCAATTCATAACGCCAGCCCTCGTAAGAAAAAACCGTTTATTGCGATTAACTGTGGCGCCTTGCCTGAGCAGCTTCTGGAATCTGAGTTATTTGGGCACACCAAAGGCGCTTTCACAGGTGCGGTAAGTGGTCATCAGGGTTTGTTTCAGGCAGCAAGTGGTGGAACTGTATTTCTGGATGAGATCGGGGATATGCCCACTGCACTCCAGGTGAAGTTATTGCGGGTGCTTCAGGAGAGGCAGATCAGGCCAGTTGGCAGTACAGAAACGATTCCGGTTGATGTCCGGGTAATTTCTGCCACACACAGAAACCTTGAACAAGCGATGCTGGAAAGCCAGTTCCGGGAAGACCTGTTTTACCGCCTCAATGTGGTTAATCTGCATCTGCCACCCCTCTCAGAAAGACCGGAGGACATTCCCCCATTGGCTCGACACTTTGTTGAGCAGGCGGCGAAACGCCACAACCCTAAAGTTAAAAGTATCTCCAGCTCCGCTCTACAGCTTCTTGCGCAATCCTCCTGGCCAGGTAATGTCCGCCAGTTGGAAAATGTAATCGAGAAAGTCACCGCCCTGAGTAACACTCCGGTCATTTCCGATGCAGCGATTAACAGAGCACTGGCCAATCAGGAAGAGATTATTCCGAACTTTAACGAGGCCAGGGCTGAGTTTGAGAGTCGTTATCTGATCAAGGTATTACAGATTACCGAAGGAAATGTCAGCCAGGCAGCTCAGATTGCGGGGCGTAATCGAACCGATTTCTACAAACTGCTCAAAAAGCATAATCTGGAAGCTGCCAAATATAAAACTAACGCTCAGTAGGAGTGATTAGCTGTAATCATCCGGGAGTTTGATGCCCATTGCATTAGCTTCCACCTGGGCTTGTTTCTGAAACCTCACCCGAACCTGACTGCCCTTTGGCTTGGTAAGATAGAACAACCACTTACTTGCAACTTCCGGTTTCAGGTTATGCTCCTCACCCCAGGATTGGATAAAGCTGAACAGGTTATCATCACTTTTATCCGGCAAAGCGACAGGTACCGGAATTGTTAACTCTTCCCCCTGGCGTACCCGGCGAGAAATCACTTCATAGTTGTAACGAAAGTCGGGAAATACTTCCGGTTCATCTTCAGTGCGCAGGCGGAACCAACCTGTCGCTTTGCCAGCATGGTATATCGCAGGGTGAGTCCAGTTATGGGTAGATGCGCGCTCAGCATTCATGCACGCTTCTTCATAGGCATGCTTAGCAGCCGGCAGGCCATGATCGCCGGTAAGGTTTCGCAGTACCTGAAGAAACTCAGAGATGGTCGGCATCCAGGCACTGTTTTCTTTGCAGTAATCAATCGCTGCAACCAACTCTGATTCTGTGTAACCCTCAAGACTTAAGGCCCATTCGCGCTTAGCAATACGAATCTCATCCTGAGTTTCAAAACAGCTTTTAAACTTATGCCCGTAGATCGCCATAAACCGGGCAAAGATCATATTGACCAGAGTTTTTACTTCGACACTCAGCTCTCGCGGGGCAGCTTGAGGCGCTTCTTCCTCACCAGTCGGTGTCCTTGATGTCCATGACTGCTGCGGTAACCCGTTTTCTGTTTTCGCGAGTATCTCTGCGGGGGTTTTCATGATTAAAACCTGTCTGCTGTTCTTTACTTAACCGCTGCTGGCGGCCTTCATCGGTCTGTTTTCGAACCCACTCTCTTTTTACCCAACCAAGGAACTTCTGATCCCAGTTAGTTTCTTTGCGGTCTTTATCCAACCAGTAGAGCACAAATTCATCCAGACAACTATGTGCAAACTGAACCGGAATATTATGCCGGGGTAACAGTGCATAAAAGTTTTGTGAGGGTTGCCAACCCAGTTCCATTGGCTGGAGTTGCTTTCGAAGTTGCTCCTGCTGCCGGAATTTTGCCTGTAGCTCATCGGAATGCCCAGCACGTAGCTGTTGCGCCTTGCGTGCCCAACCAATGCTGCCCCCAAATGTGGGTGCGGGCCCCGGGTTGGATACTGGCTCCGCGTTTACGCTGGTATCCGGGTAGTAAGGTGTATCGTAAGGCGCTGATTCAACTGGCTGGCCAGAATGCGAATCCAGATGAGACGGAACCTCTTCTACAGTCTCTACCACTGGCAGACGCCGAACGATTTCAACCAGCTCTTCAGCTTCCTCAACCTCAGGCTGGATAGCAGTTCCCGTTTCAGCTTCAAGGCAGCGAATGGAAACTCTACCATCTGGAGCATAGGTCGCATCGACCAATCCATGCTGGACCAGAACACTGGTAAGTTGAGCAAGGGTATCTTCATCCCAGAATTTAGCCAATGAAAGCCACTGGCTTCGTGACAAGATGAGTTCTGAAGAGGTTTTTGTACCGGATAATGACTGCACTCGCTGCCACTGCTGTTGGTAGAGCGACATTAAAACAGCGGCCTCAACACCCACTCTTTCGGCAAGAGAGGGATACAGCAGTATGGGAGATTCCGGGAATGTGTAACTCATCGAGTGAATTGTACCTACAGACAAAAAAGCCGCAGACCTGCTGCGGCTTCAAAAATAAATATTACTTAGCCATCCTGAGCAAATTTTTCAATCGCTATAAGAACATCACGACGGCTGATCTGGCCAATAAGTTTACCATCTTTAACAACCGGCAGGCGACGACGTTTGTTATGAATAAACTCTTCCGCAACTTTGATAATGTCCGCATCGTGATTGATGATATGTACCTCAGGCGTCATGTAGGTGCCCACATAACCACCCATCTCTTCTTCATGGTATGTCAGGGTCAGGATTGCTTTCAGACAATCAGCTTCTGATAAAAGGCCCACCAGAGCACCGTTTTTATCAATCACAGGCGCACCGGTGATTCGATACTCAATGAGTTTGTTAATTGCTTCAAACAGATCGGTTTCCGGGGTGAACGTGATCAGGTCTCCACACATATAGTCCTGAGCTTTCAAGGATCTCAACATTATCATTCCTCCAAAACCAGTAGACATAACCACTGGTGAATATTTGGCCAGCTCCATTGAACCAGGAAGCGAGGCCCCAGCAGGTACTATGTTTACACCTATCCTAAGCTCTCCGCAAGCAAATCGAACTCATACGAAAAGCTAGTAAACTTATGTGTTAATCGAATACGACTGTTTTATTGCCCTGCACCAGAATTTTATCTTCCAGGTGCCATCTCAGGCCGCGGGAAAGAACCGTTTTTTCGACATCACGGCCCAGTCGGACCATATCTTCGGGCAGATCACGGTGACTGATACGAATCACATCCTGATCAATGATCGGTCCGGCATCCAGTTCCTGAGTCACATAATGACAGGTCGCTCCAATCAGCTTAACCCCTCTCTCATGGGCCTGATGGTAGGGTTTAGCCCCCGCAAAGGATGGCAGGAAACTGTGGTGAATATTAATAATGCGGTGGGCATAATCATTACAGATTGCCTCAGGCAGAATCTGCATATATCTCGCCAGTACAACCACATCGGTTTCGTTTTCACGAATCAGGCGATTGACTTCATCAAAATGCGGCTGCTTGTTTTCTTTATCAACCGGAACATGGTGGTAAGGAATATTATGCCACTCCACCATGCTTCTCAGGTCATCATGATTGGAGATCACACAGGTAATTACACAGTCCAGTTCGCCCTCATGATAGCGGTATAAAAGATCTGCTAAGCAGTGTGACTCACGACTTGCCATCAGGATAACTTTCTTAGGCGACCCGGAGTCAGAAATTTCCCACTCCATATTGAATGATTTTGCGATGGGCGAGAACGCATCTTTCAGTTCATCGATTGAAAAAGGCAAAGTGGATGCACTGATTTCAACCCGCATAAAGAACCAACCTGTGGTTGGATCAGAATGCTGGTTCGCATCAGAAATAGAACCCCCGTGGCTGGAGATAAAGTTACTCACCATTGCCACAATTCCAACCCTATCGGGACATGCCAGGACCAACCGGAATCTACGTTCCATTGTTATTTAAACTCCACCACCGCTAAATAAAGCGCATATTCTAGCAGTATGTGACGTGACTAAGTAAGCAGTAGATCGCTTCTGGCCGCACAACGAAAATCATTCCTGTGTAATCCACCGATTTTGTGGGTGTACCAGGTCAGCGCTACCTTTCCCCATGAGGTCAGAATGTCAGGATGATGCTGCAAAGCTTCCGCCAGTATTCCAACACGATTGGTAAAAGCCAGAGCACTCGCAAAGTCTTTGAAGGAATACTCTTTATACAACATTTTGATGCCGTCTTTTTCTAACAGCTGCCAGTCTGGGAGTTGTTGCAAGAACTCCTCTATCTCATCATCTGGCACTTTTGGAGCTCCAGCTTTACAGGCTTCACACTCCTCTATGGCAAGAGAGGTAACATCATTCATAGTCAGCTCCTGATTTTTCTGCTCTACTCATTTTAGTTGAAGCATCTAAGCTGGGTTTGATTAAATTCAGCTGCAATTCCCAAGACGAAATCATAGAAGTACTGAAGTGAACAAAATAGATCTATCTCCAGAGAATGCCGAGTGCTGGCTGAGTGAAAAGTTTATCCCTGAGGCGGTGGCTCAGAGTTACCTCGATTCACTCATGGCAGAAGTCAGCTGGAGACAGGATGAAATTTTCATGTTCGGTCGCTGGGTTAAAATCCCCCGGTTACAAAACTTTATGGCTGATCCCGGGATCAACTACACCTACTCCAGATTAAAGATGGAAGCCGACGACTGGCATCCGGCAGTTTGCCAGATCAAAGAATTGATCGAAAAACATTCTGGCCAGCACTTCAATGCCGCCCTTCTGAACTTATACCGGGATGGTAATGACAGTATGGGTTGGCACCGGGACAATGAACCAGAACTTGGGCCAAACCCAATTGTTGCCAGTATTTCTTTGGGTGCCGAAAGGCGTTTTTTGCTGCGGCATAAACAGCTTAAAGATAATCTTAAAGAGATCAACCTATCTTCGGGCTCACTGCTCTGGATGGGATCTGGCGTTCAGCAATCATGGGAGCATTCACTACCTAAAACGAAACGTTGCCAGTCTCCCCGGATCAACATTACCTTCAGGCAGATTCTGTCAGAAGATCACTCCAGCTAATCACCCAGGGTTCGGCCTCTTCACAAGGAGCCATTGTTTCGCAGGCATCAATGACTAATGGTGAACCAATACGCTGTAGCTTTAATTCCTGTAACAAAGCTTCCATCAAAGCACCCGCTTCCGCAAAGGTGTCATAAGAACTATCACCAAGGGTGATCAAGCCATAACGAACATGGGGCATTGCCGGCAAATGGTCCTGTAGCTGGCAATACAGTTTTGACAAACTGTCCGGAATTTCCCCCTGCCCTGTGGTTGATGTACACACCAACAAGGTATCGGTCGTATCTGCAGGAATATCGCTTATATCCGGCTGGCGCAACAGTTCCACTTCATGCCCTTTTTGCTCAAGTTTCTGCAAACACATCTCGGCCACATCCAGAGCATTTCCATAGACCGTACCTACAAGGATTTGAATTTTTGCCATAAGAATTTCCTTTGTCCTATAAATTCGGCGAACAACCTGTCGATACACACTATATGGCCTGAGTGCCGAACTGAAAATTTTGCACCACGTTATGCGATATAAACTGGCAATACAATGCCACCTATCTAAACTGAAAGATGACAGTCTTGCTGAAGGGGAATTGTAATGGGAAATGAAAGCTTATCCAGATTGCTCAACCAATGGGAAAACCGAGCACGTAAAGTAAACGGCCGCAAAGAAGAAACGCTGTCCATTTATCAGGGTGATGATATCAAACTGGAAGCGCTGGCCAGAATGTATCAACTGTCCAAGGACGATGTCGTCGCGACTTTAATCCATGAAGCTCTAAATGAACTCGAAGCCAAAATGCCTTATGTGCCTGGGAATAAGGTGATTCGCATTGAAGATGGCGAAGAGATCTATGAAGATGCGGGCCCAATGCCACGCTATATGGCTGAGCAAAGGAAACTATTGGACGCTTCATAACTAAGAAGCATTAAGTTCAGACCAATTATTTCTTGTGCGCCTGCGCAAGAAAGGTTTTTTACAACCCCAAGAAACCCAGCAATGTTTTACAGATAATAAAAAAGCCACGTAAACGTGGCTTTTTTGTATCCCGAATTGACTCAGAGTTAATGTCAAATCTGGTGTACGGACATCAGGCTGCGTTCCTGTCTGATTG